>JABDKW010000022.1 GCA_013002025.1 Gammaproteobacteria bacterium | reverse complement strand
CAAAGTCAGCTAACGCCACATTGCACACCAGAAGCGTGCGATGCTTGATGACCTGCAGATTGCGGCCTGCGTATTCGGCAATGAACCATTTAACAGGTTGCTCTCGCAGCACTGCCATGAACAGCCTCGCCACCACACCGGGAAGAATGATGGCCAAGGCTGTGATTCCGATAAGTTGTCTCATAATGATAATAATGATAGATATTTCGATGTGGCGCATATTAATATCAATATTATTATTATGTCAACCATAAATTTATTATTTATTTCATTTTGGAGGTCTAAAACAGCCTTTTTTAGTGATTTATGGAGTTAAAATCATTAATTTATTTTCTGTAAGCTATTGTTATATATAGTTTTAATGTGTTTTTGATAAATTTGACACTAAATTCTTGACTAATATGATAATAATGATACTATGGCGTCACTGAGAGAACGGCTGAATGCGGTTCCAAACGGTAAAAATCACCACAAACGCGATAAACAGGTAAATGACATGCGGTTTTTGAAATTACTCAAACTGGTAACAGCGGCCTCCATCTTGCTCGGCATTAATGGTTGCGCGGTCACCCCAAAAAACCTGGACAGCCTCGACCAGGACGACGGCATGTCCTTTGTCCGTGTGGTGGAAAATGATTCTGCTGTTGCCCTGTCCGATTTCGGGCAGGCGTTGGCGTCTCGCCACGCCACTGTTGCGGGACACATGCAGGGCTCTGAGGGTGCTGACGGGGCCGCGCAGAGGCTTTCCCTCGCGAGCGGCTTCACTGACCAGGTGGTCACGCGCGGGGACATAATCAGGTTACGTATTAATGGAATGCCTCAATTTGATGGCCTGTACCAGATTGATGCTGCCGGCCAGCTGGAAGTGCCTTTCAGCGATTCATTGGCCGTGGAGGGATTGAGCCGACAGCAACTGGTGCAGTCTATCGAGCAGGCGCTGGTCGAACAGCGATGGTTCTATCAGGATCTGGTGCATGCTGATGTCAGCATCGTGGAGCTGGCGGCGGTTCATGTTTCAGTTACCGGGGCGGTGTTCAATCCGGGGCAGGTTTTTATAAATAACAGGCCCGCCGAGCGACCTAGGGACCTGCTGCCCCAATTGGCCGGCACGTTTAGTCCCGACCGTGACCTGATTGCGGCACTCACTGCGGCCGGTGGCATTCGACCTGATGCGGACCCGGAGCGGATTTACATCAAGCGCGGAACAACTATTGTACAGGTGCCGTTGACCGCCCTCATGCAGGGCAACGAGTTCGTTAAGACCCCTACCCTTATTAATGGCGATCAGATACTGGTTCGATCAACCGGCGTGGAAAACACAAACTTCATCAAGCCCAGTGGCATCACACCGCCGGGCATGCGCGTATTCATGTCGAACCTGATTGCGCCTTCACTGAGCAATGCGCAGGGCGCGGTCGGCGCCGACTCGACCCGGCTGCCGTTTGGCACGTCGCTGCTGGACGCCGCCGTATCATCTAACTGCGTTGGTGGCACGCATCAGGCCAATGCTTCACGAAGCGTGGTGCTGATCACCCGCAACTACGGCTCAAAACAACAGCTTGTTGTTAAGCGCTCGATCAATCAACTGCTGGCGAATTCATCCAACCATCTGGCCAATCCGTTCCTGATGCCCAATGACGCGCTGGCCTGTTACGACTCACGGTTCACCAATTTCCGCGATGTTGCACGCGGTATCGGCGAGCTTATCAGCCCGATTCTGTTGGGGCGATTACTTTAAAACGGTCTACCCGATTAAGTGGGGAAATAACATGAACTGGAATCTCGTATTTAGTCAATTCGCAGCAGCTGCACTCACAGTACGCTGGACCCTGCTGATCGCCCTGGTGGTGATTGCAGTGCTGGTCGGCGGTTACCTGGTGCTGGAAAAACCCAGCTACAAGACTTCATGGATTATGTTGTTGCCGGGCACCGACCGCTCGGCCACGCTCAATCTCGACAACCTGGGCGAATCACGCACCTCCGGAAATAACGCTTATGGCAGCGTTTCCATCAGCCCCAAGAACACCTATAAAGAAATCGCCTTGAGTGACGCGGTCATCAGTCGTGCTGCTGCCGAATACGGCGTTGAGCCGGTTGCCTTCAGCAAACCCAGGATCACCCTGATCGACCAGACCCCGGCGATGAAATTTACCCTTAAAGGTGAATCACAGGACGAACTGGTATACCGCGCTAATCTGTATAACAACACTTTTCACCAAACCCTCGATGAATTGCGCCAGAATGAAATCGAGCGTAACTTCCAGGGCGTAGAAAGTAACCTCGCAGAAGCCAAAGCCCGCCTGAATGCGGCGCGGCAGAATATTGTTGCTTACCAGGCCGGCAGTGAAGTTATTTCTGACCAGCAGTTCGAGCGCTGGCTGGACGACCTTGAACAACTGCGCACTGAGCATGCCAGCGTGGGCGTAACATCGGCCCAGCTTGGCGCTACTATTGCCACCACGCTGGAACAGCTCTCTATTTCAGAGCAGCAGGCGAGGGAACTACTGGTCATTCAATCAAACCCGACGGTGCACTCGCTGCTGGAGACCCTCAGTGTGCGCCTTGCCGAGCAGACCAGCAACAACTCGAGATACGCTGAGCAAAATCCCCTGCGCCGCCAGCTGGATGCGGAGGTGAATGCATTGAAAACCCGCTTGCGCAACATACTTGCCGATTACTCCGGCTTGGTTAAATTGCCTGAAAGCCAGCTGTTTGGGCTGCTTTCAGAAAATGCCGCGCAATCAATTCAGCAGGTCAATGAGTTGCTGGCTGAATTCAAAGGATTGCAGGCGCAGGGTGATATTCTGTCGAGCAATCTGCAAAGTTATGGCGACCGGGTCAGAGCGCACACCCAGGCGGCGGCGACACTTGCTGACCTGCAACGTGATCACCAGATTGCTGAAGCCATCTTCAGTTCGGCATTAGCCAAGCTTGATACCAGCCGCCTGGATATCTACGCGACCTACCCCCTGACCCAACTGCTAACGCAACCGGGGGCCACCTTGAAACGTGACCGCCTGCAGGCAAAGCTGATGATCGTTGCCGGCGTGCTGCTCTACGGGCTGCTGGCGCTGGCGCTGATTCTGACCGAAGTGCGCAGGCGCCTTGGCATGTCATCGGCACACACTGCCACCGGCAACACCAATTTTCACGCCGCAATGAGCATGACCTACGCGCGCTAGCATCATGCTGCCATTTCATCGACATTTTGATGCCGCTGCCCGGTGGAGTGAATTTGGCCGGCAGAGCACGGATGAACGCATTATCGTCGGCAGCATTACGTTTACTTTTCTGCTGTATGCCTTGGGCGCACTGTATCTGCTGGCCCCGGTTCTGGGCTGGGCCCTGCTGGCCCTATTGATATTACGCTGGTCGGCCGCGCAGCCTCTGCCGCAACAGAATTCGACGTGGCTCATCTACCTGTGGATCGGCAGCGCGATGATGCTGCAGCTCTGCCTGATTATCGGCCACGTTGATTTTAACCTGGGGCTGGCAAAGCTGATCAAGTCGACCGTTGGCTGGGCCAAGGGTTGGGCACTGCTGTCAATTTTTGTTGTGCTCGGATTCTGTCTTAATGTGCGTTACCAGCTCATCTGCCGCGCCGCCTGCGTTATCGGGCTCATTGCCCTGCTGCTGACACCGCTGTTGGTATTCGCCTACGCGACCGGCCTGCCCGGTCATCTGTATGTGTCGCCGCTGAAAATACTCGGCGGCGCCGGTGCTGAGTACTTTACCGTTATCCTGTATGAGATCGACCCGTTTAATGGTGCACCGCGCTGGCGCTTTTTTGCTCCGTGGGCACCGGCAGTAGGTTTCGTTGCCAATCTTTATTTCCTCTGCGCCTGGTTTGAGAAAGATTTCAAGTGGCGCCTTGTCGGCCTGCTCGGCAATGCTCTGATGATTCTGATGGCCGCGTCACGTATGGGCATGTTGGTTATGCTGATCGTACCGCTCGGCGTGTGGGCCTTATCCCGCTTGACGCGCCCCTGGATCATCATCAGTGCGGCGTGTTGTGTACTCGGGCTGGTGCTGTTGTTTGAACCCGTCTCGCAGCAGCTGATGACATTGCTTGGAGACATCAAGGCGGCCCGCGCCGACTCCACCCGCGTGCGCGAAGCGCTGGCCAACATTGCCCTGTATCGCTGGCAGGCGGAAGCGTTCTGGTTTGGCCACGGTGCGGTCGAAACCGGCACTCACCTGGTTGAGTTCATGCCGATCGGCTCGCATCACAACTGGTACGGGCTGTTATTTGTGAAAGGGATGGTCGGCTTTTTAGGTTTTTTAATTCCATTTTTAGTGACCGCCTGCGTGCTGCTGGTAAAAGCGCAATACCAGGTCAGTTCACGATTGGCACTGAGCATGTGCCTGATCCTGGGCTTCTTTTCACTGAGCGAAAACATTGAAGCGCTGGCCTATCTCACCTGGCCAGCCTGGTTACTGATCGGCATCGGGCTACGTAGCTCGATCCAGGATATCGATACCAATAACTCGAATTTACTGGCGCAGTTCCGGCTTCTTTCCGAGCGCCTCAACACTCAAACCGAACGGCCTGTGGAGGCAAATTAACATGTATATTTCAGTCGTCATTCCTCTCTACAATAAAGAAGGCACGATCTACCGGGCGATGAACTCGGTGATTCAACAACTCACTGATGATGTCGAGCTGATTGTGGTAGACGATGGCTCCACTGACGGCTCACGCACCATTGCTGAAAGCCTGCAACAGGCGCATCCGGCTCACCACATTCGCGTTCATGCGCAGACCAATGGCGGTGTCTCGGCCGCACGCAATGCCGGGATTGACCTGGCGAAAGGCAGCTTGGTCGCTTTTCTTGATGCCGATGATACCTATGACGAGCATTTTCTCGCCGAGATCAAATTGCTGACCCGCAGGTTTCCCGACGCAGCCGTGTTCTCCACTTCTTACCGTTTCTGCGACTCCGTGTGGGGCGATGTGCGCGTGGCGAACATTAGCTGCCTGGCCGACCCGGCGAGCCCACAAATACTGCCTGACTTTTTTCGTTCAGCAGCGGCCGGCGACCTGCCTGTCACTTCCTCATCGGTGTGCATCAACAAAGAGGTACTGATTGCGATGGGTGGATTTCCCGAGCAGGAGAACATGGGAGAAGACCAGGCGGTATGGTCGCAACTGGCACTGCAGTACAACATCGCATTCAGCCCCCGCGTGTGCGCGACTTATTACGAAGCCGCCGCAAATTCGCTGATGCAATCGGTATCCCCGATTGGCGAGATGCCGTTCAGCCAACGGCTGCAACAGCAACTTGAACAGGGAGTTGTCCCTGCGCAGTTACGAACATCACTCAAGCGCTATATCGCCATTCATTTATTCGACCTTGTGCGGCGTAACCTGCTTGCCGGCAATCGCGCCAATGCCCGCCAGTTACTGTCTGATCCAAGGACCAAAAGGGATATCAAGCGCTGGTTCTACTGGCAACTGCGAATGGCACTCCACTCTGCACGAATATCGGCGCCCTGACCCCCGGCGCCGTGCCTGGCCGTTCAACATCAGGTCAATACATAGATAGTTTAGTCAGCGCGGATGACTGACAGTTTGCAGCGCTCATGACGAGGCCGCGATAATCCATAGTAATGATCAATTCCCTTTGATCTGCAGGCACTGGCTAAACCAGTTTTTCCACCAGCTTTAATTGCAGCCCGCGCGGCAAACAAACCATCAGCAGGCTCGCCGCCAGCGTCTCCAGGGTCTTACGGCTCTCGGTGAACAACACCCGCGGCCGTGTCCTGAAAGCCCGCCACATCAACTGCAAGGCATAGTTACCCTGGCCCTGGAACACGCAGCGGCGCGCCAGGTAGCGATATTGGAAAGTTTGCGCTATCGGGCCATAGCGTTTGGCAAACTCGGGCGCGTACTGGGCGAGCTTATGCAACACCCGCGACCAGGTTTCGAATTGTTTGTCGACGTCGGCCGATAAGCCGCCGTTATTAAGACGGTAGTTGGTCAGCGGCTGGTCAATGTAGGCGAACTCCGTACCGCTGATGATTGCGATGCGGGTCCAGCACTCCACGTCCTCGGATTGGCGCAGCGACTCATCGAAGTACTGCGTATAGTCTTTACCTTTTTCCAAAAAAGCGATCTGTTCGAGTATCGCCCTGCGGATCACCGGCACCGAGCCGTTACCGATGGGATTGCGGCAGAAAATAGTACCGGCATCGAACTGTTGCTTTTCCGCGGGGGCTTGCAGCCGCTCCAGCGACTGCCCTTGTTCATCGACAAACAGCGAGGAGCAGAAGCTGACCCCGCAGCCGGGCTGCGCCAGCATCAGTTTCATATGCTGTTCGATTTTATCCGCCTGCCAGAAATCATCGGAATCCAGGAAGGCCACAAAATCACCCGTCGCTGCGCGGATACCGCTATTGCGGGCACCGGCCAGGCCGCGGTTCTGTTGCCGAACAATTTGCACGCGGGTTTCCTGTGTCCGCGCGACAAGATGCTCAACTAAGGCAATGGAATTGTCTGGGCTCTGGTCGTCGACCACAATGATCTCAAGGTTACGGTAGCTCTGCGTCAGCACCGATTGCAACGCCTGCTCGATGTATTTTTCAACGTTGTAAACCGGAATCACCACGCTGACCAGCGGGCCCGCAGGTGCCCGGCTCAACTCCTCGGTACAGTTTTGGTTTGATTTAATTGCTGGCATAAGCGGGTATCTCTGGTTGGAGGTTAATGGCAGGCTGCTTAAACACTACGCGCCATACGTAAATCAGGTACAACGGATGGCTGATGATGTAAATAACCAGTATCGTGGCGGCCACTGCGAACAAACTGATGGTTGCAGCCACCAAGACGGTGGCAATAAATATTGCGGTGAACAATAGGTTCCATCGCAAGTCGATGTTGATGCGTCCGGTGGCCAGGGTCAGCGCAGAGGCGCCTTCTGCCAGTGGCCGGGGTAATGCCGACAGACATAGCAGCGTTAAAATCGGCACTGCACTGATCCATTGCTCGCCAAACACCAGCGGCACATAGATAAACGCCAGGCCAGCCTGCAGTGATATCAGTGGTACGGCCACCAGGCCGATCTGGCGCAGGTTGCGGACAAAGCGGGCGCGCAACGCAACGGCATTGTCCTTCACTTCACACAGGCTCGGGTACAGGGCCGAGTTGATAGCGTTGATCAGCGTCAGGCTGAAACCAAGCCCGGCGTTGCGGGCAAAATAGTAGAGACCGAGCGCTTCCATGCCCAGCAAGCGACCGATAATCATGTTATCAAGATTCAATCGCGCGGTTTTAAGCAGCTCAATGCTGAGAAAGTAACGGCCGAACTTCAGCACATCTTGCCATAACGCAAAGCTGCGCATCCTGCCGGTGGGTTGCCAGGCAAAGGCCCGGCGATAGCCGAACACCCAGATAGGCGAGGTCAGGAATTTTGGCAACACAATGGCCCATGCGCCCATGCCCATCAGGGCAAACACAGTAGTGATCACATTGTCGATACCGACTTGTGCGCCATCGATAAACGCCACCGTTTTAAGCCGCTGCTGGCGCTGCACCAGCGCGGCCTGCACCATACCGTATGGCATCAGCAGGTAAGTGATCGCCAGCACCTGCAGCATCGGCACCAGTTGCGGCGTATGGTAAAAAGCTGCGAGTGGGTACGCCACCAGGCATTGCACAACGAACAAAGCGAAACAGAATATGAAATTGAGCCGATAGGCAGTGTTGGTAATGCTATCCAGCTCGGCATCGGCGCACTGCACAATCTTCGCGCCGATTCCATTACGACTGAAAACGCGAATCAATTCATTAATGGTCAGCACCAGCGCGGCCACGCCAAAGATCAGCGGGTCCATGACGCGAGCCAGCACGATTGCAGTTATCAGGCGCGTGGTGCGCACAAAAACTTCACTGGCACCCAGCCAACCGAGATTTCGCAAGAAGCGGTTCTCGGTGCTCAGCAACCGTTGTTTAAGCGCAGTGATCATCGTTGTCAACCTTCACTCACGCACTGCGCCAGCTCTCGCTCCATGATGGGTTTCAATTGATCCATATATATTTTTACTTCGGTCACTTTGGCGACCACATCCTCTGCTGCCGGTTTGTTTTCAATGCGCAGCAGGATATTTGCCAGATCGTTCAATCCGAGACTGCTGGCAGCGCCCTTAATCGAGTGACTCCTGGCGCTTATTTTTTCAATTTCACTTGCTTGTGCGTGTGCTATCAATTGCTCAAGTTCGCGGTAGCTGTGCTGTAGAAAAGACGGCGCAATCTCAGCGAAAATCGCACGATGCGCTTCGCCGAACTGGGTTTTCAGGTAGGTAAAATCAAACGCCCCTTCTTCCAGCGTTTCCACCACATTATCCCAATCGATAAACGAGCTTTCCTCCGCCAGTGACATAGACAGGCTCTCGGGCACATTCATGAGCGCCTCCGCCAATACTTGAAGGTCCAGTGGCTTGCTCAGGAACGCGTCAAAGCCAAGGCGCAGTAAGCGCGCTTCCTGGTTCTGGTAAGTGGAAGCGGTCAGGGCGATGCAATAGTGCGTTGAGATTGATGGGGCTGAATCCCGGATAGCCTGCAAAGTCTCTTCCCCGGTCATGACCGGCATCTGTATATCAAGTATCACCACGTCGTATTCGCTTTGCGCAATTTTTTCCATGGCCTCGGCACCGTTTTCGACCATGTCCGGGGTCTGCCCCAATTGTGCCAGTTGCGCAGTCAGCACTTTCTGGTTGGTCGGATTATCTTCCGCAACCAGGATTCTCAATGGTGGCAATGACGGCAAGGACGCTGTCGCCTCGGTGCTGGCTTGCAGATCCCGCGAGGTCGAGGTCCGTACTGGCAGTTTCACGCTGAAAATACTGCCCCGGCCGGGTATGCTTTCGCAGCTGATTTCGCCATTCATCAATTCGCAAAGTTGTCGACATATCGATAAACCCAGGCCGGCACCCTGACCGGGCCGACCGATCTGCTCATAGGCGCCAAAGATGCGCTCCAGCTGGGTTGCTTCAATACCGATACCGGTATCCACAACCTTAGTGATCAGTACACCTCCGTCATCATCGGCACTGGCCCTGAAACCCACCTGCACAAAAACCCGACCCTGGGGCGTGTTCTTTATGGCGTTTGAAATCAGGTTGTTGATGATCTGAGTGTAGCGACCGACGTCGATACTGATCGTGCCCGGCACTGTGTTGTCGATCTGCAGATCTAGCTGCAGATCTTTCTGTTTCGCGGAAAGCTCAAACATGCCATTTATGTTGCGCAGCAGGTCATGGACGTCGACCGGTTCCGGGCAGATATCCACGCGCCCCGCTTCGATCTTGGTGATGTCGAGCAAATCGTCGATCAACACGATCATCGACTTGGCACCGTTATTGATGGTGCTCATGTAATCGTGTTGCGCTTCATCCAGCCTGGTGCCCAGCAATATTTCTGATAAGCCGATGATTGCGTTCAGCGGCGTACGGACTTCATGGCTCATCTGCCCGAGGAATGCCGACTTGCCGTCCAACGCACTCTGCAATCGGGCATTGGTTACCTCCAGTTCATAAGTTGCCTGTTGAATGTCCTGCTGCAGGTTCTGCTGGATTTCTTCCAACTGCTGATTTGCCGCAAATAATTCACGCGACTTCTCTTCGAGTAATTTTTCAGCCTCATGGCGCGCTTTTTTAAGGCGTTCAGCCCGTGCATTTGCCAGCGCCAGCTGTTGTTTCAGGTCATCACTCATGCTGTATTACCGCAACAGGGAATAGTGCAGGCCGCGGTTACGCGGTCGCCACCACAAACGTGGCGGATTTCAGGTCTTGTGATAACTCACTGGAAATCAATTTTTCCTTATCACCGAAATATTTAAGACAGGCCCCCACCAGTGCGTAAGCCACCTGCGCAAACGGTCGCGGCGACTGATAGCGCAGGGTAAGTTGACTGCCTTGCAGCGTGTAATCAAACTTAGGCAGCTCCGCGTCAGGGTACAGTTTCTGCACCTCAACATGAATGTGGTTATCAATTTGTATCAACATTGAGATCGCGTTGTCTGTGCCCTCGAAAAACACCTGGTAGTCGCGCTTGAAAACCTTGAACATATGATCCGCGAAGCCTTGCAGCAGCACTTCGGCCTGCTGCTCAGTTTCGGCAACCGACTGCGTCAACAGCTGGATCAGTTCATGGTAGTCGTATTGGCCGACTCTGGAGTAGGCGCCCTCCGACGCCACCTGGCTATCGTCGATAATTTTCTGGGCGGTATTTTCACCCACCGTTTGCTCCAGAAATTCCACGAATTCCGTCAGAATGATGCCTTTCATGCCTGCTCTCCGGTGATTTTTTGGGGTTGTGAGCTTGCATCTGCGGCCTCGAGTGATAATTTGTCGAGCACCAAACTTTTAAGCTTTGCAACATCCACCGGCTTTTTGAAAAATTCGACACCTTCCGGGATTCCACCGCGCTCGGCAATGCTCTCTTCCGATAAGCCGCTGATCACAATGATCTGCTCCGCGCTCATCAAATCAGACTTATATAGAGATTGAATCATCTGCAGTCCATCCATGCCGGGCATATAAATATCCGCTATCAGCAAATCAGGTTTTTGCTGGCCGATGGCCACCAATCCTGCAAATCCATCGTGCGAGATAACAACGTCCAGCGGCAAGCCCCAGGACTTGATCGCAGCCTCATAAAACTTTGATACCGTCGGGTTATCCTCAACAATCAGTAAACTTTTACGGCCGGTTTTTGTTGACCCGCCAGCAGTAGCTTGATGCGCTTTAATGTAGTCATCAACCGATGACGCCACGATGCGACGATGGCCGCCGGCGGTTTTCCACGCCTCCAACGCGCCACTTTCAACCCACAACTGCACGGTACGCACCGAGACGCCCAGCAACTTCGCCGCTTCAATGGTGGAGTAATATTCTTTATCTTTCATAGAGCTAATTCCAAGGCGAACCAAATAATTATCAAATTTAATATAAATATCATTATTATCATTTAGGCTAATATTTCAAGCATTATTTACTATTAAATCGCTCTATTTAAGCTTTATTATCATTATTTGAGGCAATTTGGTCGATTTCAGTGCGATCCGGGGCTACTCAGTGGCACACCCCACAGGGGGGTATAGAGGTCCAGGCCGCAATCGCCATGACAAGTTTTGGGGGAGTTCAGTAGATTGCTTCGCGTTCGGCTCGCGATGACAACCATCGTGATGGTTTCGCTCTCTGCAGCAATTTAAATTTTGGCATGTCGAGGCCTTCCCTCGACCCCTCCCCTAACGCTCAACCAACCACTGCCCACGCCCGCCAGCAAGCGCGGTGCTGGTTTTCGGGTAGCCTCTTACCTGGTTGCCGTTGAGCGTTTCGGTGCGGCGCTGGCCGGTGTTAATGCCTTCCAGGAAAATCGCTTTGGGGGTGATCCAGACAATGAATTTGCAGTCGCCGCGGGCGAACGGGAAGCCCACATGCGTGCCGATGCAGCCGTTCTCATTGCCACTTTCTTTGGGGTCCCAGCCCCAGATGTAATTCACTTCCGGGTGTGACTGATTCCAGCCGTAGCGCCCAACTTTACGGCCCGGCCAGTGCACCTTCTGATGGTCGTAGATTCGCGGGTTGCCGGCGGCATCGTTGTCACCTGCTACTTGGGTCGGTTCGCGAGTGGGTGCATTCCATTTTGCTTCATCCCAGAACTTCTGATTAGTGTCGTACCAGGTGCCTTTGTGATGGCCGCGCCAATCGCGCCAACCATCGGCCGATGGAAACCCGCGCGGATTAGTCATGGCATCCAATATCGCCGCCTCCAGCGCCGCTTTGGTGAGATTGGGGCATCGCAGCCAGCGAGCGTTAGTCTGCTGCATATCGGGGTTGAGGCCTGTAAAATGCCGCTCGGCCAGTTCTCGCGCCACCTCCCGTTTGGTGACATTCTTGCGGTCGTTGTGCCATGGGAAGTCCATTGCATCATTGCGCACATCACGCAGCAGGCCCTGCACTTTTTCTGTGTAGCGCTCGTCTCCCGGATATTCATCGCTTTCCTGCGCCGCCCACAGAGGGCTAATTACGATCAGCAGGCACAACTTCAATATTGATACCTTGAGCTGCTGCATGTGATCTACCTCGGGAAATGTTTCGCGCTACCAATAAACATAGCAAACGAAACTCGGGGCGGCCTTAAAACCTGCTGTGCGACAGCATGCTATTCGCCTGCAGCCATTGCTTAGTTTATGATCTGTGGGTGAGCTTCGCGGACATTGCGGCTACATCAAGGTGAATAATTCAAACAAATATTGGGCCTTTATCAGCTATAGCCACCGAGATAAGGGGTGGGGCGATTGGCTGCATAAATCCCTGGAACGCTATAAGGTACCCAAAAAGCTGGTCGGGCAGATGGGGCGCGATGGGGCCATTCCCAAACGCGTGTTCCCGGTGTTTCGTGACCGCGAAGAACTACCCACTTCAGCGGACCTCGGCTCTAACATCGAGGCCGCCCTGCAACAATCTCGATTCCTGATTGTGATCTGTTCCCCCAATGCGGCCAAGTCCATCTGGGTGAACCAAGAAATCAAAACCTTTAAACGCCTCGGCAAGGCCGATTCCATTTTATGCCTCATTGTGGATGGCGAACCCAATGCCACGGATCAGCCTGGCTCAGCCGACGATGAATGTTTCCCCCAAGCGATTCGCTTTGAGGTGTCGCCGCAGGGCGAAGTCACCAACACCCGCGCCGAGCCCATTGCCGCCGATGTGCGCCCCGAAGGTGATGGTAAAGACAACGCCAAACTTAAATTATTAGCGGGGTTATTGGGGGTCAATTTCGATGACTTGAAACAGCGCGACCAACGACGGCGGCGCAAGCAAAAATTATTATTAGCGCTGGGAACGCTGTTGGTCGCGGTCGCCATCGCGGCCACCGCCTTCCTGTTTGAACAACAAAGCCTGAAACGAGAGTTTGAGCAAACCAATTTTGCGCTTAATGTGGCGCAGGCGGAACTAGACAAGGGCCGCCTGAGCGCGGGCATGCTTTTAGCTCATCACGCCACCATCAAGGCTCGGGCGTTGTCCCTGGGCAAAATATCAAGCTGGGTCGAACAGTCACTGGAAGTGCCCATCTCAGGTAGGGCAGACACCAAGCGCCGACTGATGGTGGCATCGCAAGCGTTGTTAACGCAGGCCTTTTACGCACACCCACGGCAACTTTGGTGGCGCAGCGGGCAAGCATCCGCAGTCGAACAAGCCAAGGCGCCGGCCAACACCGAGCGAGACAACTCGCAGCTGTTGGATTGGTTACAACTTAGCGCGGAAAACGTGCGCCAACTCAACTGGAGCCGGGATGGATTAAAGGTGGCGATTGCCCACAATGAAAACACTGTGACCATAGCTGAGCCGCTCACCAAACGGCGGCAAGATATTGAGGTGGTCAAGCAGCCGGGCTCTATCATTGCCTTTGAGTTTAGCGATAACGGTCGCTATCTGCTGGCTCGCTTTGAGCGGCCCGGACTATGGTTGGTTGACCTAGAGCAACAAAGCGGCATCAACCTGAGCGGCCAGAGCGAAATTGAAATGGCGGCCTTCAGGCCGAATAGCAGTGAACTCGTCATCAGTATTGGCGATGCAGTCAGCATTCTAGATCTCGATTCCGACGCCGCGGCAGTGATTAAAACTGAACAAGCCATCACCGCCATGCGGTTTGATGCGACAGGCAGGTACCTGACCGTTCAATCAGCAGACGGTCATGGCCTGGTCGCTATGGCGGGCGAATCGAGCCAGCAAAAATTACGTGGACCAACGCGCCGCTTAAAGCAGCTCACTTTCAGTAATGACGGAAAGTGGCTGGCGAGCATCGATGGAGCGCAAAAGCCCCGCCTGCAGATCTGGGATGCGCAAAGCGGTGCACTAGTGACCGAAATTGATCTCCCGAGCTCCAGATTAAGGCGCATGTCTTTCACGGCCGACGACCAAATACTGGCCCTGCAAACTGGCTCGTCGGTCAGGCTCTGGCGACGTGTAACAGGAGAACTGGTGCATAGATTTGCACCGCGCATTGGAGAGCTAAGGGGCCACCGACTCAACCCAGGGGGCGGATCGCTGGTACTGTGGAGCGACCATCATCATCTGGAGCTTTGGAGTATGGAAAGCGGCCAACTTATCACCACCTTGGAGGGGCATAGTGCCGCAGTGACCTCGGCCGCCTTCAGTGCCGATGGCCAGCAACTGGTGTCGGCGGCCGAAGACGGCACCGTTAATGTCTGGCGCCTGCCGAGCGGCGAGCTGACATGGAGTAATCAACACGCCGACACCTATGCCGTGCATGCGGTGTTCAACCCCGCAGGCACGACAATTGCCACTCGTGCCAGGGACAAAGCGGCTTATCTTTGGAAATTAAACTCCGGCGAAGCCTTACAGATGACTGGGCATGAGCATGAGTATGGGGCGGTACAGTTCAGCCAGGACGATGCCATACTGCTCACCACCGACTACCCAGATTTCAGCTCCAGCACCCGCAAACTTGCGGTGCGAATCTGGGATACGGCGACAGGCGAGTTGATTCAAACGTTGCCGGACCACTGGAATTTTGGTGCGCCAAATGCGCAGTTTCTGCCAATGGAAAATCGTGTGATCACCCGCTCAGACGCGGTACGCATTTTTATGCCCCGATCTGGCAAGCTGGTAGCGACGTTTGACACCAATGCCTACGCAGTAGACCCAAGCGGCCAACGTATCGCACTGCTGCAAGGCGACGAGGGTCGGATCATGTCGATACGCCCCGCAAACGGCAGCCTGGACGACGCGATTAAAGCTATTACTCCACTGCAATTGAGCGACAGCGATTTGGAGCACTACTTCCCGGAGACGCCGCCGTTGTTGGGGTATTAGTGCTGGTCTGAGAAAGTTTGATTCGCCGCAGGTGGTTATGAAATTAGAGCAGCCACAGCGGGCGTCGTGCGATGGCGCGCCCGCCCCTACTCCGCCAACCCGTTATACACAATCTTTCCATTTACCATGGTGAGCAGAATCTCGCCGTTGAGTAATTGCTCAGGCGCAGTGGTGGCCAATTTAAATGGGTCGATGTTCATCACGGTCAAATCCGCCCAGTTGCCTTTTTTAAGCGTGCCGGTTTGTTGCTCGCGGAACGCCGCGTAGGCCGCCCAGCTGGTATAGGCGCGGATTGCTTCTTCGATGGTCACCGCCTGCTCGGGGTACCAGCCACCCTCGGGGTTGAGCTGTTTGTCGCGCCGCGTAACCGCAGCGTGCAGGCCGTAGAAGATGCTGTGGTCGGAGCCCGGTAAATCGGAATTAAAGGTGAGCGGCACGCCCAATTCTCTAAACGTGCGCCAGGCGTAGGCGCCCTTGATGCGCTCGGTTCCTAAGCGCTGTTCGGCCCAGGTTTTGTCTTCCACGGCGTGCGGGGGCTCCATGGAGGCGACCAGGCCGAGCTCTTTAAAACGGCTGAAATCGTCCGGGTGCAACACTTGCGCGTGCTCGACCCGATGACGGGGGTCCTGGGCGGCGCCCTTCAAGCTTTGCGCCGCCGCAAAATAGTCCAGCACCTCGCGGTTGCCGGCGTCACCAATGGCGTGAAGTGCCACCTGAAATCCGGCGCTGATCAATTTATCCACCAGCGCGCTGTCAAAGCCGTAACCATCGCCGCTTACACCCCGGTGGCCGGGTTGGTCGCTGTAGTCCGCCAACAGGCGCGCACCGCGCGAGCCCAGCGCGCCATCGTAATAGGCTTTTACGGAACGAACATCGAAAAAACCCTCGGGATCGATGATCGGGCCAATTTTAGCACACTGCTCAGTGAATATCGCATCGCGCGCCGACAGCATGGCGTAGAAGCGTATCGGCAACGCGCCCCGACTCCGCAAAATCTGCAAAGCTTCAATATGCAACGAGTTGGCCCCGGCCTCGTGCACCGCCACAAAACCGTCTTCGGCCATTTGCTGCAGGCCGCCCTTGATAAAAGCAGAAAACTGGTCAAAGGTTGGCTTGGGGACAATAGTGGCGATCAGGGTGGTGGCACGATTGAGTAATATACCGGTCGGTTCACCGGCGGCGTCCCGCACAATCTCGCCCCCCACCGGCGCAGATGTGTGTTTATCAATGCCTGCCAGTGCCAGGGCGGCGCTGTTCACCCACACGGCAAAGCCATGCAAGCTGCGCAGGTAAACGGGGTTTTCCGGGAACGCCGCATCCAGCAGCTGTCGGTTGGGGTAGTTGTTGGCCCAGGCACCCTCATCCCAGCCCTGGCCGATCAGCCATGCACCAGGCTCTATCCCGGCGCTCTCGGCCTGCAGTTTAGCGACCGCAGCCGCCGGGGTCTCTACCCCGGTTAGGTTCACGCGTTCCAAAATCTCACCCAGCTCAGCAATGTGCACATGCGAATCAATCAGCCCGGGGATCACGGTGGCGCCGCCCACATCAATAATCACCGTCTCCTCAGCATGATACTCATGCGCCTCGGCCTTGCTGCCAACGTAAAGAATCTCACCACCCAACACCGCTATCGAGTCAGCATCGGCACGCCACTCGCCCACCTTAAACGGCGCATTGGCCGCCGGCGTGCCATCGGGCGCTGGCTCGTCCCAATCCAGCGTGTAGATATTGGCGTTTATAAGGATGGTGTCTGCAGCAATCGCGGGCGCACGCGCTTTCGACTTAGAGTCGGGCGGGGAATCACCACAACTGGCTATAAAGGCAAGGGCAAGCAGGGAGATAATTTTTAAGAATTTTGGCATGGCTTTACTTTTGGCGTTCGCGCGTGTATCCATGCAGGCATTTTAGCAGTTGAACAAAGGGTTTCCCTACGACCTCAATCGATCTCCGGCATATATCGGCGAAATTCATCCAAGCTCACCATCTAAACCTCATAACCGGGCGGCAATGAATGCCCCTCAGCGCCATATTCACGAGACCAGAGTACCCGCATCTTTGCCGATGCTGCGCTCCTCGCTAAGACTAACGATGGTCATTGCGAGGCACGTAGTGCCAAAGCAATCTGGCACCAATTGCCCCGCGCTGGTGCAAGGTGCTTTTGTAATTGCGCTCGAATCGGTTTATAAGGGTGCATCCCGCGCATTTTCTACTTTGCATGCCCTTGGGTGGGCTGGCGCGGCGGAATGACTTTTCTGGGCATTGGAATCATGGCGACACCCGAATTTTTTAATGAGATGACCAACGACGGCGAGATTCGCGCGCCGTATACGGCGGTAATGCGTTGGTATGAGGGCACCGACCCCGCGGTGCTGCAACAGAAATACCGCGAGGCGGAGGCGTTATTTCGGCAGACAGGCATCACCTTTGCGGTCTATGGTGACCAGCCGGATACGGAGCGTCTGATCCCCTTTGATATTATGCCGCGCGTGTTTACGCAGGGCGAATGGGAGCGGCTGGAGCGCGGCATCAAGCAACGCGCACGGGCCCTGAATGCGTTCTTGTGGGATGTGTACCACCGCGGCGAGATCGTCCGCTCGGGGCGCATTCCGGCACGGCTGGTTTACCAGAATCAGGCCTACGAGCCGGCCGTGGTAGGCATGTCACCCGCACAACGCATTTATTCTCACATTATCGGTATTGATTTGGTGCGCACCGGCGCGGACGAGTTTTATGTGCTCGAAGACAATTGCCGCACCCCGTCCGGTGTGTCGTACATGCTGGAGAATCGCGAGATTATGATGCGGCTGTTTCCGCAATTGTTCCGCTCCAGTCGCATTTTGCCGATCGACGGTTACTGCGATCGCCTGCGGCGCACATTGCAGTCGGTGGCACCACCCAAATGTGATCAGGAGCCCACCGTGGTGGTGCTCACGCCGGGCGCGTTTAACTCGGCGTATTTTGAGCATTCGTTTCTGGCCGACCAGATGGGGGTGGAATTGGTAGAGGGCCGCGACCTGTTTGTGGACGGCGATTTTGTGTACATGCGCACCACCCGTGGCCCACGCAAGGTAGATGTGATTTATCGCCGCATTGATGATGAATTCATTGACCCGTTGTGTTTCAAGGCGGATTCCATGCTCGGCGTGCCGGGCCTGATGAACGTGTATCGCTCAGGCGGGGTGCAATTGTGCTCGGCACCCGGCGCCGGGGTGGCGGATGACAAGGCAGTGTATACCTATGTGCCGGAGATGGTCCGCTTCTATCTCGGCGAAGAGCCGATTCTGAATAACGTGCCCACCTGGCGCTGCTCTGAGCCCGACGATTTAAACTACGTGCTGGATAAGCTACCCGAGCTGGTGGTCAAAGAGGTGCATGGTTCTGGCGGCTACGGCATGCTGGTGGGGCCGGCCTCCACTAAACAGGAGATTGAGGACTATCGAAAACGGATCCTTGCCGACCCAGCGGATTTTATTGCCCAGCCCACCCTGGCGTTGTCCACCACCCCTACCTATGTGGATCAGGGTCTGGTACCGCGGCACGTGGACCTGCGGCCCTATTGCCTGGTCGGCAAATCGATTGAGCTGTGCCCGGGCGGATTAACCCGGGTGGCTATGACTGAGGGCTCGCTGGTGGTGAACTCCTCGCAGGGCGGCGGCGTCAAAGACACCTGGGTGCTCTCGAGCTAAGGCCTGAACTATGCTGAGCCGCACCGCTGAATCGTTGTTTTGGACCTCGCGCAATATGGAGCGCGCCGACACCATTGCGCGCAAGCTGGAGATGGGCTACCGGATGTCGATGATGCCCACCCAAAGCGGCGGCATGGCCTCAGAATGGCAATCTATTCTGGCGGCGACCGGTGAGCTGGAGAAATTTCAGCAGCACTACGACGAGGAAAATCAGGACAACGTGGAACACTTTCTGGTCTACAGCAGCGAGAACCCCAGCAGCATAAAGCAGTGCATCCGCGCGGCGCGCAATAATGCCCGCCAGGTGCGCACCGCCATTACCAGCGATGTGTGGTCGGCGTTGAATCAGGCCTACCTGGAGTTTCAGGCGTTTGAGGTGCAAGGTGGCACCAAGCCGGACCTGCCCAGCCTGTGTGATTGGACCAAACGGCAGGCGGCCACCGTGCGCGGCGCCTTCAGCAACACCCAATTGCATCAGGACGGCGCGGATTTTTTTAACCTGGGCTATTTCGTTGAACGCGCCGGCAACACGGCGCGCATGTTGGATATTAAGTACCATGTGTTATTGCCCACCATTGAAACCGTCGGCGGCGCGGTGGACAATTACCAATGGACGACACTCTTGCGGGCGTTTTCTTCGCATCGCGCGTTTCATTG
The DNA here is from genome assembly GCA_013002025.1 of Gammaproteobacteria bacterium. GTDB lineage: Bacteria > Pseudomonadota > Gammaproteobacteria > Arenicellales > Arenicellaceae > Arenicella. Next base: position 30,371 of record JABDKW010000022.1, on the reverse strand, counting down.
GGCCTATGGCGGCGATTATTCACCAGATAAAATCGCGCATTTTTTGATTCTCAATCAGGCCTGCCCGCGCTCGCTCAAATATTGCCTGGGCCAGACCAATCAGCACCTCGACCGCCTGTCACAAGGTTATGGGGCCTACAGTCCGGCGCAACTGCACGCCATGCGCATGCGCGACGACCTCGCCACTGCCAGTGTGGGAGACATTATTCAGAACGGACTGCATGAGTTTTTGATACAGTTCACCATCGAGAATAACCAGCTTGCTGAAAAAATAGCCGATTCGTTCCTGTTCGGGGAGCGCTAACACTTACCAAGCCAATGCGCCTGTCCATAAATCACATCACCGAATACCGTTACGGCGAGCCGCAACATATGATCGAGCAAAGTCATCGGCTGTACCCGAGTGAGTTTGCTGGCCAGCGTATGTTGTCGTGGGCAGTGGAAGCCGACGGCGCGCACTTTGGCAGCTATTTTTATGACGGCGCGGGGGATCGCATTCGCACCATGTCCATCGCCGAGGTGGCGGCGGTCAAGATTGCGGTCACCGGCGAGGTCGAGACTAGTGACACCAATGGGGTGGTGGTGAGCCAGCGCGATAAGATCAATCCGCTAGTGTACCTGCGCAACAGTGAGGTGACCCGCGCTGGCCCCTTACTGAAAGAAGCTGCGGTTGCTGCCATCGCGGCCACCGATGCCGGGCCGCTCGATCAGGCGCACGCCATGACTCAACACATTTATCAGGCCATTGACTACCGCAGCGGTGCGACTGACTCATCGTATACGGCAGAGCAGGCTCTGCAGCAGGGCAGCGGCGTGTGCCAGGATCAAACTCATTGTCTGCTGGCCATCGCGCGGCTGAACCAGATTCCTGCGCGCTACGTGACCGGCTACCTGCACACCGATGCTGAGGGTGATAGCCATGACGCCTCGCATGCCTGGGCAGAGTTGTATATTGACGGGCTGGGCTGGGTCGGCTTTGACCCGACCAACGCCTGTTGTCCAGATCAGCGCTACATCCGCATTGGCAGTGGCGTGGATGCCCGCGGCGCGGCCCTGATCAGGGGCATCTCGCGCGGCGCTGGCCAGGAATCGATGGACGTCTCAGTGCAGATTAACGCTGCACAGCAGTAAGCAAGAGGTTAGCCAAGATGACGTATTGTGTGGGCGTGATGGTCGATGAAGGCATGGTGCTGTTGAGTGACACGCGCACCAACGCCGGTTTTGACAACATCTCAACCTTTAAAAAGACCTTCACCTATGAACAGCCGGGCGAACGCGTGATTGTCATCATGAGCGCCGGCAGCCTGTCGATTACGCAAACCGTGATTGCCAAGCTGGAGGAAGCTATCGAGGATCAGGAACCGTCACCATCCACCTCGTTTATGCACGCCCCCACCATTCTGCAATCGGCGGAAATTATCGGCAATATGCTGTCTGAGGTCAGCGCCGGCATCAAACAGAAAATGGCACGCATGGAGCAATCAGCAACCGCCTCATTTATCGTAGCCGGGCAACGCAGCGGCGGCGAGCAACGTATGTTCCTTATTTACCCCGAAGGTAATTTTATCGAGGCCACCGACGACTCGCCCTTTCTGCAGATTGGTGAACACAAATACGGTAAACCGATTCTGGACCGGGTGATCCTACCGGACACCTCGCTGGAAGACGCCGGCAAAGCCACGCTGCTATCAATGGACAGTACCTTACGCTCCAACTTGTCGGTGGGCATGCCACTTGACCTAACCGTGATCAAAAATGGCGCCTGCAAAGTAGATAAGCACTACCGTATAGAAGCCGGCAATCGCGGCTTTACCGCCATGTCTGAAGCCTGGTCAGAAACCCTTAGGGACGGCTTCAGAGCCATGCCCAGTATGGCGGACGTAGACGCGGAAAACACCTCGGAATAAGGGCCTTCAAGCCCTAATTGCACTATCATCACCTCGCGTCGATGCGACTGTGATACAGTTGTTTCGCGTTAAAAAGCAACGTTTTATAAAAATATCCGCTGGTGGAAAACAACCCTTTATGCTGAACAGCATCAAAAAAATAGCTCGAGTGTTGGGGGTTTGTCTGGCGCTGCCCTTTTTTCTGTGGCTGCCACTGGGGTTACTGGACGCAGTACCGTCGATTGTCGATGTGTTTGGCATGGGGGGCTTGCGTTACCCCACGGCCGTGGTGATCGCGGGGCTGGTGCTGGCCGCTTTTGGCTTTGAGGATTTTTAAGGACTCAATTCAGGCCCCTGTTACCATTTTTTCTTCCCAGCGGGGAATAAACTCAATTTGCTAAAAGGAGCAACCCACTATGTTCAAGATCTCTGACTACTTCATCCTGCTGGCAGTCGCCATTTCGTTCGCTGTTTCAGGGTACTCATACTTCAACGGCTACGAAACGCAGGGCTTGTTCACAGCCATCTGGGTACCATCCATTCTGGCGTTTGGTATTTACTTCAAGCTAGCCGCTTTAATGGCGCGAGGAGATAAGTCATGAACCCGGAAAACCTGCTATCGGTTGCCATCGTGGTATTCGTTTTGATGTTGGTGGGTATTGCTCTCACCATTGTGGAATTTCGCCGCGGTGAGCCGCACGATCAACTCGAAGATAAAAGCAAACTGCGAGATAGTCCGCACTCTAACGTAGATTGACGCGCAACTAGCCCTAGCTGTTTTGCTGCGAGCGGGGTCTCATAGTTTTGCAGTAATTCGGCTCTGACCCCATTTTTGGGTTAGCTAGACGACGCGCTGCAATTCAGCAGGGTCCTGGTCGCCCAGAAAGCCGCCGCTCTGGTGTTCCCAGAGCCGGGCATAAACGCCGCCGGCATCAACCAACTGGCGGTGGGTGCCCTGCTCGACGATCTGACCAGCCTTGACCACGATCAGCCGATCCATCTGCGCGATGGTGGATAGTCGGTGCGCAATGGCGAGCACTGTTTTGCCCTGCATGAGAGTTTGCAGCTGTTCCTGAATAGCGGCTTCCACTTCCGAATCCAGCGCCGAAGTGGCTTCGTCCAGCACCAGAATGGGGGCGTTCTTCAAGATCACTCGCGCGATAGCGATGCGCTGGCGCTGACCGCCGGACAGCTTCACCCCGCGTTCACCTACTTTGGCATCAAAGCCCCGGTTGCCTTCGTTGTCTTCCAGGTTCTGAATGAATCTATCGGCTCGTGCCAAACGAGCGGCGCATTCGATCTCGGCATCGGTTGCGCCGTATTTACCATAGGCGATATTCTCGCGGATGGTGCGGTGCAGCAGCGACGTGTCCTGAGTGACCATGGCGATCTGGCGGCGCAGGCTTTCCTGGGTCACCCGGGCGATGTTCCGCCCGTCAATGCAAATGCGGCCAGCTTCCACGTCGTATAAGCGCAACAGCAAGTTGACCAGCGTGGATTTGCCTGCACCTGACTGCCCCACCAGGCCTATGCGTTCACCGGGCTCGATGCGTAATGAAAAGTCACTGATCACGCCCTTCTCTTTGCCGTAATGAAACGATACCCGGTCGAACTGGATGGCGCCTTTAGTCACCTGTAACTCACTGGCATCGGGCGCGTCCAACACGGATGTAGGTTGCGCGATGGTATTCAACCCATCCTGAGTGGTGCCGATGGCTTCAAATAACCGCGCCAGTTCCCAGATAAACCATTGGCTCATGCTTTGTATGCGTAGCGTCAAGGCGGCGGCCACCGCCACCGTACCGGTGGTGATTACCGACTGGGTCCACAACCACACACCAAAGCCCATGGTGCCGCAGATCAGTAAGGCATTGAGGCAGATCAGGGTGGTGTGCAATCGCGTCACCAGGCGCATCTGCTGGTAAACGGTGCTCAACATCTCCCGCATACTGTCGCGGGCATAGTCTTCCTCGGCGTTGCTGGTGGAGAACATTTTTACCGTCTGGATGTTGGTATAGGCGTCGACCACGCGCCCAGTCATCAATGAGCGTGCATCAGACTGCAACTCGGAAATCTCTTTGAGTTTTGGCAGGAATAGCTTCATTACCAGAATATAGCCGGCCAGCCATACGATCAGCGGTATGGCTATGCGCCAGTCGTTGGCCACGAAAATCACCAGCGCACTGATGAAATACACAAACACGTACACTACCAGGCCGTTGAGGCTAACAATGGCGTCGCGCACGCTGAGCGCGGTTTGCATAACCTTGGTGGCAATGCGCCCGGAAAAATCATTGGCAAAGAAATTGGTTGATTGACGTAGCAGGTAGCGGTGTGCGCGCCAGCGAATTTGCATCGCAAAATTACCCATCAAGCCCTGATGCTCCAGGGCGGAATCAATAAAGTTGAGCAACGGCCAGAGCACCACGATCAACACCGCAATAATGATTAATTGGGTCTTGTGGGTGGTAAAAAAGGTGGCCGGGTCGCTGACCTGCATCCAGTCAATAATCTCACCGATGACGTTGAACATATACACTTCAATGCCAGCGATGATCGCCGAGGTGCACAGCAAACCAATCAGCAAAAAGCGAAATGGTTTGGTGTAGTGCCACATAAAAGCCAGCAGGCCCTCAGGCGGGCGCTGAGCGCGGTCACTCGGAAACGGCGACACCACATTTTCAAACCATTTAAATATCATTTACTTGTAAATCAGCAAGACAAAGTTACTACTCGGTTATATTGGGTCATTGAAACACAGCCATAACTGGAAGAAAACCGCGGCGCGGGGCACTCTTGCGAGTCACACCTGACAATTCGTTCATTCAAGCAGCAAGTGGGATTGATTAAGCCCATTATATTGCCTCATTATCGGGGAAGCCGTACCCGCGACCGCGCGAGGACCATTATGAAATTAAACTATCTGCCCGTATTGGCCTGCTTACTCAGCCTGTTGCTTGCGGCATGTGATGAGGAAGACATGCCGACCACCGATCCCGCTGCAAAATCAACCACACAGGACGGGAACAGTGCGACCGCCCCCCAAAGTCTGGACGAGCGGCGCGCCCTGCGTGAAAAATTGGCTGGCGAGCAAACCAATAAAATAACGTCGATAGAGTCGGTGGCGGTGGCCACCGAACAATCAGCAGCCATGGTAAGTGGCGAAGTACCCGACAAGCTGCTCGATATGATTATTGATTCCTTGATGAGCAGCAATGGTGCGCAGCGCGATGAAGTCACCGTGCAGAGCGCTGCAGACATCGTATTCAATGACGGTTCACTAGGATGTCCCAAACCTGGTCAGATTTACACACAGGCGCAGGTGCCGGGCTATCGGGTGATCCTCGAATATCGGGGACAGCAATTTGATTATCGCGCCACTCGGAAGGGCTATTTCATCTTGTGCGATCAACCCGGCTTAACCGCCCCGGGCGCGGGTTCCAAACCGCCCGTATTATGAACAGCGACAGCGCGTGGTGTCCAAGCAATTAATCTAAAACTGCGCGACCGCGTGTCAAAGCTTCAGTGACCGCCCGGCAAGCGGTAAAATACTGCCTCATCCATGAGGCGTATACCCCTCTTTAAGACGGTTGTCTTTGCTCTGGTGCTTACGTCTTGGTTGTTATGGTTTTGGTGGAGTGCAGCGCAGGCGATCTGCATCGGCTGGCTTGGCTGCATTGTCGGTTAACTTGTCCGTTACATCGTTCGTTAAATTGTCGGCCACTTCCTGTGGCCCGAAGCGCTTGATTAAGGCTGCCAGAAACACGTCACCGCGCGGTATTGCGCGAATCGTTTTCAGGTCTTTTTTACTGAGAATCATCTGTCTGCTCCAATAAATTGGCTCAGACTTAATGCTGCCATCCTTTGCAGCGCGCCGCGTCACCTGCGCGGGTGATTCTGGGCTGTTTTCTTGCGCGCGCTGGTCAACTTGACTAGCTTCGCACTTCCAGGCTGGTCAGTCTGTCTGTTGCCCGGCGTTGGCCTGTGCGTCCTCTTCTTTTTGGATCTCTTTGGCCTTGGACAGCGCAGAGGCCATAATCGCGGCTGGCACTGAAACAATGCCCAGACCGATAAGGAGAATAATTGACGTGAAAAATTTGCCGCCCGCAGTGATCGGATATACGTCGCCATAGCCAACGGCAGTGAGCGTTGCCACTGACCACCATAGGCTGTGAAATACACTTTTAAATGCTTGCGGCTGTGCCGCGTTCTCAAAATAGTAAATTCCCACACCGGTTAGGTACAGAATAATCAACGCGGTGATCATAAATAAGATCAACTCTTCTCGGGCCAGTAAGAATGCCCGATGAAAGCGTTGTGCGGCGGCGCTGTAGCGAGCCAGTTTGAGAATTCGTATCAATCTCAGCAGTCGAAAGGCACGCAGCGAACGCAAATCCATGCTGGTGGCCAGATAAAACGGCAGTATCGCCAACAGATCGACAATGCCAAAAAAGGAAAAAATAAAGCGTGGCTTGCTATCCGCCACCCAAATTCGAGCGAGGTATTCAAAGGTGAAAATTGCGACACAAAAGATTTCCATGTGCGACAGCAGTGCGCGCCACTCGGCGCTTAAGTTAGGCAGCGTCTCCAGTGAAAAGCTGACCAGGGACACAACGATCAAAAACTGAATACCCAGATCAAACACCCGCCCACTGCGGGAATTATTATCTTCAATGATGGATTTAAATGAGGGCATGGGCACGATTATCACCACTATCGTAGCGCTGTTTTAGCACTAATGGCAGCCCCCAGCTGTAATTTTTTCGGCGAGTTGATAGCGCTCTTAAGAGGCGTTGATGATTGGTTCCGTGATTAGGATCGATAACAAAGTTGGCGGCCGATCCGCGCGAATGAATCGCTACCAGGCTCGCGCAAGTCTAAACCCGGCAATCTATTTGCGCTTGCTTTCGGGGCGCTCCAGTTCCTGCGAGCCATGAAATTTTCCCAGCGTCCACATTTCAACGATGATGGGTTTGTAATCATGGGTTTCCGTTTCTGTGTCAGTTTCCGTTAAATTCAGCGTGTGCTCTATGCGTTCGGCACCATCGATAACAACATTTTGCCCGTTCACGGTTACGCCATCACCATTCCCTTTATAAGCAAGATCCGCCGGCAACTGAATGCGTAATTCACTCTGCTCGTCGGCTGGCATATCAATAGCGAGTTGCACGCCGCTTTCCACTCGGCTCAACACCAGATCCCCGGTTAGTTCATCAATATTGTCGGCGCCAAACTGGAGCATCGTCATGGTGATTACGGCTACCAGCGTAAACGCATAAGCTCCTCTTTGCAGGCCATTGGTGGGCCAGACCAGCCATGACCGCCAATCCCAACCGGAGGAAGCCGTTTGTTGCGGGGGTAGCATGGCGATTGCCTGAGCCATAAGTCGCTGATTCAAGCCTTCGGGCAGTTCTTCCTGAGGCGCTGATTCCAGCCAACTGACGACACCGGTGAGTTCAGCGTGCAGAGCACGCGCCTCGGCAGACTCCGCCAGAGCACGACGCAGCTTTCGATTCTCAGCGCGAGATAGTTCTTGATCCGCCGCACGTTGAATTAGTTCCACTATGGCCATATCTATGGCCGGGCAAGCGCCGGTGTTGGTTTCCTGTGTTGTCATGTTGGGTCTCCGGTCGGCTCGCTGTAGGGTGCGTAATCGCTCTGTTGCAAGCTCTGTTTCAATATTTGTCGCGCCGAATAAAGGCGAGACTTGACTGTTTTTTCAGGTATATCCAATACTTCACTGATCTCTCGGTAACTAAACCCCGAGAAATGCTTCATTACCACCACAGTGCGGTACTCGTCGCTGAGCTGCATCATGCTGGCCTGCACCGTCGCGCTTAAATCGTTGCTCTCGCACTGCTGCTCCGGGCTGTGGCCGCTACTAACCAGCGTGTCGGCCAACTCCTCTTGCGGTTTTCGCCGCCGCAACTGACCAAGAGACTCGTTAATGGCAATTCGATACACCCAACTGAACAACTTATATTTAGGGTTAAAGTCGTCTAAATGCTCGAACACTTTAAGGAATGTTGTCTGAGTAGCGTCGGCGGCATCTTCACGATTACCCAGCAGGCGAAAGGCCGCATTAAACACCGGTTTTTGGTGTCGGTTAACCAGTTCCGCCAAGGCAGACTGGTCGCCGCGAAGACAATTTCTAACTAACTCAAAATCTGCATTCCCTGACACAATTACGCCCCGGCAAGAATTAAGTTGGTAACGTTCAACAAGTTTTTCATTGGGCGACGCTGCTTTGAGTGGGTTAAATCAAGCGATTTGTCATTAGTCACGCAATATATCAACTCGTCGGTCAATTGTCTTCGTGCTCCAGGCAGCGAAGCTCAAGCCGGGCCAGACATAAAAACGGCGACCAATGCCGAAGCACGGGTCGCCCTAGATTATCTGCTAGCCAGGGTTACGAGCCTTTTCTGGCCGCGTCTTCCCAGTCACAGGCCCAGCTGTTGTCATTCTCACAATCCCACTGTTGAACGCCAGTTGATGAAATCCTCAGCTTGCCGTCATCAGTGAGCGAATCCCCAGTCCCTGCACCATTAGGGTCAGCCTGCAACACGAAGGCCAACCCGTTACCGGCTACAACCGACAATAAATAATGATTATTCTCTGTTAGTGGTTGAACCGGTAGATTGCCAATTGCGCTGGCGTAGGTTTGGTTCGCCATATAGTGTTGCTCCTGAGCGTTGGCCAACACAATCAATGCCCGGGTTCCCTCACTGCGGTTACTACGCTTCACAAACTCGGTGTAGTTTGGCATCGCAACCGCTGCAATTACCGCAACCACAGCGAGGGCAACCATCAGCTCGATCAGGCTAAACCCGCCCGCGGGACTTCGTTTAATCATAATTGTCATAGTATTGTCGATTTAGAGACATGTTACTCGGTCAACACCTCGCGCCAGTTAACACGGCGCGCTGGAATCTGCGGAGAAACAATCGGTGGTCCTTCCGGTGTGGCTCCGGCATAGGGGTCAAGTGCCAGAGCGGGAGTGCCCACAAATAGCGCGAAGCCGCCCTCACCGGCAAATTGAATCTTGCCGCTACCGCCGGTACTTTGGCCGGAGCCCGGGTTTTTATTACGACATTTGATGAGTTTTTCACCGGTCTTACCTCGGCACGGATCCTCATTGGCACTGCTATCCGGAAGTTTACGATTTTTACGCCCACCTTCGTTTATTTTAGTGCACCCGGTAGGGCCCTCTTTAAAGTGTTCGTAATTCCAGTTTTCATAAAAGACTTTCTTTACACCATTGACTCTTTGAAAGGCGCGTACTGTAAAGGCGCCATCCCGTTCACGGCTATTCTGGCGTAACTCATTGCCAAGGTGATCAACCGGTTTGGTCACAGCACCGGTGATCGGGTCGACCTGATCGGGCGGCAATATCGGTCCCGGTTGGTTTACGCCTTTCACACAACCCGGGCTGGTTGCCCGCATAGCATTAATGTCGTTGTAGCGCACCATCAGTGCCGTCATGTTCTTAATGGTGCAGGTACGATATTGCTCCGGCATATCAAAAAAGTCCGGTGCGCTCCAGCCCCCGGCAAAGCCGGTGCCGGTTTCGTTAGTGACCGGCCCGCCGCTAGGTCCCGAAACAGTTGTGCCACCCGGGACGAACGCAGCATCCGGCCCATTGGGGTCCGGTAACATATAGGTCGGGTCATCACATGCAAAGTAAACCCGCGCTGGCTGGGCGACATGATTATTGCCCGACACTCCGGCCTCAAAACGCTCTTGCGCCCATACAGAATGGTCCACCGAGTGCGGGTTGAGCAACTCAATAATCGCCACGGTATTCTCGGAAATTGGATTTCCCGCGTCATCTTCGAACTCGCCATCCCTCAGTTGCGGGTTACCATTATTATCTAACAAGATATTGCCGTCGTTATCCAACCTTACTTTCCAGGCGCCACCCTGAAGTGAGGTATAGCCATCCAGTATCCCATCAGTCGTCTCTACGTTGGGTGCCTGCCCTGGCGGCGGGCGATCGGTTTCAGGCGGTTCAGCATTTTGGTCGACTTGTCTAAGCAGGTTTACCCCATTTACGTCCAGCTTGTCATCGTATTCATGCGTGTGTTTGACACTTTTAAATAAATCTTGATAAAACGGCGGGTTGTCCCAGTCTATGGGGACTACATTGCCATTTTCATCTTTGTAAACATCCCGCGGAAGAAACGCTTCATCCTCGTCAAAGTGGCCGCCGGCCAGGCCGCCATCCGTAAATGGCGAACTGAATATGCCAAAAATCTCAATGCCAAGATTAACGATGAAGGCTCGATTATTATTCACCACCGTAACAATGCTAGGTGTTGAGGGCACGCCTACACCCATGGCACCACTCACAGGAACCACATCAGTAGGGCCACCGTCAACAATATCGATGCGGTCCGCTTCGGTAACACTGCCGTCCAGGTTGCTGTCAAACAGAGGTGTCGCAGGTGCCGCTCCGGTACGGAAATCGACAATATTCATCCAGTTAAATGGATTTTCACCGTCACGATTTTGCGTGCTGATAAACTGTACACGACCACCTGATACGCGAATGTCGGTGAGCAACTGCTCGTTGGTGTTGATTGCCGAAGGATGACTGTCATAGTCCTGCAACTTGATTTCCCAGCCAACCCCATCGGTAGATTCGGTGGTTGATTTTATACCTCTCAAGACTGGCACGTTGGGTTCGGGATCGCCACCCTCAGCGGGCGGCGCTGGCGGGGGTACGGTCTCCAACCCCAATGTGTGTTGGGTGAGGGTGAATTGCTTGGCTCTATCTGACTTGCGCGTGTTAGAAGTGTATTGTGGGTAATACCCGTACGGAGGTTTGAGATCGGCGGGCGCATTCGGATTCGCATCGCGGATGCCAAACACGCTTTTGTCACCTAGCGGAAATAAGTGATTCGCGCCCACGTTAATGCCTGAGCCAAAATAAACCATAACGCCGCCATCGGGATGCACCGTAACCGCCGGCGTGGTGGTAATTGATCCATTTAGATTTGGATTATAGGTGTCACCCACCTGAATCAGCGGATGGTAGAAACCCGTATTGCGTGGGTCATCGAAAGCGGGTTCAAAGTTACTTGGGTCAGTTGATGTAAGGTCCACCTTCCACAGGTTGCCGTTTAAGTCTCCCGCATAAACGTAATCCACCCGTCCATCAAAATTTTCATCCCAGGCTCGTACTGATGACAGACCATTGGGGTCATGGTCGTCCTGGTCTTTGTGATAAAGCCCAATCGTTGCTATTTCGTCGCCGGTGGCGAGGTTGCGTATAAATAGCCAGGCCCCTTTGTTGAGAGTATTGCCATCTTTAGCGCCATAGCCGTTGCCGTAGATTGCCGCCCATACGCCGTTATTGAGCTGCGCGATAATCGGTTGGCTGAACGTGTAACCTAATCTTGGGTTTTCGCCGCGGTTCGCATCTTTGGGGTTGCCGTCGCCGTTCACATCTATGGCACCATGCTCCCACAAAAACAATTTATTCGCATTAGCTTGCGTTTCTCCGGTAATGTCGCTGACCGGGTCTGTGACATCTAGCGCAAACACACTGCGCCCACCACCATTTAGGCCCGACACCAGAATTGACCGCCAGCAACTACCTGTTCCACAGGCCGGAAAGGGCCCGTAAGCATCTTCAACGATGGGCGAGCCATCTACGGTGAACACAGGCTCGCTGGCATCGCGGCTGGTGTGGCCTGCGAGTTTGTGCAGGACTGCGGCCGGTACAAAACCAAACACTTCCTTGCCGGAATCGGCTTCACCCGTGGTGGCGATAAAGCCATGCATCATCCCGTCATTCGCGCCAACGTAGACCATGGGTTTACGATTGCGATTAGCCTGACGAAAGGCGAAATAATCATTCTCGCTGTAGAACTCATTGGGCGGCCCTACATAGGCCGGTGCAGAGCGCACAACCGGGCCAATCTTGTTGTGGTAGGACGTTGGGTTGCCCGCCGCATCATTTTGCCACAGGGCGGTTCGCTCTCGGAACAAGCCGGCACCCAAGCCTTCGTTGGTTTGAGCGCCGCGCAACCAGTTCAATACCGCACTCTCTGTTAGAGCCGGTTCATTATCGGGCGGATTAGCAGCGGCGGGGTCAATTAGGCTTTTGGTATGGGCTGAAATCGCATTCCAGCGAAACACCTTGGGCGTCAAGCTGCCGTCTGTGTCTGACGCTGGATTCAATAATTCCGCCACAAATATATTACGCGTGTTCGGGTCACGGTCGCGCATTACTCGCGAAGCTCGCCATTCCGCGCCATCCGCTTGCAGCAAGCCAAGCTCATCAAACACATCATTGCTGGTGTTGCCATTCACATCTATTGCTCTGGCAATTAAGTCGCCCTGCAACGTAGCGCTGTTAAAGCGTGTCTCGTACACCACCCCCCCAGCGATGCCAACATTAGTTCGATTGACTGCTGGTTTACCAACCACGGCATATTGGATATCCGTCAGGTCAACTTCAAAAAAGGCATGGGCCTGACCAAAGGCGCCTATCAACAGCCCAAGAGTGCAAGCAAAAAGTTTGTTGTATTTCATAGTGACATTCCCAAATTAAATGTTAGCTGCCTGCAGCGGCTGCCGACGCTGAGGCTGCAGTGGATGCCTCGCACGGTGAACCATCGTCCATCACGCAGACCATAATCATGGTTTGCACGGCGCTGGTCGAGGAGGCATCAGGATTTTGAATAAACGAGTCAGGATCGCCTGTATCTTGCTGTAGTACGCGATCCTGTCCAATGCTGGTTACCCGGTAAAAATGAAGAAACCGGTCATCCTCACCCGGCACCAGGGTTTTACCAAAGTGCTCAATGACGTTATAGCCGTATCGAACACCGTTTTTCTCAACCACGTCTTTGTTAGCCCAAAAGTTGGTGCTTTTAATGTCTTCGCCAACATAAGGGGGCGCAAAGTCGGTAGTACAGGCGGCCAGATCCAAAAAGCAGGTACCCACCGTTTGCTTCCAGTCAATTTCAGCCAGACCGGCGGCGGTTTCGGCGTTATGGAAGGAAAGCTGCTTTTGCTGCACATTACGGGCAATGCGCGTCTGCAGGGTGGCATTATCCACGGCAGTCAGGCCCAAAATAGAGGTCACCAACAGCACCACCAGCACAAGAATGGTGGTCGCAAACACCGCGCCCCGCTGATTCTTGAAATTTTGTACCGGTCTTGTCATTGGCTTTCTGAAATTAGTTAAACTCATAAGTGTTCTCACTCGGGTCATTGCGCAAGAAAACAGTGCTGGTATAAACACGGCGTCGGAAATTGTCGCTCTTGTTAACTGTTTTACCACCATAGGAATAGGAACCGTGTTGCCCGTTAACCGGGTTAACCGGCCCATCCACATTCTCCAGATAATCAGCTTCCGGAACCGGCGCCTTCACCAGGAGCGAAATCTCAGCGCTGTGCACATTGTCCCAATCGACGACGGTATCGGCCAGCCGCAATCGGTCTATGGCATTGTCGCCGTCAGTGTCTTCACCCACGATGACTTGCATATCCTCAATATTTTCAGCAATCGGGTCTTCACGAAACGTGCCCGGCGGATTGGCGCCGGCCCCGCTTCGAACCTGCGTCATGCGTACCAGAGTCGGTATGGTGTCGTCGCCGGGCGTCCCTGCGGCTGGCACGTCGCACTTACTGTTGTTACCAACTTCACCCGGGTCACTGCAGTTACGTACGTAATAAATAAAGACTTCGTAGGGGTACACCACTGGCGGTGGGTTGGCAGTAAAGACCGCGGCCGCATCAATGGTATCGTTGGCATCTGCCGCAAACACATAGCCAATAAACGCACCGGCATTAAAGTACAGGTCGCGTGCCCTAATGTCATTTACAGATTCCAAAGGAGCCCCTGCATGTCGGGTAATGATAATGTCCGAGCCGTCGAGATGGTTGTCCGGGTCGATACAATCAGGCAACTGCAAGTTAGTAGGGTCATTCAGCACTCGAAATCCGGCGTTCATATCGGCCACGAAATCGACACCGCAACCTTGATCTTTGCCCAACACATCATCCAGAATCACGACTTCTGACGGCTTTGTATTATTGCCCCAATAACCAGCCAGCCGAATATCTTCGGCCAGGTGATTAATGGCAAATCGTCCTGCTTCCTGAACCTGCGATGCATTACCAGCAAAGGTAAAACTAGCGCGCGTACTACTGTAAGTTAACAGCACAGCACCGGCCAACACCAAAGCGATCACCATGGATATCATCAACTCCACCAGCGAAATCCCATGCTGATGCTGTAAGCGCGGATGGTGTGTGGTTTGCGACCTCATAAGCGCGCAATCTCCACGGTTACGCAATACGCCAATTCATTTGAAGCCGTGTCCTGGTTCTCATTTGCCGCGCAGTGGCCACCGCCGTCAGCGGTATCTTCAGCGCTGGTTTGCCGCTTCCAGATTACGTCAACTTTGAACTGGGTTTCGCCGGCTGCAGTCGAGGTAGCGGTTATCACACCTGTCCCTGACGGCAATAATTGAGAATTGCGGGTATTCCAGTGTGCCAGATCGAACTGCGCCAACTCTTGAGTGGAACATTGAGCGGTAAAGCAATTTTTAGACAAATCCGCCACCGCCTGGATCGTATCATCATAGTAACCCGCTTCGACACCTGCGCGATTGGCTTTCATGCGCGCGGTTATATCTGCCACTTGCACCGCGGCCTGGGTATAGCTGTTTGACTGTTCGCCAAATCGAATACCCACGCCCTGCAGGCTGGCCACGCCGAGCATGCCAATCGCAAAGATCAGCAACGCCACCATCACTTCGATAAGTGATGAGCCTGACTGCTTGGTGGATACAACAAATGTTTTCATAATCGGGTTAATGTTTAATATCGGGTTGAATACTTAATAAAGTTTTCTAAATCCAAACCTAGGTAGGGCAACCACTATAATCGGCTACCCGGATGCGTGAATAGTTGCGCGCGAGTTCCAGCCTGGTTCCAGACGCATCGCCATTGGCACAAACTTCCAGAAAAAAGGTGCTATTGCCATTTACAGTGCCGACTCGCCCGGTCGGCAAATAACGCATGGCGGTAAAATTCTGCGATGCATCAATGGTCATGCTGTCAGGCGGCGTGAACTCCATCAGTAGTTCCCCGGGCGCATCAAAATTGCCATCACTATCCAGATCAACCCAGACTCTTACGCCCTCGCCAAATTCATTGTCAGCTTCGACCAAGTTAGGAATAACCGTAATCTCCACAGGGCCACCTCGTTTAATGGCTTCGCTGCGGGCCGTTTTAAATATTCTTACCATCTCATCGGCAGTTGCTTCCACCTTGTTACGTTGCACCAGATTACCGAGCGCGGGCGCGACCAACACGGCAGTGATGCCCATGATGGCCACTACCATCATTAATTCGACCATGGTGACGCCTTTACTATTCATATTTTTTGCAATTTTTCTGCTTAACAAACCGAGCGTAGGATTGGGGGGCGGGTAACCAAAACACTTGCGGTGCTTTTCATAAAAGGTCGCTAAACCCCAGAAACCACTGTGTTTTTGATTTAGTTTTCTATGCGCGCAGTATAGACACCCACCAAATTGCCCGCAAATCGGCGCTGTTAAACCTTGTAAACACTCAATATGCAGTTAGAGGCAAAAAAGTTTGCCAAATATTGGCACTTTTTTCGGTTTTAGCTTACTCTGGTGACGAATTTGGTCAGTCCTTAGACACATTCTGGTGCTGAATCAGGTTTTCATTGACTCAATCTTTTGACTTGCGCAGGCTCTGATTCTCAGGCTGTTAGCGCACAAACGTACTGCTACAGTACGACCAACATGATAAATACGCTGTTCGGCGCGCAGTAGCGATCGGTGGCGGGCTTGCCCGACTTCGTAATCTACGAAACGCCTAACTGGCCCAGTAACGAGACCTCTGTCGACTGCTAATTGATTTTTAGTCGACAGATGTCAAGGTTATTAATGGGTTAACCCCCGCGACCGTTTCTCTTCCATGAGAAACAAATCGGGGGTTATGTTTGCCAGCGGGTTGGTTGGGTTACTGGCTACCTCCAGCGTCGTGCCGAAGGAGTGATCCATATATCCGACGTGAGTCATTGTCGTTCCGTACTGCAACTTCTCATTGGATTTTATGACTTTCCCCCCGGGTAAGTCTGAATCACAGAAGCAATAGTACGCGGTAAGGTGACTAAACTACAATTAGCCAAATGGGTTAGCCGTTTGGCTAGTGTTAATAAGACTACCGTTCGGTATAAACTAACGTCTAACCCTCGCGTAGGCTGACAATGAAGATAGTTTTAATCGATGACCATGCGTTATTTCGCACCGGCATCGCCACCATGCTGCACAATCTCGAACCCGAGACAGAGTCTCAAGGTTTCGGTGATTCAACGAGTGCGGTGGATGCTGTCAACAATCCTGAAGAAGTGGATTTAGTGCTGCTGGATTACCACATTCCGGGCACTGATACCGGCAATAATATTCAGACTGCAAGGGATTACTTTCCTAATGCCAAACTGGTAATAATCAGTGGCGAAGAAGATTCCGGTAAAATTATCAAAGCCATTGACTGTGGGGCTAGTGGCTTTATTCCGAAATCGTCTGAACCGCAGGTTTTGATCGCCGCGTTGCGCCTGGTCCTGTCCGGTGGAGTATATCTCCCCGCGCAGGTATTGCAGGCTCAGCCGGTTTCGGTACAAGAGGCAGCGAGTAATAAAAGCGCGTTAGACCAATTGACCCAGCGGCAGCAGGAAGTTTTGAAACATGCCATCTACGGCAAAACAAACAAAACCATCGCACGAGAGTTGGGCCTGTCTGAAGGAACGATAAAGGCACACCTGTCGTCGGCTTACCGGTCACTTGGGGTGCAAAAGAGAAGCGAGGCAGTCGTCATTGCCAGTCAGCTTCTGGACCTGCACCGTGGTTGACCAGTTCCCACCTCCCTATCAACGTGAGATAGAGCGCCAGGCGCTCACCTTTGTGCGCGACTACGCGCTGATGGCCGGTGCCTCATTGGTCATGGCGTTAAGCCTGGTCGCTCTCGCCATTTATCAATCCTTCCCCTCGCCCCTGGTCATCCAGTGGATCATCCTTATCTGGATCGTGCAGGGCCTAAGTCTGATGTACCGGCGTCGTATGCCGATCAGCGATCTGCCGCATAGAAAGAAAATTTTGGCCGGCATCCTGGTTAATATGTTTGACGGTTTTGTGATCGCAAGCTGTCTGCTGTTTTTTCCGGTGATCGACGACATTATGCGCATGCTGTTGGTGACGCTATTACTGATTGCCTGCACCGGCGCCATCGCCACCACCGTTGGCTATCTGCCATTTTATCTGGCCTTTGCGTCGCCGGTGGTGCTGTCAGTGGTGGTGTCTACCGCGTTAAGCCCGATTCTCTCCAATGGCTCTTTTGTGCTGTTGCTGGTGTCGGCTCTCAGCCTGATGGCCGGCTACCCGTTAATTAAAATGTCGACCGCGATATTTAGCCACTTCAGAGATGCCTTTGAAGCTAATTTGCGTTATTTGCAGGCCAATGCCGAATTGCAGGAAGCGGTGCGCGAGGCACGCCTGGCCAACGCCTCCAAGACTCGTTTTCTGGCCGCCGCCAGCCACGACCTGCGGCAGCCTATCAATACCCTCTCTCTGTTCGTCGCCAACTTGTCGCTAAAGAATGTGGACGAAGATCAGAAAGAAATTATTTCGCACATGAACACCGCAATTAACAGCGTGGACGCGCAGTTAGAGTCACTGCTTGATATTTCCAAATTAGACGCCGGTGTGGTTGAGGTGAATGCCGGTGAAACCGAGGTTGTGTCTCTGGTGCGGGATCTGGTTGGTTCATTCGAGCGCCAGAGTACCGAGGCGCGGCGTATAAACTTCAGTTCCAATTTTGACTCGATCACGGTCAATACTGACCCGGCTTTATTCCAGCGAGTACTCGGCAACCTGATTGGCAACGCCGTCAAATACACAGACCACGGCTGGATTAATGTAAGGCTGGACATGGCTGGCAGCAACGCTCAGATCACCATAAAGGACACCGGTATTGGCATTGATGCGGCCGAACTACCTAAGGTGTTTGAAGAGTTTTATCAGATCGGTAACCCTGAGCGCAGCGAAGCCAATGGGCTGGGCCTTGGTCTGTCGATTGTCGGCCGCCTGGTCAAGCTTCTGGATATGCAGATCGATCTGGAATCAGAATTGGGCGTGGGTACGCGCGTAACTCTGGAAATCACCGCTATCAAGAGCAGCCGTGCAGTAAAAGAGGCTACCCCCGAACGCGAACGCAGCGTTCAGAACGAAACCAAACGCGTGCTGGCGCTAGACAACGAATCCAGCATCCTGCTGGCGCTTAGAGGTGTGGTCGAAACCATGGGCCACAGTATTGAAACCTTTACCGATTCCAACAGTGCTCTGGCCGCGTTTGCCGAGCGGGATTTTGATCTCGCTTTAATCGATTTTCGATTGCCCGGGGGCCTTAACGGGCAAGAGATTATTCGCAAGATGCGCAGCATGAATAACGCCGCGCGATTTTATCTGGTCACGGGGGATAGCAATATCCAATCCGACACCTCCGATTGCGAAATTATTTATAAACCACTGACGGGGAAAAAACTTAATCTGATATTCAACTGAAGACAACTTTAACGAGACTTTGCAGAGGAAATTGCTATGTTAAAAAATCCACAAATAATAGATCGCGATAGTTTGTTCAAAATTCGCACCGGAGATGCTCTTTTTGTTAAGAGTGCGGACGGCATCATGAGCAAGATAATCCGGTTCTTCTCCGGTTCGAGCTTCGTTCACTCCGCGGTTGCTGTGCGCATCGAAAGCGGGCTTTATATAGTCGAATCAAAATATTCAAGCAGCTACGCCTACCAGCTTACCCCCATCGATTGGTGGCTGGCCCGGCATGGCCATGAGCAGTTGTATGTTGGCAAAATGCCCGATGAACACTGCACCAAAAACACTCGCAAAGATATTCGAAATATTGTCATGGACGAGCGCGAGTCACTGCGCCCCTATGAAATATTCTGGGTAATGGCAGTTTATGTTTTACAGGTGTGGTTGGGGAAATGCCGCCCGCAGTTTAAAAAACTGTTTAAGGGCCGCCGTCCTATGATCTGCTCGACGCTGGTACAGGAAGCCTGGGAGCGCGCCGGCGTAATCCCATTTGGCGAATATATGACACCCGCCATGCTGGCCAATCGATTGGGAGGCGAACACGCGTTAATTCCACTGGATGCACACTCGGGTAGCGGCCACAATAAATATGGTCGCGCCAGCAATGAGGGTCGTTATCAGTATCCCAAAATGGCCTGAGCCGTTGTTAGTGGCTCACTTGCTGCATTGATGCCAGTAGCGCCGTTGTGGATTCGGCGCTTATTGGACAACATTACAGAAAGCCATTTCCTGAAAAGCCGCGACCGCGGCTTTTTTTGTGCCCTACGCCGTACTTTTGCGGCATGACTGAACCCAAGCGACATGAATTGTTGAACCGACCATCAAAGCCCGTGGTGCACCCCGGATTGATTTAGAATAGGGCCATGTCAGACCGATACTCCCGACAGATATTAGTGCCGCAGATCGGCACACAGGGCCAGCAACAGATTGCGGCCGCCAGAGTCCTGTTGGTCGGCGCTGGTGGGCTGGGTTGCCAGGTCGGCAGCCAGCTGGTTGGTGCCGGGGTGGGAGCACTTACCATTGTTGATCACGACAGGGTGAGCCTCAGTAATCTGCACCGGCAATTTCTGTTTAGGGAAAGTGACCTTGGCTCAAACAAAGCCACCGCCGCGGCGCGGGAATTGCAGGCTCGCAACAGCGCCGTTGAGATCGCGGCTGTAACACACAGACTGTCGCCCGAAAATGTGGCCGAGCTGGTGCAAAACGCGGATCTGGTGGTGGACGCCGGCGACAATTTCGCAGTGAGCTATTTACTCAGCGACGCCTGCGAGGGCAACACAGCGATGATCAGCGCCTCGGTTAACCGCAGCTTTGGCTATGTGGGCGTGTTCTGTAGCCCGGGCAAATTTAGCGCGCCGTCATTGCGAGCCGTATTCCCCAAACTACCACGCCAGTCACAAAGTTGTGATGTGGTTGGCGTGACCGGGCCGGCAGTGGGTATCATTGGCAGCTTTCAAGCTCAGGAGTGCCTCAAAGTGTTGTGTAATGATGCTGCACAATTAAACGGGCAATTATTGTATTTGGATCTGTGGAATTACAGCCAGCAAATAGTGAATTGCCGAGCTGCAAGTACGCCACAATCCCGCGTTGAGTTAATCGGCACGCAGGCCCTGGAGGAGTCAGATCTGGTGGTGGACGTGCGCAACGCGGACGAAGTCGCCGCGCGGCCACAACCGTTCAGAGTGGATCGGGCGTTACCGTTAAGTCAGTTGCTGGCTGAACCCGAATTAAGTGACTCGCGCGTTGTCTGCTGCTGCCAGAGTGGGCAGCGCGCTTTGATAGCAGCTCAGGCGCTACTCGACGCCGGCCAGCATCAGGTGGCGGCGATGTTGCCCGCTGATGAAGAGTGAATCAGGCGCGCGTGCGAGCCCAGTAGTTCACCAGTAAGAACCCTGCCAAGGCCCCGCCCAGATGCGCAAAATGCGCAATGTTGTAACCAAACAGTGACACGCCTGTCACGCCCGCGCTGAGATCAATTAACAACAGCACCGGCACAAAATAACGTGCTGCAATCGGCACCGGCAAAAATATCAGCATGATCTTGAAGTCTGGGAACAACAACGCGAAGGCAACTAATATGCCATACACCGCGCCGGAGGCACCGACCGCTGGCGTGTTGTACACCGCATAAAGTTCCCGCTGGGTTTCCAGGCTGACGCCCATCGCCTGCGGCGACAATCCGACGCCGTCTACATATAAACGCTGAACCTGAGTCGCGCTGAACCCGGCGTTGCGCAAAATTTCCGTGATCTGCTGAAACTGAAAATAGCTATACGCCTCATGCACCAGCGCCGCCCCCACACCGCACACCAGAAAGAAGATCAGCATGCGTTGCGCGCCCCATACGCGCTCTAACATGCGGCCAAACGACCACAGTGCAATCATGTTAAACAGTAGATGCGTTAAACCAGCATGCAAAAACATATAACTGATAATTTGCCAGGGACGGAATTCAGGGTGCTGCCAGTAGTACAGCTCCAGACCATTATTAGCGTCGGCAAACAGCGCCTGCAGCACGATGTACACAACCACATTGGCTAGCACCAGGCGGTTGGTCATGCTTTTCAGCAATTCAGAAATATCAGGCATGATTAAAGCCGCGTGGGTTGATGTTTGATCTGACGGAAGGTCAGGTTGATACGTGGTCCGGCCTGCGCGCGCTTGGGGACCTGATGCTGCCAGTCGTGTTGGCTATTGCCCGACATCAACAGCAGGCTACCGTGTGTCAGCGCCAGGGTATGCCGATCGCGATGATCAGCGCGCCGCCGCAGTTGAAAATCGCGGCTGGCACCGAGGCTCACTGAGGCAATAACGGGTCGTCGCCCTAACTCAGGCTCATCGTCCGCGTGCCAGCCATTGGAGTCTGTACCGCTGCGATAATAATTCAGCAATACACTATTAAAATCGTAGCCCGTGTGGTCTTGGAGCTGCACTCTGAGGGCGGTTAATTCGGGCGTCCAACTAGCCGCCTGCATGGTCATATTTGAGTATTTGTAGGTCAGCCCCGCATCGGCCACCCACAAAGACAGGCGCGGCGTGAGGTGGCGTTTGCCGTAGACGGTAATCTCATCCTGCTGCCAATTGGTATTGACCAACAGGTGCTCAAACAGACAATCCGCCTCCGTCGGCGCAAGAAAGTCCGGCTGATAGCGCGTATCTGCGCCTTCGACCCATGGTTCAGGGTCCTGTCCAGAAAATATTTCAGCTTGAATTTGAGCTTTTGGCATACAGATCGTTGATCGATTTCGCATATAATCCCACGCTCGCAAAACTATACCAGCTTCTATTTCTTCCAAGGTGAATTATGCAATTTAACGGTAGTGACAGCTATATCTCCACTGACGACCTGAGCCTGGCGGTTAATTCCGCCGTGGTCTTGCAACGGCCGCTGCTTATCAAAGGCGAGCCGGGCACCGGTAAAACCATGTTAGCCGAGGAAGTCGCCGGCGCGCTGGGCAAACGCCTGATTCAATGGCACATCAAATCCACTACCAAGGCACAACAGGGCCTGTATGAGTACGACGCAGTATCTCGTCTGCGTGATTCGCAATTAGGCGACGCCGACGTAAAGAACATCGCCAACTATATCGACAAGGGCAAATTGTGGGAGGCCTTCGAGTCTGACGAGCAAGTGGTTTTGCTTATCGACGAAATCGACAAAGCCGACATCGAATTCCCCAACGACCTGTTGGTGGAAATCGACAAAATGGAATTTTTTGTCTACGAAACCGGTGAAACGATTAAAGCCAAGCATCGCCCGATTATCATCATTACCAGTAACAATGAAAAAGAATTGCCGGATGCCTTCCTGCGCCGCTGCTTTTTCCACTTTATCAACTTTCCTGATCGGGAGACCATGCAGGCGATTCTCGCGGTGCACCATCCGGACGCGCAGAAGAAGTTGGTGAAAGAAGCGCTCGACGTGTTCTTTGAAGTCCGTGCTATCCCGGGATTAAAGAAAAAACCCTCGACCAGCGAATTGATTGACTGGCTGAAATTGTTAATGGCTGACGATATCCCGGTGGACATTCTTAAAGATCGCGACAACCACAAAGCCATCCCGCCTTTGTACGGGGCCTTACTCAAAAACGAGCAAGACGTGCAATTGCTGGAGCGACTGGCGTTTATGCATCGCCGCGAAACTCGCAACCAGCCGCAATAGCCGCTTTTAAAGTTACGCCGATAAGCAATCATGCTGCTGAACTTCTTCGACTCACTGCGCCGCCAGGGCCTGCCCGTCACCATCGGTGAACTGTCAGACCTGATCACCGCGCTGGACCATCATCTGGCGTTTGCCGATATGGAGCAGTTTTACTATTTAAGCCGCACCTGCATGGTCAAAGACGAAAAGCACTTTGACAAGTTTGACCGTGCCTTCAAAGCGCATTTTACGGAGCTCGAAAAACTCGAACAGTTTATTGAAGCGCTGATCCCGGAAGACTGGCTGCGCAATGAATTTATGAAGACGCTGACCGAGGAAGAAAAAGCCCAGATCGAAAGCCTAGGCGGTCTGGAAAAATTAATCGAGACGTTTAAGAAGCGCCTCGAAGAACAGACTGAAGAACACCATGGCGGCAGCAAATGGATCGGCACTGGCGGCACCTCACCATTTGGCAACAGCGGTTATAACCCCGAGGGCATTCGTATCGGCGGTGAAGGCGGCGGCAAGAGTGCCGTTAAGGTCTGGGATCGGCGCGATTTCAAAGACCTGGATGACAGCATTGAACTGGGCACGCGCAATATCAAGATGGCGCTGCGCCGGCTGCGTAAATTCGCCCGCACCGGCGCGGAAGATGAGCTCGATCTGGACGACACCATTCGCTCAACCGCCCATAACGGCGGCCTGCTGGATATCAAAATGGTGCCGGAACGGCATAATTCAGTAAAAGTATTACTGTTGTTTGACGTGGGTGGCTCGATGGATCCCTACGTACGCACCTGCGAAGAATTGTTCAGCGCGGCGCGGGTCGAATTCAAACATATGGAATATTTTTATTTCCATAACTTTATCTACGATGGCCTGTGGCGGAACAGCTCCCTGCGCTATGACGAGGTAATGCCAACCCACGATGTGTTGGCCAAGTACGGCAGCGACTACAAGGTGATTTTTGTCGGCGACGCGGCCATGGCCACCTATGAGATCACCCACTCTGGCGGCAGCATCGACTTTATCAATAGTGAACCCGGTGCCAATTGGCTGAACCGTTTCACCCAAACCTACGATAAAACCGTGTGGCTAAACCCCACGCCGCAGGAATACTGGAAACACACCCACTCCACCAAAATTATTCAGGATTTAATGGAAGACCGCATGTACCCCTTAACACTAAAGGGCATGGAAGAAGCAATGGCCTACCTCAGCCGCTGATCAATCTGTAAAAGCAGCTCGTTCAAGCCGGGATGGTGACGCGCGCGCGGCGCTGAGATTGCCACTGGTCCAGGGTATAAATCAACAAACCTAACCAGATCAAAGCAAAGGTGATTTGTTGGTCGCTGGCGAACGGTTCGTTAAAAATCCACACACCAATAATTAACTGCAGGCTGGGCCCGAGGTATTGCGTCATGCCTAGCGCGGTCAGGCTGATGCGCTTGGCAGCCGCGGCGAAAAACAACAGCGGTGCCAGCGTAAACGCGCCACCGATAATAAGCATTGCGGTAATTGGAACGGACTCCGCAAACCAGCTCGAACCCTGAGAATCAACATACAAGAGATAACCAAGCGCGGGCAGAAACACGAACGTCGTTTCCACGGCCATGCCGTGCACCGCCGGCACGCGGATGGTTTTTTTAACCACGCCGTACAGCGCGAACGTGACCGCCAGGCTCAACGCAATCCAGGGCAACTCGCCATGGCTGGCAATCAACCACATAACCCCGGCCGCCGCACAACCAATGGCAACCATCTGCATCCGGTTCAATCGTTCCTGAAAAAACAGAAACCCGAAAAACACATTGATCAGCGGGTTGATGAAGTAGCCCATGGCACTCTGCACAATATTGCCCGAGTTCACTGCCCAGATATAAATAGCCCAGTTGACCGAGACTAAAATCGACGCCAGTACCAGGCGTGCCACGACGCGCGGCTGCCGTATTAGCGCAGTCAGTTGCGACCAGTGACGCGACAACAGCACAATCATCAGGGCAAACACGCACGACCACACCATGCGATGAGCCACGATCTCCATGCTCGGCACATCGCTTAACGCCTTCCAATAGAGCGGCGCCATGCCCCACAGAAAGTACGCGCAAATGGCGTAGACAAAGCCCAGGTTACGCATTGCTGTTGGCCCGGGGTGTTAGGGCAGCACAACCTCAATAATGCCTTCGCGACGCGGGTCTACCCCGCCTTCGAGGCGGCCGTCCGGGTGGCGGAAGACCACGCTTAAGCCAGAGTTTTCGCCGCTGCTTTCTTTTAGATCAAAGCCGTAGTCTCGCAGCCCAGCAATAAGCGCCTGGCTGGCCCGCGCCTGCTCTATACGCACCTTATCGCCACGCGCCACAAGGTTTGGCAGATCAACCGCGGCCTGCGGGCTCAAGCCCCAGTCCAGTACGCCGACCAGCGTTTTCGCGGTATAGGCGATAATCGAATTGCCGCCCGGCGAGCCGCTGGCCATGACGAAGTTGCCGCCTTCATCTAGCACGATGGTCGGTGACATCGATGAACGTGGTCGCTTACCGGCCTGCGCGCGATTGGCAATAGGCTTGCCTTGGTCATCTTTGGGGCGGAAAGAAAAGTCAGTTAACTGATTGTTTAAAAACATGCCGCCAGCCATGCGAGTAGAACCAAAGATACTCTCCACACTGGCGGTCATGGACACCACATTACCGGCGTGGTCCACCACCACAAAATGCGTGGTGCCAGCCACGTCCATGGCCGGGTCAAAGCCCGCGACGTTTTTATCCGCCTGCTGGTAGGCCCAGGGGTCACCGGCGGCGATTGTAGCGTCGGCCTTACCGTTGTCGATTAGCGCAGCGCGCTTGGCCAGATACTCGGGGTGCAGCATCCCTTGTAGCGGAACCTCCGCGAAATCCGTATCGGCCACAAAGCGATCGCGATCGGCGTACGCCAGCCGTTGCGCTTCGGTAAACACAGCCCAGTTTAAGGGATTGTCGGCGCCACCCTCCTTGAATGGCTCAGCCTGCGACAATAAACCCATGGTCATGCCCACGGCTATCCAGGAAGAAGGCGGCGGTGGGCCACACAACTGCAGTTTTCGATAGGGCGTGCAAAGTGCCTGCTTACGCAGCGCTTTATAGCCCGCCATGTCCGCCATGGTCATACCGCCTGCGCGCGGCATGATGTTGGTCTGTTGCACAATTTGCCGAGCCAACTCGCCAGTGTAAAACGCGCCCGGATCGGCCGCGATGATTTTCAATGCCGCGGCATACTCAAGGTTCTTTAATCGATGCCCTACCGGCCAGGCTGCGCCCTTTTCATCGTAAAAATAGCGATACGCATCGGTGGTGCCCTGCTCGCTCGTTTTCGGAATAAAGCGACCAAAGCGTTCTAGAAAATTTTGCAGGCGTGGCGAGATAGGGAAGCCATCAACGGCGATCTGTTGGGCGCGATCAAACAAACCGGCCCATGGCAACTGACCGTGATCAGCATGGGCCAATTGCAGCATGGCAACGGCACCGGGGACTCCGGTAGACAGGCCGCTGGTCTTGGCATCCAGAAAGCCATAGGGTTCGCCATCGTCTTTTAAGAACATGCTCTCGTGCGCACTGGCCGGCGCCGTTTCACGCCCGTCGTAGATGGCAACCTGTTTGGATGCCGCATCGTAATAGCTCAGAAACGCGCCACCCGCAAGGCCTGAACTCTGTGGCTCAACCAACGACAGCACCGCCTCAATCGCGACCGCAGCATCCACCGCAGAACCGCCGGCCCGTAATATTTCTGCACCCGCTTTGCTGGCATGCGGGTTAGCCGTAACGACCATGGCCGGCCGCGTATCTGCCTTCGCATTTGGACCAGATTTGAGCGACCCGGCTCGTAACGGCGTGTCGGCGCAAGCAGCTAATTGGCTGGCGCAGAGCAGCGCCAATAGAGTTATCTTTTTCATGCGGCTATTGTACTGCCAGAGCGAGACCGCGCGTTAGGTTTTAGAGCCGTCGCCGGCCGGCTTACACTTCCACCGCACGCTGGGAGGCCCAGTTGCGCAGGTAGGCAATTTTTTCCGCCATTAGAACTGACAGAGGTGCGGTGCTCGCGATCAGGCTCAATAACAGCTCGGTATCGATCGGTCGTTGCTCGCCGTAACTCTGGTACAGGGCAGATACCACTAACTGCTCGATCTCGGCACCGGAGAAGCCTCTGGTCTGCTCCACCACCGCGGTTAAATCGAGCCCTTCAAGAGATTGCTCGCGGCGCCGCATATGCAGCGCAAAAATCGCCGCACGCACCGGCGCATCCGGCAGATCAACAAAGAACACTTCATCAAAACGCCCCTTGCGCACCAGCTCCGGTGGCAGCGCTTGTATATCATTGGCGGTGGCAACCACAAACACCGCGGCCTCGCGCTCAGCCAGCCAGGTCAGGAAGGTACCGAGTAATCTTTTGGAAACATCGTCTGTGCCGCTGACAGCCGACAAACCCTTTTCGATTTCATCGATCCATAAAACACAAGGCTGCAAGCCAGCCGCAGTATCCAGCGCGGTGCGCAAATTTTCTTCCGTCTGACCGTAGAACCGATTGTAAAGCGTGCCAAAGTCCAAATGCAGTAGCGGCAAACCCCATGACCCAGCCACCGCTTTAGCAGCCAGGCTCTTACCACAGCCCTGCACTCCGAGCAGCAACATGCCACGCGGTTTGTCTTCACCCGGTAGCTCTACTTCACCCGAGAAGATCGGCTGCCTCAGTTTGAGCCACCGTTTGAGATTTTCGAAGCCCGCGATGTCTTCCAGCTCAGCGAAATCCAGCACCAGATTCAACACATTGTTGTGGTTTAACAATGCGAATTTATTTTTGGCCACGTCGTCCAAATCTGTTCTATCAATTATGCCGTCGTTGAAGATGGCATGTCGGGCCATTCGCTGCGCGTCAGAAAATTTAAGCCCACACAGGTTTTCCACCAGCTTTTCGATCATATCGTTATGCTCAAGCTCCACCATGGAACCGTGCCGGTCTCGCCACTCCAGCGCCAGCGTATTCACCATATCGCTCAATTGCTGTTTATTCGGCAAGGGGAGCCGATACTCGGTGGATAGTGATTTCAACTCGTCTGGCATCTCTATCTGCTGCGACAACAGCACCAGGCAATGCTGTGGTGCATGCAATAACACGTCTTTGATATGGCGCAGTACAACCGGCTCATCCAGGTAGTGATGAAAATCCACCAACACGAACACCGACGGCGTTTCGCTGGCTTGAATCTGGGCAAATAGTTGATTCACATCCTTGTTGATGGTTTGCGCTGCGTAGTCGCGCGATAGCCTCAGTAAGCCCTGTGTCACCGTCCACACGAAATACGCGCTGCCGGATCGTTTAGAGATGCGGCGAAAGCCTTCGATAAAACAACCTTCGCGTTCAGTCTCAACCACAATCAACCTGCGCCCGGAGTCAATCAACACCTCCAAATCGTGCATGCTTTCCATCTAAATTGCTCTGCTCGTCAGCCCGTTCATTGCCCGTAATAGTACTACAGACAATCGTGATTCAGGCAATTCGGCACACTGACCAAATGTACAAAATTCGGGCAGCGGCGTATAATCGCGCCACTGCCACGCAAGTGGTGGGTTCTCAGGGCGGGGTGAAAGTCCCCACCGGCGGTAATCGTATTTATGCGTAGCCCGCGGGCGCTCCCGGCATTGCATAATGTTGGGGGGACTAGCAGACCCGGTGTGATTCCGGGGCCGACAGTGACAGTCTGGTTATGAGAATAAGGTAGTGCCTTGCGCGCGCCCTGAATGGGGTTTCCCAACAGGGGTAGCACGTGTCCGGCAAGCCTTGTTTGCCCTGTTGTTTAAACTGCAATGAGGTAAACAACAGATGACTTCAATTATTCATTCTTCTTTTCCGCAACCTAATGCGGCTCCCCAACGCGACCGTGTCGCCTTTGTACAGGCCTGCTGGCATCGCGATATTGTTGACCAATTACGCGATTCGTTTATTAACGAGTTCAGCAAGCTAAGTGACCAAAAGGTCGACTGCTTCGAAGTGGCGGGATCCTTTGAAATTCCGCTGCACGCCAAGTATCTGGCCAACTCCGGCAAATACGCTGCCGTAGTGGCGGCAGGGCTGGTGGTCGACGGTGGCATTTACCGGCATGACTTCGTGGCCCGTACCGTCGTGGATGGACTGATGCGCGTGCAAATGGATACCGGCACCCCTGTCTTTTCGGCGGTACTCACACCGCATGATTTTATGTCTGAGGGTCAGCCAGAGTTCTTTAAACAGCACTTCGTAAAAAAAGGCGCCGAGGCGGCCGTGGCCTGCGCCGACACATTGGATAAGCTGGTGGCGCTGGCCTCTTAACAGGCAGCCCGGTTACAGCGACTGCGTAGCTAGCCAAGCCAGAAGATCGCTGGCGACCTGCTCTGGAATTTCTTCCATCGGCAGGTGGCCGGCGTTGTCATACAGTATCAGCTGGCTGTTCGGCAGTGCCTTATCAAAAGCGCGCCCGTACGCGGGTGGCGTCACGGCATCTTGCGCGCCCCACAGTAATAGCGTTGGTTGCTTGATCTCGCCCACCCTGTGCCAGTAGTCGGGCTGTCGATCTGTGCGCGCGGCCATGGCCAGACCCCGACGGTTACCTGGGTAGCGTAACAATTCCCAATACCGAGTCACCAGAGCGTCGGTGATTTTACTATGGTCGGCATAGTTACCCTGCGCCGATGCAGTGATCAATGGGCGCGGGGTGACATATGGCATCAACCACTGGCCGAATGAGCTGTTGGCCAGCCGTGCGCCCAGGTACAACTTGCGCGGTACATCGATGATCGGACCGGAAGCGTCCAGCAGCACCATGGCCGAGACCCGCTCCGGGTTGGCCAACGTAGCGCGCCAGGTCAACCAACCGCCCATGGAATTGCCAATCAACACGGCCTGCTCGACACCGGCGGCATCCAGCACCTGGAACGCCGCCTTGATGCGCGCCTGGGGGCTGTAATCGTCGCGTGGGTGGGGGCCGGTTAAACCGTGAGCATGTTGATCATAGGAGATAACCCGGTACTGTTTGGCTAACTGCGGCACTATGCCCTCCCAGGTGTGCAACGAGGCATTGGTACCGTGAATCAATAATAGGGTTGGAGCATTTCGTGGGCCTTGATCTCGATAATGAATCTTGCCGCCGTCACCATCATCCACATAGCGAGCCAGTTCGCCGCCGTACTTTTGGTGCATTGCGTCAGGGTCGGTATCCGGGGTGTACAGTAGCCATACGCCGACCATCAAAAGTGCGCTAACGGATAGTAAAATTTTTGTCGGTTTATTAAGCAATTTTCCCGCCCCCTTTGCGCTGCACCACGACCACTGAGGGGCGTGGTGGCGTGTTGTTATCAAAATCCGGCCAGCGCGTACGCGCGGTTTCAACCCGTGCCACGCCCGGGCGCATGCTATCGCCGGGGTGTTGCACCGCTATAAACAAGTTCTCACCATCGGGTGTGAAGCAAGGCCCGCTGACTTCCGCGCCGGACGGCGCACGATAAAACATTTTACCCATGCCTCTCAGTTCATCTGACGTCTCCAAGGCCCATAAACCGTCGTTGCAACCACTTAAGGGCACGGCAGGCCCCTGATCGGTAGCAACCCATAGTCGCCCTGCCGGGTCGACCACGCCATTGTCAGGGCTGGCAAACCAGCCGTTATCCGAGGTGGCGGCATGCCATT
>JABDKW010000010.1 GCA_013002025.1 Gammaproteobacteria bacterium | reverse complement strand
CCTGACGATGCACTTCGATCTCCCAATTGTTGTCCATCGAAAAAGTTGCCATGCCGTCTATGTCGGCACCGCTAAGGCCGGCATCCTGCACTGCGGCGTGAGCGGCCTCGCAGGCCAACTGCATTTCGCTGCGCCCGGAATCCTTGGAAAACTCGGTCGCGCCAAGGCCGACTATTGCAACACCGGTAGAGTTAGTCATTTTCTTGCTCCGGCGACGTGGGCAGTTGCAGCCAGGCTGACCCGCTAACGTGATTGCCAAGACCGTTCTTACCCTTAAAGCTAACCTCTACCACGGCATCCTCAATGGACACCACTGCGCCACTTAACACCATGCAGTCGCCCGGAAAATTAGGCACGCCCAAGCTGAGTTTAATACGCTGGATACTGCTCTGCGGTCCCGCCCAGTCAGTCAGATAGCGCCCCACCAGGCCGTTGGTGGTGAGAATGTTCATAAAGATATCAGGCGTGCCTTTGCCATTGGCGGCCGCCTTGTCATGATGGACGTCTTCAAAGTCCTGCGAGGCCAGTGCGCCGGACACGATTTGCGTTGCGGTGATGGGGATTTCCAGCGCGGGCAAGATTTCGCCTGGTTTGAGCATGGACAGTTGCGGAGTGGTCATTTGCCGATCACCTCAAACAGCGGCAAGCTTAAGCCTTCTTCAACTTCCTGAATATTGGCTTGCACGCGATCGCCGATATTAATGTCGTCGGGTTTGCAGCCAATCAATTGCGAGGCCAGTCGCACACCTTCGTGCAGGTCCACCAGCACAATTATATTGGGGTAATCAAACGGTGGAATCTCGGGGTAGTGAATGGCCGTATAACTGTGCACTGTACCCGCACCACTGGCCTCTAATGTAGTCCAGTTGATGCTCTGACACGACTCACACATTGGCTGTGGCGGGTGGCGTAAAGTTTGGCACTCAGAGCATTGCTGCAATAGCAATTTCCCCTCGCGCAGCCCCTGCCAGTAATGGGCGCTGTCATGGTTTTCTACAGGCCTGATGCGCAGTATTTTTTTTACTGCCGTGGGTGGCTCACTGCTCGCTTGTTTAGCGGGTTGGTATTTGAGATAGGTTATGCGGGCCTCCCCGCAGAGCTCATCGCGCTGATTGAAGTATTCCGCATGCTCGGTGACAAAACTGCCTTTGCCGAGCCCGGTGTCTTTCCAGTCGGAAATGTCGACGATGGTCGAGTAGCTGTGTATCCGGTCGCCTTCGAGCAACGGCTGATGATAGGTCTGGTCATAGCTGACCGCGACCGACCCAAAGAAACCCAACTCATCAAACTTGCCCAACACTTCATAGGTGTTGGCATCAGTGGAGCCCGGCGCATACTTACCGTGCACATCTCGAAAAGTCCACGACTGCAGCATGGTCGGTGGCGCGGTTGCTGTTTCCGCGCCGAGATAAGCGGGATTCTCGTCACCCATTGCGGCGCACCACTGCCATATCTGGGTGCGGCTGACCACATTCCAGGCGATGTACGGCCCCACCCGTTGATTGAGGTATCGGTCGCGCAAAGTCTGGAGGTCGGGTGCGGGCATGGGCAGGGTGTAACGCTCGTTGGGCGGCGCTGAAGCGCGATTTGACATATACTTCACAGCTATTATGCATTATTATTGCAAAATAGCCAAACGCCTGACTTTAAAGGGCAAATTCCAATTTTTATGCAGACTAGATACAACGCTGAGCAGCAGGCCTTGCGAGAGGAATTGCGCGCTTATTTCAAGCAGTTAATGACCCCAGACGTGGTGGCGGAGGTGATTGGCAAAGAAGGTGGCTCGACATTTCGACGCATCATCCGTCAATTGGGCAACGATGGCATCCTAACCTTGGGGTGGCCGGCGGAGTTCGGCGGCAAGGATTACACTGCAGTAGAACAACTAATACTGTTCGAAGAAGCCTGGTCGGCACACGCCCCGTTTCCATTAGTGACCATCAACACGGTGGGCCCTGCTTTGATGCAGTTTGGTACTGATGAGCAGAAAGATTTTTTTCTGCCCAGGATTGCCGCCGGCGAATGCATTTTCGCGATTGGTTACACCGAAGCTAATTCCGGCACCGACCTCGGTTCGCTATCAACGCCGGCGGTGCGCGACGGCGATGAGTTTATTGTTAATGGCAGCAAGATCTACACCAGCTCCGGGCACGACTGCGAGTATGTGTGGTTGGCCACGCGCACCAACAAAGACGTTAAACGCCCCTCCGATGGTATTACCATGTTGATCGTCGATGCTAACGACCCCGGCTACAGCGCGACGCCGCTTTACACGGTTGCCGACATCGAAACCAATGTAACCTTTTACGACAACATTCGCGTGCCGCTCAACCGCGTAATTGGTGAGGTGGACGGTGGCTGGCGAATTATTACCTCGCAGCTCAATCATGAGCGGGTTGCGTTGGCGGCGATGACCGTTATCGGTTCCAAGCAATTCCAACGGGTGATTGAGGCGCTGCAAAAGGCTGGCCGTGATGACGATCTGCTGGCGGCCAAAGTTGGCGACATTTATTGCCGCCTACAAGCCATGCAATTATTAAATCTGCGCACCGCCTCACAAATCGAACAGGATCAGCTCGATGTGGCGCTGGCCTCGGGCGCTAAGTTTAAAAATATTCTGGCGCTGATCGAAGTATTAAGGGAAGTATTGGAACTGGTTGATGAAGACGCACTGGTACGCTTTGGCAGTGATGATGCCTTGTTTGCCGGAGATCTGGAGCGCGATTATCGCAACGCACAAATTTCCACCGTGGGGGGCGGCGTGCTCGAAGTGATGCGCTGCATGGTCGCTAATTTTGGGTTGGGCATGCCCAACACGATTGTCTCGTAGGGGTGATTGCCATGGACTTTAATTTTAGTGAACAGCAGCGTGAAATTCAGGATTCAATGGAACGCATATTTGCTGACCTGTGTAGCGATGAACACATTAAACGCGTGGCGCCGGCCTCGGGCTCTGTGTTGCATGATCAATTGTGGCGGGAGCTGGCAGCCGCCGGTATCTTCGGTTTGCCTTTCGATGAGCGCTTTGGCGGTTTGGAGTTGGGGCTGGTCGAACTCTGTTTGATTCTAGAGTTGCAGGGCCGCAGCGTGGCGCCTGTGCCGCTACTAAGCAGCGTGGTGGAATGTGCCATGACCATCGCCGATGGTGATAATGAGGCGCTGCAGCAGACGGTTTTGCCCGGTGTGATCTCGGGAGAGGTGATTCTTAGCCCGGTGTCGACTTATCACGGCATCCAGCGTGAGCAACAACATAGCGCACTTGCCGCCATCCGGCACAACGACGGTTATCGTTTAACCGGCCGTTCTGGCTTCGCGCCCTGGGTGGGTGCTGCCAAAGGCTATGTTGTTTCCTTAAGTGCAGGCTCTGATGCCGAGTCTGACGCCGGGTCTGACGTCAACGTAGTAGCTTTTATTGAAGCCGGTCACAGCGGTATCGAGGTGGTCGAGCAACAAGCCATCAGCGGTGAACCAGCTGGTTATCTGCGGTTTGATAACTGTGTGATTGAGCCGCAGCAGATTATCGCTGATGGTGAGGCGGCCCAACGGCTCCAGCAATCACAACAACATCGCCGCTGGATCGGCCTGGCTGCTCTACAGGTAGGCGTGTTGGACGCAGGCCTCAAGCGCACTGCCGCCTATGTGTCTGAGCGCAAGCAATTTGGTCGAGCCCTGGGCTCATTTCAAGCCGTGTCGCAACAGGCCGCCAACGCCTATATGGAAATTGAGTCGCTGCGCAGTGCCTACTGGCGCGCACTGGACGATGTACAAGCGGATACAGATCTCAGCATGTCGGCCTCGGTGGCCGCCTATTGGGTTGCACAGGCGGGTCATCTGGCCGCGCACACGGAACTGCATTTACATGGTGGTATTGGGCAGGATCTGGATTACCCTATCCATCGTTATTTTTTATGGGCCAAGCAATGCGAACGCTACGCCGGTAACCGCACGCAATGTAGCCTGAATATAGGTCGCCAGTTGATGTCGGCTGATGCCAAACAGTTGGAACAATTGTGTCTGTAACTGATACCGGTACTCAGCCCGGCGACGAAGCAGGGCATCCACACCACTATGATCTTTTGGTGGTCGGTTCCGGGGCGGGCGCGTTTACTGCCGCGGTGACGACGCTGAACCATGGTGGTTCGGTGCTAATGGTGGAGAAAAGTGACTTATTTGGCGGTACCTCGGCGATGTCCGGCGGTGGTATCTGGATTCCCAATAGCGATAATGCGCGGCGCAAAGGCGCTGACGACAGCGCTGAGCAAGCCTATACCTACATGCGCGAATCGATCGGCAATCAAGTGGCTGATGACCGCGTGCGGGCCTATGTGGATGGCGCGCCAGAGATGTTGGGCTATTTACAGGCCAATAGTGCGCTGCGTTACGAAGCCTTTCCGTATCCCGATTATTACAGCGACACACCGGGCGCCAAGCAAGGCTATCGTACTCAGGCGCCTTGCGTGTTCAAGGGCAGAAAATTGGGAGACGACTTATACAAAATGCGCCCGCAGCAGCCAGGCGCAGTTGTGCAGGGGCGATTTACCCTTACCTTTAAAGAAGCGCGCAAGTTTCTGACCCAGCAGAAAGGGTGGCGGCTGTCATTGCTGAAGATAATCGCGCTGTATTTTGCTGATATTCCAGGTCGGTTTAAAAGCAAAATGTCGCGCCGGCTTACGCAAGGTCATTCTTTAATCGGCAGCCTGTACTACACCTTCAAGGATAAGGGCGGAGAATTGTGGTTGAACTCACCAATGCACTCGCTGTTGCAAACAGACGGCCGCGTTACTGGTGCCATGGTTGAACGCGATGGCGAGCTAGTGCATGTTAGCGCTGGCGCAGTATTGTTGGCCGCCGGGGGGTATGAACACAATAAAGAGATGCGCGAGCAAAGTCTGCCGCAGCCCACCAATCCCGATTGGAGTGTGTCGCAGGTTAATAACACTGGTGACTCGATCCGTGCCGCCACCGCTCTCGGTGCGAAGTTGGCTTTAATGAATCATGCATGGTGGATTCCGGTAGTGCATGTGCCGGGCTGGCCGAGGCCCATGGGCTTATTTGCAGAACGGTCGCTGCCGGGTCTGGTCATCGTCAATCAGTCAGGCCAGCGCTTCGCCAATGAAGCGTTACCCTATCTGGAGGCCGGCAAAGCCATGTACGACTCCGGTGTGGTGCCTTCGTGGGTGATTTTTGATGCAAATTTCCGGCATAAATATCCCTTTGGCCCGATTGGTCCTGGCTGGGGCACGCCGGATGCGGTATTACCTAAGCGCGTTAAAAAAATAATGTTGAAGCATTCTTCTATTGCAGAATTAGCGGCCGCGGCAGGCATTGACGCTGCAGGCCTGGCAAGCACAATAGAGCGCAATAATGAGTTCGCAATTAGTGGAAAAGATGAAGATTTCCAGCGTGGCGATTTGTTCTATGAGCGCTATTACGGCGATGAGCGCAATCAACCCAACCCGTGTATTGCGCCGATTGCCAAATCGCCATTCTATGCACTGCCGCTGTATCCGGGTGATATTGGCACCAAGGGCGGGTTGCTCACCGACGCGAATGGACAGGTATTATCCGAGGCTAGTGCTCCGATTGACGGTCTCTATGCGGCGGGCAATAATGCCGCGTCGGTGATGGGCGATAAATATCTTGGTGCCGGCGCCACGCTCGGCCCGGCCATGACCTTTGCGTATCTGGCTGCATTGCATGCCGCCGGTAGTGCTCCGGAGTTTCGATCCGACCCCGGCGCACTTTCAAATCAAACTTGACCGGCCTGATAATTTTATTATGCGAAATAGATTCGACAAGCGGGTAGTAATCGTAACCGGCAGTAGCTTAGGGATTGGGTTTGCCGCCGCGCAGGGGTTTGCAGCCGAAGGCGCGCATGTTGTGCTGTGCGCGCGCAATGAAGAACAGCTCAAGAGGGCCGCAGATTCGATTGCTGATGACGGCGGCAAAGTAAGCTATCAAGCGTTGGATCTTGCGGACACTGATGCGTTTGAGAAATTAATACAGGATACCGCCACGGAGCATGGGCGGCTGGATGCCCTGGTGAACAACGCTGCGGTCACTCGCCATCGCATGATTGACAGCATGAGTCTGGAAGCCTGGCGTAAAAACTTTTGTGTTACGGTTGATGCGACCTTTATTGGCACTAAAACCGCTATGGCTATCATGGGCAAACAGGAGCAGGGTGGGGCAATCGTGAATGTATCCTCATCTTGCGGCTCCAGAGCCACGGTGGGCGTATCCGGTTATTCCGCCGCCAAAGCGGCTGCCGACAGTTTCTCAAACTGCGCAGCCATGGAAGGCGCAACCATGGGGGTGCGGGTAAACTCGGTGGTGCCCGGCTCGGTGGCCACTGCGGCAAGCGAAGCGGCGGTGGCGGGCAACCAAAAAGTCCAGGATGCCATCCACAGCACAATACCGATGCAGCGCAGTGGTACGCCGGAAGAGATTGCAGCGGCGATTCTGTTTCTGGCCAGTGACGAGGCCAGCTTTATCACCGGCGTAGAGCTGCCTGTGGATGGCGGCAAGCTGGCGCAATTGTATGTACCAACTACGTTGATTTAATTTAGCCCTCAGGAAGTCCACTCCCCTCTGCTGCGATTGCGAGAAGAGGTCGCCGATATTGTTGAAAGGCGGGGTTCGTCGGACTACGATTGACGCAATGGATATTTTTGAATTCTCAGCGGTGCTACTAAAGCTCGGTCTGCCCATGACCGTGCTCAGCTGGCTGATGTTTACCTGGTTGCACGCCGAAGGAAAAATAAATATCACGGCGGACCGTAAAAAGTTAGAGGCCGACCTTAAAGAAGTCAGGAAGAGCCACAAGCAAGAGCGCAAAGAAAAAACCAAACAGCGCAAACGAGACAAGCTACCCCTTACGCAAAGATTTAATTTTGCGAAACTTCAGAGACTGGCTGATGCGGACCAAGATCAGGCTAATGCCGAGGCCAATATTATCTTTGATCGCTGGACCTGGTTCGGAGGTGGTTTCTATGGTTTGGCAGCGCTGTGGACGTTTGTGGTTATCGAAACCTTAGATGTGTTCCGTTTCGTGTTTGCCTTCCCTGGTTTTACCGCGATCTTTGAGCATGGCATTATTTCTGCGCTGGTTTCCCTCTTGGTTAATCAGTTCACCAATATTGCGAGTGCCTTTACATGGTTTCACTACTGGTACGAACAATCGGTACCGCTAGCATTGTTGATAGCTTATATCGGCTACTGGTTGGGACTAAAAATTGCTCAGTATCAGGCCGCATAAAGTGTTTCGGTTTAGAGATGCATTCAGCCCCTGGTTGTGTTGTAAACTAGACCTCAGTCACAGATGAGCTCAAACGCACCGCACGCCATGTCCAAGCTAAAGAATGAGAAGGAGTTGTTAAAAAAAGCCATTCGCGTCGGCATAAGTTATGGCGAAAACAGGGGTGTTGTGAAGTTTGAAGCAGATGATTCAGCCAACGATAAAATTGAATTTATTTATCGACTATTAGTGCATGACAAGCTAATTACGCCCCTCCCCCAGGAACAGCTGTCGCTCCCGGCAATGAAACACAAGCTGGCCTTGTGGGCATCAAAGTTGAAACTTGAACAGTGAGGTTGATTAAAATGGTTTATTCAATCTCATGTGTGTAGTGGGTTTTCACCTTATCCAAAACTTTAGATTGATTATCCCTTTTATGCGCACCCGAGCACCTCGCCGCTAAACGGCGCACAGATTTGATGTCATCTGCCCAAACGGCCCTAAAATGGTCTTTCTTCGGCGAACTTGCATCCAAGGCGGTTACGCCCGTGGTATTCGTCGTGCTCGCTCGACTGCTCACGCCCGAGGACTTTGGTGTGGTGGCGGCGGCAACCATGGTCATCAGCTTTTCGCAGATATTCTGGGAAGCGGGTATGGGCAAGGCCATTATCCAGTACCGTGGCGATCGTACCGTGGCGGCCAATACCGCGTTTTGGATCAACAACGCGCTCGGTGTGGTTGTTGCCGGATTGCTGGCGTTAACTGCCCAACATATCGCGGACTTCATTTTTCAGGATTCGAGAGTGTCGCTGGTATTGCAGGTAATGGCCTTGCAGGTTCTGCTTTCGGCTTCGATATCCATTCATATTGCATTGTTGCAAAAGGATTTAAATTTTCGACACCTTTTCTGGGTGCGATTGGCAACCGTGGCGATACCCGGGCTCGCGTCGATCCCCTTGGCTTTGAACGGCATGGGTTATTGGGCATTGGTAGCCGGTACGCTGGCTGGGCAAATTTTCCAGGTCGGGTTGCTGTGGAAAACAAGTTCCTGGCGACCGAGTTTTGCATTCGACCGCCAGGTCGCAGTTGAATTGATCAGGTTTGGGGGCTGGGTAGCCACCACCGCATTGCTTGCATGGTTTTATCTTTGGGCAGACTCAATGATCGTAGGAATATATCTCGGCTCGCATGAACTCGGCCTATATCGATCCGGAAATGTCTTTGTCATCATGATCTTTGGCTTGTTATTTAGCCCGCTGATGCCAGTTTTCTATAGTTACCTGTCCAAAGTTGGTTCCACGCCGGATCGAGCAGAGACCGTATTGCGAAACATTATGCGGCTAGTTGCATTCGTGTCGGTTCCGTTAGCTTGCATCATAAGTATTTTAAGCCCGCAAATTGAATCAATTGTTTTCGGCGCGAACTGGGTGGGCATCGCGTCGGTGCTGGCGATAATGTCGATTACACAAGGACTCGCATGGTGTGTATACCCTTTTGTTGAATACTACCGGGGAATTGGCCGACCTGACCTTGAGACAAAGGTCATGATTTACACACTGCCTTTGTACATTGCGGTATATTTGATTTCAGTTCAAGCCGGGTTGGCTGAATTCCTCTGGGCGAGATTGATTCTAGTCGCCATTTCTATGGCGTTTCACTGGTGGGTTTTCTCAGCAAACTTTTCTGTAAGTGTCAGGCCGTTGTTTCTTACGATCATGAAGTTTTCTTGTGGCCCCATTTTGGTGGCAATATCATGGGCATTGATAACCGAGCATGAGGTCATAACCCATCACACATTGATTTGGGCATTAATTGCGTGTGCTGTGGTTATCGGGATGACGATAATCCTTGGCAGAAAGGATGAGATTCCGTTATTGAAACATTACTTGAGAGAAAGAAATTAAAATGACCCTCTTCATTTATAATAGCGGCGACTACATTCTGGAAAAAGAGAGCTTCTTTATCGAAAAATTTAGAAGGTTTCGAGAGTACCTTGGTGGCGTGACTGTGGCTCGCTCACATATTAACCGCATAAAGCCCGAATTCATCAGTACGGTCGACGGCGATATCTTGGAAATAGGTGGTACGGACGACTTTTTTAAAAAGCGATATCAAAGAGGAGACGTTCTCAATCTGGATGTTCAAGCTGGTCCTCACATTGATTTAGTAGAAAATGCGGAACATATGACTTCGATTGAGAACGAGAGGTTTTCAGCGATAATTTGTGTGTCCGTGCTAGAGCATACGCATCATCCTTCGAGAGTGATGGAAGAAATGTACCGTGTGCTCCAGCCCGGCGGTAAAATTTTATTATCCACCCCCTGGTTATTTGAAGCGCATATGGAGCCTCAGGATTATTGGCGATTTTCAAATCACTTCTTTACTTTGGATCAGCGCCTAGAGACTGAGTTCATTGAAAGTTCCAATGGCTACTCCGGTTTACTTGCCCATTTCTGTCAACATCAAATTTTACTTCGCTGTACGCTTGGGCTCGTTTTTCTCGCTTGCGATCTGTTGATGCGCCCAAAGTTTAAATGGGCCACGCAAATCACTTGCGTCCTGAAAAGAGGCCATTGAATGGGCGCGCCCGCAGCTAAGGCGAATCATGCCCATGTTCCCGGAGATCGATTCCAATGAAAGAAGTCAGGCCACTTGGATCAGAGCAAGCGCAACAGGAGGGGGAATACTGGTTCCCCTATCATTACGTTGGCCAATTTCAGAATGATAACTTCAAACATTTTTATCTTGATACATGGGCGATAAATTACGTATCAACGATTGAGTTTTTACTGCGCAAGGTTGAATTGGATGCGCCGCAGACGATCATTGATATTGGCTGTGGTGATGGTCGTTTTTCTCGCGAGCTTGCGCTGGCTAGTCGCGATCGCAAGGTTTTGGGTGTGGATTACTCGCAGAGGGCCATAGGATTGGCGACCGCCATGAATGCCGACGTAGAAAACGTCTCCTTTTTATCCCTTGATATTAGCGGCGATCATGAATTGCAATTGTTTGAATCGGCAATCTTGATGGAAGTCTTTGAACATATACCGCTTAATTCAACGGCTGACTTTTTAGCCGGAGTGCGGCGTATAATCAAACCGGGTGGAATTTTACATTTGACGGTTCCACATGAAAATAAGCCGCTCGATGACATGCATTATCAGCATTTCACAATTGAAAAAATTAGAAACTGCCTGCAGAAAAATTTTGAGGTCATTGAAGTTGTGCCGTTTGAAAAAATGGGCATCTCAAGGCGGGTTGTGCTGAAATTACTTAGCAACAAATTTTTTATATTGAACAATTCACGGCTGCTTAGATTTATCTATCGGTATTACAAGAATCGGTTATTCATTCCTTGTACGGAAGAAAATTGTCAAAGGATATATGTTAAAGCGAAGGCTCTTTGAGTCGGTTGCTGGTCGTATGCTCAATTCTTTTTATATGTTCCGACAGTCGTTTTTGAACATGCAGTACCAGAGTAATATTGGGCTGTGATTTCGGTCATTATTCCAACCCGAAATCGAGCGCCGATGTTGCAACTAGCACTGAGGTCCTTGCACTCCCAAACGCTATCGAAAAATGAGTTTGAGATTATTGTTGTCAATAATGGATCCACGGATGATACCGCTGACGTAGTCCTGGATCTGGCTCAGGGTCAGGAAAATATGCACTGCATTCATGAGGCTACTCCCGGTTTGCACGCTGGCCGCCATCGGGGCCTCAAAGAAGCCAAGGGCGATGTTTTGGTCTACGCGGACGACGATATAAAGGCCACTCCGGGATGGTTAAGCGCCATCGCCGACAATTTCAGTGACCCTTCTGTGTCAATGGTAGGTGGCAATAACTTTCCGGATTTTCAGGGCCCCATCCCTGGCTGGCTGGAAGAACTCTGGGCGCAACCAGCCATGGGTGGGCAAGGGATAGGATACCTGAGCATTCTTTCGCTACCCGAAGGGCGGCGAGAGATCAGCCCGTATTTCGTGTGGGGTTGTAATTTTTCGATTCGTAAACAAGTCTTGTTAGACGCTGGTGGATTTCACCCCGACGGCGTCCCATCAGAAATGATTAAATTTCGCGGAGACGGCGAGACCCATGTTGCGCGGCACGTGCTGGAAAATGGGCTGCGTTGCCAGTATGATTCTCGAGCGAGTGTGTATCATGCGGTAACTAAAGAACGCATGACGTTCGAATATTTTCAGCAGCGGGCTTTTAATCAAGGCGTATCAGATTCTTATACTGAACTCAGAGTTTCTGCAGGGCGTAATTCGTTGTCTGATCTGTCGGTCACAGCACGGCGATGGTTCGGCAAAATGCGCAGAAAATTTTGGTCCAATCAAGATGAGAACCCTGAGTTGCAAGAGTTGAAAAAGTTAGTGCAGCGGGGGTATCAAGCGGGTTTCGATTATCATCAAAAAATGTATAGAGAAGACCCCGAGGTTCGAGCCTGGGTTCACAAACCGAATTACTTCTGAGACTCTCACGTGATTGAACCGATTCAGTACAAAGATCAGATGTTGGCCTTGGTGTTGCGGGCAAGTTTTCGCGCCGAGGGCATCCAATTCTTTACGCCAGATGAATTTTCCCAGCAGCTCGGTTATATGAACAGACCGGCTGGTTATGTAATCCCTCCTCATGTGCACAACCCAGTTGCCCGCGAGGTTCAGTTCACCAAGGAGGTGCTTTTCATAAAGTCAGGCCGGGTGAGAGTGGATTTTTACTCTGAAGAGCAGGATTATTTGGAGAGCACTATTCTGGAAACCGGTGATTTCATTTTGCTGGCCTATGGTGGCCATGGATTTGAGATGCTGGAGCCCTCTGAAATGATTGAAGTCAAGCAGGGGCCCTATGCGGGCGAGTCTGACAAAACCAGATTTGACGGGGTTGATAAAAGCCAGGTGAGAATTCGTAAATGATTGGGTCAAACACTCTTGAGAAAATCCAAACATACGGTGTAACGGGGTCTGCTGAGCGCGTCTGGAAACGATTGAAGCGCCGCAGCGGATTTGATAAGTGGCGGTGCCGAAACGCGCGCGTGTACGCAAGCCCGAGTGAAGAAGAGTTGCTGGAGATCGAAACTGATCTCATAGCTGCTGGTGTAGCCGTGCACGACTATGAACCGGAGCGGGCAGAGTTCATTGAGTTTCAGAAATCAGGTTTTTTCCCTGAGCGCTATCATGGCGGAAGAAACTCAGGCGTATGGGATGAAAAGTTGCTGGAGCATTGGATTGCTGCCCAGCGTCTGGATCTGTTTAACTTCGGCGAGCATGAGATCTACGTTGATGCTGCTGCGTGTAGCTCGCCGTGGTCCCGTACATTACGCGAAGGGCATGAGATTAAGGCGTTTGCTATCGACCTGGAGGTTAATCCCGAATTTGCATCGCTGGATTACTACCGGCAAGAAGACGCCACCAATACACGTTTTGCAGACTCGTCTGTTCGGGGAATGTCTTTGCAGTGTGCTTTTGAGATGTTTACGGGCGACGACGACCTGAATTTCATCTCAGAGGTACACCGTATAATGCGGCCCGGCGGCAGGGTCGTAATCTTGCCGCTGTATATGCACACGCACTACTGTGCCTATTCTACTCCTGACTATTTTGGCAAGGGTTTCAGTGATGTCGATGCCGTTGAATATGTGCGCATGGATTCGTACGGTGTCCCCTCATCGCGAAAGTATGATGCCGCGCATTTGAAGAGCCGTATACTTGACCGTATTACATCCATGGGGATGAACTATCAACTTATGGCATTGCGTAATAAGCAGCAATTTGGCGACAATATATACTGCCACTTCATTTTAGAGATCACAAAATGAGGTTATGTTTCCTGGGCGTCTTTTTGAGCAACACAATCAGAAATTATATGCCCCGCTATGGTTTAAGACCCCTTTTGTGTGGCGGGCATTTTCCAAATTATGGGTAGGAGTGCCGATGTTTTCGATGCCTATGGGCGCTACTACGATCTGCTCTATCGGGACAAGGATTACGCGGCTGAGGTCGACTACATAGATTCATTATTGCGTGAACACAGGGTTCCGGGTCGAAATTTGCTTGAGTTCGGTTCTGGCACAGGTAAACACGGACGACTTCTGGCACAGCGGGGATACGACGTCACAGGAGTTGAGCGTAGTGCAGAGATGGTGGCCAGAGCAGAGCAAACCAACGGCTTTAGGTGCCAGGAGGGTGATATCTGCACCGTGCAATTAGGGCTTGAGTTTGACGCGGTATTGTCATTGTTTCATGTGGTGAGTTATCAGGTGAGTAACAGCGCAGTATCCGCAGTTTTCGCGCGGGCTGCAGAGCATCTTAAACCCGGTGGGTTATTTATTTTTGACATCTGGTACAGTCCTGCGGTTTATGCGCAGGGTGTGGAAGTGCGCGAAAAGAAAATGTCGGATGAAGTAACTAATATTACTCGCCTGGCAGAACCGGTAGTGTTTGCGAATGAGAACCGCGTTGATGTGAACTACACCATTCATTCTACTGATCTCAGGTCTGATGACACCGAGACCATCTTGGAAACACATTCGATGAGACATTTTTCGCTACCCGAACTCGACTTGCTGGCTGAGATTAATAACTGTCAACGGTTACGCGCCGAAGAGTTCTTAACGGGCAGGGATGCCGGCGAGAACACCTGGGGCGTGTGTGTCGTGTTGCAAAAATCCTGAACAATGA
The DNA here is from genome assembly GCA_013002025.1 of Gammaproteobacteria bacterium. GTDB lineage: Bacteria > Pseudomonadota > Gammaproteobacteria > Arenicellales > Arenicellaceae > Arenicella. The sequence goes on along the minus strand of JABDKW010000010.1, from coordinate 5,125 downwards.
ACGACTTTATCCCAGTAAATGAACCGCTATTCGAAGGCAATGAAAAGCAGTATCTTATCGAGTGCATCGAGACTGGTTGGGTTTCATCAGAAGGGCCTTTCGTGAAACAATTCGAAGAGAAATTTGCACGCAGTGTTGGGCGCAAATTTGGCGTCGCGGTGAGCAATGGGACGGCGGCTCTTGACGCCGCCGTTGAGGCGCTGGGGATTGGGCCGGGTGATGAGGTCATTGTGCCTACATTTACAATCATATCCTGTGTCAATCAAATTGTAAGGAGCGGGGCAACGCCCGTTCTAGTCGATAGCGAAGCCGACACATGGAATATGGATGTTCAACAACTTGAACAAAAAATCACCGCCCGGACAAAAGCCATCTTGGTGGTTCATATATATGGTTTGCCGGTCGACATGAACCCGGTACTGGAGCTTGCCGAGCGGCATAATCTTAAAATCATCGAAGACGCTGCGGAAATGCACGGGCAGACCTATGCGGGAGAACAATGCGGTAGTTTTGGAGACATCAGCACCTTTAGTTTTTACTCCAATAAACATATTACGACTGGCGAAGGTGGCATGATTGTCACCGATGATGAGCAGTTAGCCGATCAATGTCGAAGTCTGCGCAATTTGTGCTTTCAGCCCGAAAAGCGCTTCGTTCATGAGCGACTGGGATGGAATTTAAGAATGACCAACCTGCAAGCGGCTCTGGGCTTAGCTCAGTTAGAGAAGATGGATGAAATTATTGCGAAAAAACGTCGTATGGGCGCTTCTTACACGCAACTGCTAAAAGAGACTGGTGGACTGCAATTGCCGTTACAAAACACGGCCTATGCCGAAAACATCTATTGGGTTTATGGTTTGGTGTTAACCGACGAGGTTGATTTTGATGCCGAAGAAGCAATGAAAAGGCTCGCCGCTGCGGGTATTGGAACAAGACCATTTTTTTGTCCCATGCATGAGCAGCCGGTACTGAGGAGAATGGGGCTTTGTGATGACTCGGATTATCCGGTGTCCGAGCGCCTGTATCGCCGGGGATTTTACATTCCGAGTGGTTTGCGATTGTCTGGTGAACAGATGGAGCGGGTCGCAGATGCTGTTCAAAAGATGATCTCCAGTTAACCATTGGTTGGTAGATAGGACTATGAAAATAGTAGCAATCGTTGATAGCCAAATTGGCATCGGAGGCGGTTTTGATCAATCCTTGAATGCTGTATTACAGATGCAGCAAATATGTGAGGGACGATTTGATCTTGAAGTGTTTTCCACTCACCAGGAAAATATACCGTACTTGGCAACGCTTGGAATAAAGGGCACGCACTATCGCTACTCGATGTTGGATCGCATGATTTCAAAGTTGCAGGGTGTTAGATGGTGGCAGTATGTTCAGAAGCAGTGCAAATATTTAACGCTTTTTGAACGTAAATTAATCGCCACTGATTGTGACCTTGTCTATTTTGTGGCGCCAGGAAGAATGGCGGGCTCACTTCAAAAACTCAACTATATAGCCACCGTCTGGGATATTTGCCATCGCGACAATCCCGAATTTCCCGAGGTCAGGGATTTTTATAGGTTTCACGATAAAGAGCGCTTATATAAGAGGCACCTTGCGCCTGCAGTGCTTATTCTGACGGATTCGGATGAGCTGGCCGATCGTGCCTCTCATTACTACGGCATTGCGCGCAGCCGATTTCTGGCAATGCCATTTGCGCCGTCCCCCTTTTTAAAACACTCAAACGTGAGTAGCAAGAACTCGGTACTTGCCAAGTACAAATTAGAGGAAGGGTATTTTTATTATCCCGCCCAGTTCTGGGCTCACAAAAATCATATTCGGCTGTTACAGGCGCTTGTTTATCTGCGTGACAGGCAAAGTTGGCAACCCAAGGTTGTTTTATCTGGCAAAGACCATGGAAATTTAACGCATGTAGAAAAATTCGTTGCCGACAATAACTTGGCTGAACAAGTTAAGTTGCTGGGTTTCGTAGACTCAGAAGATCTTAGAGGATTATATGAAGGTGCGCTGGCAATCGTGATGCCGACGTATTTCGGGCCAACCAATTTACCTCCGCTTGAAGCGTGGACAATAGGCAAGCCCTTAATATATTCATCGCATTTGGCTAGCCATGCGGGAAATGCCGCTGTACTGGTCGATCCTGATAATGCGGAAGACTTGGCAATGGCCATGCATGGCTGCAGAGATAAGCAAAGAATGGCGCAACTCGTTGATGAGGGTCACAACCGAATTGCAGAAATTAACCACCGGCGTGCCTCAGCGGAACAGGAGCTCGGTCAAGCCCTTGAAAAATTTGCTCAGCGTCGAGCTTGTTGGGAATGATGGAAGGACTTCGGGCACAAAGTAAGTCATCAGTTTCTTCTGATCCCGCATTGGTCAATATTGCGCATACCCACTTGATCATCTATACATAAGTAATGGGGCAAGAAATAGAAAACATGCGCATTCATTTCTATGGAGTGCAGGGCAGTGGGTCAATTTTCCCATCAAAAGAAGAACGCGCGGCTGCTCGCCTGCAGTCAGATCTGCAACTATTGGAGCAGGTGTTTAAGCGCCTTCAGGACGAGCATTCAGAAGATGGGCAACTAAAAGGATCTATTCGCGACGTATTGGGTGGGGAGCCTGAGCGCAATAGTCTGACGAAGTTTCGCGAGCAACTTGAATTGGTCGAGCCACGGGTCTACGGGGGCTGGACTACCTGTTTTCGGATTGAAACGGCCGATGATTACGATATCGTGATCGATTGCGGCAGTGGTTTCCGAATCTGTGCTGAAGATATTATGCAAAAGTGGGGCGAGAAAGAAGAACGTCACCTGTATATTTTTGGCAGCCACGCGCATTTTGATCATACTGAGGGCTTTGACCAGGCGGCGATTTGCTTTGACCCACGCAACCATATCCATATTCTTGCCAATCACCAGTACCTGCAGGCCCTCGATCAAAACCTGGGCATCTTTTCGCATCACATCGACATGGAAGTGGGCGGCATTCAAACGCCGCTGCATTACGAATTAATGCCGGCAAATTTTGATTCAACTGAGATCCGTGATTTGGAGCGTTATCCCGCGTCGGCTGAAGACGACCCAATGGTTGGCACGTTTCATCATATAAACGAACCAATCGTTTTGGGCGACACCACAATTCAACCGTTTGAAGTGTTTCATCCCGACCCCTGCCTGGGATTTCGCATAGAACACAATGGCAAGGTATTTGTCTATTGCACCGATCATGAATTACGCAAGGGTGATGATGAGGATCACCCCTTGCAGATCGCCAGCAGGGAAGCTGAGCAACGGGTCATTGAGCATGCGACTGATGCGGATGTCTTGTATCGCGATGGTCAGTTTCTGGAAATTGAATACCACGGTCATCAGGGCATAAACTCGCCCATCGGCGTGTCACGCAAAGACTGGGGTCATAGCTGCATCGAGGATGTGGTGGCCATGGCGGAGCGGTGTCGGGTCAAGCAAACCTATATTGGGCACCATGATCCCAATCGCACATGGAGTGAACGTAACTGGATTGACGAAACCTTGGTGCGGCGTTCAGAGCAGAGCGGACGGCTGTTTGAAATGGCTAAGGCGGAAACCGTAATTGATCTCTAATCTCTGCTTGCGCGCAGGTTACTGCAGCCACTAAGCATTCACTCGTTCAGCCATTTCCTGAAATAATGCCTCTACATTTTGACCGGTTTTGGCACTGGTCGAAAACCAGCGGTCGGTTGGTTTTGGAAATGCATCTTCAAGATCAGCGTTTGATAATTGCCACTGCAAATCCGATTTGTTCGCGGCCACGACGAAGGGTAAAGCACCGATTTCTTTTTCTACCAGAGTTTTTAGTTCCAGTGCTGTTTGCAGTGACTCTTTACGCGTACCGTCGACTACCAGTAAACAGCCGGCGGCGCCCTTTAGGTAATTCATCGGCACACTGAAATTATCCTCGGCGCCTGCTATATCCCACAACATAAGTTTAATTTCCTTTCCATCAACCTGCACTTGCTTGGTGTCGACCTTGACGCCCAGAGTGGAAAGATATTTATCCTCGAACACATTTTCGACAAACTGACGCACCAGACTGGTCTTGCCCACTCCCCAGGAACCCAACATTACAATTTTTTTCTTGATCATTGCTGTCGCGCTGTAAACCGCCGGTTTTTAGTTTCTCGCATCCCTCTCAGTATAGATTCAGATCCGTGTGTGCGCGAAGATTTACACGCTCTGAGTGGGGTTTAATTGATCGATTCGCTTAGCCATTCATTTCAAAGTCGCGCAAATCAGGCGCAGCCATGGCGTCGCGGAATCGTTGTTGATTCCATGGCCAAGTCGCTGGCACACCCTCTGCATCCAAGTACCAGCTTTGACATCCTGTGCCAAAAATAGTCGTTCGCGCGGCTTCGATGCGCTCCCGATCGAACTGTTCAAAGGCCTGGTGCTGTACGCAAACTTCGCGGCATTGCCCGGTCGTGATTAAATCAATTAACTGCGCGATGTAGGACCATTGGTGTTCGGCGATATCGATCAGCGAAAAGTTACCCACCGGCCCATTGGGGCCGTTCAGCATAAAGAAATTGGGAAAATCGGGCATGCTGACCGCAAGATATGCCTTGGGGCGATCGGCCCAGAATTCATCCAGACTAACGCTATTGCGACCTGAGATCTGCATCGGCCGCATAAATTTGTCTGCCTGAAATCCGGTCGCCAGTGCTATGACATCGAGTTCATGTAATTCGCCATTGGCCATGCGTACCCCGGCTTTTTCAATCGAACTGATCCGATCCACTTCAATGTGCACGGCCGGGCGCTGTACGGCCGCATAAAAGTCCGGTGAAAATATCAGGCGCTTACAGGCCGCACGATAATTGGGCCGCAGCTTTTCGCGCAGTTCGCTGTCCGCAACATTGTTCTCAAGGTTATCGAGCACGATAGCCTCGATTTCAGCCATCTCGGCGGAGTCCGGATTAACAATCGCATTCGTGAAACGTTCTACATTGGCCAGGTACTCAGGCTCGTTCTGCATCCGTTTTAACAGCTCGCGGTCATTGCGGAATGCGGCGCGTTCCTGTTCAGTGAATGGGCGATTTTCAATGGGCATAATCCATTGTGGCGTACGCTGGAAA
>JABDKW010000003.1 GCA_013002025.1 Gammaproteobacteria bacterium | reverse complement strand
CCGACGACTTTAATATCGAAAAACTTCGCTACCATCGCATCATTATCATGACCGATGCCGACGTAGACGGGTCCCACATCAGAACCTTATTACTCACCTTCTTTTACCGGCAAATGCCGGAGTTGATTGAGAAGGGGTATATTTATATTGCACAACCGCCGCTGTATAAAATCGGCAAGGGCAAAGCACAGCGCTATGTTAAAGACGATGCTGAGTATGAGGCATATCTTTTAGAGCTAGCACTGAAAAATGCCAGTGTTCAAAGTCGAGATGAGGCTGGAACTAACAGCCAGATAGCCGGCGACGACTTGGAAAACCTGTGCCGGGAATATTTATCGGTGGAAAAAACCATTGAACGCCTGAGCCAGGATTATGACCCAATAGTTTTAAAGGCGCTGATTGATCATTCTGTGGATGAAACCGGCCTGACCGATGAAACAGTGCAGAAAATCGAACAGGACTTGAACAAGGAGGGGTACGAAACCCCACACTACGATTTATCAGTTACCCGCAATGGGGCCGTTTCACTGAATGTGGTGAAGCGACTGCATGGTATGACCTATGACAGTGGTTTCGATGCCGCTTTTTGGAACTCACCCGAGTTTACCTCGATTAAGGCGTTGGCTGAAAAACTGGAGCGAATGTTGGGCGATTCCTTAACCGTTATGCGAGGTGAGAAACAGCATGAGTGTGCTGAATTTTCGGAGGCATTGGATTGGTTGTTAAGCACCGCCAAGAAAGGCCTGGATGTGCAACGCTACAAAGGCCTGGGTGAAATGAACCCGGAACAGTTGTGGGAAACAACCATGGATCCGACCGTCCGACGCTTGCTGAAAGTCATCATCGAGGACGATGTATCGTCCGACGATACGTTCACAATTTTAATGGGTGATCAGGTCGAACCGCGCCGAGAGTTTATTGAGAAAAACGCCTTCACAGTAAGCAATCTTGATGTTTGATTTAATCTTTATTATTCAATAACTTAAATCAATAAAACCCAATAAAAACCGAAATACTCGCACGCTCTCGCAAAGCGAATTAAAAAGTGTGAGGCATACCCGCTTCGAGGGTACAAAACAGGGCTATTTTGGCGGGCCGATAGCGCCGCTTTTGACGAGGTGAACTGCGTTAATGAAGTGTGCGGGGCACCGACAGCACAAATTTTGGGATCGGCACCTCAAACTCGTTTTTACTTTTATTGATCATAAAGTAGCGCCCTTCCATGGTTCCCATTTCAGTCTCTAAAACCGCTCCAGAGGTGTAGGTGTAACTCTCGCCCGGCTTGATCACTGGCTGCTCGCCGATTACGCCTTCGCCATAGACTTCCTCCACCTTGCGATTTGCATCCTGGATAACCCAATGACGGGACAAAAGTTGAAATTCAGAATCCGAATCGTTCTCGATGGTGATCGTGTATGAGAACACGAAGCGATGGTTTTCGGCATCGGATTGTTGCTCAACAAAATCCGTAATTGCGGTCACATTAACTTTTCGGCTCATAAAATCATCCCACGATCACCCAAATGGCGTACTAAATATCTTAACCTTTTTCTCGGGGTTTTTGGAGAGCCTTGCCATGGTCATGTCTCCACCCCATATATAGCCAGTGTCCAGACAAAGATGTTGTGGTGTGTTTAACAGGCCGAGTGCTGACCAATGGCCGAACACAATGCGCCAATCATCAAGGTCTGGATGACTCAACTCGAACCAGGGCAGGCGATTCTTCCGCGTACGGCCGGCGTAACCGCTTTCAGTGAGATTAAGATGCCCTTTAGGGCTGCAAAAGCGCATCCGCGTAAAGGCATTAATAATAAAACGGGCACGTTGAGTCTTGCCCAGGGAAGACTTCCATTTACTCGGTTGATTGGAATAGATTTTTTGCAGCAGCTTTTCACAGCTGGCCTCATCCCTAAACAGAGCCTCTACTTCCGCTGCCCGTTTTAGTGCCTGTTTGCGTGTCCACCAGGGATAAATTCCCGCATGACACATTACCGTACGCCGCTTCTGGTCCTGAACCATCAGCGGCTGATGACGCAACCAGTCCATTAATTCTTGCAGATCAGGCGCCTTTAATACTTTTTTGAGAGTGTCCGATGGCCTTGGACCGCGCAGCCCATAGGCCATGGCCAGCAGGTGAATATCGTGGTTGCCGAGCACAGTAACGCATTGATTTTCAATGCTTTTTAGAAACCTCAATACTTTCAGAGATTGTGGGCCACGATTAACCAGATCACCAACACACCACAAGGTATCACGGCTTGGATCAAATCTAACCTGTTCTAACAATCGCAGCAGTGGGTCATAACAGCCCTGTAAGTCGCCAACGGCGTAAATCGTCATGCGGACTAAAAATCGCTTTCTATCTGTTCGTCACTGACCGGCGGCTTGCCGTCGTAGATATCGTTGACCCGACTTTGTTCATAAGAGGATTTCAGAAACGTGTAGGGGTCCAATTGCGATGTTAAAATACTGTCAGCACCCAATAGGCTGGACCGGGCAGAGATCACATCCAGCGTGGAGAGCGCAATTCGCCCACCTGACGAAGCAGTAATTTCGCCATTGGGGTAATAGGCGCTGTCACCCAGCGCACCGAAGGTATCGCGCAGATTGCTGGGGCCCAACAACGGCAGCATGACATAGGGCCCGGGCGCCACTCCCCAGACGGCCAGTGTTTGTCCCAGGTCTTCGCGGGCAGGTTCGACCCCCGCAGTTTGCGCAACATCAACAAAGCCAAGTACCCCTATGGTGCTGTTAACTCCAAAGCGAGCGACGGATGTCAGTGCCCGCCCAGGCTTGCCTTGCAATAAGTTGTGCAGGGTATTTAACGGTTCGCGCAGGTTAGCAAAAAAATTCCGGACCCCGATTTTAGCCGCCGACGGCAATACTGCGTCATACCCCCTGGCTACCGGCCGCAAAATGGCCCGGTCAGCGACGTCATTAAATTTATACACGCCCCGGTTCCAGCCCTGCATTGGGTCTGCACTAATATGTCGAGCACTGTCGTGCCGAGAACTGTCATCCTTTGGTAGGGAGGAACAGGCGCTAACGCACAGCAGCATCAGCATACACAGACCGAGCCTTAGACTCTGGGTTGCGGGACGGGTTGCAGGACGACGGCTATCCATAGCCAATAATTATAAACGCACTGATAGAATTCGCCAGCTATTCTGCGTGCCAACGCTAGTGCTGTTCTTCCTGCGCCGCATTGGCCTGTTGTTGCTGTTTTTGTAAATACAGCGCTTCAAAATTGATAGGCGACAACAGCAATTGTGGGAACCCAGCTTTACCGACCAGATCGGAAATTGCTTCACGCGCAAAAGGGAGCAGAATATTGGGACAGGCAATTTCCAAAGCCAGCGGCATATCCGCGTCACTCACACCAACAACCTGAAACACACCGGCTTGATGTACTTCTACCAGAAACGCTGTTTGATCAGCCATCTTTGACGTGACGGTTAACCCAAGAATCACCTCATAATAATCTTCCGGGTCGAGCGCGGCGCTCTTAATGCTGGCATCAATGCTGATCTCGGGTGTGCTGGGTTCCTGCAGGAAAATCATTGGTGCATTGGGGGACTCCACTGATGAATCTTTCAAATAAATTTTACGGATATCAAACGTGGTTGCCTGTTGCGCTGCCTCGTTAGCGGCGGCAGTGGTGTTATTATCAGCCATGGTATGGAGCTCTAATGATTGGATTTTAAATGGGATGATTAGCTACTGCTAACCGGCAGGTTTTCTTTGGTCCAGCTCATTAATCCGCCGCGCAAAATGTGCAGATCTTTAAAGCCAAGCGTTTGCAGAGTTCGAGCCGCTTTGGCGCTGCGACTACCGGACTGGCAGACGATGATGCAAGTTTTGTCTTTGTGGCGTAACAACTCGTTGTTGTCGGCCGTCAAACTGCTGACGGGGAAATTTAGGGCGGCCGGTATGTGGCTTTGCGCGTACTGAGCCGGCTCATTAACGTCGACAATAACCGACCGGCCCCCGCGCTGTAATTGAGGCATTTCCAGCGCGGAGACAAACGCCACGCCTTTTACGCTACCTTGCATATACGACCATAACAACAGGTTTGCCACCACAACAAATGCGGCCACCCAGAGCAAATTTTGGGAAACAAATTCAGCGAACATAGATCTACTGCTGCCTAGAAGGTGTGAGCGCTAAATCAACGATCTAGCGGTTATTCCAGCGGTGTAACAACACCACAGAGGGTACAAATCTGAACACAGATTAACCACCTGTTTCAAGCCTGGACTATAATAAAGCAGCCGCGATTATACAGTACCAGAATGCCATTGAAACGCCCCAAATCCATGAATCACGGTTATTGCCGAATCGTCGGGGTAGGCAGCCCGCACCGCATCACCACAGCAGCAGTGCTGACCGTGGTCACTATATTATTTGTGGCTCCGGTAAGCGGCGATGAGTCAGCAGAATATCAACAGCGAGTACAAGCGCTCAGCACCGAAATCAAGCGCATTAGTCAGCGCCTCAATAAAGATCGCGCGCTGTTAAAATCTGAACAGGACAAATTACTGCAGGTGGAGCAGAAACTGCTTGCCCAGCGCACCAAAGTATCGGACTCGCGCGCTGCTATTAATCGCGCCGAACAACGCCAACAGGCGTTGCGGACGGAGGTACAGCAACTCGAACAACAGCATGGTGATGATCTCGACCAGATAGCTGAGCTACTACGGTTACAGCACCGGCAAGGCAAAGCTAATTACCTCAAGATGCTGTTAAACCAGGAAAACCCTTACGCGGTTGGTCGTTTGCAGAATTACTATTCCTATGTGGCCCGCGCACAACATAAACACTTGCAGGCGCTGACTGATCGTTTGCAGACCGTTCGATTGGCTCGTCAGCAGCAACAACAACAGTTAACCGAACTGCAAACCCTGCAACAACAGCTAAGCAGCCAGCAACAGCAACTTAGCAAAACAAAGCTTGAGCGCCAGCAGCGTGTGGCGCAGCTTGACAGCGCCGTTGGTGATCAGCAATCCCGCCTCAAAAAACTGCAACAGGACAGAGCCCGACTGGGTAGTTTATTGCAGGAGATTGCCCGTCAGGCTGCCGAACTGGAGCGTCTGCAGAGCGAAGAACAAATCAGACAACAAAACGGCCGTGACGCTAGTAACCGTGGTTTCGTGCCTCGAGCCGCACTGGTTACTGGCGGATTTGTTAAGCAACGCGGGCGCCTTATCAAGCCGGTAAGCGGCCGCTTGAAACAGAGCTTTGGTCAACGAATCGCAGAGTCCGGCATGCGCGCTGAAGGTTGGTTATTTGAAACCGAAGGGTCGGTCGACGTAGCCGCCATTTTTCGCGGCCGGGTTCTGTTTGCGGATTTTTTAAAGGGCTATGGGTTGTTGATGATCATTGACCACGGCGATGATCACATAAGCCTGTACGGGCATAATCGGTTACTTTACAAGAAGGTTGGTGATATGGTTGCCAGCAATGAAGTGATCGCAAAAACCGGTGTTACCGGCGGGCTAAAAACGCCCGGCCTGTATTTCGAGATTCGCAACAACACCTCGCCGGTAGACCCGTCAATCTGGTGTCGCAGTTAGCTGACCTCCTGCAGACGTTCCCCTTTAACAGCGCTATCATCGGGTATAGATATTAATTAATTTACAGAGCAGAGATTTTCCATGTCTTATTCAATTCAAAATAGGGTCAATATGTGTCGCGGCCTTATCGCTGGTACGGCGTTTCTAATCGCGCATTTAAGCGCAGCGCAGGCGCAGGAAATCGACTTGGAGCAAGCCATGGATCCGCTGGTCGAAGGGGCTGTAGACAGTACGCAAACCCCGTTACCACTCGACCAAATCAAAGATTTCGCGGAAATTTTTATTCGTATTAAACGCAATTATGTTGAGCCAGTTAGCGATGAACAGCTGCTGGACTATGCGGTTGAAGGGATGCTGAATGGACTCGACCCGCATTCTTTGTACATGAAGGCGGATCGCCTTGAGGAACTCAATGAGGGCACTACCGGGCGATTTGGCGGCCTGGGCATGGAGGTGATGATGGAGGATGGCTTTGTGAAAATTGTTGCCCCGATCGATGACACGCCCGCCGCCGAAGCTGGGTTGCGCACTGGGGACTTGATCATCCGTATTAATGGTAAGGCGATTTCCGGCAGTAGTCTGAGCGACGCTACGGAGCAAATGCGTGGCGAGCCGGGTACTAAGGTTACGCTAACCATATTACGTGAGACGCAGGCCGACCCTTTTGAAGTAGAGTTGGAACGCGCGGTGATCAACGTCAAAACCGTGCGACGGGTGCGGATGAACGACCAGATTGGCTACCTGCGCGTTTCCCAATTTCAAACCGGCACAGCGGAATCGTTTCGCAAGGAGTTGAATCGTCTGCGTGACAAAGAAACATTCGCCGGCTTGATTCTGGACCTGCGTAACAACCCGGGCGGCTTACTCAATAGCGCGGTTTCCATAGCGGACATCTTTATCACAGAGGGCTCAATCGTCAGCACCAAAGGTCGACTGCCGCAGAACGATCAGGAGTTCCTCGCCAGTCCCAATGACATGCTGGAGGGTAAGCCCTTAGTGGTGTTAATTAATGCCGGTTCGGCGTCAGCGTCGGAGATTGTTGCAGGCGCGCTGCAGGACCATAAGCGAGGTTTGGTTCTGGGCATGCCCTCATTCGGCAAGGGCTCAGTTCAAACAGTCATGCATGTGGGCGAGGACGTCGGTATTAAATTAACCACCGCACGCTATTTCACCCCCAGTGGGCGTTCCATCCAGGCGGCCGGTATCGTTCCCGATGTAATGGTTGCTCCCAGAGAATTCAAAAGTCCGACCGCGGTGATGGAGCGACTGACCGAGAACGATCTACTTGGGCATTTGGAAAACAAGGATGCTCCGTCGCGCAATGCCAACAGCGCCGAGCTTATCGAAATGTTAAGCAATGATTATCAACTCAATGAAGCCTTTAACTTAATTAATGCCCTGGTGTTGTATCAGCGTCCGAACCCGTCGCCCGCGCAGGACCCAACAGCAACGAAAGGTGAAAAAGCGGGGTGATTAAAATCCGAGGTCACAATATGCGACTTAACCATGTTCTTTGGCGAATTTAAGGCTGCCATCACCGGATAGCAATATGGCCAGATAGCGGGTGCGCTCAAAGTGTGCGAACACAATTAACATCATCACCGTAATCGGCACGCTGAGAAACATCCCGGCCACACCCCACAGACTGCCCCACAGTGTGAGTGACAGCATCACCACCAACGGACTTAAATTAAGCGAGCTACCCATTAGTTTTGGTTCCATAAAATTACCCACTACCACTTGTATGGCGCCCACAGCGATCAACACAATAAAGAATTCAGTGGCGGTATTAAATTGAATCAGGGCGATCAGGGCGGGGAAGAATGTTGCGACAATGGAACCAATGGTCGGAATGTAGTTCAGCAGAAAAATTGTAAAGGCCCAGAAACCGGCGAAGTCTACGTCCACCAGACGCAATACGAAATAACTGACCAAGCCAGTGGTTGCGCTGGTCAGGGTTTTAATCCAAAGGTAGGTTTGGATGTCCTCCTGGGCATGACGCAGGATGCTGGTGACCGATTCGCGTCGCGCTTTATTCGGCAGTAAGGCAATCATCTTTTTTTGAAACGTACCCTGTTCCAGCATCAAGAATAATACGTACAACAGTACCAGAAAAATATTGCTGATCATATTGGTGAAAGAGCCCGCCAATTTGGAAATGATTGGCGCAACCTCAATGCCTTCTGCCATTTGTTTCACATTGGGCAAAGCACCGAGATTGAAGCGCTCAATTGCCTGAGCAGACATCCGATCAAAGTTTGCCTTATATTCCGGCGCAGCCCTGGTGACATCGGCGATATTGCCCTGCACCATGTCTACCGCCAGCGTCAATAACAAACCGATACTTAATAATGATGCAGTGGTGGTGATCCAATTACTCTGTTTCTTGCCCGGCAATAATTTCGCATAGGTGCGGCTCAGCGCGTTGATGACATACCAGATCATGATCGCCACCGCGAGCGGCACCAGAAACGCTTTACCGACTACCAATACATAAAACACCCCGATTGTGGCAAGAACAACCAGGGAGATCGAAACGGCGCGTGAATCAAAGCTCATAACAACTATGACGGAGTGGGCTGGCGTTTTAATATACGGCGAAGCCCAACAATCCACAAGAAGCAGACAGCATGAGCGACTACCATTTGGCACAGATCAATATCGCGCAGGCCATTGAGCCACTCGACACCCCGAGGCTGGCCGGCTTTGTGTCGCGACTGGATGAAATTAACGGGCTGGCTGAACAGTCTGCGGGCTTTATCTGGCGCTTGGTCAGCGACGCAGGTAATGCCACGGCCCTGAGAGTATTTGACCACCCTGATATGCTTATAAACATGAGTGTCTGGCAGGATCTGGCAAGCCTGAGGGCGTTTGTCTATCGCAGCAACCATATTGAGTTACTGCGCGCAAAAGCAGAATGGTTTGAGCCCCTGCAAACCGCCAGCCAGGCGCTGTGGTGGCTGCCCGCAGGGCAAGTACCTGATATTGATCAGGGCAAGGAAAAATTAGCCAAGCTCGACAAACATGGCCCCAGTGCCGACGCATTCACCTTTGCGAAACTCTTTGATCCGCCCAACTCAGGGGTGTAGGCTGACCGGTAACCTAATTAACAACCAATAAAAACGTGCGCGAATAAGCGCTATAGGAGGGGTGTAATGAGTCAAACAAAAATCGGTGCCATTGAGTGGTTTGACCTGACCGTGCCGGACGCGCAGGGCTTGAGTGCATTTTACGCCCAGGTGGTAGGGTGGCAGCCACAGCCCGTCTCCATGGGCGACTACGATGATTACAACATGACGCAGCCGGACAGTGGAGACACGGTTACCGGGGTGTGCCACGCGCGCGGCAGTAACGCCAATCTGCCTGCTCAATGGTTGATGTATGCGAGAGTTGCCGATGTTGAGGCAAGCGCGCAACGCTGCATCGAGCTGGGTGGCGAGGTGCTGGATGGCCCGCGCACCATGAGCGGCTCAAACTTCTGTGTAATTCGTGATACGGCCGGTGCGGTATTAGCGCTGGTCTCGGACTAGGCTGGATTTGGACAAAATAGTGAGGCGCATCAAAATGCGCCCCCTAAACTTACGCTGCTACGCTTTTGGTAGTCCGGTGCGCATCCAGCCAGGCCACCATTTCGGCATAGATCTCTAGCTGCTCAGGCTCATTAAATATTTCGTGATACAACCCCGGATAAATCTTCAGAGTTTTATCGCTGGATGAGATGGAGTCGTATAACAACTGCGCGCCTTCTGGCGCGGTCATCACATCCGCACCCCCATGCATTATGAGCATCGGTAAACGAATCGCCGCCGCCTGTTCGACGCAATCCTGCATGCTGGAAAACATCTCAGTTAACAAGCGGGCGGAAAGTTTGCTTTTGCTGACGAGCGGGTCATTCATATAGTCTTCGACTACCGCCGGGTCGCGGCTCACCTGAGAGGCATCCAATTTAAGCATGCCCAGGCGTGGCAAAATCTTGCCCACGATACTAATAATTTTCAGCTGCACCGCGGATGGCGTTTGTGGGCTTTGAATAGCAGGCCCAGATAACATCGCGCCTTTGAACAGGTGTTGGTGTTGCAGCAGCAAGTGGGTGGCGATTAATCCTCCCATGCTGTGGCCTAACAAGAACACATCTGATTCGGGGTACAAGCCATTCATATTTTCATAGAGGCCCAACACAGCGGTTTCAAAGTCAGCAAAGCGATCGATGTGGCCACGTTTGCCAGCTGACTGACCGTGTCCGGGCAGGTCTATGCTGCACATAGCGTAGCCCGCATTATTTACAAATTCAGCCAGGCGGGCATAACGTTCGCAGTGTTCACCCAGGCCATGCACCAGCAAAATAATGCCCTTGGTTTCACCCTCGGTGGGCCAGTGCAGTTGATAGATGTCGTCGTTGTGCTTAATAGTTTGCGTCATCGCAAATCTCCGGCAATAGTACCCAAGGGGGCTTAAATCATGCCGAGGTCCAGCTTGGCCTCTTCTGACATATTGTTCATGGTCCACGGTGGGTCGAAGGTAAGCTCCACACGTGCGTCTGATACACCAACCACACTTTTCACTGCGTTCTCGACGATGCCCGGGAAGGTTTCCGCGACCGGACAGCCGGGCGCAGTGAGGGTCATCTGCACGTCGACAAAATAATTATCGTCTACAGTAAAGCCATAGATTAGCCCGAGATCGTAAATATTGACCGGAATTTCAGGGTCATAGACGGTCTTCAGGGCTTCAATGATAGCCGGTTCAAGGTCTTCGGGCTTTGGCGGGCTGGCGGGTTGTGTCATTGTCATCTCAAGATTGCTAGCGCAGCATTGTAGCGGCTTTTTTGGTTGCGGCCACCAGTGCATCAATATCGGCACGGTTGTTATACATGGCCATCGACGCGCGGGCAGTGGCATTGAGGCCGAAAAATTCCATTACCGGCATCGCACAGTGATGCCCCACTCGAATAGCAACGCCCTGATGGTCTAATAGGGTTCCAATATCTGACGCGTGCGCGCCCTCTATTCTGAACGACAGAATGCTGGCTTTCTCGGCCGCGGTGCCGATAACCTGCAACCCTTCAATCTGCAACATCTCGCCGGTAGCGTATTCGAGCAATTGGGTTTCATGGGCGGCAATATCGGTCAGCCCGACAGCGCTGACATAATCCAGCGCAGCGGCAAACCCGATTACACCGGCGATATTTGGTGTGCCAGCCTCAAATTTAAACGGCAGCTCATTAAATTGAGTGCCACTGAAGCTGACCACGCTGATCATGTCGCCGCCACCCTGCCAGGGCGGCATGGCGTCCAACAGCGACTCTTTGCCATACAACACACCGACGCCGGTAGGCCCAAATATTTTATGTGATGAGAGGGCATAAAAATCACAATCCAGGGCCTGCACGTCGACCGGTGTATGAGCTACGGCTTGTGCACCGTCCACTAACACTTTAGCGCCAGCCGCGTGTGCATCATCGATAATTTGTTGCAGCGGCGTAATGGTACCCAAAGCATTGGATAGCTGGCTGACCGCCACCAATCGTGTGCGTTCACTCAATAGGCTACGGTAGGCCTGGTAGTCCAGTTCACCACGTTCATTAATGGGGATGACCTTTAGCACCAGGCCAAGCTCCTGTTCCAATAATTGCCACGGTACGATATTGGAATGATGCTCCAGCATGGATACGATGACCTCATCGCCGGGCTTAAATTGCGCCCGAACGAAACTGTGGGCGACTAGATTAATCGCGGCGGTGGTGCCACTGGTGAAAATAATTTCGGTGTCACTGGCGGCGTTAATAAACTTTCGCGTCGTGCTGCGGGCTGCCTCGAATCGATCTGTGGCGCGCTGGCTCAAGGTGTGTACACCACGATGAACGTTGGCATTATCATGGCGATAAAACTCCGCCACTGTATCAATCACTGAGGCTGGTTTCTGGGTAGACGCACCATTATCCAGATACGCCAGCGGGTGACCGCTTATCTGTTGTTGCAGCGCTGGAAAGTCAGCACGGATTGATTCCACATCGAGCGTGTTGTGTGCAGTGGCCGCGGCCAGATTCATAATAGTTCCTCCATGCCATCAAGCAAGGCACCGGCAATCAATTGAGTCATTTCATCACGAACGCTCTCTATTGCAATGCGCTCGATAACTTCATTGGCGAAGGCAAATGTGAGCAAGGCGCGCGCCGACTCAGTATCAATGCCTCGCGAATTCAGGTAGAACAGCGACTTAGGGTCGAGCTGACCAACCGTGGCGCCATGCGAGCATTGCACATCATCGGCATAGATTTCCAGTTGCGGCTTGGTATCCGCTTCTGCGCCGGCAGACAGTAACAAATTATTGTTCTGTTGTTCGGCATTGGTCTGTTGCGCGTCCTGTGCCACGATGATGCGACCACGAAATACGCTGCGGGACTGGTCGTCCAGTACCGAGCGATAGTATTCGTCGCTGGTACAATGTGGCACTGCGTGCACCACTTCGGTGTGATTATCCACATGTTGTCGACCGCGCCCAAACACCAGACCGTTCATTTCGATATGTGCACCCTCACCAGACAGAGACGCACGCACATCATTGCGCGCCACCAGCCCGCCGAGCGCCAGATTATGCGTTTTGACCTGTGCGCTGCGGGCTTGTTCAATAAACACACCACCAATGTGAAAAGCATCGCAGGAGTCCTGCTGTATTTTGTAATGATCAATGTGTGCATTATCGCCGGCGATTATTTCGGTAATCGTATTGTGCAGATACACACTGCCATCGGTCCCCTGATGTCGCTCGATAACCGTGCACTGTGAATTAGCGTCGGCAATAATGAAATTACGCGTGTGACTGATCGCGCTGGCGTCGGCAGTGGAATCCGTCGCGCTGTTTAAAAACAACACCTCCAGCGGCGACTTACTGGTCGCACCTGCACCAAGCATGAGCACATACCCGCCCTGACAATAGGCGGTGTTCAGTGCACTAAAGCCATGCTGTTGCGCTGGCAATGTACTGCCGAAACGGGTTTCCAGATCAAAGCGTGAGTCCGCCACGGCGTCATCAAGAGGCATAAATTGTACGCCCTTTGCCACGCCCTCAAGGTTAGATAACCCGGCGTTATAAACGCCATCGACCAAAACAAACCTTGGATGATCGCTTTCGGGTAGCGACCAATCGGATTGCGAGTTAGCGGCTGGTTGATAAAGCTTGCTTTTCAGCGCCCGTAAATTTGTGTAGCGCCACTGTTCATCACGCACGCCAGGCAGGCCGATCCGCTCAAACAGGGCCAGCGCATTGGCTCGCGCTGAATCCAGCCAGCTAGCGCCCGCGCCAGCCAGCGGTGCGCCGGGGTGCTGATCCAGCCAGCTTTGTGTTTGATCTGCTGCGATACTCATTAGCTGGCCTGCTGCAGTTCTTGCTCTATCCAACTGTAGCCCTTCTCTTCCAATTCAAGCGCCAGGGATTTGTCGCCGGATTTAACAATTTTGCCATCGGACAATACGTGTACGTAATCCGGCACAATATAGTCGAGTAAGCGCTGATAGTGCGTGACTAACACCATGGCGCGCTCGGGTGAGCGTAGCGCATTGACGCCCTTGGAAACGATTTTTAATGCATCAATGTCCAGGCCGGAATCGGTTTCATCGAGCAGCGCCAGAGTGGGTTCGAGCATCGCCATCTGGAGAATCTCATTACGCTTTTTTTCGCCACCAGAAAAGCCCTCATTTACCGAGCGCTTAAGAAGCTCCTGTTTCATTTCCACCAGCGCGGCCTTCTCTTTGATCAACTGCAGAAATTCGGCGGCCGGCATTTCGCCCTCGCCACGGTATTTTCGCAAGGAGTTGATGGCCGCTTTTAACATGGCCATATTACTGACGCCGGGAATTTCCACCGGATACTGAAAGGCCAGAAACACGCCTTCACCGGCGCGCTCGCTGGCATCCATCTCGCGGATATCTTTACCCTGATACTCCACAGTACCTTCGGTAATTTCATAACCTGGTCGGCCTGCAACCACATTGGCCAGAGTGCTCTTGCCGGACCCATTGGGCCCCATAATGGCATGCACCTCACCGGCATTAACTTCCAGATTTAAGCCTTTAAGGATGGGTGTGTCGAACACCGAGGCGTGCAAATTTTTAACTGATAACATAATACTTATCCCACCGCCCCTTCCAGGGACACGTCTAATAGTTTTTGTGCTTCAACAGCGAACTCCATCGGCAGTTCGCGGAACACTTCTTTGCAGAAGCCGTTAACGATCATTGAGACCGCGGCTTCTTCAGACAGACCGCGTTGCATCAGGTAGAACAACTGATCATCTGAAATTTTTGAAGTGGTCGCCTCATGCTCAAGATTTGCAGTAGGATTCTGTACTTCAACGTAAGGAAAAGTATGCGCGCCGCAGCGATCGCCCATTAACAGAGAATCGCACTGCGAAAAGTTACGCGCGTTGTCCGCACCTTTGAGAATTTTTACCAGACCGCGATAGCTGTTTTGGCCATGCCCGGCGGAGATCCCTTTGGAAATGATGGTGCTGGACGTGTTTTTGCCCATGTGAATCATTTTGGTGCCGGTATCAGCCTGCTGCTTGTTGTGGGTTAATGCGACTGAATAAAATTCACCCACCGTATTATCTCCCTGCAATACAACGCTGGGGTATTTCCAGGTAATGGCTGAGCCAGTTTCAACCTGGGTCCACGAAATTTTGGCGCCGTCTTCTTTGCACAAGCCACGCTTGGTTACAAAGTTGTAGATTCCGCCTTTGCCATTTTCATCGCCGGGATACCAGTTCTGCACTGTGGAATACTTTATCTCAGCGTCTTTGTGAGCGACTAACTCAACCACCGCCGCATGCAATTGATTTTCATCGCGCTGCGGCGCTGTGCAGCCTTCCAGATAGCTTACGTAACTGCCCTCTTCAGCAATAATCAGCGTGCGCTCAAACTGGCCGGTGTTCATTTCGTTGATACGAAAATAGGTGGACAGCTCCATCGGGCATCGTACCCCTTTGGGGATGTATACAAACGACCCGTCACTGAATACCGCGGAGTTGAGAGCTGCGTAATAGTTGTCCTGAACGGGTACCACACTACTCAAATATTTTTTCACCAAGTCAGGGTGTTCGTGCACGGCCTCAGAAATGGGCATAAAAATCACCCCCGCCGCTGACAGGGTTTCGCGAAAGGTGGTGCGCACTGACACAGAATCGAATACCGCATCTACCGCGACATTGGCCAGCATTTTTTGCTCTTCCAGCGGGATACCTAATTTTTCATAGGTCTCGAGCAACTTGGGGTCGACCTGATCGAGGCTTTCGAGCTTGGGCATTTCCTTAGGCGCTGAATAGTATGAAATATCCTGAAAATCAATTTTCGGGTAGTCGATATGCGCCCATTCGGGTTCGCGCATTTTTTGCCAGCGGCGGAATGCTTTAAGCCGGTACTCCAGCATGAATTCAGGCTCGTTCTTTTTGGCCGAAATAATACGAACCACATCTTCGTTGAGCCCGGGCGGCAGGGTATCGGACTCAATGTCTGTGACAAAGCCCTCTTTATACTCTCGTTTGACCAGCTCTTTCAGGTCTCGATTTTTTTCAACTACTTCAGTCATATTAATAGTCGCTTTCAGCGACGGCTACGCTTATGGGTTTAGCTGGATCGGAATATCACCGATCACGGTGATGTCCTGCTGTGTGGCCATGGTTTGCACATCACGTGAACGCACCAGGTCGCTGAGTTTTTTATTATTCAGAAACTCAAAAAATTCAGCGCTCAATTGGCTCCAAAGATTATGTGTTAAGCAGGGCTGTGAGTCGCTGCAGCCGCTACCACCACCACAAGCCATATTAATTTCTTCATCGGATGCAATGAGGATATCGGCCAACGAAATGTTTTTGTCTTCACGGGCCAGCATATAGCCGCCTTTGGCGCCGCGCACGGCGTTCACCAGGCCCGCTTTACGCAGGCTTCTGAATAACTGCTCCAGATAGGCCAGAGAGATATTCTGCCGTTCAGCAATATCGGCCAGCGACACGCGCCCGATTCTGGCGTGTAAGGCCAGATCCATCATGGCGGTAACTGCGTAGCGACCTTTGGTGGTGAGTTTCATCAGAGTGTCAATTTAGCGCGATTCAACTGCGGGCTTGGGTTATTTCCGAGTAATTTACTCGGGAATTGAAGTATAGGTAGTTAATAAGGGCATTTCAAGCGAATACCAGTGACATCTGGAGCTACCGTAATGCAAAAAAAACAGCCCACTTGGGGCTGTTTTCCGGTACTGCTTGTATCGCGGGCTTAACGCGGAATGCGGATTTTCTGGCCCGGAAAAATCTTGTCCGGGTCCTGAATTACTTCGCGGTTAGCCTCGAATATTTCAGTATATTTGCTGCCATTGCCAAGAAATTTGGCTGCAATGGCCCACAAAGTGTCGCCACTTTGTATTGTGTAGAACTCGGTCTCGGCTGCGGCGTCAGCTTGCGGAGCTTCGGTCGCTTGGGCCGTCGCGGTTATGTCTCCACCTTTCAGCCCGTCGACATTGACCGAGCCCACGCCCTTCATATTACCCGCCATCAAGATGACTTTTTCCCGGGCGACTACCGAGTCGCAGGTGCCGCTAATGCTGCATACATCGCCTTCCATGCTCACTTCCAGGCCGCTTACGCCGGGGTTGTTTTCTTCAATTTCCTGTTTAATTTTTTCGCCCGCGTTGGCATCCCCAATACCAAACACGCTTTTGCCGATATCGGCTGCAAAGTCAAATAGTCCCATGGTTTCTCCTACCTCGATAGAGGTTATAACTGGTTGGTGGTCATTGCCGGCTATGTATTCACTTACGCCAGCGCGGCATCAAGATACACGCTTGCCCTGTCGCAGCGCAACTGCAGCTTCGTTAAACACGGTAAAACCGCGTTTAACCTAAAACGGGCACTTAGCGGCGATTATGCAGTGCGGCCCACAGTAAGCCGCCCGCCAGCGCCCAGGGGGCGCTATAAATCAATCCTGCAGCAAGCGCGCTGCCGCTACCCAATACTTGCCAGTGCGACAGCAACAATACAGTCAGGCCTGCGCCGGACACAATCAGGCCAACGCATCGTTGCGTTTGATGATGCTGTGTTCTCTCAGCAGACGCTGCAATGCGCTGCTTTAATTGCTCGAGCTCCTTGGCGGAGTCGCCTTGTTGCTCCGCAAATTGTTCCAGCATCTGCGGCAGCTTTGGCAGTAGCGCACGCCAACGGGGCCAGTCGCGTTTAAAATCGTTCAACAAAGCTTGTGGCGAATGCTGATCCGCCATCCACTTTTCCAGGAACGGTTTGGCGGTATCCCATAGATTTAACTGTGGGTACAATTGTCGCCCCAGGCCTTCGATATTGAGCAGGGTTTTATACAACAGCACTAATTGTGGTTGTACCGGAATTTCAAATCGGCGCACCGTCTGGAACAGTTGCAGTAACACCTTGCCAAAAGATATTTCACTGATGGGTTTGGCAAAAATAGGTTCACACACTGTGCGAATGGCGGTTTCAAACTCCTCCACCCGCGTGTGTGACGGAACCCATTGCGCACGCAGGTGCGCGTCAGCGATGCTGCGGTAATCGCGATTAAAGAACCCTAACAACATCTCTCCGAGATACTGCTTGTCCTGTTCATTGAGTGTGCCCATGATGCCAAAATCCACGGCAATCCATTTGCCTTGCTCCGATACAAAAATATTGCCCGGGTGCATGTCGGCGTGGAAAAAATTATCTTCAAAGGCTTGCTTAAAAAACACCTCCACACCATCGTTGGCAAGTTGCGCTAAATCGTGGCCCAGTTCGCGCAGGCGATCAAATTCACGGATCGATGTGCCATAGATGCGCTCCATAACGGTGACATTCCAATGTGTGTAATCCCAATACACTAAGGGCACATAAATAATATCGCGGTCAGCAAAATTTGCCCCCATGCGAGCGCAATTGGCAGCTTCGGTGCGCAGATCAAGTTCGTCATGAATGGTGTGGTCATATTCGCGGATTATATCCAGCGGTTTGAATTGCTCACCCCGTGCCCAGTGCTTTTGTAGCAAGCCGGCCAGTCGATACATCACAGATAAATCGCTGTCGATGACGGCCTCAATGCCGGGGCGCAACACTTTGACGATTACCTCGCGGCTGGCGACACCGTTTTTGCCGGGCAGCGCATTGCCTTTCCGTAGCGTAGCTGCGTGTACCTGTGCCACAGAGGCCGATGCCATCGGCGTGGCGTCAACCGACTCAAATATTTGATCGAATTCACTGTTATACGCGGCCCGAATAATCTCGATTGCCTGCTGCCCTTCGATAGGCGGTACGTCGTCCTGCAATTTGGTCAACTGCATGGCGATGTCAGCAGGTAAGAGATCGGGGCGGGTTGACAGGGCCTGGCCAAACTTAATAAACACTGGGCCCAACTCTTCCAGGGCCTGACGGATATTGCGGCCCCTATCTGTTAGAGGCTGGTCTGCTCTGCCCAGCAACAGCCGGATTGTCCAGCGGGCTTTTTGAGACAGGTTAAGCTGCTCTAACAGGGCCACCAATTGGTACTTGCGCACCACGCGGCGAATCTGCAGCAGCCTGCCGATGGAGGCGCGCCGGTTGTCGATGGCCTTGTCCATTTAAATACCCGCCTATGCCCTATTCTGCAGTTGCTTCAGTTTGAGGCTCAACTTATCGGCATCAGCACGCAGTCGATCAACCTCATCTAAAAAAGCATCGACATCATCTTTGTCCGCCAATAGTTGCAGATCTTCCGTGAGCAGTCGGTTTAAATACAGCTTGAAACGTTGTCGAGACTCCAGTGCCACATCGCGGGCGGTGCCGGCTGCTCGGCTCAAATAGTAGGCTGGCGCTTCGCCCATGTGTTCTGCCAGCAAGCCTTCCCAATCCACATCGAGCCCGGCAATCGCCTGTGCAAATCGTTGCCCGATAATCGGGTCGCCACTCATTTCTAACTCGCCAGGCTGCAAGTCTGCATCGTCCATACCGTCGCGGGTGATTTTGATCAGTGCACCCAGGGTCGCGGTTAAGTGAACATCGCTGTCGTCTGGAATCTGTGCGGCAAATTCCAGCCCTTCAGGAAAGGAACTGACTGATATCGATTGGTTTATCGGCATCACGGTCAGCACCATTGTCTTGCCGCGTAACTTCTCCAGGCGCACGCGCGTGGACGGGTCGTACTGCAACGCATTGTTGGCGGCGAGCTCGAACAGTTGTAACAACATCTTATTGGTTTGCGGCGCTGGTATTGACGACTAATATTTATAGCCGATATGCAGTGCAACGATTCCGCCAGTGAGATTGTGATAGCGGACCTTATCAAAACCCGCCATCGCCATCATCTCTTTTAACTCTTCCTGAGGCGGATGTTGTCGAATCGACTCGACCAGGTATTGATAACTGTCGCGGTCATCGGCAATCATTTCGCCGAGACGAGGAATCACATTAAAAGAATAGGCGTCGTATAAGCGTCGCAAGGTGTCATTGGTTGGTTGGGAAAATTCCAGCACCAACGCTCGGCCACCCGGTTTGAGGCATCGAGCCATTTCGCTTAAAGCGCGATCTTTATCGGTCACATTGCGCAGGCCAAAACTTATCGAAATACAATCAAAGCTATTGTCGGCAAACGGCAGTTGCTCAGCGTTCACCAGACAAAAATCCACGTTACCCGCGCAACCGGCATCCGCTAATCGGCGCCGACCCTGCTCCAACATGGCAGGATTAATGTCGGTCACGATGACCCGGCCTTGCGGGCCGACCTTGTTGGCAAATTTGATCGACAGATCGCCACTGCCAGCGGCCAGATCCAGCACTTTATGACCGACTTGTACGCCACTCTGCGCAATGGCGAACCACTTCCATGCGCGGTGCACACCCAGCGACATGGCATCGTTCATGACATCGTAGTCATCAGCCACAGAACGAAACACACCCGCCACCAGATTTTCTTTGTCTTTGGCGTTAACCTGCTTAAAACCGAAATGTGTTTGTTTCGGATCGGGTTTGTCGGTGCTGTCGGTGCTATTGGTCATGGTACTGAAATTTGGTTAGGTCAGCAGGACGTCGTTTGGTTGCGGTTGGCGCTCGATGCCGGCCTCCTGCAGGCGTTTTTGGTAGCGCACCCAGTTCTGCTGCCGATTGCGACCAAGTTCGTACAACACATCCCAGGAGTACAAGCCGGAATTATGCGAATCACTGAAAATCAGACGCACAGCATAATGCCCGACCGGTTCGATGGCAACGATGTTGACCATCTCTTTACCACTCTGCAACACCTCCTGTCCGGGGCCGTGACCCTGCACTTCCGCAGAGGGCGAATACACCCGCAAATACTCGCATGGCAGCCGAAAGGTTTGGTCGTCAAACACAACTTCAAGCACGCGTGTTTTGTTTTGCAGTTTAATATCGGTTGGAGTGTGTTTCATTTTTGTTGTCGTGTGAGTGGTCTGTGGTTCATATAGCTGTTTAGCACTAAATCGGGCACACTAGCGCGCATTGATAGATTGGTGCCACGTATTATGGAACATTACAAAATAGTTTTACCAGCCGACCTCAACGACTACGGCAGTTTGTTCGGCGGCACACTGCTAAAGTGGGTAGACGAAATTGCCTACATTCGAGTCAGCCTTGATTTCCCGGGCCAGCATTTTGTCACCATTGGTCTGGATCAGGTCGAGTTTCGACATCCAATTCGTGAAGGCCAGATTCTACGCTTTAAGTGCTCAAAAATCCGCGTGGGTAACACCTCGGTCACCTATCAGGTACAGGTATCCGGGGCGCGCTACGAACGCAATTCAGAAATGATTCTATTTGAAAACCAAATAAGTTTTGTCTGTGTGGATCAGCACGGCAATAAGACCAAGATTCAGCATAGTAGTGACTAGCATGAAGGCGCCGATATCCGGGTTGTTCCTGATTGCGGCCAATGTGGTGCCTTTGATTGGGGTGCTGTTCTTCGAATGGGATACGCTGTTAGTACTGGCCCTGTTCTGGATTGAAAACCTGATTATCGGACTGTTTAATTTACTGCGGATGCTGGTGGTTCTATTTGTTAATAAATTACCCGGCGACAGCTTCACGCTGATATTTTTTATCGTGCACTACGGCGCATTTTGCGCTGGGCACGGCGCAATTTTGACTGGTTTATTGCCCTATCCCGCGGTTGATTATCAGGCCTATTTTGCGTTCGAATCGCCCGGCGTGGCGCGACTATTTCTGGATGGCGCGGCGGTCTTTCTGGGGTTTATTGAGCACTTTTCGCCAATGATACTGATTGGCCTCGCGGGTCTTGTTCTGAGCCATAGCGTGTCTTTTGTTGAGCATTTTGTATTGCGCGGGGAGATGTATCGTTTGAGCGTTAATAAACTCATGTTGCGTCCTTACCAGCATATTATTGTGATGCACATTGGCCTGATTGGTGGGGCGCTGTTGTTAGAGCTCCTGGCTTCGCCGGTCTGGTTGCTGGCCTTGATCGTGGTACTCAAGATAGCGTTTGACTTCCGGCAGCACAGGGGTCGTCACAAACCGCCGTCAGAAGTCACCAATTTTTAATTTTTGCCTGCAAGCGGCGTGCAATAATGCGCCGCATTACGGTGAGCAGGGCTGTCAATTAGCCCTCTGGAGGTCTTCGATGAAGCAAATATTATTAGCGCTGGTTCTGGCGCTCCTGACAGTCAGTGCCTGTGCGCATGAAAATGAACCGCGGATGGCTACCATCGACAGCATCAATGTATCCGGCATCGGTGAGATTGAGGCGGAGCCGGATCAGGCCGTGCTCAGCGTTTCCGTCACAGCTCAAAAGGCATTATTGGCCGCTGCCAAGAGCGAGGCCGACGAGCGTTATCAAAGTGTGTTGAACGTAATCAAGAATGCGGGCATCGCTGATAAATATGTTAAGGGCACGCAATTGTCAGCCCAGCCGCAATACGATTACCGCGATGGCAAGCGTGTTTATCGCGGCGAGAGAGTGTCTCGTTCCTTAGCGATTACGGTCAACGATTTGGAGCAAATCTCGCCGTTAATTCAGGCCCTGGTAGAGCAGGGCGTGTCGACCATCGATGGCGTACAGAGCGGATTTCAGGATCGCGCAGGGCTTGAGCAGCAAGCACTGGGCGCGGCGGCCGATGATGCCAAACGCAAGGCGGAATTTTTGGCGCAACGCCTGGGCCGCAGCCTTGGGCAGGCGTTTCTGATTAATGAGGCCTCGGCAGCGCAATCGCCGGTTTATCATCGCGAGGTGGCCATGAAGAGCAGCGCCATGGCGGCTGATGCTGCACCACCGGAAATGTTTGGTTTGCAAAAAGTTCGCGCGCAAATCAGCGTGAGTTTCAGCTTGCTGTAACGCAGCGACGTGTACTGGCGATTTATTTTTAAGGCGATTGCTATTGTGGTGGTGGCGTTTGCCGGCATCAGCTATCTGGCCTATTTGCGTACCGGAACTTATTGGCTGCCTACATTTAGCAACCCTGGGTGGCCAGCCACGTCGCTGACGGATGCAAATCATATAGCGCCGCCTAAAATCACTCAGCCCGCATACAAATGGCGGGAAAAAGGTCGCTGGGTATACGGCGATAAACCGCCCCCCGGTGTAACCGCGATTCCCGTTCAAGAGGAAAACTAATCATGATCCGTATTATTTTAATTGTTGTGCTAGCGGTGGTTGGCGGTCTGGCGTACGCCTGGTATTCCAGCCAAACTCTCCCCGACTGGTATCAGGCCCCCGTGCACACGAGTAGCTCGGCGCCTGCAGCGCAATCAAATGCGCAGCAATCGACCAGGACCTATCAGCAAACCCCACAGTCGCGAGCGGTCGAACAGCTTACCGACACGATAAACAAGCAGGGTATTGGTGCATTTTTAGGCAGCAAGTTTGCCGGGGTGATGCGAGGGCAGCTGGAACTCTCTGAAACCGAGTTCAATGCGCTGATGATTGCCAGCCTGCAAGCGGACCCAGACGGCCGCAAATTACTCAGCGTGAGCGATGCGTTGAATGCACAGATCCGTCAGGGCGAACTGGAGTTGGGTGTGATTCTCGATCTGAACAAAGTTGCTCAACTAGATAAACGCGCGCACGAAGCGGTGGCACAGGTGCGCGATGCGTTGCCGTTTCTGGATCAATCTAAAATGGCGATTGCGGTGACTGGCCAACCGGTGGCGCGCAATGGCGAAATTGGCTTTACCGATGATTTTACCGTTACGATTGGATCAATCCCGCTGTCCAGCAGCTTGTTGTCGCAATTGGGCGTGCCGGTGCACAAGGCGCGCAGCGCCAGTCTGGAATTGAAATATCTAACCGTGAACTCGGTCACCCTGGCGCCCCAAGCCATCCAACTGGGCGTGCTGCCGCGATTCTAAAACTCGATTGCAATTTGCCCGGCGACGCTGTCGCCACGGAGCAGCATATTGTCCTCGTCATCAAACACGAAATCGCGCGCGTAGCGTGCGCGCAGATACTCCAGCGATAGCAGAACATATCGATTGGGTCGCCACGTCAGATTAATACCAGCCTGAGATTTGGGCGCGTCTTCGAGTTCGTGGCTGGTTTCATAGCGTAGCGCGAGTTGAGCGGCATCGCTCAGGAAATACGCCCATTCGATATTGAATGCGCGCGGTCGGTCTAGCTCGGCCTCAAATCCGGAAAAGGCACCAGTCGCGGCCACATATTCTGCGGTAATCTCCATATTGGAAAAGCCAAACAGGGCATAGGCATTAATGGCACCTACCCTGTGGTTGTAGTCGCCCTCAAACTCTGACAATAATTGCTCATCGCTTTCCGCCAAATCCGATAAATATCCCAGCCCCAGCTTGATGGATTCGGTGTCATTAACAAACTCTAGATTCATAGCCCAGTCCAGGCTGCCTGACCCAGCCGCGCTCACAGCGCTGTGCAAAGCGCCTACCGACAATTCAAAATAATCATTTATATCCCAGGCCAAAACGGCTCCGTCGGTGACTGTTTCACCAATTTCCAGCAACGGCCCGATAATAAAATGGCTGTAATATTCTCCGAAGGGTGCCGACAGCCTGCCAAGTTCGAGCTCAACGGGGTCAAATTCAATGATGAGTATGGCCTCGTCAACCTTGCTGGTAGTGGCAGTATCTCGCTCCGTCTCCAGTGTGATTTCAGCAGACATAAGTTCCGACATGGTTATATCCAGCCCCACTTGAAGCGTTAACACCGTTCCGTCATCTTCACGCTGCTCAACATTATTTTCAAATTCGAAATCGAGGCGCTCACGCTCGGCTTCCAGCAGGCCGGAGACTTTCAACCAGGGCAATAATTCCCGGCCCAGACCTGCATCGCGGCGCTCTTCCGGGCTGCGGTAGATGCGAGAAGATTCTGCCGCCGCAGAATCACCAAGGGCGCCCCGGGCCGTCAGAACCGGCAGGCATAAGCTAATGCCAAGCAGTAAACAGACAGGCAATTTTGCTGGGGGCATAGGGCTGCTGGATTGGTCACCAAGGGTGCCAGTGTAGCACTGTCATGAATCACGCAGCCGACCGCACGCATCACCATAGCCATACAAACTGTCAGGCTTTAAGGGCCGCGCAGACGCGGTTAAATGTCAAACTCACCAGCTACCGGTGTTTTGCATCGAGACCCAAGGTTCTTGCTCGGGCAAATTATCGCCCTTCTGCAGTAATTCCACCGAGATGCCGTCCGGTGACCTAATAAACGCCATGCGCCCCTCGCGCGGTGGCCGGTTGATGGTCACGCCCTGTTCCATCAGTCGCTGGCAGAGTTCATACACATTGTCTACTTCATAGGCCAGATGGCCGAAATTGCGACCACCGCCGTATTCGCTTTCGTCCCAGTTGTAGGTCAGCTCCACCAGTGGGGCAGAGTTTTGTTGCGCCTGTTCGAGGTCGTGTGGGGCGGCCAGAAAGATCAGCGAGAAGCGCCCGGCTTCATTATCGTAACGTCGGGTTTCGATCAAGCCGAGCTTGTTGCAGAAAAAATCCAGAGCCGCGTCCAGATCGCCGACACGAATCATGCTGTGTAAGTAGCGCAGGCTCATTGCGCTTGATCCGCCAACCAGCGGGCAGCGGCCTCCGCGTAGTATGTCAATATGGCGCTGGCGCCGGCGCGTTTACAACTTAGTAGAGACTCCAGAACCGCGTCGCGTTCGTCCAGCCAACCGTTCTGGCTGGCGGCTTTGAGCATGGCGTACTCGCCACTGACCTGGTACACGAAGGTAGGCATGGCAAAGCGCTGCTTCAGGTTGCGTACTATATCCAGATACGGCAGGCCCGGCTTGACCATAATGTAGTCAGCGCCTTCCGCAATATCCATGGCCACTTCAGCAAAAGCTTCCTCGCCATTGGCTGGGTCGAGTTGATAGGTTTTTTTGTCGCCCCCGGCTAAATTACCGGCCGAACCGACAGCGTCTCTAAATGGGCCATAAAAGGCCGACGCGTATTTTGCCGAGTAGGCCAAAATCTGTGTGTTGTGAAAACCACGCTCCTCAAGGGCAGCGCGAATAGCGCCAATGCGTCCATCCATCATATCTGAGGGAGCCACCACATCAGCGCCCGCTTCGGCGTGTGATACGGCCTGTTTGATTAACACTTCGAGAGTGATGTCATTGGCGACATAACCCTTGTCATCTAACAGACCATCCTGACCGTGGCTGGTATAGGGGTCGAGCGCAACATCGGTGATGATGCCAATCTCAGGCACCGCCTTTTTCAAGGCCCGCACGGCCCGCTGCATCAAACCCTGCGAATCGTACGCAGCCTCGGCCAGTTCTGATTTGAGGCTGGCATCGATGACCGGAAACAGCGCGATGGCGGGTATGCCGAGCTCAACCAGACCTTTGCTGCGCTCAATTAACAGATCAACTGAGGTACGCTCAACGCCCGGCATGGAGTCTACGGCCTCTTTGCGCTGCTCACCTTCCAGCACGAACACCGGTTGTATCAGATCGTCGGCGCTGAGTTGGTTTTCTCGCACCAGACGGCGCGAGAAATCGTGCGCGCGGCTGCGCCGCAGCCGAGATTCGGGGAAATGTCTATTCATGGCCTAATGGTCGCACGTCGGCGATGGTAATTAAAGTTCGCGTACGATGCGTCGCCCACCCACTCGCGGCATCTGATCTTCAATATACGCGGCCCGCTCCAGCAAGTATTCCGAAGGGTCGGCCGGATTGGAGCGAGACGGTGTCGGCAGGCTGGCGGCGATCAAGGCCGATTGGCGTGGCGACAACTGACTGGCGGGGATGCCAAAATAGTATTCGCTGGCGGCGCCGACGCCAAACACCGAGGTGCCGAACTGGGCGTAATTAATGTAGATCTCAAGGATGCGCCTTTTGGGCACGATTAACTCCAGCCACACCGTTAGCCAGGCTTCAACCCCTTTACGCAGCAAGCTGCGGTCCGGCCACAAAAAAAGGTTCTTAACAGTCTGCTGACTAATGGTACTGGCACCGCGCGATAAACCCTGCTCCTGGTCTTCAAGAACAAGCATAATCTGCGCCAGATCAAAGCCAAAATGATGAGGAAATTGCTGATCTTCCGAGGCGATGACCGCCACCGGGAAGTACAAAGATACCTCCTCCATATCGCGCCAATCGTGCTTGATATTGGTGTTGTGGGCGCGCTTATTGAGTTCAATAAACATGCTGGTGGGCGGGTCGACGAACCGAATCAAAACCATAGGCAGCGCTGACGCCATTACCACCATTGTTAGGCCCCACAGCAATGCTTTTCGAACAGCACGCTTGAGGCGACCCGGCTTTTTTCTGCGCATAAGATTTCGCATGCCTGGAGACCGCTCGCGGCCAATCGGTTCAGGTAATCAACGGGGTTACGCGCAGCACCTCTTCCATGGTGGTGAGCCCGTCAGCCACTTTCTTGGCACCGCTATGGCGCAACGTCAGCAATCCATCTTTCTGTGACTGACGGCGCAGAGTTTGCAGGTCACAATCCGGGGCCACCATTTTCTTTAGCCCATCTGTCATCTCCATCATTTCGTACAGCCCGACCCTGCCCAGATAACCGGTTTGGCGGCACTCAACACAACCATCCGCCTGCATGACATTGGTCTGTGTAATGTCGCTGAGCTGACAAAACTCAGACCAGATATCAGGATCGATACTGGAGCTTGTTTTACAGTGTGGGCACAGCGTGCGCACCAGCCGCTGAGCCATGACGCCTAGCACCGTGGCGTTGATCAGATACGCAGGTACGCCCAGTTCAAGCATGCGTGTGATGGACGAGGGCGAGTCATTGGTATGTAGCGTGGATAACACCAGGTGACCAGTTAGCGCCGCTTGAATCGCCATCTCGGCGGTGGCGATATCACGAATCTCACCAATCATGATGATGTCGGGATCTTGCCTTAGCAGAGCCCGAACGCCCGAAGAAAAGCTTAGATCAATGGCATCGTGCACCTGAATCTGGTTAAAGCTGGGCTCAACCATCTCAATCGGGTCTTCGATGGTACACACATTCACTTCGCTGTCTGCCAAGTCTCGCAGGGTGGAGTACAAGGTGGTGGTCTTGCCGGAGCCGGTCGGCCCGGTTACCAGAATAATGCCATGGGTATTGGTGGTCAGGCGCCGCCACAAATCAAGCTCACGGTCGGTCAGGCCCAATTCTACAAAACCGCGTTGTAAAACCTCCGGGTCGAAAATTCGCATCACCATCTTTTCGCCCATGGCGGTCGGCACAGTCGACAAGCGCAGCTCAATTTCCTTGCCGTCGGGGGTACGGGTTTTTAATCGCCCATCCAGCGGCCGACGGCGTTCGGAGATGTCCATGCGGGCCAGCGTTTTAAGACGCCCGGTAATGGCCAGCAACACGTTACTGGGCACCTGATAGGCGTAATGCAATACACCATCGATGCGGAAGCGAATCTCTCCTCGTTCTTTGCGAGGTTCCAGGTGAATGTCGCTGGCGCGTTGCTCAAAGGCGTACTGCAATAACCAATCCACCACCTGCACAATATGATGGTCTTCGGCGTCCAATTGACCCCGTTGGCCCAGTTCAACTAATTGCTCAAGATTTTGTTGCAGGCTATTGCCGGCATCGTCATCGTTGAGGCTGGACTGGCTGATGGACTTGGCAACGCTGTAAAACTCATTGATGTAGCGATCAATCTCGGTAGGGTTGGCAAACACCACTTCGATGTCTTTTCGCAGCAACCCGGCCAGACTGTCGCGCCAGCCCAGATCAACCGGGTCTTTCACCGCCAGCGTTACGCTGTGTGGTGTATCTTTCACCGCCAGCAATCCGTTCTGCTTTGCGTACTGCGCGGCAATGACCCGGGTGACCGAGCCAATATCAATATTTAAGGGGTCAATATGGTAGTAAGGCAAGCCACAGCGATTGGCCAGCCACTCACCCAAATCGTCCAGACTTAACTTGTCACCGGTTTTTACATGCGATGGCAAGCTACGTGCAATAGCGACCAGCGGGTGTTGATTGGGACTAGCCGCGTCAGCTAAATTGGCGTGTATCCGCTTGGCTTCAACCGAACTGATCAGTTGATCAAGAAATAGTTCCTTGAGCAGGGCTTTGGTGGTGAACGGTTTTATCATGAGTCTTTTCGGCTGGCCTACGGCGATGTTATGCCATGAGGTGCTATCATTCCAGCATATTTGGTGAGCGCATAGGTGCGCAACGGGTGTGTAGTAACTATGATCAGACTGATTATTCCAGTACTGGGCCTTATATTAATTTGGTTGTTATTTTTCTCCGGCTTCAGCAAACAGCGTCGCATTTTGATCAGCCTGACGTTAGTTCTGCTGACAGGCGCTGGCTTATGGTGGGAACAGGCCGGCAAAACGCCGCGTGCTGATTTAATGCCACTGTCGCAGTTGCAAGCCTGCGGCGCCTCCGGGCAACACAGTTACCGAACCAATTTTGATATCGAATTCTGCCTGCTTAATGCGTCTGAGAATTTCATCGTCAAGCGTGTCTCATTAGATTTCATCGCTCTGCAATGCGATGCGGGTCGGTGCGCGGAACTGCAACGTATTAGCCGCGACGTTGCCATTGAGCTGCTCCCGTTTGCGCAAACAACCTTGGTTGAAAATTTGCGCTTTGAAGCGGTGTCGCCAAGCTCCAACGAAGTGGTCTGGAACGTGGAACCCACGGCCGTTAAAGCGGTTGTTCAATGATCACTTAGGATGTTATCAAGACAGCGCTTGCGCCAAGTTGTCGGCTACATGTTGCTGGCGTTGGCAGGCGGGTTCGCCTTCATACTCTTGAGTAGCACGGTGGGGCTGCGCTTTTCCAAGGACCAAGCTACTCTGACCGACTTAGAGCCAGGCCAAACAGTGTTGCGCCGCTGGCAACAGCAACGAGTATGGATGACTCACCTGAATGATCGGCAACGTGAGGCGCTTAGCAAGGTGCCGGCAACGGTGATACGGCTTAATAGCGGTTGCGTACCGCAAACGCAATACTGCTTGCTGTCTGCCGCCACCACCCGACCGGGTGTGGAACTACGATTTGTAAGCAAAAAGCCGGTCGCCCTGGGGCGTGAGGCCATCTGGGAAGGCGGTTTTATAAACCCGGACAATGGCGCGATATTTGACCTGTTGGGCCGAGCCTATCGGCTGCCGGGCGAGCAACACGACTCACTGGTGCCTATCGCCCATTAACCCATCCAGTGCAGAGCCGGTTCGTGCAGCAAGGCCGCCTGCTCTCTTAAGCTGAGAATGTGGTCCTCCCAGCTTCGTTGTGTATTGAACCACGGGAACGCCAACTTGAATGCGGGGTCTTCCCAGCGCCGGGTTAGCCAGCCGTAATAATGAATTAGCCGCAAGGTGCGCAGCGCTTCGATGAGATGCAATTGCCGCGCATCAAATTCGCAAAACTCGGTATAACCCGCTAGCACGGCATCCAAGGCCGCGGTGCGGTCAGCACGGTCACCGGCCAGAAACATCCACAGGTCCTGCACCGCGGGTGCCATGCGCGCATCGTCGAAATCGACTATGTGTGGGCCATCGGCGGTCCACAACACATTACTCGGATGGCAGTCACCATGGCAGCGAATCAACTCAACATCGCCAGCTCGTTCATAGCATTGTCCTGCCTCGTGGAGCAATTGTTCAGTCAGTGACTCGTATACCACTCGTAGTTCAGCCGGTAGCAAATCACTTGCCAGCACAGCGTTGCGCGCGTCGTGGCCGAAACTTTCGATATCCAGCGTAGGTCGGTCTGTAAACGGGCGCTGTTGGCCAGCCCGATGAATGCGCCCCATAAAGCGGCCCATTTGTTCAAGCTGATCATAGTCCTCTAAATCCGGCGCACGTCCGCCCCGGTTAGCGAACACCGCAACGCGGAAGTCGCTATTACTTAATAGGGTGCGACCGTCAATTTCCATTGGCGCTACCACCGGCACCTCCAACGCGGCGAGCTCAGCGGTAAAGGCATGCTCTTCTAATATCGCCGCGTCACTCCAGCGACCTGGACGATAAAACTTAGCCACCACGCTGCCCCCGTCATCCAAGCCTAATCTATACACCCGGTTTTCATAGCTGTTAAGCGCCAGCATACGTCCGTCACAATTAAATCCAAATGATTCAATGGTATTGAGCACATCATCCGGGGATAGATTGGCGTAGGCATGCGAGAGCGTCATAGATTAGTCTGGGCAAATGGATGTAATGGTTTAGAATAGCGGTATACCACGCCTGGCGATACTTGCGATTGCCAGAACGATGCGTGTTTCTAGTGTTTCGTAGCGGTCATTAGTTTGCAGCGCATATGAATAGGAGAGCAGATGTCTGAATTGCAGGTAGCAGCACCGATTTTAGTGGCCCATCGAGGTTATTCGGGTCGCTATCCGGAGAACACACTGTTGGCGTATGAAGCTGCCTATGAGCACGGTGCACGCTGGATGGAATTGGATTTGCAAATGACCAGGGACCGCGTGCCAGTATTGCACCACGATGAAACACTTAAGCGTATGGCTGGCGTAGAGCTGGATATACGGGACATCAGCGCCAAGCAATTTAAAGCGTTGCGCGCCAGCTACCCCGAGCGATTTGAAGACGAATTCAAAGATAACCGCTTCACGACATTTCGCCGTTTCTGCAAGTGGTTGCAGAAAAATCCGGATGTCACGACCTTTGTAGAGATTAAGCAGGAGTCTATTGATCGCTTCGGCATCCCGGTATTTATGGACGAAGTGCACCGCCGTATTTTGGAGTCAGAAGTCGAAAATCAATGTGTGATTATCTCCTTCAATCCGGAGGTGATCACCTATACCCGTAAAATTTCTTCCATGCGCAGCGGCTGGGTGCTGCCAAAATGGAGTGATGAGGTATACCAGCTGGCGCAGTCACTCACGCCTGAGTTCCTGTTCACGGACCGCAAAATTTTGCCGCCTGAGGATGACGATATCTGGCCTGGAAGTTGGCAGTGGGCGGTGTACAACCTGGATGATGTTGCGGCGGCGATAGCGATGGCGAATCGTGGCATACCCATGCTGGAAACCAATCAGATCGGCACGCTGATGCAGGATGCTCGCCTAGCGAACCGAGCTTGAGTGCGGCCTCGGCAAGCCATAAAAAAGGCCGCCCAACGGCGGCCTTTTTAAATTCACTGAGCGGTACTCTATGCGCGGCGCAGAGAGTCGCGAATCTCGGTGAGTAGTTTCACTTCTTCAGATGGTTCAGGGTCAGCAGGCGCTTCTTCCACAGCTGCTTCCTCCGCGGCCGCGGCGGCTTTGGCCGAGTTCATTGCCTTGATCACCATAAACAGCGCGAAGGCAACAATCACAAAGGTCACCATGGCGTTGATAAACAATCCATAGTTGATGGTTACCGCACCGGCTTCATGAGCTGCTTCGATGGTCGCATAGGTTGCTCCTTCCACCGGATTCTTAATCACAGCAAACATATTGCCAAAATCCACGCCACCGGTAAGCACACCGACCGCGGGCATAATAATATCGTCAACAAATGATTTAACGATGGTGCCGAATGACGCACCAATGACGATGCCAACCGCCATATCGACAAAATTGCCTTTCATGGCAAATTCTTTAAATTCTTTGAACATGAGTTTCTCCTGAAGTTTCTGGTTAGATAACTAGCGCTGTCAAGCGGGCGACTTTGTTGAAAGCCTGAATTGGATTGTCTCTCCGACATCCCAACAAGTGCCACGCTAAAGCTCTCGTAAAGCCTTGTCCCCATTAAACGCGCCGCTAAGCAATTCAGCAATGGTATTACTTATAGATACTACAAAAATTTACATCCGCCGCACGTTGCCCAATGGTCAGGGTAGGGGTGATAACGTTACTTCATAATATGGATGGTCAGAAACTCCTATCGGCAGGGAGCGGCCGGAGATAACCGCGAAGCCCTTACACAAAATCCAGTCAATCCGGCGATCCGTGTGCGGTTCCAAACCGGCTTCGGAGATGGCATCACAGACGTCGGTCTCATTTAATGCCTGCTGTAGGGTGGGGTTATCGAAATCGGTATTAAAGTCGCCCACCAAAATAACCCGTTGATAGCGATCAAATTCCTGTAGCACCTCTGCCAGTTGCTCATCTCGCCCGGCGCGGGTGTGTAAATGGGTGTTGATAAAGAAAAACGTGTGACCTCGCCAATTAGTCTTGGCGACGGTGAAGTTTCGGAAACTCTTGCCGGAACGATCAGGCAGCATTTCGGTGCGCCAGTGTTCGATCGGAAGCTTGGTCACAATAGCGTTGCCACGGTGTTCGCGCCACCAGCGCAGCCGGGTGGCGCTGAACAGGGTGCGGCCAGCGCTGCCGATGGCCAGCGCCTCAGGCTGCGCAGTGCCAACCCCCAGACGGTTTAACCAGGTCGGCGCATAAACTTCCTGCACGCCAGCCAGAGCGGCATCCTTCAGTACTCGCGCCGAGCGGCTAATGTCGCGTTTTCCCTTACTATTCTTGCCGGTTTGAATATTAAACGTCGCAACAATTAATTCAGTCGCCAATGTGGCGTCCGGCGGCTCAATGCCCGAACCTTGCTGGTTGCTCGCAGGCTGTGCTTTGCGCGCCACAGCGAAAACAATCAGGCCGACTGCGATGGCGAGCACGCCAGGCAACCAACTCCCATCCATACTATTTTTGGCCTACCAGATAAGCCACGTAAGACAAGCACGCCTCGCCCTCAGTGCTAACACTGAATACGCCGTCGCCGCTTTCTCCATCTTCGTCGGTGCCTTCCCAATAGCAGTCGACCCTTGAAAACCCGGCGTCCATAAACACATCGCTGAGCTCCGGAATGCTCCACTGCCGCCAGTCGTAGCTAAACGCGCGAGACATTTCAGTGCCATCAGGAAAGCGGAAATGAATATGCATCAGGGCTTCGCCGGTAATGGGGTTGATTTTGTCCTGGTCCCACACATAGGTGAAGCTCTCGTCATCCATCTCGGTTTCTTCCTCCAGTTCCTGAATACTCTCAGGGCCGCCATGCAGGTCGACCACAAAAATGCCTTCCTCTGCCAAGTCTTCCTGCACACCTTTAAAGTAGGTCAGCATTTCAGCGCGGGTTTTAAACACCCAGTAGGAGAAATTTTGTGCGCAGCGCACATCCGGTGCCTGGCGGCTGGCATTGCGAGCGTCCTCTTCATACTGCACCACCCTGTCTTTGTCGTTACCCAGCGGCGCGAGGTTGTGCAGGCGACCCCACTCAAGCGGTTCGGGGTCTATGTCATAGCTCTCGGCTGTATTTCGATGATCTAATTTGATCCAGTTGGCAGACAATAAACAGGTGCCGCAAAAGTCCTCTCGCAGGTGTCGTGGTTCACGACCGCGAATAGACTTATAAGTGTCATTGAGAAATTCTATGTCCTGCTCGGCGGACTGAACTGCTTTCTGATACAGCACAAATTTGTCGGCGCTGTCAGCGGTGAATCTGGGGCTCATTGAGGGTCTTTTCCGGTTCGCAAGTCGACCAAATATGTCGCATTAAAAATCAGGCGCTTGAGTGTAGCCGAATTCAATCTTGACCCATAGCCCTTATCGACTCCGGCAGCGGCAACAAACACCAAATTTGCCCCACTGAATTAGCCGCTGAACAGATTGGTTCGCGCTGAATTGTGCAGAAAATAATCAACGCCACATTTTTGACTGGTGCGATATTAATATCACTTATACTGAGCCTCGCGACGGCAGTGCGATGGGCTGTCACCCGAGATCTTTTGTTTATCTGTTGAGCGAGGCTGCCAATAACAATCCATAAGCCGTTGAATTTTTTGCAACATTGAAAAATCCCTAAATCGTGAGCATGTGGGAGTTATGCACAATTTTTGGTTGTCAAGATATTTGTAAAATTTTTAGCAAAATAAATTCTCGTACTTGAATAACGTTCTGTAACCATATGTTTTATATCACTAATTCAGAAGCGGCCCAAAAATGCCCGAAAATTCAGGCATACAACGGCGACCACTGAGTTGATAAAATTGCGAAACTATTCACAAAGTTATCCACAGGCTTCAAGGTGCTCTGATGTTGGCTCGCTGAGCAGCCCACAGGCAGTGGGATTGCGTGGCTAGCCCCGCTACTGTCATTCTGGAAGTCGCGGTGCCGGTGCCTTTGCGGCGCACATTTGATTTTCTATTGATGGCCGATGGCGATATGAGCGCTATCGAGGTACCGGCGGTAGGTACCCGCGTTCTGGTGCCCTTCGGCGGGCGCAAATTGGTGGGTTTGATTGTGGCCATCAAAGAGTATTCCGACCTGCCGCGGAACAAACTGAAACCGGTGTTTGAAACACTCGATACAGAGCCTGTTTTCGATGCTCATCTGTTGCAATTGATACGCTGGATGGCGGGCTACTATCTGGCCCCGATCGGAGAAGTGACAGACCTGGCGATGCCGCAATTGTTGCGCCAGGGGCGGGAGCTGACTCCGGTGGCTGAAAAACAATGGCGCTTGAGTGACCATGGTCGCAGTTCCGCCATCGAAGAGCTGCATCGTGCACCCTTGCAACTGGCCATTGTTAAACGATTTATGAAGGCCCAAGTGCTCAGGGCAGTGGACTTTAAACAGCAGTCCGGCGGCTGGCGTCAGGCCGTGGCGGCGTTGTTGGAAAAGGGTTGGCTAAACGAAGACATCTTGGTGCCTGAACTGATTGCTGGCGGCCCCGTGGCAGAAAAGCAGATCGAGCTTAATGCGGAACAAGCCGGCGCGGTAGACCACATACGGCCAGTGATCCAACACCCGCAATTTGTCAGCAATTTATTGCACGGCGTAACCGGGAGCGGTAAAACTGAGGTTTACATCGCCCTGATGCGCGAAGTACTCGCGACTGGCCGACAGTGTTTGTTGCTGGTCCCGGAGATCGGCTTAACACCGCAATTGATTACCCGGGTGCAGGAGCAACTGATTTGCCCATTGGCGGTGATGCACTCGGCGCTAACCCCGGGCGAGAGACATTTGGCCTGGTGGCATGCACGCAGCGGCGCTGCTCGCGTTGTGATTGGGACGCGGTCGGCCGTGTTCGCGCCATTACCAGAGCTGGGAATGATTGTGGTGGACGAGGAGCATGATGGTTCGTTCAAACAGCAGGATGGCGTGCGCTACCACGCGCGGGATGTTGCCGTGTACCGGGCGAAAATGTTGGGAATACCGATCCTGCTTGGTTCGGCTACGCCGTCTCTGGAAAGTTACCAGCACGCGATCAGCGGTCGTTATCAAAGGTTGGCGTTGCGCGAGCGGGCAACTCGAGCACAATTGCCGGAGGTCGATCTGCTGGATCTGAATCAGCTGCCGTTGAGTGACGGGCTGAGCCCGCCTCTTATAGAAGCCATCAGTAATACCTTGGCACAATCGCAACAGGTAATGCTGTATCTAAATCGTCGGGGCTTTGCACCAGTGATGATGTGCGCTGACTGTCGGCATACACTTAGCTGCCATCGCTGCGACTCCCACTTAACCTATCATCAGCGCATCAATCGCTTGCGCTGTCACCATTGTGGCTATGAAGCCAAGGCGCCTGAGCATTGCCAAGCTTGTGACAACGGAGCGCTGGTGGAGGTGGGCGAGGGTACGCAACGGGTGGAACAGGCTCTGCAGCAGCGCTTTCCCGACGCCCGGGTGTTGCGTATTGACCGCGATAGCACCCGTCGCCGTGGTGAGTTGCAAGAGTTGCTCGAGCAGGCGAGCTCGGGCGCCGCGGATATACTGCTGGGCACACAATTGCTGAGTAAGGGGCATGATTTCCCCGCAGTTGCGTTGGTGGGTGTGTTGAACGCGGACCAGGGCTTATACAGCACCGATTTCCGAGCCAGCGAACATCTGTTCCAGCAATTGGTACAGGTTGCCGGTCGGGCGGGCCGTCGAGCACAGGCCGGTAGGGTGCTTATTCAAACCCGCTTTCCCGAGCACCCGTTTTTTGATTGGGTAAAACAGCACGATTTCGCGGGGTTTGCTGAGCACCTGTTGGCGCAACGACAAGCCCATCAATTTCCACCCTTTGGCTACTTCGCCATTTTAAGAGCCGAATCGACCCATCAGGCCAAGGCCCTACAGTTCTTGCGCCATGCTAAAAGCAGCATACCGACCCATACAGGCTTGTCTGTGCTGGATCCAGTGCCCGCGCCGATGGAGCGCCGCGCGGGACGCTACCGCGCACAATTGTTATTGACCGCCAGTCGGCGTTCGATATTGCATAGCTGCGCCGCCGCCTGGTTGGATCATATGGCGGAGGATGCGGCAATGCGAAAATTGGCCGGTGCCGTGCGCTGGAGTCTGGATGTAGACCCGTTGGATTTGTATTAACCACGTGCACAACAGGGTAGAATCCCGCTTTTAATGCCGGCACAATTTGAGACTCACGCGTGAAGCAGCAATTACTGACATTGTTTGAGCAAGCCATTGGTCGCCTACAGGCAGATCAGGTGCTGCCTGACGACCTCGCAATCAACCCACAGTTTGAACGCACCCGGCAGCCGGAGCATGGCGATTTCGCCACCAATCTGGCGCTGACGCTGGCCAAGCCGGCGCGGCGAAATCCGCGCGAACTGGCGCAATTGATTGTTGATGCGCTACCGGCTGACCCGTTAATCGTCAAGGTGGAGATCGCGGGCCCGGGTTTTATAAACCTGTTTGTTGCTGATACCGCGCAGCGACAGGTATTGCTGGATATTTTTGATGCTGCCGAGAACTACGGGCTGGCACAGCCCGACTCGGGGCGTTACATATTGGTGGAATTCGTGTCGGCCAACCCGACCGGACCCTTGCACGTGGGGCACGGTCGAGGCGCAGCCTATGGCGATGCATTGGCACGCTTATTGCGTGCGGCCGGCAACCGGGTTGAAAGCGAATATTATGTTAACGACGCCGGCCGACAGATGGATATTCTGGGATTGAGTGTGTGGCTGCGTTACCTGCAGCACACCGGTCAGCAGGTAGCGCTGCCAGGCAATGCTTATCAGGGAGATTATGTCAGCGACATGGCCCGAGATTTGCAGGCACAATATGGCGAGCAGTATATTTTGCCTGCCGAGGAATTGGCCAAGGCACAAAGCGGGCTGGAAGATGAAGCTGCCTTAGACGCCCTCATTTCGCTCGCCAAACTCGAGCTTGGCGAGGATGGTTGGCGAGTATTCTTTGACTGCGCGCTGCAAACCATACTGCAAGGTATCGAGACGGACTTGACGGCATTTGGTGTCGATTACGACACCTGGTTTTCCGAGCGCTCATTATTTGACAGCGGCAAGATAAACGCGGCCATCGAGCAACTCAAAGCCAGCGGCGATGTGTATGAAAAAGGTGGCGCCTGGTGGTTTCGTTCCACCGCCTATGGCGATGAAAAAGACCGGGTGGTGATTCGCGACAACGGTCAACCGACCTATTTCGCGTCTGACATCGCCTATCACAAAGACAAGATGGACCGAGGTTTTGATGAGTGTATTAATATCTGGGGTTCGGATCACCACGGCTACATTCCGCGTGTCAAAGCTTCCTTGCAGGCGCTGGGCCTGCAGCCAGATCAGCTGACCGTGTTATTGGTCCAATTTGCTGTGTTGTACCGAGGTGGGGAAAAAGTTTCTATGTCGACCCGTAGCGGACAGTTTGTGACCTTAAGTGAATTGTGCGAAGAGGTGGGCAGCGATGCTGCACGGTTTTTTTATATACAGCGCAAGTCGGAACAGCACATGGATTTTGACCTTGATCTGGCCAAGTCGCAGAGCAATGAAAACCCGCTGTACTACGTGCAATACGCGCATGCTCGAATCTGCAGTATTTTTCGTCAGGCAACGGAGCGATGCATTGCTCTGGCCGAGCCGGCTAGCGCCGATCTGCAATTGTTAAGCGGTGAACATGAGCGCACGCTATTAACCCTTTTGCAGCGCTTTGGTGAAGTTATTGAAAACGCGGCGCGTGACTACGAACCGCATCAACTAACCTATTATTTACGCGAACTGGCGACCGCCTTTCACGCCTATTACAACAGCAGTAAGTTTTTAGATGCCGAACCTGCTCAGCGTGATGCCATATTGGCACTGTGTCAGGCGGCTCGCCAGGTGCTGGCCAATGGCTTGTCGATTCTCGGGGTCAATGCCCCCGATCGTATGTAATGCCCCAGGCGCGGCGTATCAAGCCCAGGGCGCGACCCAAGCAGGTGCGCGGCGGCAATCGGTTGCCGCAATTGCCATGGGGGCTGTTGTTGGTGATCTGCTTGTCCGCCCTATTATTGGGCGTGCTGATAAACGGTGCGCAACGCGGTGACAGCGAATTCGGCGCCGGTTTGCGAGCGCTGTTCGAGCAACGGGCACCAGCGGTCGATGAAGATGCGGAAATAGCCGCACTGATTGATACGCGCAGCACTGAAAAGGAATTTGAATTTTATGAACTGTTGCGTGATATCGAAAAAGTCATGCCGGACGACCTACCCGACTCAGTGCCGGTAGGGCCGGATGAAAACACCGATTATTATGTCCAGGCGGCTTCATTTCGTGACTATCAGGACGCCGAGGAACTGCGCGCAAAACTGGCGCTGAAAGGCTTCCGGTCCATCACTCAGGCCCGCGAGGTGGAAGGTAAAGGTACCTTTTACCGGCTGCGGCTGGGCCCCTATGCAGATCGGCGAAAAGCTAAAACCGCCAAGAGTAGACTACAAAAGCTGGGCGTTCGACCGTTTGTGTATTCAGTGGCCAAAGCGGATTAGATTTGGCTCAGACGGTTGTTCAAACACTGTTTTTCACTCTTGGATTTTCACCCTAATGGGGGCATCCGCTGCGCGCTTGCCTTGCGTATAGTGATTGGCAAATGGTGGTGGGTTCCAAGGTAAAACCAATAAGGGCAAGGATGCCCTCGCACTGAGCAATGGTTAGACTCGCAATCTGCTGCCACGCCCAAAGCGCTAGACCGATTAATTAAAGCGCACTATATAAGCGTTCAGTGTGGTCGCTAATTCCAGCCACAACAAATATGGCAGCAGCAGCCAGCCTGCCTGCCGCAATCCTGCCTTAAAACAGGCAATCATCAGAACCAAAACCAGCCCGCCCAGCAGGACGATATCAACCAGGCTGGCCAGCGGCCAATGTTGACCAAAGAA
This sequence comes from Gammaproteobacteria bacterium, assembly GCA_013002025.1. Lineage (GTDB taxonomy): Bacteria > Pseudomonadota > Gammaproteobacteria > Arenicellales > Arenicellaceae > Arenicella. The sequence continues at coordinate 47,946 of JABDKW010000003.1, read as the reverse complement.
TAGCCAGGACCAAAGTCCGTTGACCAGCAACTGTGCTATCCATAAACCTTGCAGAGCGCGTTGGCCGCTATTGAATATTTGCCAACCAGCGATGGCGATGGCGCAATACAGAAGCGCCCACACAATCGGAAAAGCGATATCGGGTGGTGTCCACGGCGCGCGGCGTAGCCCGGCATACCACTCGCCCGGTTGGAACAAGCCGCCGAATAAAAATACCGCCAGGCAAGCAAGACTGCAGACAACCAGATTTCGCTTTGAAGTGGTCATATAGGGCTCAGTTATGTGGATGAACGAATGACGCGAGTCTCATTTTAAACAATTGCGCTGATCATACGTTAAACTTAATGACAGCAATAATAATTACAGCCGCAGCGGCCTAATCACATCAGCATGGACCCCAGCCAACATCGCACCACTTCGCTCAGCCCACCGCTCAGCCCACAACAGCGCTATGAAGCGCTATTACAGAGCGGCGATTTCGAGGTGGATGCCGGGCAGCAATTGGCGGTTACTGAGTTGCAGGGGCTATATCAGCGTTTAATTGACAATCCCCTACCTGCGCCTACTTTTTTGCAACGGGTAGGGCTGACAAAAGCTAAGGCCATCGAGCCGGTGAGGGGACTTTATTTTTGGGGCGGCGTAGGGCGCGGTAAAACCTGGCTGGTCGATATGTTTTATGACTGTCTGCCGTTTGAGCATAAAATGCGTATGCACTTTCATCGCTTTATGCATCGCGTGCACGATGACCGAAAACAGCTGCATGAACAGGCAGACCCTCTGCAAATAATCGGCCAACGTATTGCCGAGCAAACGCGCATTCTCTGTTTTGATGAATTTGTTGTTAACGATGTTGCCGATGCGGTAATACTGGCCCGCTTGATGAACGTCCTGTTTGAACAGGGCGTTAGTCTGGTGGCCACGTCAAACGTCGAGCCGGTTAACCTGTATGCAGGGGGGTTACAGCGAGACTTATTCCTGCCGGCCATTGAGTTGATTTACCAACACACGGAGGTGGTCAATTTAGACTCCGGCATCGATTATCGCCTGCGCTTTCTGGATCAGGCTGAAACCTGGTTCCAGCCATTGAACGATGATGCCGAGGCGGGCATGCGTTACAACTTTGATCACCTGGCACCGGATGCGGGCAAGGAAAAGGCCAGCATTGAAATTGAAGGCAGGCAATTGCAAACCATCAAACGGGCTGATGGCGTTATCTGGTTCGAGTTTGCGGAACTGTGCGATGGGCCGCGATCGCAAAACGACTATATTGAACTGGCCATGTCCTTCAATTCTATATTGCTATCGCATGTGCCGGTGATGGACCGGCTGGCCGAAGATCAGGCACGTCGCTTTATCAACATGATAGATGTGTTTTACGACCATAATGTAAAACTCATTGTGTCGGCCGCGGCCCCGGTCGCCGATATCTATAGCGGCAGTCGCAATGCATTCGAGTTTCAGCGCACCATCAGCCGCTTGCAGGAAATGCAATCCCATGATTATCTGGCGCTGTCCCACAAGGTCTAGCGGCGGCGCAAAAACTACTCGGCTTTTGGTTCGGTCACAGCTGGATCGCTAACCCAGCAATCCCATGAGCGCACCTTGGCGCCGCGCTTGTGTTCAGCAACCGGATGCCAGCTATACCCCTGGCTAAGTTCCGTTACCGGCTCCGGCAGTTTATCTCGGGTGACGCTGAGTATAGACGCGGCCTGACAATTCCTCTTGCTATACAAGCGGCACTGGGCAAAGCCGTATTGGTTGGCCTGAAAGACGCGGGTTCTTTTTAAAAAGTTCTGGCAGCCTTCGCGCCGTGCGCGCCGTGCGGTGAAGCTGATGCGCGTCGTTTGTCCCTGCCGGTTGGCTTTATAAAAACGAATTTGGCGGCGCTGTGAATAGGCTGGAACTTGATCACCAGCAGCTTGCTCGGCCACCGTTTTAGTTGTGGCTGCAGATTGTACGGCAGCAGCAGATGTTATGGCCAACCAGCAGGCGAGCCACAATAAAGCCCCTACCAGGAACCTATTTTCCATTTAGGTAAATTAGGCGTCTCTTCAATATCGTTATTGGTGGACTCAATCTTGCCATCTGAATCATGCTCTTCAATATACTGTTTGCTGCCCATAGAATGATGCAATTGAATTTCGTAGACCTGACCGCTGTCTCTTCTTGATTCCGTGATACGGGTTTTGCCGAGCGCGCGCAGCGGCCCGGAAGCGGCTTGCTCTTGCGGATCATCAGAGTCGGTAGTTTGTTCAGGCAAAGCCGGCTCACCTTTAGTCTCCTGACCCAAGGCTGGCGGCGCAGCAGTGCTTTGCGCCAGCACAGGTGTACAGACCAATAACAGGAATGGCAGAATGATAAGTCCAGGTGTAATTTTCGTCATCTGAGGCACCTCGAGCCAAGCGCTGGCGTTGATGCCCATGGTATCATAAACCACCACTTCCAATTGCCCCGGCGCACCTGTTTACGCGGCTCGCGGCGAGGCGTTCGCAAGTTATTCCCCATGCAGCAACCTAAACTGATACTGATTGACGGATCGTCATATTTGTTCCGTGCATTTTATGTGCCACAGCTAAAGCGCATGCAGACCACTTCGGGCCAACCCACCGGCGCAGTGTTTGGCACCATCAATATGATCAAAAGCCTCATTACGGAGTACCCGGATGCCAATATCGTCGCGGTTTTCGATGCCAAGGGAAAAACCTTCCGCCATGATATCTACGATCAGTACAAAGCTAACCGCCCACCCATGCCAGATGAGCTGCGCAGCCAGATCGACTACGTGCACCGGGCAATCAAGGCCATGGGTATACCATTGATTGCCACGCCCGGGGTCGAGGCTGATGATGTGATTGGCACTTATGCAAAACTGGTCGCGGAACAGGACGATTCTGTGCTGGTGGCTACTGGAGATAAAGATCTTGCGCAAATTGTGACCGATAAAGTGCACTTGATCGACACCATGAAAAAAGTTGAATACGACGAAGCCGGGGTGATAGAAAAACACGGTGTGCGTCCGGATCAGATGATCGATTATCTGACTCTGGTGGGCGACAGCTCCGACAATATTCCGGGTGTGCCCAAAGTCGGTCCCAAGACGGCGGTTAAGTGGCTCGATCAATATGGCAGTCTGGACGCCATCATTGAAAATGCAGATGATATCGGCGGCAAAGTGGGTGAGAACCTGCGAGAGTTTTTGCCACAAATACCCCTGTCCCGCGATCTCGTCACGATCCGCTGTGATCTTGACGTGGACCTGCCACCTGAGCAATTAGTGAATGGCGCAATCGATCAGGATACTTTGGTGGAAATTTTCACCGAGTTGCAGTTTAAAAAATGGTTGGCTGAAATGGGTGCCGACGTTCCAGTCAGCGCACACGCCGATGCCCCAACGGAGTTCAAACCGGGCCAGTACGAAATTGTTCTGGAGCAGTCTCAACTGGACAGCTGGGTCGAGCGGCTGGCGGCCAGCGAGGGCTTTGCCTTCGACACCGAGACCACCAGTGTTGACGCACAGCAGGCAGAGCTGGTCGGCCTGTCGTTTGCCATCGACGCCGGCCAGGCCGCCTATGTGCCGATAGCGCATGATTATGATGGTGCGCCACAACAATTAGCGCGGGACGCAGTAGTGGCGCAACTTAAATCGCTATTGGAAGACCCGCAATTGCCTAAGATTGGTCAGAATCTCAAGTACGACATGAGTGTGATGCGGCATTACGGCGTGCATATGCAGGGCGTCACCTTTGACACCATGTTGCAGAGCTACGTGATCAATAGCGTGGCCACGCGCCATGATATGGATTCGCTGTCGGAGTTGTATCTCGGGCATAAACCAGTCTCGTTCACTGAGATTGCGGGTAAGGGCAAGGCACAGCTCACCTTCAATCAAATTGATGTCGATAAGGGCGGCCATTACGCTGCTGAAGATGCCGACATCACCTTACGCCTGCACCAGGCATTAATGCCAAAGCTGATGCAGACACCAGCCTTGCAGCGCGTGTTTCACGAAATTGAAATGCCGCTGGTGCCGGTTCTGTCACAGATGGAGTGCGCTGGGGTATTAATCGATGACACCATGCTGATGCAGCAAAGCCAGCAGCTAGCCATGGCGATGCAGGCGGCTGAGCAAACCGCTTATGAAGTAGCGGGCAAAGAGTTCAATCTGGCATCACCCAAACAGATTCAGGAAATTCTTTATGACCAAATGGAATTGCCGGTACTCAAGAAAACGCCCAAGGGCGCACCCTCTACGGCCGAAGATGTGTTGCAGGAGCTGGCGCAGGAGCACGAATTGCCACGCCTGATCCTGGAGCACCGTAGTCTGGGTAAACTCAAATCGACTTACACCGATAAACTCCCAACCATGATCAACCCTCGCACTGGTCGGGTACACACTTCTTACCATCAGGCCGTGGCGGCCACCGGTCGCTTGTCTTCCAGTGACCCCAATCTGCAAAATATTCCAATTCGAACCGAAGAGGGTCGCCGGGTACGGGATGCGTTTATAGCGCCTCCGGGGAGCTGTATTTTGGCAGCCGATTATTCGCAAATCGAACTGCGCATTATGGCGCATTTGTCTGGCGACGAAACCTTATTGCATGCTTTCAATCATGGTCTGGACATTCATCGCGCCACCGCCTCAGAAATATTTGAGGTAGATCTGGATGACGTAAGTGGCGAACAGCGACGCCATGCCAAGGCGGTAAATTTTGGTTTGATCTATGGCATGTCCGCCTTTGGGCTGGCCAATCAGCTCAATGTGGAGCGCAAGCAAGCGCAGCAATATATTGACCAATACTTTGCCCAGTATCCTGGCGTGAAAGACTATATGGAGCAGACCCGCGAGTTTGCTCGTGAACATGGCTATGTGGAGACTGTGTTTGGCCGCCGCCTGTACCTGCCAGATATCAAGGCGCGTAATCACAACGTGCGCCAATACGCTGAGCGCACCGCAATTAACGCGCCTATGCAAGGCAGTGCCGCCGACATTATTAAGCGGGCCATGATCCATGTGTTCGACTGGTTAGCAGAAGCGAAACCAGAGGTCACCATGATCATGCAAGTGCATGACGAACTGGTGTTTGAGGTGGCCGAGCTTGAGCGCGAGTCGGTTTCCGAGTCCATTACGGACATTATGCAAAACGTCGCAGAGCTGACGGTGCCATTGATTGTTGACCTGGGTCACGGCAGTAATTGGTCAGCCGCCCATTAAAAGCGATTAATGGTGCATATCAGCGGGTTAAAGAATAATGCCTTTGTGCACTGCAAGTTTAGCGCCAGATAGTTTAAAATTGCGCCAGAATAACGATTGCGGGTTGGGTAATCGGCGCGGCGCGAGCTATAGGCAGGGCGCGTGTTGGTAGCGACAGTGTCCGGGTAATTACATGCAGTAACTATGATTGATCGACTTCCAATTAGAGCCATAACATTGGGCCTGATAGCTGGTGCTATCTGGTGGTTCTGGCCTGCCTCACCCTCAGAGGGTGAGGCTCGTGTACCCAGTAACGGCTTGGTGGCCGACGTGGCGGCCGGTGATGGCGTCATGGAGTCTGCGATCATGCCACTCAGCGAGGCACCGACACATCGCATATCACCTACCACAGAGTTTACTCCCCGGCCGGTCAAGGTACTCACCCAACAACTGACCGATAAATTTGCCACCGCCAACGAGTTAGCCGCTACCGGGCAGCACATCGAGGCGGAACGCCTGTATCAGGAGCTCATCAACGAAGAAAAGTATCTGGTCGAACCCTACCTCAATCTGGCCGCGCTCTACGCCCAGCAAAATAACCTGGAGCGTGCGCAACAGGTATTGGTAGATGGATTAATAACTAACGAGAAGTACGGCTCATTGTTCAGGAGTTTACAAGGCGTACTCGGCGCGCTGGCGGCAAAGGCCTACCATCAGGCGCTGGAGCAGGATGGCGCAGAGGTTGCCTCGATCGACATCCCAGTGATCCGCAGCATCGGTGTTGACCAACAACAATTAGCGCTGGTTCAAAAACTGGAGCGGCAACTGGCAGAGTTTCAGGAGCAGGCGCAACGAGCCGAAGTCTATGCAGCCGCAGTTGAAGCGGAGCGGGCTAAAGTACAGGATCTCAGCGCCGAGCTTGCCGGGGTCAAACAACAACTGGTGGAAACCCGCTCAAGTAGCGAATCCGAGTTGCTGGCGCTGAGCAGCAAACTGGATGAGCAGAGTGCGGTGAATCAGAATTTGCTGGCCAGTAATGAGCGCAGCAAAGCAGAAGATATGGCGTTGTTGTCAGCGGCTCAGGAAGCCAGCCAGCGCGCGGAGGCGGAGCGTGCCGACTTAGGCTCCAGATTAGAGCAAGAGCAAACCGAACGTGCCCGCCTGGAAAAAGAGCTGCAGCAGCAGAAACAACAGCTGGTCGCGATGCAAACCCGTCAGTTGGAGCTTGAAGAACAACAGGCACTAGATCGGGCACGCGCCGAAGAGTGGCGCAAAGAGCGGGAACAGTTACTGGCCCAACAGGCCAATGATGCTGAGGCCACCAAGCTCGCACTACAGCGTCAACAGCAAGCCGAGGCAAAGCAGCGAGCCAGTGCCGAGGAGTTGGCGCGGCAACAAACATTAGCGCTGCAGCAGAAAGACGCCGACGCAAAACTGCGTCAGCAACAGGCAGCAGCAGCACGCCAGAAACAATTGGCCCTGCAAAAAGAGGAAGCTCGGCTCGCGCAACTGGCTAAAGAGCAGGAGCAGCAGCGCCTCGAATCGCTAGCACAACAGGAGCGCGAGGCAGCGGCTAAAAAACGCGCCGCAGAAGAACAGACCCGACTTGCTGCTCTCGCGCAAGAGGCAGAACAACAGCGCCAGCAGACGCTGGCAGCTAACCGAGCCGCTGCCGCCAAGCAAGAGCAGGGCAACGAAGCGATTGCTGTGTCGCTGGTCAAGTCCTGGGCCGACGCGTGGGCTCGGCAATCGGTGAGCGATTATGTCAATCACTACGCCGACGATTATGCCACGTCTGGTCTTAGCCGAGACCAATGGCTGGAGCAGCGGCGGGTGCGGCTGACCAATAAGGCGTTTATTAATGTGGACGTTAGCAGCTTTCAGGTAAAGCCCAGCGAAGCGGGGTTTAGTGTGAGTTTCGTACAACGCTACCGATCCAATACAATGGACGACACTATTCGAAAAAGACTGACTTTTGCGTCTCAGGGTGACGACTGGAGTCAGGCTAAGATCGTGGGCGAACAGGTATTGCGGTGAGGGCTTTACAGTCGATATGTTGAGGCAAACATTACCCATTAAAAGAGCTTTGATCGTGCTAAGTGCCGGTGTTGCATCGCTGGGCAGCGTCTGGGTAGCGCAGGCCAAGGATCATACTGAACTGCATGCAGAACAGGCCTCTTCAGGCTATGAGCGGGCAGTGCTCGAGATTGTTGAGTTTATAAAGTCTGGTAATCTTAGTGCTGCGCAAACCCGGGTGGACAAACACCTGCAGCAATTCCCCAAAAGCCGCGTCGGGCATTTATTGAAGGCGGATATTTTGCAGGCCATGGCCGCACCGCTGCAAAAAGTAGGTGCCAAGGCGGAGACCATAAAAATGGTTCACGACGACCCCGAATTGCCGCCTCCCTCTGAAGTTGTTAAAGGGCTGAAGCATCAACTGCAAAATCGTTGGTCGCATGCCCGTGAGGCAGATCAACAAGCCCATGCGCTGGTGCCCGCAAGCCTGATAGACCTCGGCCAGCACCCCCATGTACTGGTAGCAGACATGCAGCAGGGGCGTTTGTATCTCTACAAGAACGAGGATGGCGCACCGCAACTGATTCGTGATTACTATCTGAGCGTAGGGTCGGCAGGCTTCGGCAAACAGGTTGAGGGCGACAACAAAACGCCAGTTGGTGTGTACTCAATATATCGATACATCGATGACTCAGAGCTGCCTGATTTGTATGGTGAGGGCGCGTTTCCGGTCAACTACCCGAACCGGCTTGATCGATACCGCAAACGCACCGGTTATGGCATCTGGTTGCATGGCACTCCGTCAAATACCTATGCTCGTTCACCGTGGGCGTCAGAGGGCTGCTTTGTATTGAGCAACGATGATTTTCTGGATATTGAAAATTACATCGACGTAAAACGCCGCACGCCGGTTATTTTAAGCGACCAGATTGAATGGGTGTCTCCGCAGCAGCTGGCTCAGCGCCGGGCCGACTATCTGGCAGTACTGTCACAATGGAAACAGGATTGGGAGAGCCTCAGCACTGACGCCTATCTTGCGCACTATTCAGAGAACAATTTTAATCTGGGGCGTACCGACTATCGTCAATGGGCCAAGCGCAAACGTGAAGTTAATAACCGTAAAACATTTGTGCAGGTAGACATGGATATCAAGCATTTGTTCACCTATCCCGGCGAGCAAGACATGTTTGTGGTGAAGTATCAGCAGCGCTATCTGAGTAATAACTATCAGGGCGTCGCCGAAAAGGAACAATATTGGCAGCGGGATGCCAACAGTGGTCGCTGGCAGATTATCTACGAAGGCTAATTAGCGCTGGCTGTTTGCCCGGGCTGATTAACGTTTTTACCCAGCCAACTCACAATATCCTCCCAAATTCGCGTGGTTTCATGATCCGACGGCATTTCCCAGGCATTGGGTAGCTCCAAGGTGATCACCGGAATGTCGCGATTAATGCCGGCATAATTACCCAGGGAGCCAGGATAGGTACCAAGCAAATTCAAGGCCAGCTTGCCGAGGCTCTTGGGGGCGGCATTCAGTATCAGCGAATCGTAATCCACCACACCATAGGGCGCATGCACACTGATAATGGCATCGGGTTTAAAGGTTGCTATCTCATTAACCAGCCACTGCGTCTCTGGTTCGCTGGCCGCGTGCGGCCCCGGGTAGCGACGCTTGTTTTTACCGCTTTTCTCGGCCCAGTACTTTAGCGCGTTTTCATCCCAGTCATCGCTGGGCAAGTTGCGGTTCAGGTCAACGCCTCGTTGATTGGTTCGTGAGGCGCCGCGTTTCAAAACGCCATCGGGGTTCATCATCGGCGCGATACGCCAATGGAACATACCCGAGTGATGCTTATTGAGTTTGGCAATCCAGCGGAACACGATACTCACTGACGTTAGCTCGTCACCATGCGTGCCGCCGATGACCAGTATTCGGCCCTGAGGCTGTCGGCCATTTAGAGGCGGAAATTCACGTACCAGAATGGGAAATTGTTCAACTGACTCACATCGACTCAGAGCCAGTTCCGCGCGTTCACACAGATCCATAGAAACGCTGGCGAGCCGCTTGGAAATTTTTTCACACGCCTGCGTCGGTGAGATAGTGGCTTCTTGCGCGTTGCACTCAACAACCGCCGGGTGGTGGTGCCCGGCGTGTGCGTCTTGCCCATCCGCCACAGTAGAAAACCCGATGCTGGCTACAATATCCTCATCACTGGCTTCAGTGTTGGAATCCGGCACCGAGTTATCGTCGGGTTGCGCCTCACCAGCTGTGGCCCGATCGCTTTTAACAGTTTCATCATCGCCGTAGAAGCCCTGCTCTAGGAGGCCAGGAATTGTCCCCGGCGCGCGCTGTTGCGCGGTGCTTTCAGCAGCACTCGACTGGCCCTGCTGGCATGCTGACAGCACGATTAGAGCAAACCCACTCAAGGCAACGGTGAGGATAAGGCGGTTCATGAAATACGACTAACGGCCTGATTCAATTGGCTAACATGCATTATAGTTTAAAGCATAGCGCAACTCGACAGTCACAAGCACATTTAACCAGCCTAATAGGCGCAATAAACTTGTGCTGATGGGGGTTACCGGCCTATTGAAGGGGCGGGCACTACAATATCGAATCCGCAGTTTTGCCAACGCGCGCAGGCTTGGGGTTTGGCCGACGCATAGGCTCAAGTTGGGAGAGGAGTAAAACGGGAACAGGCGAGAGGCGAAACTAGGATTAGAGCGGCAAGAAAAGGGATGCCTAGGGTAGGCGAAATACCGTTTTGAGTGGTATTCCAAGGGGATGTCGTTTGGGGGGACTGCCTACCCTAGACAATTCTTTCATCGGTACCCGGCAATCTGTTTCAAGCTTTTACGCGCTTTTGCATCCAGAATGTCTGTCGAGTTCAGATACCGATATGTATCATCTAGACAACAAGAACGATAGTTGAAATGTGTTAGGAATACAAGACAGTTTTAAAAATATTTGTCTTGACTCACGTTGCGGAATTCACCCAAGCGTCAAGCTGAGCGCGCATTTCCCTGACACCGGTGTAGTCCGAGGCCGAGAAGGGTTCAACGCCAAAATTGCCACCAATCTTGGATAATTCACGCTCCACCGCCAATACCGTAGCGGCGGTTTTGCCCCGTTTTAGTTTATCCGCTTTAGTAAGTAACACCTGGGTCGATAACTCCGAATCGGCGGCCCACTGTACCATCTGGCGATCCAGATCACTGAGTGGGTGGCGAATGTCCATTAACAGCACCAGCACAATCAAATTAGTCCGCTCGGCCAGATATTGATGAATGGTGGCCTGCCACTTCTCTTTAACGCTGAGCGGAACCTGGGCGAAGCCATAACCCGGGAGATCGACCAGCCGGGCTTGCTCACCGAGCGAGAAAAAGTTGATTTGTTGGGTGCGGCCCGGGGTTTTCGACGTGCGCGCTAGCTTGCGGCGATTGGCGATCGCATTAATGGCACTGGATTTACCGACATTGGATCGCCCGGCGAAGGCGATTTCCACTTTGTCGTCCTTTGGGAACTGCTCAGGTTCAGCGGCCCCCAACAAAAATTCCGGTTGGCGTAACAATGCCGGCAGCGTGGGTTCTGTATCGGGCTTGGGGGGAGTCGCATTGGGCATCGCGCGATTGTATCAAAGAACTGATATATAAACTGGAATCACATGCCTGCGGACCGTGCTCAAACTGCCCAGACGCCTGAAATAGCGGCTCTTCCCTTGAGGCGGTTTGGCTGGCATGATATAACCTCGCTCGCGTCTGCCGGAATGGTCTTTGGCTCGTTCCCGCCGCGCACTATTAAGCTCGACGTTCAGTTAGTAATTACGCTCTAATTCAGCTCTCAAGGAGCCTTTTAATGTTAAACAAAATACTCTTGATCGGTGGTTTGATTGCGCTGCTAAGCAGCCCCGCCATGGCCGCCGGTGATCCGGTTGCAGGTGAGACAAAAACAGCCATTTGTGTAGCCTGTCACGGGCCAAAGGGCATCAGCAGTATTCCACAGAATCCTAATCTGGCTGGCCAGGTGCCGGGCTATATCGCCGCTCAATTGCAAGCCTTTAAGAGCGGTGAACGCGAAAATGCCGTGATGCAAGCGCAATCAGTGTTATTGAGTGATCAGGACATGGCCGATCTGGATGCCTACTATGCGTCTTTACCTGCCAAGATTTCATCGGACCTCACCGAAGAAGATAAAGCACTGGCGGAGGAAGGTAAGAAGATTTACCGCGGCGGATTCGCCGAGCGCGGCATTGCTGCCTGCATGAGTTGTCACGGCCCCAGCGGCCATGGAATTCCCAAAAACTTCCCGCGTGTTTCAGCACAACAGAAGGTCTATCTGGAGCAACAACTATTGCTGTACAAAAGTGGTGAACGCCAGGGTTATAACGGCATCATGGCCGATATTGCCTTTGGCTTGTCTGAAGAACAGATTCAGCAATTGTCGGCTTATATGGCGGGCTTAAATTAGTCCCCGACTTGTCCGGCAAACTCGAGATTTACAAGAGCGGCTGTAAAGCCGCTTTTTTTTGCCCATGCCATCTGCTTTAAAGCCCGTGCCAGAACAGCGGTGTTAGACTAGCGTTATGGATGCAAGCTGGCTGACTCAACTGCGGCAAGATTCAGCCGTGATCGTGCCGACACGGAGTCTGGCTAATGGCTTGCAAGAGCAGCTGGCGGCGCTGCACTTAAATGCGGGTCGACGGGTTTGGGAAGCACCGAATATCCTCTTGTGGCAGGACTATCTCACGCTGATTTGGCAACAAAACCGGCTGGCATTACATCAGCAATGCGGGGCAACCAATCTGATCAACGAACAGCAGGCGTTGTTGCTGTGGACCCGGGTTATCGAGGCATCAAAACGTCGGGAATCCATGCTAACTCTACTCGATGTAAAACAAACCGCGCGCGCGGTGCAGAAAGCCTGGCGCTTAATGCATGACTGGCAATTGAGCGAGCAAGACCTACACGCCGATCATGTTGCAGATACCGAACAATTTCTGAGTTGGCTATCGGACTATCGAAAGTTGCTTGCAGAAAGTGGCTTTTTAGACGGCGCGTTGCTGCAGCAACAGTTGCTCGAAGCAAAACTGGAGCTACCTTTCTCTATCATACATTGGCACAGTTACGACTTGATCACGGCAGCGCAACAGCGGCACAACCGCTACGCAGAGAATGCGGGGATGGAGCTGCACGTCAATCAGCACGCTGGCAGTGCACCCGACAACGTCTATTATGCGGTGTATCAGGATGACGACGCCGAACTGCGGGCTGCCATGCAGTTGGCTCGCAATACCATCGAAGCGAATCCGGCGCAGCGTATTAATCTGGTAATTCCCGATCTCGCGCAACGTCAAGTTCAGGTACGTGAGATAGCGCGCGATATGTTTTACCCATCGGTGTCGCCGCTGGAGATCATGCATCAACCCTGCGTTTATCGATTTAGCCTTGGTCAGCCATTGAGTGAGTGGCCGGCCATTGAGGCGGCGCTGCGAGTCATCAAACTGCTGCGTAATCAATGCACCTGTATCGAGTTGAGTTTTGTGCTGCGCAATGAATTTTTTGGGCTTTGCCGAAGTCACCGGGCCGCTTGCCGGGGATTTGATCTGTGGCTACAGAGCCAACGGCTCCGCTTCATCTCCATTGACCACCTGCCGGAGCTGTATCGGCAATACACCGAGCAGGAACCTGAAGCGGCCCATGCTGAGGAGCTATTCGCAGCTCTGTCTGAGCTAGTTAGCCAGCGACAAGCGCTGACCGATGAGCTACGTCGGCGTAAAGTGGATACCAATTTTTCTGCACTCAATTTCAGCGAGTGGGTGCTGCGGTTTCAGGAATGGTTAAATGTGTGGGGCTGGCAAACCGGGATAGGCGATGGCCCAATTGACAGCGTGCAGTACCAATTATTACAGCGCTGGCAAAAACTGCTGAATGAGTATCAGGCTCTTGCTACGGTCCAGCGGCTGGCTGGGTTAAGCCGGGCTTTGGATATCCTGGAACAAATGACGCGCGACACGGTCTTCTTACCCAAGGCTGTTGCTTCGCCAATTTTTATCTCAGGCGTCTATGAGGCTATCGGTCGTGAAGCGGATTTATGTTTGCTGACAGGGATGAATGAGCGCTATCCCACGCCGCCGCTGTCTGATGCTTTTGTGCCCAATCGATTATTGTTGGAGTGCGGTTTTCCAGACGCCAGCGCAACGAGTGCCTTTGCTCAGGCGCAACGCGTGATAAACAGTTTGTTGGCGTTTAATCGCACGGCGCGCATCAGTTACGCGCGCCGGTCTGGCGACCCGCAAGAAATCGCCCACCAGGCTGCACCACTGTTTCGCCAGCAGAGCTTTGTTGATGAGCAGTGGCAAGCGCCTGAACTGAGTGACGTGGAACTTGAAGCCTATACTGACACCCATGGCCCGCAATGGCCTGACCTGAAATACGCCAAAGGTGGTTCGCAGATTTTTGTGAATCAGAGCCAGTGTGCCTTTAAAGCCTTTGCCACCCATCAATTGCGTTACCAACGTGAAGAAGAAGCCGAATTTGGTCTTGACGCGCGTGAACGTGGCTCAGTTGTGCATCGTATGCTGCAACTGGCATGGCAGCAGCTTGGCAGCAAGGCGGCGCTGCTCGAGCTGGATGAATCAGCGCGGCGCGAATTTGCAACCCGCATGGCGGCAGCGGCGATTGCCGACCCCGGTATTCAACTGAGTGCTGACAAGCGGCGTTTGCTGGATTGCGAACAGCAACGACTCACGGCTTTATTACTTGCCTGGCTGGCGATAGAAGATAAGCGCCCTCAGGGCTTTGCTGTGGTCGAAACCGAGCAGGACTACGCCGGTGAGCTGGGCGGCATCCGTTTCAATTTCAGCATCGATCGGTTAGACATTTGCGACGACGGCCGCGCCGTTTTAATCGATTACAAAACCGGCGCAGTGAACCGTCAAGACTGGTTGGGCGAGCGCATTAAGCAACCTCAACTACCACTCTACGCGCTGGAACTAGACCAGAAAAAACGCACACCCCTGTCCGGCATTGCCTATGGGCAGGTACAGCAGCCCCAGCCAAAATGGGCAGCGCTGGCCGAATCCGGTCTGATCAATAAGGGTACGGCGGAGAGTGAACAACAATGGCTGTCTGCGCATGAGCAGTGGCCAACAAGCTTTGCGCAGCTCGCCAGTGATTTTAAGCAGGGGCTGGCCGAGGTTTTCCCCATTGATGACGAGGTGTGCCGCTATTGTGACCTCAAGTCAATGTGCCGGGTAGCACAGCTCAAGCAGCTGGCATTGGGGGAAGATGATGCTGACTGATTATGACGCCCGTAAATGTGCGCTAAACCCGTCTGAATCGTTTATCGTGCAGGCCCCGGCCGGCTCCGGGAAAACCGGCCTGCTGGTGTATCGCATGTTGAGTCTGTTAGCCACGGTACAACAGCCACAGGAAGTGCTGGCGATTACTTTTACCCGTAAAGCCACTGCCGAGATGCGCGAGCGCTTGCTCGAGTTACTGAGCCATGCAGAGCAGGGGCTCAGCAGTAACAACGGTTATCAGCAGCAGGGCATCGAGCTGGCCAACGCCGTTATCGAGCGCGACCGGCGACTGGGATGGCAGTTGCTGGACTCACCGCATCAATTACAGATTCTCACCATTGATTCCTTCTGCGGGAGGCTGGCAGGTAGTATGCCCTGGCTCAGTCGCTTGGGTGACCGGCCGCGCACTACAGATAAAGCTGAGTCGCACTACGCCGCTGCGGTTGAGCAGCTATTGGCTGAACTGCTCGACACGGAATCAGAGTTGGCCGCTGACCTACAGGAGGTACTGCTGCAGCTGGATTTTAATTACAACAAGGCGCGCAGTTTATTTGCGGCCATGTTGCAACAGCGCGATCAATGGCTGCGCCATGTAGTGCAGAATGATTTAACCGCGCTGCGTGGCGCGCTGGAACATGCCTGGCAAACCGTGGCCAATGAACAGGTGGCGAGTTTGAGCAAACTGTTGCCCGCCGACACTTTGGAGAATCTCATAGGGTTGGCTCGATACGCCCATGACAACGCTCCGTCAGACAAGCCAGAGGCCGCCCAAGAGCTGAGAGATATGCTCGCACCATTGGTCTGCTTCGAGCGCTCCGTAAGGTTACTCGGCGTAGCTGAATGGCAGGCGCTGGCCGAGATGTTACTGGTCAACACCGGCGAATCGTTTCGTAAACGAGTAACCGTATCTAACGGATTCCCGCCCAAGACCGCCGAAAAGGAGCAGATGATGGCGATTCTGCGGGAGTTTGAGGGCGATGGTGATTTATTGCGAGAGTTAAATGGCGCGCTGCACCTGCCGCCGCTGCAATTTAGCGATACCGACTGGGCGCAACTTGAATCTCTGCGGAAAATACTGCGTGCGCTGGCCGGTTTGTTGCAGCTGCGTTTTCGGGCAGTCAGCGAATGCGACCACAGTGAAGTGACTCAGCGCGCCAACCTGGCATTACAGGAACTAAACGACCCCACCGATCTGGCACTGCGGCTGGATAACGAACTAAAGCATATTCTGGTGGATGAATTTCAGGACACTTCGCATGGGCAAATCGAATTGCTCAAGCGTCTTACCTGCGGCTGGACAAAAGAACAAGGCCCGGCCCGCACGCTCTTTTTGGTCGGCGACCCTATGCAATCCATCTATCGCTTTCGCGAGGCCGACGTCAGCCTGTTTTTGCAGGTGGCTGACAATGCCAACACCCAGGTGTTTGATAACATTGATGTGCAGCCGCTGTTGCTGAGCGAAAACTTTCGTTCCAGCCATACCTTAGTAGATTGGTTTAATACTACCTTTGCGCCCAGCTTTCCCGCCCACAACAATGTATTGAGCGGCGCGATTCGTTATGCCAGCGCGACGTCTAATAAGAGCGAAGCCATCCCGGCGGTAACCGGCCTGTTGGCCAACGACAGGTACAGTGAAGCGGCACTGGTGGTGGATGCACTACAAAAGTTCCTGCGCACGGTACAGGACGACAAGGCGCAGGTGGCGATTTTGGTGCGTGGCCGCAATCATTTGTTGCAACTATTGCCCGCCTTACGCGCGGCGGGCATTGCTTACACTGGCGTTGATATACAACCATTGGCCAATCAACAGGCGGTGATTGATTTATTGGCGCTGGTCAGAGCCATCTGCCGTGAAGATGATCGGGTGGCCTGGCTGGGCCTGTTGCGCGGCCCTTGGTGTGGCCTCACGCTGAATGAAATTAAACAACTTGCCCCGCGTCGCAGAGTCAGCGTGTGGCAGCAGATCAAGCTGGCCGATTTGGCTATGCTGGAGGCCGCCAGTGCGCAACGGTTAAAACGCTTCACAGATTTGATGACCCGGGTGCTCGCACAGCGTCAGCAGGTTGATCTTAGCGGCCTGACGCGCTGGGCCTGGCAGCAGCTTGGCGGGCCCAGCACCTTGTTCGGCGCATCGGAGCAGGACGTGGCGACGGTGTTTGATTTGCTACGCGACATGCAGCGCGGCGGCGATATTGCTTCGATGAAGGAACTGGATACTGCCTTAGATGGGTTGTTTGCCCAGCCTGGATCAGCAGTCGGTGGCCAGCCACGGGTGGTGGTGTCAACCATGCACAAAGCCAAAGGCCTGCAATACCACACCGTTATTCTGCCGGGCTTGAGTCGCAAGCCGCCGGCAAAGGGCAAAGACATTCTTATGTGGGCAGAATACCCCAACCAACAAGGGCAATCGCAGCTATTGATGGCGCCGTTTCAACTGGCGGAACAACCGCGCAGCCATTACAACTACCTACGCCAGCTCGATAAAACGCGCGCCGCTAACGAGAACATGCGATTGATGTATGTTGCCAGTACACGTGCCGAACAACACCTTGTTTTGATCGGTGAAGCCACTTATGACGCTAAAACCGGCGACCTTAAGGGGCCGGCTAAAAACACCTTGCTAGCGACCATCTGGGCTGCCACTAAAACCCAGTTTACCGCCGACGCCCAGACCGGGGAGCAGACTAAAGAAGCCGAAGCGGCGCCACCACAGACTTTGCATCGCTTACCACCGGGCTATCAGACCGAACAGCCACCCAACGTACGGTGGCGTAGCGAGCAGCAACTCACCCACGGCCCCAATGATGCTGAGCGCGAAGCGTTGGAATACCAATGGTCGTCTGATGTGGCGGCGGTGGTGGGCACGGTGTTGCACCGCTGGCTGCAGTTTAATCATGCGCAAATCCTAAGTATTAATGTGGACGATGTCATCATGACGCTGTGGCGCGCGGAATTGCTGGCGGGCGGCTTGGCCCCGCAACGATTAAGTGTGGCACTCCTGCGCCTGAAAAAAGCTGTGCACAGCATGCAGGCCGACCCGCAGGCCAAATTTGTGTTTGGCAAGTACCCCGAACAACGTAATGAATATGCGCTGGCTGCCAATGAAGATGGCGCGATTCAACCCTATTACATTGATCGCACCTTTGTCGCCGACGATGTGCGTTGGATAATTGATTACAAAACCACTTACACTGAGCAGCCTGACCTCAAAGCCTTCGCACAGGAACAGGTACAGCAACGCCATCGGCCACAGCTGGAAAACTACGGCGCGTTAATGCGTGAGCTGGATGATCGTCCAATCAAGCTGGCGGTTTACTTCCCGTTGCTGGGCCAGCTGGTGAGTTGGGACTACCAAGAGTAAACATTAAATGAGCAAAACAGCAATCGTGATTGGTGGCACCGGCGTAGTGGGCCGCGAGGTGGTTGAGCAACTCGCCACAGCACCACATATAGACAAAGTGGTTAGTCTGGCCCGCCGGTCAGTCGAGAACACCTCACCCAGAGTAATCAATCACCAAATTGATTTTGACAACCTCGCTGCGCACGCCCAGCTTTTTCAGGGGGTTTTTTTCTTTTCCTGTCTCGGCACGACGCTCAAGCAAGCTGGCAGCATAGAAGCACAGCGCCGTGTTGATCTTGATTATCAATACCAGTGCGCCGAGTTGGCGGCTGCGCAGGGTTGTGCACACTATTTACTGGTGTCTTCCTCCGGCGCGAATCGCCACAGCCCATTGGCCTACTCAAAGATGAAAGGCGAGTTGGAGCATCGCGTTAAACAACTGCCTTTCGAGAGCGTGACGATCATGCAACCGTCTCTATTGCTCGGTGAACGCAGCGAGAAACGTACCGGCGAGGAACTTGCAGCAGCCATCATGCCCGCGCTGTGTAAACTGCCCGGCTTACGAAAAATGCGTCCAATCCGCGGCGATGAAGTAGCACGCAAGATGGTTGCGGTGAGTGCCGATCCACGGGGCGGTGTAACAACCTATTCGTTGGATGAAATATTTTGCTAGTAGTTTTGAACGTAGCCGACAATACATTTAGTTACCACCTGCGTCTCGGCCATCTGTGTATTGTGTCGACTAGAAATCCGCTTGTGTCGAAGGGGCTTGCCGGTCAGTGCTTTGGTTCCTATACAATCGGACGCGCGCGACTGCAACTTAAGGATTGCCAAGCCATAGCTCCTACCAAGGTGTTAAGCCAATCAATTCCAAGCTACACTAGGCAACAGCAAGCCAATTAGTAAAGCAGGCAAGATGCTAGACCAGATCCGGATCACGACTAATCACTTGAGTGTCGGTGCCCTGGCGCAGAGTTTCAATTGAAGCACACCCCATTATGACGACCACATTGAGCATAGAATTGGTGCAAATTTGATGGTGCGTAAAGCACCCATTGTGGTCATTGTATTTAATCGGCCACACCACGCGCGACAGTTAAGACGCCTGCTGGATGAACAGCAGGGTCGGGAGTTATACCTGATCGCGGACGGAGCCCGCGACAATATCCCGGGTGAGACGCGGCTGGTGCAGGAAAGCGTAGATGCGTTTGCGGATTGGCGAGGAGGAGTGAAGAGTAATATCGCTACAACCAACCTCGGCTGCAAGCAGCGAATTGCGTCGGGGCTTGACTGGGTGTTTGAACACTGCGAGTGCGCCATCATCTTAGAAGATGATCTGCAACCGGCGGCGCAGTTCTTTGATTATTGCGATGAACTTCTTGCAGCGTTCGAGAATAATCACGAGGTCAAATCGATTTGTGGCTCAAAATTATTCCCTCAAAGAGGTTCATCCTCCTCGGTTTTTTATTCAAAGTACGGAAACAGTTGGGGTTGGGCCACATGGCGCCGGGCGTGGGTGGAGTATGACGATACATTTGCCGACCGGTCCTCGTTTGCTCGGCTGCGCGCAATTGCTACACATTTGAACTCCGTAAAAGCCGCGCTTTACTGGCATATCATGATTCGTTGGGTGTGGGAAGGGCGCCGTGATTCCTGGGATTATTGCTGGATGGTCGCGTGTTTTTTAAACCGCGGTGTGCATGTCTACCCCGCGAGTAATTTGATTGTTAATAGCGGCTTTGGCTTAGATTCAACCCATACGGCTGAGCATGAGCCCTATATGCCGCTAGAATTTGGTGAGCGACTCTCGCTGCCGCTCGACCTGAGCCCCGGCGTTGTTGAGTCCGACGAGCAAATTGACGCCTGGATCGATGACAATATTTACAGTAAGTCTGCGCCGGTGCGACTGCGCTGGCTGAGTCGCAAGATCGCAGCCAAGTTCAAGGCCGGCTAAGCGTTAACGGCGACGATAGTAGCTGCCAATAACCCGGATCGTATCCAGCAGCGTAAAGCTCGGTAGTAGATACCAAGGGCAGTTCTGCTTGTTGAATATCCAACGATACTTGAGGCAGGCAGGTGATTTGATGTCAGTCAGGTAAGAAAACAGCCCCGCGAAAGAGCGGGTGGCTCGGTATTTGGTGCTGCCGGTTGCGTCGATATGCGAATAGAGCTTGGCATCGTAATTAATGTACAGAGGGTATCCTGCCCGCCGAGCCCGATGCGTGAAGTCATAATCAGCGGCATAGTGAGGTAGGTTCTCGAAATCAAATAGTCCAATTTTCTCAAATACCGCAATCGGGAAAATGGTTCCGCGCCCCGGTGCATGTGTGACGCTTGCCAAACCCGATTGTGCTTTGGGTAGCAGCACTTCCTTGGCGAGCCACCAATCCATACGGCGGCCTGAATCCACCAGTCGTTCGCGATCATTGATGTCGTATGGCGCCGAGGTTTGGATGATCTCACCATGCTGCTCAAATGCTCGCTGCAGCTGGACCAGATAATCATCCGCGATAATAAGATCATCGTTTAATGTGATAACCATATCCTTGGCAGATGCCCGGTTGAGGATAAAGTTAATACACGCATTGGTGGCCCCGGTCCACCAGAGGTTGCCGTCGCCAGTTAGTACGTGAACCGCGGGAAATTCATTGGTCAGCATATCGGCTGTGCCGTCAGTTGAACCGTCATCGCACACCACAACTTGAAAACCCATGTCGTCTTGTCGGTAGATGCTCTTTAGGCACTCGCGCGTAAATTCAACGCGGTTGTGCACAGGAATCGCAAACCAAAATGTTGGATTTTTGTTCACGGTGTTTAGATGCGTTAAAGAGGTTGCGAGCGGCCCATATGCGGCCATGATAACAAATAGTAATTCAGCCTAATACGTATATGAAAATTACCACCCGTCGCTAGTACTTAGCCGGCGCCTCTGCACTCATGTTGTCCGCCGGCAACACTCCCAACTTTATTTCACCCGATGTGGCTAGCGGCCGAAAATATCTCCCATGTTGGGCATATCTCTGGGTTCAC
This sequence comes from Gammaproteobacteria bacterium, assembly GCA_013002025.1. Taxonomy (GTDB): domain Bacteria; phylum Pseudomonadota; class Gammaproteobacteria; order Arenicellales; family Arenicellaceae; genus Arenicella. Next base: position 27,071 of record JABDKW010000003.1, on the reverse strand, counting down.
CGCTAATCTCGCTGCTGGCGCCGGACAACCCGAAGTCCAGTAACTCCGATGAATGTTTGCTCGGCTTGCCGTTGAGCGTTGAGGTGCCCTCTGCCTTAACGATGCCGAATGGCACCTGGTCTGACATCCATGCCGTGCTTTCACTTTCTACCTTTATTTTTCTAAAAACCACTTTGGTCTCAGCGCTGCCTGTGCCATTAATTCTGAGTGCCTCGAACTCACCAGCTGACGTGCTCACCGTTTCTGTGCCGAGCGTACTGAAATCATAATTAACTTCCGTGCCGGTCGCCTGCATGACGCCCGCAAATAGCCCGCCGTTCCCGCTCATCCGCATCGGTTGCTCTTTGCCAGATTGCATAATGATTTCTTCGCCGAAACCACGCAAATTGGTTAACACGTTTCCAGGATCGCCGGTCAGGCTTGCTTCGGAAACTAATGTTTTTATCACCACCCTGTCACCGGTTTTTTTGCGCTTGCCTTTTTTGCTGACCTTAAAGCTTTCCATGGCCATCTCAATCCAGTAATAAGGCTTGTCATTGCGTTGTTCTTTACCCAACAATGAACTGCGCATGATGGTGACGGTTTTCTTGCCCTTTTGATTCACCGTGGTTTCTTCGCGTTCCTGCCAACTACCAACCGGCGTGGCGGCAAGCAAATCAAAATCGAGACTTGCAGATTGTACGGGTGAGACCGCGAGAGCGAGCAGTAAGATGAATATTCGGGCTACTACGTTTGGCATATCAATCTCCTTATTACGCGAATGAAGATAAAGGCTAGCATTAAACGTAGCATGCGCCGACCCGAATTTTCAATAATGATTACTCGCAATGTGATGTTTGCGCCAGAATCATTACCCGGCCTATGCCCTGTCGTAGGCGGCCCGCGTCCTATTGTGGCTTATCTTAAAGCTTGGTTAACTACCGATGGCTAAATATAGTCTTTTACAGCATCGCAGCTAAACTCATAGAGCCGCTCAGCAAGATCTTCATCGCGGGCATAACGGCTGGGTCGTTCTATATTGCTATCTGCAAAATACTTTCCGCTCACATTACTGAGCTCGGGTGCGCTCGCAACATAACATTGCGTCGCCGCGCCCTGCGGTATGTTTTTTGCGCCCATCATTTTGCCTACCAAGAAGCCGGTCAATGGATTGTTAAATAAAAAGCCTCTGACGCCATCCATGCTACGGCTGAGGTTAGTGCGGATGATACCCGGGTGCAATGAATTCGCGGTCGCGGATGAGCCCGCAAGTCGCTTAGACAGGGCGACGGCGGTAAGTAAATTAGCCAACTTCGACTGGCCGTAAAACTTCCAGGGATCATAGCTTTTTGAACCGTCTAAATTGTCAAAATCGATACCACCCAATGGCGCCATTTTATGCGCCAGACTGGACAGGATAACCACACGCCCCTGCTCGGCTTGTTTGATGCGCTCCAACAGATTGTGGATTAACACAAAATGGCCGAGCTGATTAGTGTTGAACTGCTGCTCAAAGCCGTTGCCTAGCTGCAGTTTGGGCAGTGCCATGATGCCGGCATTAGTTAGTAGGACATCAATGGGAATGTCCATGGCATTGATAGCGTCGGCGCAGGCTTTCACTGATGAAAAATCGCTCAGTTCACAAGCCAACGGCGTTACCTGGCCGTCTATCTCGCGGGCCGCGGCCGCGGCTTTCTTCATACTGCGGGCGGTACCGATGATATGTGCACCACGTAAGGCGAGCACCCGCATTGATTCCTGACCCAGCCCGGAATTGACGCCGGTGATCACGATAGTCTTGCCGGCGAGATCGACCCCGTTAGTGACTTCCTCGGCGGTACTTAGTTTATTAAATTTGCGTTGTGTCATTGCTGCCTCTGCGGGGAGCGGTTATGTGCGTGAAAAGCGCATTGTCGCACTACAAGGCGTTCACTTATAGTAATGGATAATAAACAATATAATAAAAGTTGCGACCAATCTGCTGCCGGCTACACTTGAGCATTGTTTTCAGTTTGGGTATTCGTCATTTAGTGACTCGCCAACCTCTGCGAGATAGCTAACCATTCTATTATTGGTCGTAACGTAACCAATCCCGACTAAGTCAGAAAAAAAGTCAAAGGTAACCTTTATGTTGGAACCACTTGCGAACCGCGATTTCATAAAGAACTTTCTCAAATTAGAAACGGCTGGCGGAATCACGCTGTTCTTTTTTGCGGTGTTGGCCATAATCATTGCGAATTCACCGCTGGATGGATATTACGACCTGTTATTGTCAACTGCGGTAGAAATACGTATTGGCACATTTGAGATCGCCAAGCCCCTATTGCTATGGATCAACGACGGCTTGATGGCGGTATTTTTCTTTCTGGTTGGGCTTGAACTCAAGCGTGAGGTCGTTGAGGGTGAACTGTCAAAACCTGGCAACATCATATTACCGGGGGTTGGCGCCATCGGGGGCATGCTGTTTCCGGCTCTCGTATACTTGTACTTTAACTATGACGATCACATAGCGTTGCAAGGCTGGGCCATTCCGGCGGCAACAGACATTGCGTTTGCCCTGGCCGTGCTGGCTTTACTCGGCTCCAGGGTGCCGGTTTCATTAAAAATTTTCTTAACCTCATTGGCGATATTTGATGACATCGGCGCCATTCTTATCATCGCGTTTTTCTACACTTCAAAAATCTCATTGGCTGCTCTGTTGATGGCGGCACTGTGCATCGGTGTGTTAGCAATTCTCAATCTGCGCGGGGTAACCAACAAAACTGCTTATTTTCTGGTGGGTTTAATCATGTGGGCGGCCACTTTAAAGTCCGGGGTACATGCTACTTTGGCCGGCGTGATCTTGGCTGCCTTTATTCCTATCAAGGGAAAAACAGCCGAGGAAGCTTCACCACTCAAGAGTATTGAGCATGACCTGCATTCGGTGGTGGCCTTCTTTATTCTGCCGGTGTTTGCGTTCGCGAATGCGGGCGTGGCATTGCAAGATATAGGGATTGAGAGCTTCACCCATGGTGTCCCCTTAGGCATCGTTCTGGGGTTATTCGTTGGTAAGCAGGTGGGTATTTTCGGTTGCTGTTGGCTGGCGTTGAAAATGCAGTTGGCAGACATGCCGAAAGGGATGAGTTACCAGAGTCTGTACGGCACTGCGGCTCTCTGCGGTATCGGTTTTACCATGAGTCTGTTTATCGGCTCACTGGCCTTTGAGGAAACATCGGTGAACCTGTTGTTTGATGAGCGGATCGGCATCCTGATGGGGTCCTTACTGTCCGGTTTGGTTGGTTACCTGGTGCTTAACAGTAGCCTGCCCCGTCGCGACGCTACCGCGCGTTAACGGGCGGAGTGTAATACACTGTCAGGATTGACCGTTACTATACACACCATGCGCGAATCCATTCCTGACCAATGCCAGAACTGCGGCGCCACATTGCACGGCGAATACTGTGCACAATGTGGTCAACGACAGCGCGATATGCGCCGTTTTTTGCTGGCACTCATCAACGAGGCATTTGAGGACGTTTTTCAGTTCGACTCACGAGCCTGGCGCACCAGTTTTTCGCTGTGGTTTAAACCGGGATTTCTAACCCGGGAATATTTTGCCGGGCGGCGGGTGCGTTACGTTCCACCACTACGCTTGTATGTGATCACCAGCCTGGCGTTTTTCCTTACCCTGTCGCTAGTCAATTTCTTCTCCGATGAGCGCCTGCAAGCGCCGAGCACCACTGAACTAGAATTGACCACTGAAGCGGGCGCGTCGGGAGAGAAAATAATTCACGAGGTGGGCGAGGGAGCCGCGGAGTCGGTAGACCCATCGGCCGCTGAGGCCCCAAGCAATGATGCTTACCCAGCAGACGCCGCTGACGAAACAGATAAGGATGACGGTGATTTTTCCATCGGTGAGGTGTCTTTACCCTTCTTGAATGAGGCTCAGACGCAACACGTTCAGGCCATCTTAGATGCACAGGCTGAAAAAGCGGAAAAAATATTCCGTGAGGACCCTCAGCAATTCGCCGACGTTATGTTGGATTTAGTGCCGCCGATTGCGTTCCTGCTGTTGCCGGTGTTCGCGTTGCTATTAAAAATTATGTATATATTTCGGCGCATGTATTACACCGAGCACTTGGTGTTGGCCGTGCATAACCAAAGTTTTTTATACAGTGCGTTACTGATGTATGCACTGCTCACGCCATTGCTCGGCGCCTATTCGAGCTGGCCGGAAATTGTTCTGGGCTTGTACATACCGATCTACATGCTGCTCAGTTTAAAAGCCGTGTATCAGCAATCGTGGTTGCTGACCTGGTTTAAATTTATCATATTGACGCTCACCTATATGACGCTACTCGGTTTGGCGATGATGCTGGCGGCAATCGTTGGTTTTTTAACCCTATAATTGTTTTTATATTGGATTCGAGGCACTGGAGAACGAGATGCGTGAAATAGTGCATCGGGTTGGCATCAAAGCTAGCCCTGCAGAAGTGTATAACCAACTCACTACAGACGCTGGTCTGGCCAAGTGGTGGACTTCATTTACCACCGGAGCCGGGCCGGTGGGATCGGTGATTGAATTTGATTTTCGTAGCGTACAGGTACCCTTTCAGGTAATCGAGCTAATTGAAAATGAGTTAGTGCGATGGCGCCACGTCGGCGATTCAGACGATGTGTGGTTTAACACCGAGGTCAGCTTTACCATCGAGCCGGAACACGCACAAACCTTTGTCTTGTTTCGCCACGGCGGATGGCCCGACAAACTTCATTTTATGGCGCATTGCAGCACCAAGTGGGGCGTGTTTATGCTCAGCTTGAAGGAATCTTTGGAGCATGGGATTGGTCGTCCATTCCCTGATGATTTACATATTGATCATAACTAGCGGGTGAGCGCAGAGAATAGCTTGGGAGTGGCTAGTGCCGAGTTCCGCTCACTGCTTCACGGACCAGAAAATATAAGAAGCGAGTATTCGTGCTCAGGTAGCGCCAACCAAGCCGGCGAGGTTCATTGAGTAAGCGAAATAACCATTCCATGCCTAGGCGGCGCATCCAACGCGGGGCACGGGCTTTGGTGCCGCTTAAAAAATCGAAGGCGGCGCCCACGCCCAATAAGATAGCGGGTTGTAATGCCTGCCAATTTTCAGCCATCCAATATTCCTGCTTGGGCGCGCCAAGACCAACCCAAATATAATCGGGTCGCGCTTCGCGAATCTGTTTATGAATTGCGGTGCTCTCATCAGCATCTAACTCGCGAAATGGGGGCGATAGAGTGCCGGCCACGATTAGCCCCGGGAACTGTGTCTGCAGAGCTGATTCTAGTTTATCCAGCGTTGGCCGCGTGGAGCCATAGAAAAAATGCCGCTTGTCACGCTGTTCATCAAGGGTGCGCCACATAAAATCAGGGCCGGAGACACGTTCAATGTGCTTTATGCCGCGGCGTTTTGCCAGCATGGCGAGTGGCCCACCATCGGGCATGGACATAAACGAATGATTCGTCGCATCTCTCAGTGTCATATCGTCTCGGGCGGTTACCACCGTGTGTACATTTGCGAAGCAAACGTAACCGCCATCGCCTGATTCCAATCGCGTATGCACCGATCGTTGCGCCTGCGGCATATCGGTGCAATTAATCATGCAATCGAGAATTTGATGGCGAGGCAGCTCAGTCATAGGCTCAGAGTGTAAGGCATGCAGGCACAAAAAAGCCCGGATAGCATTCCGGGCTTTCAGCTCTTTCAGCGCATTAACTTATAGCTGACCAAGCAAAGTGTCGACGTCGCTGACTTCATAGCCGGTGGCTTCTTCAGCATTTAAGATTGCTACTGCTCCGTTATCCACCACCATTGAGTAGCGGCGTGAGCGTAGGCCGCCGAAATCGCCGGTGTCAATTTCCAGCCCCAGCGCCTTGGTGAATATACCGCCACCATCGGCCAGCATGGTAATGTTTTCGGCATTCTGCGCCGCTTGCCAGGATTTCATAACAAAAGAGTCGTTTACGGACAAGCACACCACCTCGTCAATTCCCTTGGCTGAAAGCTCATCATACTTAATGATAAATCCGGGCAGATGGGCTTCAGAACAGGTAGGCGTGAATGCGCCGGGCACCGCTAGCAGCGCGGCTTTTTTGTTGGCAAAGTACTCGCTGGCCGAAACCTGCTGTTGTTCGCCGCCTTTAATCACGGTAATCGTAGTGTCAGGAATAGTGTCGCCGACTTTAATCATGGGTTGCTCCTTGTAGAGTTGGTTTTAGCCGACTAATTATAGAGGAAGGCGTTACAACGGCAAGCCGGAATCGATTGCCATATTCCGGGGTCACCAATAAAAAGAGCCCGCAGTGCGGGCTCTTTGGTCATGCGCGTACGTTAACGACCTATCCGTCGGAATCAGCGGATTCGGCTTCTTCCAGCATCTTCTCATGCTCCGCTTTGCGCGCGGCTTTTTTGGCTTTGCGTTTTTCTTTCCAGGCGGCTTTTTCTTCAGCAGTCATTTTTTTGTGTTTCTTGTGCTTCATGCCATGTTCGCCATCGTGCTTGTGGCCATGCCCTTCTTTGTGTTCCTTCATGTGTTTTTTATGCATTTCCTTATGTTCTTTTTTATGGGCCTTGTGCATATCCTTATGCTTATCGTGGTCGTCCATTGTTGCATCGGCTTCCATCTCAGCGGCCGCGGCTTTAGCTTTGCCTTCGTCGCTTTCGTGATGCATCGCGGCTGCGCCAAGGCTGAATGTGGCAATGGTGAGCATTAACATTGCGCGTATAAAATTCAGAGACAATAAATTAATTAGTTTCATGATGTTCCTCGCTTTGGGATTGGTGCTGATCGTTGGGCCAGCGGTCAGGTGTTCGGGCGGCAAATACAACAACTCTAAGATAGAATATGCATTTAACCAGCCCTGCACGATACGTTAAATGGCGTGATAATGCCGTCTGCTTACCTATTTTTAATTTTGCCCCGGCGGTTTTTAATTTTGCCCCTGTGGTTTTTAATTTTGCCCCCGTGGAGATCTCAGTGACGCCTCGCGATATTCAATTGAACCGCAGCTGGCTGGTGCATTTGCAGGCTGAATTTGACAAACAGTATATGCAAAAACTAGCGGGATTTTTGCGCGCTGAAAAAGCAGCCGGAAAGACAATTTACCCGGCTGGCACCCAAATATTCGCCGCCTTGAACGCAACGCCGCTGGACGACCTGAAAGTGGTCATCTTGGGACAGGACCCCTATCACGGGCCGAATCAAGCCCATGGACTTAGTTTTTCAGTGCCTCCCGGCGTGGCAATCCCGCCATCCTTGAAAAATATCTACAAGGAATTACTTAGCGATATTGGTGGTCGCGCGCCTGAGCACGGTAATTTACAAGCCTGGGCCGAGCAGGGCGTATTATTACTGAATAGCGTGCTGACCGTGCAACAGGGCAATGCCGGCAGTCATCAGAACCGCGGCTGGGAACGCTTTACCGACGCGGTGATTTCGATCGTCGATGCAAATTGTGAGCATGTGGTGTTTCTGCTGTGGGGCGCCTATGCGCAAGCCAAGGGGCAACGCATTGATCGGCAGCGACATTTGGTCTTGCATGCACCCCACCCCTCGCCCTTGTCGGCGCACCGAGGCTTTCTGGGCTGCCGACATTTCTCGCGATGCAACGACTATCTCAAGCAACATGGTTATCCTCCGATCGACTGGCAAATTGGATAAGCAGTTTGATGCGCAAAATCCTCCACATTGATATGGATGCCTTTTATGCATCAGTTGAGCAGCGGGATAACCCTACTCTGCAAGGTAAGCCAGTCATCGTTGGTGGACGTCCCGAACGGCGCGGGGTTGTGGCGGCCTGTAGCTATGAGGCACGTGCTTTTGGAATTCACTCCGCCATGCCCTCATCTCGCGCGGCAAAATTATGCAACAACGCGGTGTTTATAAAACCACGCTTTGATGCCTATCGTGAAGCCTCGCAACAGATTAACGCGGTATTCCGCAGATACACCAGTCAAATTGAACCCTTGTCGCTGGACGAAGCCTATCTCGATGTAACCGACTGCGCACAACGCTTTGGGAGTGCAACAGACGTTGCGCGGGCCATCAAGCGGGATATAAAAAACGCTGTTAACCTGACCGCGTCGGCCGGCGTTTCATACAATAAGTTTCTCGCCAAGATTGCCTCCGATATGGACAAGCCGGACGGCCTCTATGTGATCCGGCCAGAAGCGGCTGAGGCATTTATCGAGCAGTTGGAGATACGCAAGTTTTTTGGTATTGGAAAAGTAACTGAGAAGAAAATGCAGGCCCTGGGGGTTTTTACTGGCGCCGATTTAAAGCAGTTCAGCAAAATCCAGCTACAGACTCATTTCGGGCGGGTCGGGTCCTATTATTACGATATAGCGCGTGGCATCGACGAGCGCGCGGTTAAACCATCACGAAAACGGAAATCCGTTAGTCAGGAAACCACCTTTGAAGACAATGTGCGTGACAAAAAGCTGATCTGGCAAACCCTGCAACAATTGGCTGGGGGTCTTGAAAAGACCATGCGAAAAAAAAAGCTGGCTGCGCGCACCTTAACGCTTAAAGTGCGATACGCGGACTTTCAACACATAACGCGCAGCCACACTGGTGCGGCGCTGGTGCTGTCAGAGGCAGATATGTTGGCTGGCTTGCCGGGCTTGCTGAAACGAACAGAGGTAGGGAAGCGGCCGATTCGATTGATCGGGATCAATCTCTCTAATTTACAAGCTGCTACCGAGCCGATAGATTCCGGAGAGCAACAGATCAGCGAAGCGTCCGATAACGACTATCAATTGGGTTTGTTTTAGATAGTGTCAAATCACAACTTGAATTATTATGCGCACTCACCGACTGCGTGAGTTCGTTTTGTACTATCACTGGTCGCCTGTATAGTTGTGACCAGCGTTGCCACATAAAAGATGATTCAAAAAATCTGTCATTACCTGCTATTTGACCTTATGGGTTGGAAACTGCAGGGGAATCTGCCCGAAAACCTAAATAATCACTTGTTTGTGATGGTGCCGCATACCAGCAATTGGGATTTTGTGACGGGCTGGCTGGCCATGCGCGCACTGGAACTGGATGTAAAGATTTTCGTTAAGGATGCGTTCTTTATCTGGCCCTTAAATTATGTATGCAAATTTTTTGGCGTAGCCCCGGTAAATCGTCGGGAGAGCACCAATTTCGTTGATGCGGTGGCACGCCAGTATCGGGAGTCAGATTACCTTGCCGCCCTAATTACCCCTGAGGGCACCCGCAAGAAAGTAGAAAGCCTTAAAAGTGGCTACTACTACTTAGCCAAGAAAGCCGGAGTGCCAATTGTGCAGGCGGGGCTGAATTATCGTGACCGGCTGCTGGTGTTAACCGATGCACGGGAGCCCATGCCGACCTTTGAGGAGGATGTCGAGGTGTTAAGAGACTTTTCCCAAAAAATGGTGGGCAAACGCGATCACCTCTCATTTGAGTAAACTAAATAGTTTGTTAGCTTTTGTTTGCCATCGAGCAATATTGCTAAACTAGCGCCCCCTTCGAGTATTGGGTATCGGGTAATGAGTGCAGCACAGGATAAAGACAAACTGGTGGTGGCAATTTCGTCACGGGCGCTGTTTGACCTGCAGGAAAGCCATCGGGTGTTTGAAGAGCAGGGCGTGGACGCCTACTGCCAGTATCAGATTGAGCATGAGAATGAGGTATTGCAACCCGGCGTGGCATTTCCGCTGGTGCAGAAATTGCTGCGCCTCAATAAATTAGGCAATCAACGTGAGCGTGTAGAAGTGGTGTTACTGTCGCGCAATAGTGCAGACACCGGCTTGCGGGTGTTCAACTCTATTCAAGAGCACGACCTGCCAATTACCCGCGCAGCCTTTACCAGCGGCGACAGCCCGTTTCGATATGTTGAACCGTTTGGCGCAGATGTGTTCTTATCCAGCGACCCAAATGATGTGGCCAGCACCCTGGCCGCCGGCGTGGCCGCCGCGACAATGCTGCCCGCGGCTAGCGGTGCCAGTGCCGCCAATCAAGACAAGCTGTGTATCGCGTTTGATGGTGATGCGGTGGTGTTTTCCGACGAAGCCGAGCGAGTCTATAAACAGCAAGGCCTGGTGGAATTTTCCAAGCATGAGAGCAAGGCCGCGAAACGCCCGTTGCCGGGCGGCCCCTTCCGTAATGTGTTGGCGGCCCTGCACAAAATCCAATCTGAGTTTCCCGCCGATAAGTCGCCTATTCGCACCGCTATTGTGACGGCCCGCGCTGCGCCAGCGCATGAGCGCGTGATTCGCACATTACGAGCCTGGGAAATCCGCATCGATGAAGCGGTGTTTCTTGGCGGGCTGCCGAAAGGGGAATTCCTGCGCACCTTCGGTGCAGATATCTTCTTCGACGATCAGCAAGGGCATTGTGACTCTGCGCGCGAACATGTGCCCACTGGCCATGTTCCGCACGGCGTGGCCAATAATTAAATGTCAGAGTGTTGTAATAGATTATGAAGCGGTATTTTTTAAGTTTGCTGGTAATGTTAGGCCTGGCAACCCCGGCTTTTATTAGTACCTATTCTCATGCGGCCTTACCCAGCATGGTAGATGGACAACCGTTGCCCACGCTGGCCCCGATGCTCGAAGGTGTGCAGGGCGCGGTGGTGAATATTGCCACTGAATCTGAAGTCAAAGTGCGCCGTCGCCTTGACCCATTTTTCGATGATCCCTTCTTCCGTCGCTTTTTCGACTCGCGTCGCCCGCAGGAGCGCAGTCGCAAACGTCAGGGCTTGGGTTCCGGCGTGGTATTTGACGCCGCCGAAGGATTGATTCTTACCAATGCCCACGTGATTGATCGCGCCGATAAAATCACCGTGACACTTAAAGACGGCCGCGAAGCGCGAGCCTCGGTGATCGGTGCAGATAAAGATTCAGACGTGGCGGTTATCAAGGTGGATATGGATAATCTGGAGCAGATACCGCTGGGGGATTCCGATGCTTTGCGGGTGGGCGACTTTGTGGTGGCGATTGGTAACCCTTTTGGTTTGCGCCAAACTGTCACGTCCGGCATTGTTAGCGCCTTGGGCCGCAGCGGTTTGGGCATTGAAGACTACGAAGATTTTATCCAGACCGACGCCTCGATTAACCCGGGCAATTCAGGCGGTGCTCTGGTGAATCTGCGCGGCGAGCTGGTCGGCATCAATACCGCTATCGTCGCGCCCAGTGGCGGAAACGTGGGAATAGGATTTTCCATTCCCATCAATATGGCCTTACAGATTAAAGATCAGCTGGTTAATTTCGGTGAAGTGCAACGCGGCCGATTAGGCGTGCGTATTCAGGATTTGACTCCGTCGCTGGCCGAAGCATTTAATATTGAGCAGACCAAGGGCGCGGTGATCACCAAAGTTGAGAAAGGCTCGATGGCCGATCTGGCAGGTATCCGCCCGGGTGACGTTGTGGTAATGGCCAATAAACGACCGATTACGCGCGGTGCCGATTTGCGGAACGCCATTGGTGTCTTACGGGTGGGTGATGAGTTGGATTTGCGCGTTATGCGCAATGGCACCGCCAAGTTTATTCAAACCACCATCGGCGATATTGCCATCGACAGCACGGTGGGTAAAAACCTCAACCCGAGGTTAGATGGCGCCACCTTTAGTGAGCTCAGTGACGAGCAATTGAGTTCCGGCACGGACGGCGGCGTGGTGGTCACAGACGTTAAGCAGGGCAGCGCGGCCTGGTATCACGGCATGCGAGCGAATGATGTGATCGTGTCTGCTAATCGTAAGGTGGTGACCGACCTGGACAGCTTTCGCATGGCAATAGCCAAACAGGATGTATTGCTGTTAAACGTGGTGCGTGGCAACGGCGCCCTGTTTTTGCTGCTGCAATAATCCGGTTTTAATGGCGACGATCGCCTGCCGTTGGCAGCGCGGTGGGCAAGGGTCGTTCGGGCACGCGGTGAATACGTCCCTGTAGCTCAAACGCCGGGTCCGTCCGGCGATGGCCCGCCCAACCCTCACCCACAACGCTCCTTGAACTGATTTTCATGCGCTGGGCAGCGCTGTAGGCAAGGGTCGTTCGGGCACGCGGTGAATACGTCCCTGTAGCTCAAACGCCGGGTCCGTCCGGCGATGGCCCGCTCCACCCTCACCCCCAGCGTTGCCTGGATATCCGAGTGTGATTATGTTTGGTAGAAAAAGCGTTTACTGCTGGCAAACAAACCGGTTGAATTCGTTATACTGCGGTTCTTAGTAATAACCTCAACTTCACGCCCTCTCTTATGACTGATTACATTATTGCGCCGTCTATTTTGTCTGCTGATTTTGCCCGCCTGGGTGAAGAAGTTGATAAGGTGCTGGCAGATGGTGCTGACTGGGTGCATTTTGATGTGATGGATAATCACTATGTGCCGAACTTAACAATTGGGCCGATGGTGTGTCAGGCGTTGCGGGAGCATGGCGTATCGGCGCCGATTGATGTACACCTGATGGTGGAGCCGGTGGATCGGATAATCCCGGAGTTTGCCAAGGCAGGTGCCACCACCATTACCTTTCATCCCGAGGCCAGCAAGCACGTTGACCGTAGTTTGCAGCTGATTCATGAACAGGGCTGCAAAGCGGGCCTGGTGTTTAACCCGGCGACGCCGTTGCAGATACTCGAATGGGCCATCGAAAAGGTCGATATGGTGTTATTAATGTCGGTGAATCCCGGCTTTGGCGGGCAGTCATTCATTCCCCACGTGAAACAAAAGATCAGCGCGGCACGAGCATTGATTGATGCCAGCGGCCGGGATATTCGGCTGGAAGTCGATGGCGGCGTAAAGGCGGACAATATCGGGGAGTTAGCGGCTTTGGGCGCAGACACCTTTGTGGCAGGCTCGGCTATTTTTGGTGCACCAGATTACGCCTCAGTGATTACCGAGATGCGTAACAATATCGCGGCCGCCACAGCTTAGTGCCGCCGCGTAGATGGTTTCCCTGACGATTCCGTTTTCAGCCGCGTGCGAGCGCAATAAAGACCCGATTCTGGATGTTTTGCAGCCCCATTTTGAGGGGCTTACTCGAGTATTGGAAATTGGCAGCGGTACGGCGCAGCATGCGGTGTATTTCGCGCGGGCCTGCCCGCACTTGCGATGGCAGACCAGTGATCAAGCTGAGCATATTCAGGGAATTGAAGCCCAATTGAGCAATGCCGCGGTTAGCAATGTCTTGCCGCCATTGACCCTAAATGTGAGCCAAGCTGATTGGGTGGGTGACACCACGCCCTATGACGCAGTGTACACAGCAAACACCCTGCACATTATGGACCAGCAACATGTTGAGGCTTTTTTCGCGGGCCTGCCGAAGGTGACTGCCGAAAACGGCTTTTTATTTGTCTATGGCCCGTTTAAGTACGGTGGCGAATTTACTACGCCCAGCAACGCGGCGTTTGATCAGACCTTAAGAGCGCGTGGTGTCGGCAGCGCGTTGCGAGATTTTGACTGGGTGGACGGCCTCGCTCGCGAGCAGGGGTTTGCGCTGTTAGCTGACCACGCCATGCCGGCTAATAACCAATGTGTCATCTGGCAACGGACCGCCTAGAAAAAAATTAAAATTGTTGCCATATATTTATCGCGCTGCCGCCACTAATGGGGGACAACGATAAACAACCCCATGCGACAAGAACAACTCGAAGAACAACTGCAGAAGCATCATGAGGCCAGTTTTGGCTGGGCACTGCACTGCTGTGAGCATCAGAGAGAAATGGCGCAGGAGGTTCTACAGCGGACTTATCTGATGGTGTTAGACGGCCGCGCTAAATTTAGCGGCAGATCCAGTTTTAAAACGTTTCTGTTTGCTGTGATGCGCCGCATTGCCGCCGGCGAACGCCGCAAACGAGCATTGCTGGATTTGCGTTTTACCGGGGTGGTGGGGTTTGACAGCCACGCCGCCAATGACCCGTCGGTCGTTGACCGTATGCAGGTTCAAGACCGCAACCGAACGTTGGCACTCGCCGTGGCGGGGTTGCCACGCCGGCAACGAGAGGTTTTGCACCTGGTGTTTTATCAGGATTGTACTCTGGAGCAGGCCGCACAGATTATGCGCGTCTCAGTTGGGTCGGTGCGCAGTTATTACGCGCGGGCCAAAGATGCTCTAAGGGAAAACCTGGATATTGGAGAATTGCGTCATGCCTAAAGACCAAACAGACCAGAAAATTGAAAACTTGCTACGCCAGCATTATCAGCAGCAGCGCCGCGACACGTTTGTGCCCGCATATCAGGCCCTTAGCGAGCGCCGGCACCAACCCCACCGACGTTCGTTCGCCCTGCCTGCATTTGCATCGGCAGCGGTGCTGCTGCTGGTGACCGCGGTTTTTATTAACCCTTTGCAACCGCCACCGAAGCAGTTCGCCTATGAGGAGTTGGAGATGGCGATTGAAAATCGCTTTGCCCTCGCCGCCGATGATGAATGGCGCTCACCTACAGACTATTTACTGGAGCCCGACGACGATTGGGCGCAGCTGTGAGAGCCGGTCGATGTGTGACCCATACGGCGCGCAATATTGAATTATTTCGGAGACTATTATGAAAACCTTATTGATATATTCTTATGCCATTGTGGCCTGCTTATTGCTGGTTCCCGCCCATGCTGATGAAACCGGTGCCCGAGACGATTACCGGGTCGGTCAGCCCCCGCCGAACGATCGATTTCCATTAGTGCCATTGGAAGTTCTGATCAGCTTTAATGAGACGCTTGAAATTAGCGAGCAGCAGCTGGATAAATTTCGCGACCATATGGCCAAAAACCGGCGCGAGCTGCAGCAACTCAATCAGCGGCTGCGTAGCGAGATGCGTGCCATGCACGACATTCTCAGTGCCAACCCGATTGACGCCAAGGCCGCCCGCCGCCAGCTGGATAAGGTGTTACAGCAGGAGGCTCAGATTAAGCAGTTGCGTGTGGGTGGGCTGGTGTGGCTAAACAATCAGCTAACTGCCGAGCAGTTGGCCACTGCACGGACACTGCATGAGGACGTGCGGGACGGTCGCGTGCAGCGCCGCATGCGTAGTATGGTGCGGCGAGTACAGCGCGCCGCGCGCGCCATGGCGGATCGGGGCACGCCACCGGTGGAGGTCAAACGCCGTATGCAGGAGGTGGAAGCATTAATCGACGCAGGCAAGGTCGAGGAAGCCGAAGCCATGCTGCGCAAAATTCTTAGCTACGTTGAGAATCAATAAGCAAGTGCCTTAAAGTAGCCTTTCAGCGGCAGCCCCTTAGGTCACATTCCCCTTGACCTGACGGGGCTGCCACGGGATCATTCAGCTTCGATAGCAATGACCCCGCACCCCAAAATGCAGTTTTACTCACAACACATGAATCACGCCTGTTGGCGGAGTTGGCAACGCTAAGCGTTTGAGCCTGTGCTCGCCCGATTTTTGTGTTTCACGCGGCGCCCGATACTGCCGCTGACTTTGAGTAATTTTTGCCATGTCTTCCACTTTCGATTTTTCTCAACCTTTTACCGATAAGGCTGCCTTTGAGCGCGCGGCGACCCAGTTGCGGGCCGCCGGTTTCACGCACCTGCCGGTCATGCGCGAAACCCTGGCGGATCTGGATACCCCTCTCAGCACGTATCTGAAACTCGCCGACCAGCCCTACACGTACTTATTCGAATCCATCCACGGCGGCGACAAGTGGGGTCGCTATTCTATTATCGGTTTGCCCTGCCAAACCGTGTATCGATTCTATGGACACACGCTGGTGGTCGAGGTTGACGGTGACGAAACAGAGCGCCGGGAAGTAACCGACCCGCTACAAACAGTCCGCCAGCTGCAACAACAATACAAAGTGGCGAGCTGTGCTGGCCTGCCGGAGATGACTGGCGGCCTGGTGGGCTATTTTGGCTATGACATCGTCGGCTTTATCGAGCCGCGCTTAGCCAAGCCGGCCAAGCAGGATGACCTGCAAACGCCCGATATTCTATTGATGCTGTCGCAGGACGTGCTGGTGTTTGACAGCCTCTCCGGCACCGTGTTTGTGGTGACCCTGGTCGATCTCAATGACGAGCAGGCCTTTGACGCTGCGCAGCGTCGCCTGAATCAGGAAGTTACGGCCTTGGGTCAGAACTTCGCACCACCAAAAACCCCGATCAGCGATATGCCGATCCGTGAGGGTGACTATCAGGTGTACTTTAAGCAACCGGAGTTTGAGGCGGCGGTGGAGCGCTGTCGAGACTATATCCGGGACGGCGATATCATGCAGGTGGTGCTATCTCAGCGCCTGTCAGCCCCGTATCACGGCAATTCGATTGATGTTTACCGAGCGCTGCGCACGATTAACCCGTCTCCCTATATGTATTACTTAAATCTGGATGATTTTCAGATTGTCGGGTCTTCGCCGGAGATTCTGGTGCGACTGCAGGACGACACGGTTACTGTGCGGCCAATTGCCGGCACGCGCAATCGCGGCCACAACGAACACCGTGACCGTGAACTGGAGCAGGAGCTATTGGCCGATGACAAAGAGCTCGCTGAGCACTTGATGCTGATCGACTTGGGGCGCAATGATGTGGGGCGCATCGCGCAGATAGGCTCGGTAAAATTGACCGAGAAAATGCAGGTGGAGCGTTATTCCCATGTGATGCATATCGTGTCCAATGTCGAAGGCCATATCTGCGATGAATACGATGCAGTTGATGTGCTGCGCGCGACTTTCCCAGCCGGCACGGTGTCAGGGGCACCAAAAATCCGCGCGATGGAAATCATTGATGAACTGGAACCCATCAAGCGCGGCGTGTATTCCGGTGCAGTCGGCTACCTGGCCTGGAATGGCAGCATGGATACAGCGATTGCGATCCGTACTGCGGTGATTAAAGACAGCGTATTGAGCATTCAGGCTGGGGCAGGTATCGTGGCCGATTCGGTGGCGGAACTGGAATGGAAAGAAACCATGAATAAGGCTCGCGCCATGTTTAAGGCGGTGGAAATGGCCAACGCCGGCCTGCAGATTGAGGTGTGACATGTTGGTGATGATCGACAACTACGACTCCTTTACCTATAACCTGGTGCAGTATCTGGGAGAGTTGGGTGAGGAGGTACGCACGTTTCGCAACGACGAGATCAGCTTGGATGAGATTGCCGCCCTTAACCCAGACCGATTGATGCTGTCACCCGGGCCATGTACTCCAAACGAAGCTGGCATTTCATTGGCGGCAATCGAGCGCTTTGCCGGTCAGCTGCCGTTGATGGGCGTCTGTCTCGGGCATCAAAGTATTGGTCAGGCCTACGGCGGTCAGGTTGTCCACGCACAGAAGATCATGCACGGCAAAACGTCGCCAGTGCACCATAAAGGTGTGGGTGTGTTCGCGGAGTTAGAAAACCCATTTACGGTAACCCGCTACCATTCTCTGGTGGTGGAGCGCGACAGTCTGCCAGAATGCCTGGAGATTACCGCGTGGACGGATGATGGTGAGATCATGGGTCTGCGCCATAAACAACTCAACGTTGAAGGCGTGCAGTTCCATCCGGAATCTATTTTGACCGAACATGGCCATGCTTTACTGAATAATTTTTTGCAGCAAAAAAGTGGGGTGCGTTCATGAACATTCAACAGGCCATTGCCCGGGTGGTTGATGGTAATGATTTATCGCACGACAATATGCAGTCAGTGATGCAGCAGATCATGACCGGCGCCTGCACCGACGCGCAAATCGGCGGCCTGTTAATTGCCTTGCGGATGAAAGGCGAGACGGTGGACGAGATTAGCGCCGCCGCAGAGGTGATGGTAGCTCTGGCTGAGCCCGTGGAGGTAGCGCAGAACAATTTAATCGATATTGTCGGCACCGGTGGAGATGGCACCAGCACCTTTAATGTGTCGACAGCAGCAGCTTTTGTCGCGGCCGGCGCGGGGGCACGGGTTGCCAAGCACGGCAACCGGTCAGTCTCCAGCAATTCAGGCAGCGCGGATGTGCTCGAAGCCGCCGGTGCCAATCTTGAATTACCGGCCGCGCAAGTGGCGAGGGTGATTGATAATGCGGGGGTTGGGTTTATGTTTGCCCCTATGCATCATAGTGCCATGAAGCACGCCATCGGCGCGCGCAAGCAAATGGCGGTGCGCACCATATTTAATGTATTGGGGCCACTGACCAATCCGGCCCGGGTTAAGCGTCAGGTGGTGGGGGTTTTCGCTGCTGGTTTGACCGAAAAATTGGCGGCGGTGTTTCAGCAATTGGGCAGCGAACACACCCTGGTCGTGCATTCCGAAGATGGTATGGATGAGATCAGCATTTGTGCGCCAACGCGTATCAGCGAATTGCGCAATGGTGCCATTACCACGTACACGGTCGCGCCGGAGGACTTCGGTCTGGGGCGCGCGCAGCTTGCGGATATTGTGGCGGCAGACGCTGACGAGTCGCTGGCAATGTTACAAGCCGTGTTGGCCGGCAAGGCCGGCGCCGCCCGCGACATCGTGGCGCTCAATGCCGGCGCCGGCATCTACGTTGCCGGATTGGCGGAATCGCTGGCCGAGGGCGTGGAAAAAGCGCTAGAATCCATGGACTCTGGCCGCGCACTGGCGGCCAAGAAGGCCTATGTCAAAGCAAGCTGTGAGACCTAAAGAGAATTTACAATGAACAAAATACAGGTCACTGGTTCTACGATTCTGGACAAAATCATGATGGAAAAAGCCATCGATGTGATGAAGTCCAAAAAGCGCGAGCCGCTTTCCGAATTGGAGCAAAAAGCTCGTTATGCAGGAGAGTGTCGTGGTTTCTACATTTCGCTCAAAGCCAACCTCAGCCAGGAGCGTTCTGCAGTAATTGCCGAGATCAAGAAAGCCTCGCCCAGCAAGGGCGTGATTCGTGCCGATTTTAAGGCGCGTGCCATTGCCGAAAGTTATCACGCCTACGGTGCCACCTGTCTGTCGGTGCTGACGGAATGGGAGCATTTTCGGGGTGCGCCCAAATATTTCACCCGCATACGCGATGCGATTTCATTGCCGATGTTGCGCAAGGATTTTATTCTCGATCCCTATCAAATTGTCGAGTCACGCGCCATGGGCGCAGACTGCATTCTGTTGATTGCCGCGGCCCTGCAGGACGAACTTATGACCGACCTGGCGGTGCAAGCTCAGGAAATGGGCATGGACGTGCTGGTTGAAGTGCACAACGAACAGGAACTGGAGCGTGCGCTTAAACTCGAGTTACCCATGATCGGCGTCAATAATCGCGACCTGAAAACCTTTGATACGTCGCTGGAAACCACCCGCGATTTATTACCGATGATTCCGGATGACGTGCTGGTGGTTACTGAAAGCGGCATTCAAACGCGCGAGGACATTGCGATGATGCGGGGCCTTGGCGTGAATTGTTTTCTGGTCGGCGAAGTGTTTATGCGGGCGGAGGAGCCTGGCGAGAAAATGGCCGAGTTGTTTTTTTTCGAAGACGTGTGATTTAGGGATTTAATGGACGGTGCCGTGGGCAAGGGCCGCTCGGGCACGCGGTGAATACATCCCTGTAGCTCAACGCCGGGTCCATCCGGCGATGGCCCGCTCAACCCTCACCCACGCCACGACTTATGGGGTATCTGTGTGGTTGGTAGTGCCGTGGGCAAGGGCCGCTCGGGCTCGCGGTGAATACATCCCTGTGGCTCAACGCCGGGTCCGTCCGGCGATGGCCCGTTCAACCCTCACCCACGCCACTGCCTGCCTCCGTCGGGCGCCTCACGAATGCATGGGTGTTCGCCTCTATTGCACTGAGCCAGAAAAATTGCTGTAAGCCGCGAAAACAAATTTTCCTGCCAGCGCATACCGCAGTAGAATTCAGCCTATGAAAGCCAATATACAGTTAGTCGATAAAGTGTGTTTCAGAGCCACGTCTGAAACCGGGCATGAAATCATGATGGATGGGCCGCCGGAGCATGGTGGCGAAAACCGCGGCGCCCGACCCATGGAGACCTTGTTAATCGGCATGGGCGGTTGTGCCTCATTTGATGTGGTGTATATATTGCGCAAGCGCCGATTAGCTGTGACAGACTGTGTGGCTGAGCTGGAAGCGGAGCGCGCCGCGACCGACCCCAAGGTGTTTGTGAAAATTCATTTGCATTTTAAGGTGTCCGGTGAGGGCTTGACTGACCAGGCAGTGGGCAAGGCGGTGCAATTGTCGGCCGAGAAATATTGTTCGGCCTCGATCATGTTGGGCAAGACAGCACAGATCACTCATTCCTTCGAGATTGTGTCATGAGTATTACGCCGCGTCCGCCGCACGCCGGCATGCGCCATGTGGCACTCAATGTGCTCGATCTAGAGGCTATGGAGCTCTTTTATGTTGAGCTATTGGGCTTTGCGGTGGAGTGGCGACCAGACCCGGACAACGTGTATTTGTGCAGCGGCGTCGACAACCTGGCATTGCATAAAGTGGCCGACCGGGGCGGTGAAAAACAGGCTTTGGCGCACACCGGTATCATTGTTGACCGGATCGAAGAGGTCGATTTATGGTGCCAATTTTTGTCAGAGCATGACGTTGAATTAATAAATGAGCCGAAAACGCATCGCGATGGCGCACGAAGTTTCTATTGCCGCGATCCGGAAAACAATGTGTTACAGGTGATATATCATCCACCACTTTCAAAAGGCTGAATAAATTCATAGGGTTACCTAGTGAACACCATGTAACGGACATTGAATTGTCATAATTAGTCTCTATAGTTGGGTTATAGCCAGTAACTGCAACATCAAGTGGAGATAGCCATGAGAAAGTTCGACGTTACCGCCAGCCGCAGCAGTATTAGCGCATCTTCGAGAGACCAACTGGATGAGGCCCAGCACGATTGGGTCACGGTCGTTAACCCCACGAATCAGCAAGTGTTATTGCAAGCCTGCGATCACTGCGGTGTGGTCAAATCGGAAAATTCCGTGATGCGCCGCTGCCGGGCGCCGCAGGACCAATCTCTGGTCTTAAGTGCACTCAGCAAAAGCTATCAGGCCGTGTGCTAATCTAGGCAAATATTTCCCTATAACGCTGCTTTAAGTCAGCAGTATTTCCAATAACGCCTTCTGGGCGTGCAGGCGATTCTCCGCCGCCTGAAATACCGCGCTCTGCGGGCCTTCAATTACCGCGTCACTTACTTCCATCTCTCGATAGGCTGGCAGGCAGTGCAGAAAAACGGCCTCGTCTTTTGCCAGACTCATTAGCTCCTCATTTACACAGTAGCCGGCGAAGGCTTGCTGCCGGGCTGCTTTCTCATCCTCCTGCCCCATGCTGGCCCAGGTATCAGTGACTACTACATCGGCATCGCTAACCGCCATTTGCGGGTCATCACTGAGTGATATGGCGCTTTGATTTCGCTGCACAACGTCTGCCGCCGGGGCAAAGCCTTCCGGCGTCGCAATTTTGAGTTGCAGACCCAAAATGCGAGCGGCGTTCATCCATGAGTGACAAACATTATTGCCGTCGCCGACCCAGGCTACGGTACAACCGCTCAAGTTTTCACCACGCAGTTCGATTAGGGTTTGCAAATCAGCCAGCAATTGACAAGGGTGGAACAAATCGGTGAGGCCATTGATGACCGGCACTGAGGAGTATTCGGCCATTGTTTCAATAATGCTGTGAGGGCCGGTTCGTAGCATAATGCCATCGACCATACTGGAGATTACCCGAGCGGTATCTTGCAAGGGTTCGCCACGACCCATTTGTGTGTCTTCTGGGTTGAGATTGATTGCCGCGCCGCCTAATTGACGCATGCCTGCTTCAAATGATACGCGGGTACGAGTTGATGACTTATCGAAGATCATGGCCAGCGTTTTGTTTTTCAACGATTCATTTAGCACGCCGTTGCGACGCTCAGCTTTAAGCTCAATGGCGCGCGCCAGCAACGCCAGCAATTGAGTGCGGGATAAATCATCCAGGGTGAGGAAGTGTTTAGGCGCCATGATTAATGCTGCACTACAAATCGTTGATAACGTCCTGCACGATCTCAGCCACTTGCTTGGCTTGATTCTCAGTCATGTACACGGAGGGCAGAATGCGGATAACCGTGCCACCTGCGGTAATACTGACGACCAGGCCTTTATCCAACAGGCGTGTGCCGAGGTCGGGCACGGCGTCTTTTAATTGCACGCCGAGCATCAGTCCTTTGCCTCGGATCGCCGTCACCGACGGGTGGGTGCCCAGCTTCTGCTGCAATTGCTTCTTCAAAAATGCGCCGGTCTGAGCCGCTTTGTCGAGCAGCGCTTCCTGTTCGATCACATCGATGACGGTGAGGGCAATCTGGCTGGCGAAGGGGCTGCCGCCAAATGTGGTGCCGTGCGCTCCGGGGCTAATGGCGTCTGCAGCCTTGCCGCGCGCGGCGCATACTCCGATTGGCACCCCATTACCCAATGCTTTGGCACTGGTCAGAATGTCGGGTTGAATGCCATCGTGCTGAAAAGCAAACCACTTGCCGGTACGCCCCATGCCGGTTTGAATTTCATCGAGGATTAGCAACCAACCTTGTTTATCGCACAGTTCGCGCACCGCTTTCAGATAGCCTTCATCCGGCACTAACACGCCGCCTTCACCTTGAATCGGCTCCAGCATCACGGCGATTACATCAGGGTTGTCGGTGTACGCCGCCAGTGCCTCGACGTCGTTAAAATCGACATGTGCGAAACCCGGCAGCAGAGGATCATAATTTTTTTGCAGGCCGGGGTTACCGGTGGCCGACAGAGAGCCCATGGTACGGCCGTGAAACGAATGATGCGCGCAAATGATAAGGGGTTGTTTAATACCCTTTTTATGCGCCATCAAGCGCGTAATCTTAATTGCCGCTTCGTTTGCCTCTGTACCGGAATTCCCGACAAACACTTTGTCCATGCCGGAGATCTGGCAAAACTTGGCACCCAGTTTATTTTGTTCCTCAATATGGAACAGGTTACTCACATGCATCAGTTTATTGGCTTGCAGTGAGATTGCCTCGCTGATGCGCGGGTGGCAATGGCCGAGGAAGGTAACCGCGATGCCGCCCATGGCATCCAGATACTCTGTGCCTTCATCGTCCCACAATCGCACACCTTCGCCTCGCACAAAACACACCGGCATGCGTGCATAGGCATTCATCAGGGCGGGTGTAGGGCGCGCCTTACGTTTGTTACGGCGGAAAAAATTTAGCAGGCTTTTCATGAAGACAATGATTCAATCAGATTAAAGGGCGGCTGCAACAGAAACAAAAAGCGCCCGCGAGGGCGCTTTTCGAATTCGGCAGTTTACCGCCGATATGTTATAACAGTCTAGCCGCTAATTGGTCTTAGACATAGTGCAGAATCAACGCTAACACAACGGTCAGCGCAATGCTGCTGTGGATCACACCTTTCACCGAAGCCATGGGGCCTTGTTTACCGGCGATCGCGTTAACTTCCAACAGAATGACTACCGCCAGCGCAGCCCACAGACCCGTACTCAGTCCTTCAGCGGAGTACTGAGCGCCTTTGTGAGCAGAGGCCAGCATAAAGTATGCCATGGGCCCGGAGAACAGGGTATTGGTACGAGATGCCAACAAGGCTTTGGCACCGGCCGCAGGGCCGTCACCTTCTTTCATGCCCAAGGCAATTTGTTGAGCCGGCCAGATGATTACCCATACGTTTAAAAACATAAACGTACCAAGGGCGGCGCCGACAATAATAAATTCATTTACGCCCAGCGTGCCGGATATTGTATGCAACAGATACAGGCCGGTAAGAAATGTGAACATAGCACCCCAGCGGAACCACCACAGCGCGCTCGGCGCCAACTTGGCTTTAGCATCCGCCAGGCCCTCTGCCGAGGCTTCCTTAAAGTATCCGCCTTGTACAAAATTAAAGTAATACAGCATTCCTATCCAGGTAATGCCGAACAGTAAATGTCCCCATCGGAAAATAAAATTAATTTCTTCCATTTTGATATACCTCGTTCAGTTCGCGCGTCGGGTAGACGGTTTTGTTGGTTATGTGCGTCACATTATTTGACCGAATTGCAACGTCACTGTGCGGCTATAGTTTATACATTTTTTGACTCACAGTCGCGCGTAAATGGCGCTCATTTGAGTGTCGCGGGCGGCTTGACCTTTGCAGGCGAAACTCAGACACTACGCGGTCTGACTCATCATAACCGTTGCCACGGCAGCGTCTGCTGAACACCATGTCGCAAATCAAAAAAGTTGTACTGGCCTATTCCGGCGGTCTTGACACATCCATAATTCTAACGTGGCTACAACAAGAGTATGGCTGTGAGGTAGTTACATTCACAGCGGATATCGGTCAGGGTGAAGAGGTTGAGCCGGCCCGAGCCAAAGCCGAAGCCATGGGCGTAAGCAGCATCTATATTGATGATTTGAAGGAAGAATTTGCACGGGATTTCGTGTTCCCGATGATGCGCGCCAATGCAATCTATGAGGGTGAATACCGACTTGGTACCTCGATTGCACGACCCTTGATCGCCAAGCGATTGATCGAAATTGCCAACGAAACCGGAGCCGATGCTATTTCTCACGGCGCCACTGGCAAAGGCAATGATCAGGTTCGCTTTGAGCTAGGTGCCTATGCGCTGCGACCGGATATCCAGATAATTGCACCATGGCGGGAATGGGATTTGAGCTCGCGCGATAAACTGCTGGCCTATGCCGAGCAGCACAACATCGAGGTGGAAAAGAAGGCCGACGGCAAGTCGCAGTACTCCATGGATGCCAATCTGTTACACATCTCCTATGAAGGAGGTATTCTTGAAGACCCCTGGGCCGCACCGGAACAGGATATGTGGCGATGGAGCGTTGCGCCTGAAGATGCGCCGGATAAATCACAATCGGTTGAGTTGGAATTCGCCAAAGGTGACATTGTCGCCATTGATGGGCAGGCGATGTCGCCGGCTGACGTCATGGTTTGGTTGAATAAAGTGGGTGGTGCGCATGGTATTGGTCGTGATGACATCGTTGAGAATCGCTACGTCGGCATGAAATCTCGCGGCTGCTATGAAACCCCGGCTGGCACGATAATGTTGCGCGCACACCGCGCCATGGAATCGCTGACCCTGGACCGGGAAGTTGCGCACTTGAAAGACGAGTTGATGCCGCGCTACGCCGAGCTGATTTACAATGGTTACTGGTGGAGCCCGGAGCGGGAAATGTTGCAAACCATGATTGACCAATCACAAGCTCATGTGAATGGAACGGTGCGAGTGAATTTGTACAAAGGGAATGTATCAATTAGCGGTCGTAAATCGGCGACCGACTCCCTATTTGACGAACGCATCGCCACCTTCGAAGAGGATGAGGGGGCTTATAACCAGGCCGACGCAGAGGGCTTTATCAAGCTCAATGCGCTGCGCTTAAGAATTGGGGCGCGGCGCAATAACTGAGCCAGCACAGGCACTATGGGCAGGCACCATGCCGTTAACAATTATTGTGCCGGTATTAAACGAGGCAGGTGCCTTACCCGCTTTGTGTCAGCGTTTGGCCAGGTTGCCGGGTGCCGAGATAATCGTCGCGGATGGTGGCAGTAATGATGGCAGTCGTGAATGGCTGGACCAGTGGCAAGATGGAGAGCTAAAGCGAGTCACGGGGTGTACGACCGGACGAGCCGAACAGATGAATGCCGCTGCGCAAGTCGCGCGCGGTCAGTTGCTGCTATTTTTACACGCTGATACGCAATTGCCGGAACGTGCGATTTTTGAACTCGATAAATTGCACGGCGCGCCGTTGTGGGGTCGCTTTGATGTGGCGTTTGATGATCCGTCGCCAGTCATGCGCGTAATCGCATGGTTTATCAGTAAGCGCTCTCGCCTGACTGGAATCGCGACCGGGGATCAGGCTATGTTTGTCTCGCGCGATTTATTCGAACGGGTCGGCGGCTTTGATGAGTTGCCGATCATGGAGGACATTGCACTTAGTAAAAAACTGAAGCAATTTTCGCCACCTATCTGTCTGCTGTCCAAAGTGGTCACCAGCGCTCGAAGATGGCGACAAAACGGTATAGTAAAGACCGTATTGTTAATGTGGGGCATGCGATTGGCGTTTTTTCTTGGTGTGCCGGCGCGGCGTCTGGCACATTTTTATCGCGTGGTGCGCTGATGAATGCTCGAGCCATTCCCTTACTGTTGTTTGCCAAGGCACCCATCGCTGGCCAGGTGAAGACGCGGCTACAACCACAATGTTCGGCACAAGAGAGCGCTGAGGTTGCGCAAATCCTGTTGCGCGAGTCACTGCAGCGGGCGGAAGGTGACTGGCCGGGAGAGGTAAAGCTGTGTGTGTGGCCCGCCGCTCCCAACCAATTTCTCAGCGAGGTTGCTGCCCAAATCGGTGTCACAATAGTTGCCCAGACCACCGGCGATCTCGGTATGAAGATGCATAATGCGATGCAATCGCACGGCTATCCCTGCGCAGTAATGGGGTGCGATGTCCCCGAGGTTGGCCGACAGGATTTAGTTCAGGCGCACGCCGCGCTGCAGCAAGGCCGCGATGTGATCGGGCCGACTGCCGACGGTGGTTACTACCTGCTGGGATTAAGCAGCAGCGCAGCCCCAATTTTTGAGGACGTTGCCTGGGGCACAGCCGACGTATTGGAACAGACCCTGCAGCGTTTCAAAGCGCTCGATCGCAGGCCATGCGAACTGACGCCCCGCAATGACATCGATTGTTGGGAAGATCTGGTCGCCAGCCAGGTGCCGGCCCTGCAAGACTGGCTTAAGCGCCGTCGGCCGCCGGCATAAAAGTCAATGCAACACCATTGTTGCAGTAACGCAAACCGGTCGGTTCGGGTCCATCCTTGAAAACGTGGCCCTGGTGGCCGCCGCAACGGGCGCAGTGATATTCGGTGCGTGGCAGGATCATCTTAAAGTCCCGCTTGGTTTCAATCCGCCCTTCCACGGGTTGCCAGAAGCTGGGCCAGCCGGTGCCGCTGTCGTATTTTTTGTCTGATTCAAATAGAACCAGGTTACATCCCGCACAGGCAAATTCACCATCGCGTTTTTCGTCATTTAACGGGCTGGTGAATGGTCGTTCCGTCCCTTCCTGTCGCAACACATAAAACGCCTCTTCGCTGAGTCGCATTCGCCACTCCACGTCATCGAGACTAAAAGGTTCAATCGTTTCGGGGTTCGGATCCAGTTGTAGTTTTTTTTTCATGGCGAAGGTAGCACGCGCTGGTATCAGTGCAGCGAGAGGCA
>JABDKW010000072.1 GCA_013002025.1 Gammaproteobacteria bacterium | reverse complement strand
TGGAGAATCTGGCCGGTGTGACGATTCCGATCAAGTTCTCCAACAATCTTTATGAGCCCAGCTACTCGCTGGATATGGGGGCTTTGTTTGGCAATATTGCGAAGCAAAAGTTGAACGAACGAAAATCCGACTTTCTGAAATCCAAACTGGGCGGCGATGACAAAGCCTCGTCAACTAAAGAAAAAGGCAAAGAGCTTTTAAAGGGCTTGTTTGGCAAATAGCCAAGCCCGCCACGATCATTGAAATTTCAGTGCATCGTCCTGTTACGTAAAAAGGAGTGCGGCGTGAGGTTTGGGTTCTATATGCTCAAATCCAGCAGGTTGTAGTCCTTTAACTGCGCCAGAGAGCCTGGTTCCCATTTTATAGATTCATTCGCCAATGGCCGATACTGATAGGGCTGCTCGTCTTTAAAATGCTGGCGCCGGGCTTCAATCGCCAAACCGATGGGCAGCGAACGTTTGCGAATATGTTCGGCATCGTAGACCACTGCTTCGCTGTGCATACCGGCACCATGCACATCAAGCACGGATGAGCGACGATGAAACCCGAAATTAACGGTTAACCTGGGTTCAAAGCCGGTGTTGGCAAAGGAGCCGTGCACAATCTGGCGATTGCAGATGATCACATCGCCGGGGCGACATAGCATAGGCACGGCGTCTGCAAAGCGCTCGCTGCCTTGCTCAGCCATCTTCGCCTTAATATCTATCTTACCCTGGCGGTGAGAGCCCGGCACAACCCACACGCCATTTACCGGCGTGGTGTCGTACAGTTGCGCCATAAAGTTGAAGCCGTGGATGTCTTCATCAAATGCAGGGCTGTCCCAGTGGGTATCACCATCCTGATGCCAGGATACCGCTGCCCCGAGGCCAGGGTCCTTAAAAAAGATAACCTCATTAAACGGCGCAAAATCTTCACCATTGATCGCCTCGGCCACCTTGAGTAGTTGCGGGTGACCATACAGCCTTAGACATGCCTCTGAATGCTGCAGTTGCCCCATCAACACCAATGGCGAATAAGCGGGCGCATCGTCGCTGGCCTGCGGCTCAAACAGCTTTACCTGATGGCGCCCATTGTACAGTTCGGTGCCGCCAAGCGGATCAGACAAGGGTTTTACCCATTGTACCGAGGGTGCTTTGCAATCGGCTCCTAAGGCCGGATTACCTTGCGCATCGACCTGCTGTTCGGGCGATACTGCGAAGCGGGCGCGCATAGTAGCGATGTCCTGCTTAAGCTCAGCCAGTTCTGCCGCGCTGATCAAATTTTCGAAAATATAGTAGCCATGCTCTGAATACGCAGCGCGAATATCCGCATCCAGATTGCCGTCATCGTCAAACTTGAGCGGCCCGCGGGGGTTAACTTCCAGTGCGCGCGCCTGGCCACGGATCAGGTAGTCGCGCATGGCGTCGGCCTGCTCACCGTAATGGGCAGCACAGGCTTCAACTGATTTTGAGATGTCACTAATCATATATTTAACAGCATTTTATTCGAGGGGACCCCACTGTGGGCCTTGCGGATTGGAGCCAGATAGGTGTTTGCCAAGGGTTCGTTATACTATTTCACCAGTCTCTCGACCAGCCTTATCGACTTGCAGAATTTTTTCAGTAATTTTGTAACCTTTTCTGTTGTCAGCCGTTTTAATAAGTAACGGGCAGCAATAACGCGAATAATTGAGCCATTAACTAGATGAAACACCAGTTTCGAAGCCTGATCGACCAGCATAAACAGCTTGTCTACTCTCAGGCAATATACATTTTGGCGAACAAAAGTGATGCCGAAGATGCAACTCAAGAAGCCTATGAGCGCCTGTGGAAACATATGAACAACGCACAAACAAATACACAACTAAACTCAGAAGCTGGCAAAGCCTGGTTGCTGCATGTGGTGCGCAATCTATGCATCGATAAGCTGCGCAAAACTCGCCCTGTGGTGGACGCCGACCCCGATGAATTGCAAAGTGACAATGTGCACGGCAAACCGGCGGCCATGTTAATGAAAAAACAGTTGAGTGATTGGTTGGCCGATGCCATCCAACGACTAAAAGAGCCGTATCGCTCACTGATCATTCTGGCAGATTTGCAGCAGCGCTCGATCAAAGACGCGGCCAAGGCTCTCAATCTGAATGAAAATCAAGCCAAGGTGTATATCCACCGTGGCCGCAAACAACTGCGCGGATTCTTGCAGGGGGTTGAGTTATGAAAGACCAGGAAACCGAATTTTTGAACAAGTTGTTTGCCGGCCAGCCTGCGGATGATAGTCGCTCACAAGCGGGCATTCCCTTACTGGACGTGCCCGAACACTTATCTGACAGACTCTACGCCATTCCCGAGACGATTGAGGCCACCGAAACCAGCTCAGAGCGGCTGCACCAGAGGGCTTCTGCTGCCTGGTCGAGTTCCTGGAGCATGTCCTGGCAAAAGGTCGGTGGCATCGCCGCCAGCTTGCTTGTGGCAGTGGTCGTGTTTCAGGTCTATCAGCAGCAGCAGACGCTGAAACAACTTGAACAGGCCCAAGCGGACCTGGCGGTAGCCCTGCACTACCTGGGGCAAGCCAATGAAATCACTCGTGTTCACATGCGCAAAACCTTGAACAGCAATATCAAAAAAGCCGCCGTTGAACCGGTGGTCGAAATCGGCCGTGAAACAGTTCGCCCGAGCATTCGGGCCCTGCAGCCTAAAACCAAAACACCAACCCGCTCGCTTTAGAGCAACCGAATAAACTGATTACCGGAGCAAAACCATGAACCCTCTCAAGCAAACCTCAACACGCGCATTAAGCGCATCATTAGGCAAATACCTGAGCCTGGGCGTTTTCACCCTGCTGTTCAGTGCCTCGGTTTACGCCGCGCCAACCGGGCAGATTGATTTTGCCGACCTGTCATCCCATTACGGCGAACCAAAGGTTGAAATCAACCTGAGTGCCAGCCTGATGAAAATGATCGGTAGCTTTGCCAAAGCCGAGGACCCGGAAGTTGGCCAGATACTATCCAATCTCGAGTTTGTCAAAGTCCGGGTTTATAACCTCAACGGCAAGCTGGATAAGGCCAACTCGACAATCGACCGTGTGAGCAAAGAGCTCAAGGCCGATAAATGGGAGACCCTGGTAACGGTCAATAACAATGAAGATAATCAAAAAGTGCGCGTGTTCAGCAAGTCTACCAACGAGGTTATTGACGGCGTGGTGGTGATGGTGGTGTCGCCGGAAAAAGAGGCCGGCGAAGCGGTGTTTATCAATATTGTGGGGGAAATCGACCCTAACAAAATCGCCAAAATCACCGACACTCTTGATATCGATATTTAGGCGTCATTATGAACTTTATAAAGTATGCACTTATAACCCTGTTGACGCTTGTTGCACTTGGGGCGGCCGGTTACCTGCTGGCTGGGAGCGGGATTAAGTCCGAACCCGGTTATGTAAAACTCAGTTTGCCGGCTGCGTCAGTGAGCAACACAACTTTGGCACTGGATATCGGGCCCAAAGGTGTGCAACCCCTGCGTTGGTTAATCACCAGTGCGGTGACTGCCTCTAACGAGACGTTGGAACTACCCGAGCAGCTGGCATTGGCTCTGCTTGAAGACATTCAAGGCGTGCAAATCAGGATTTACGAAGTTGACAAAAATGCGGCCATTATCGAGCAAGCCATTGATGACTCAGTCGCCACACTGCAGCGTGACAACTGGCAAACGATACTTAAAGTGCGGGAAACAGACCAGCGCATTGTGTTGATGCAGTCAGAAACTGACGGTGTAGTGCAGGGGCTCTCGCTGTTTGCCAGAAATGATGAAAACGCGGTGTTTGTTAACCTGATGGGGGCAATTGATCCGCAATCAATTGCCACAATAGCCAACGGCCTGACTACTAAGAACCTTGTTAGTCAACCTGTTACTCAACCGCATTAAATTGCCCGCTTTGTGGGCTCCTCGGCAAGCTCGGCGACGTATTCAACCCGATTACTCGCCCTACCATATACCAGCGCTAACAGGGCCGGCAGCACCACCAGATCAAACGCCAGCGCCAGACTGATGACCAACGGCGTAAGTTGACCAATAGCCGCAAAGTTTGCGACCTTGGTAAAACTGAGCACAAAAAAGCCCGCCATCAGGACCACCGCGGTGATTAGCAAAGGATTGGCAACCTTTTCATAGGCGTAATAAATAGCGGTGTTGACATCCCCGCTGCTGCGCAGCGAGTGGCGAAACTTATCCAGAAAATGCACCGCAAAATCCACCACCATGCCAAGGCATATGCCCGCGACGCTGACCGATACAAAGTTAAAAATATTGCCGCTCATTGCCCAGATTCCATAGCTGACTGCAAGCGGAATAATATTCGCCAGCATGCCGAACAATCCCAATAGCCAGCTGCGCAGGGCAAAAAACAGCACCAGCGACACCATCAGTATTGCTATCACCCCGCCGCGCGCCATTTTGGGGATCAGCTCGTGAAGCGCCACCTCGCTCATCAGGGCAACAATGCCGGCTGAAATGACTTTCACCTCAGGTGCATTGAGCTCGAACCATTGCCGGATACTATTGGTTAACGCCACCACATTGACGCTCTCAACGTTGCGCCCCGACACAATAATCCGGGTGGCGGTTTTATCCATGGTCAGTTGATGGCTCAGATCCAGACCGTAGGGCAACGACATCTCATAGAGCAACAGATACTGTGCAGCAAGGTCGGCTTGTTCGGGCAGGCGATACCACTCGGGCTGATCACCATGCATGGATTTATTTAAGCGCTTATAGGTGTCCGTGAGGGTTTGTGTATGGGTAACATCGGGTTGTCGTAATACCCATTGGCTGAAGTCTTCCACTAGCCTGAGGTATTTTGGGTCAGTGATTTTTTCGCCCTCTGCGCTGAACACCGCCACATCCAGGCGCAACATGCCAGCCAGCTTCTCGTCGCTGATGCGAATCGATTCCGAAACCTCGGTATCCGGGTGAAACATGTTCTGGAAGCTTTCATCGATCACGCCACGGCTCGCCATGCTGCTAATGAGGGCTGCACTGACCAGCGCCACCGGCAAGATGATGCGCGCATTGCTGATGCTCCACTGTGCGAGTGATCGGAAAAACTTATGTGTGAAGGAATTAGGCAGTCTGGCTTTCAGCGGCAACCACTGCATCAATACCGGCAGCAAGGTCACCGATAGAATAAACGCCACCGTCACTCCTAACGCGATGATCACACCCAGTTTTCGTAACGAGGGAAAGTCGGTGAAACTAAAGGTGATCACCCCCAACGCCGTGGTCAGCGAGGTGAGAAACACCGGCATAAAATTGATTCGCAGACTTTCTTTAATGGCCGCGGTTTTGTCAAAGCCCTGCCCCAGTGCAGTTTGTGCGCCGACAATAATGTGCACCGAGTCCGCCACGGCCAGGGTCATAATTACGATAGGTCCCATTGCGGCGACCGCTTCGAGCAACATATTACTCCAGCCGAAGACACCCATGGTGATGACCCCGGAACCGACCACAATCACCATGGCGCACAACAATCCGCTCAGTGATTGCAACAGTAATGCCAGCAGCAACATCATCACGACTATCATTACTGGTGTCAGAATCGAGTTGGTTTCGTTCAGGAAGCGTTCTGAGTGGTAGTCAACAAAAAACGTGCCGGTTTCTCTGAACTCGATTTCAGGGTAGCGCTGCCGGTACTGGTCGAGCAGGCTCATAAAGGCGACAGTTGCCGCTTCGCGCTCATGCAGTTGCAGATCCTCATTGCCGCCGAACTCAAATGTGATATTAATAGCGCCGACTGATTGATCCGTGCTAACCAGCAAGCCGCGCGTGGCTGGCTCGTTCAGGCTGACCTGACGCGTTAGTTCGATTCTTGCCGCATCAATCGGTAAATACTCCGGCAGTAGACTTTCGACAAAAAGCTCGTCGCCACTAGCGCGGGTATGTTGAAAATTGGCAATAGAATCAACCCGCGCTACCTTATCAACTAACCAACTATCGGCGGTCAGGCTTTGAATTGCGGTGAGTGCCTGTTCTGTGAAGATGGTGCCGTCATTCGGGATAACGAGCAGCACACCACTTTTATTTTCGTAAAACAGCTCTTCAATCTCAGCCAGCTCAACCATGCCGGGATAATCATCATCCAGGAAAGAGCGGTAATCATTGCTGGTAGAGAGCCCGCCCAGCCCCATAAAGCAAACAATCAGCAACAGCGTACTGATCGACAACACGCGCCACGGATGGCTCAATATACGGTCAAAAAATTGGCTGCGGGCGTGACTCATGAGGGGTTTGGGAAAGCGTGTGCGCCGAATAAGGGGTCGGCGAGGTCCATAGCGTGCCAATGGTAAACGAATATCGCTGGTTTTAGTGCATAATAAATCGCGTACCGACATAAATTTGATTGAAGTTTGCTAAATTGGAACATCATTAGAAATCGGTCTTTACGGTCGTATGGCTCATCATAAACCTAGCCTCCCCAGTAAAATCTGCGCCGCCTGTGGCCGACCCTTTGTATGGCGTAAAAAGTGGGCGCGGGACTGGGCTCTGGTAAAATTCTGCTCGGTACGTTGCAGAACAATGGGCAAAGCCCCCAAACCACAATGACCACGCGCACGCTGCGGCTTATTCTTGGTGATCAGCTCAATGCCGCGCACTCCTGGTATCAGCAAAAAGACCCAAACGTATTGTATGTGATAGCCGAACTGCATCAGGAGGCGGCCTACGTAAAGCATCATATTCAAAAGCTGGCCGCGTTCTTTTTGGCGATACAATCCTTTGCCACGGCGCTCGAAAAAGCCGGCCATCGAGTGGCGCACCTGACTCTGGACGACACGCAACCATCCCAAGACCTGCCCGAACTGCTCGAATCACTTTGCGCCGAGCACGGTGTAGCGCAGCTAGAGTACCAGCGCCCGGACGAGTATCGGTTGCAGCAGCAACTGGGCCAGCTCGAAATCTCCGGCGTCGAGATCATCCGTGTGGAGAGCGAGCATTTTATGCTGCCGTTTGATGACATCGCTGAGCACTTTGGAGCTGGCAAGGGTTCGCGCATGGAGACGTTTTACCGCAAGATGCGGCAACGCTTTAACATCCTGATGGAGAGTGGCGAGCCGCTCGGTGGGCAATGGAATTTCGATGCAGACAATCGCAACAAGCTCAAAAAGGATGATCTTGCTGCGATCCCGGCGCCCCTGTTGTTTGAAAATGATCCGATCGAGGTGTTGCATCGAATCGACCAGCATGATGTTAAACACTTCGGCGACATCGGTGAGAGATTGTTGTGGCCGGTGACGCGCCAACAATCGCGCCAGTTACTCGATTTCTTCTGCGTCGAATGCTTGCCGCTGTTCGGTCGCTTCCAAGATTCCATGACGGCTAAGGCGGAACACAACTGGAGCCTGTACCACGCACGAATTTCTTTTTCGATGAATGCCAAGATGTTGCATCCGAGTGAGGTTATTGAACGCGCCGTTAAGGAGTTCGAGTCGCGGCCGGATGAAATTGGTGTGGCTCAGATTGAAGGTTTTGTGCGGCAAATACTCGGGTGGCGTGAATTTGTACGCGGTATTTACTGGGTAAATATGCCGAATTACGAAAACCTTAACAGCCTTAACGCAGAGCGCGATTTACCTGAGTATTTTTGGAATGGCGACACCAACATGCGTTGCATGCAACACGCCTTGGGGCAGTCTCTGGATTACGCCTACGCACACCACATACAACGCCTGATGGTGATTGGCAATTTTTGCCTGCTCACCGGCATAGATCCGGCACAGGTCGATCAATGGTACTTAGGCGTGTATATCGATGCCATAGAATGGGTGGAAATGCCCAATACCCGCGGCATGTCACAATTCGCCGATGGCGGTTTGCTGGCCAGCAAGCCCTATTCCGCCAGCGGAGCCTATATAAATCGCATGAGCGACTACTGCGGCGGCTGCCACTACAAGGTCAAAGAGAAGGTCGGCGACGATGCCTGCCCATTTAACAGCCTGTATTGGCATTTTATGGATCGGCACCGCGCGCAATTTGGCAACAACCCTCGCATCGGCATGGTGTACCGAAATCTGGATAAGATGGACGACGATCTAAAGCAGGCCACTTTAGCGCGGGCTGATGACATATTGGCTGATTTAGACGGTCTTTAAGACTGGATTGAACTTCTCTCTCCACCACCGCACAGGCCAACAATTCGAAAAAATCAATCAGCCAGCAATTGAGCGAACACTTCCGGGTTGCGCCACTTATTGCTCTTTAAACGCCACAGGTAAACCGCGGCAATCGCCAGAATCAACAGCACCAGCACCAGCCACGACACCAGTGGTGTCAGCAGCCAGACCTTGATGACGAAAAATTGCACCACCAGCATTAGCCAATGCAGAATCACGGACGCAATCATTAACCAACGGGTATCACCGGCACCGCGCAACACGCCGCCGGCAATCAGGATAATCGCATCCGCCATCACGTAGGTGGATAAGCCGATCATCATGTACGACGCCAACTCACGGATCTCCGGGCTGTCGATACCAGTAGTGATAAACATGCCGACCAATGGCTCACGAAACACCGCGAACAGCACACCCAGCGCGGCTGAATAACTCAGGCCCACAAAAAACGCAGAGCGAATCACGTCATCTGCCCGGTCCATTTGATTGGCACCGGTATAGCGACCAATCAGGCTGATGATGCCAATGTGCAGGCCGATCATGGGCACGAATGACACAATATCCCAGTTAAACACAATCGCGGCCGAAGCCCCCTCTGCAACACCATAAGATTGAAACATCAGCAAAAACAAATTGAAGGCAGCCACATTGAGAAACATTTCCATGCCCGACGGAAAGCCGAATCGAAGGTGTCGCAGCATCAACCGCTGGTTGTAGGCGAATGATTCAAGCACCCGAAACAACTCCCGGTGTTCGCGCTCAAAGTAGTAGTACAACATGATCAGCAATGTGAATAGACTGCCGATAATGGTACCGATTCCGGCGCCCAATATACCCAACTCAGGAAAGCCCAGCTTGCCGAATATCAAAATATAAGAAACCGGGATATTCAGCAGCACCCCCGACCCATCGGCAATCATCACATTACGAGTACGACCAATACCGGAAAAATAGGAGCCAAAGCACACCTTCAGCAAAGTAATCAGCGCGCCCAACATCAACACATTGAAATACAGGTATTCCAGTTCGACCTGCAATGGATCATGGCCCATGCCGGCAAACATAAACCCAACCAAATAGGTAATTAGAATCAGAAAGGGAATGCTAAGTGCAATCATGATTACGCTTTGGGTCAGCACCTTGCTGCAGTTGCCGAATTTGTCAGCGCCATAGGCGTTAGCCACTAATGCATTGGTGTACGACAGCACGCCAACGAACAGCGACAGGCTGAAGAAGGCGGCAATGCCGCCTCCCAACGAGGCCGCCAGGTGCGTGGGGCTGATCATCGACATAAAGTAGCGATCAGTGAAGATCATCAACGCATAAGCGCCCTGCGAGACAATCATGGGGAATGAAATTGCCAGCAGCTCTTGCAGTGAATCTCGGTTGATAAATTTTGCTTTCATTGATTTTTGGAATTCAGGCATTAAAAAACCCGGTGGCGAACCGCCTTCCGGGTTGTCTGAATTAATCTGGAAGGCCGGGCGGCCCTCCATAGAACGGAGAACCTACATAATCAGCGTTGAGGTGCGCACGCAGGCACAAGCACACGACGAGTGCGGCTGTGCTGTTTGCGAATGGACGTTAAGCTGATTCATGTTGATTCACCCTTAAAAGTGTTGCTCCAAGAGTAACGCGCTGAGGATTAAAGTCAATCGATAGCGCACTTTTAGATTCGACAAGGAAATCATCATCGGCGGCAATACACATTGACATCACTCTGTACGCGCTCGGCGTACGCGGCCAGCGCCGGGTACTGTTCGGCTAATTCAGTCATCCAGGTGGCCGGCTTATTGTCGAGCATGCCCGACAACAAACTGGCGACACTAAAATCATATACCGTAAGGCGTTGACCAACGATATAACGCTCTTCGCTGACCACGTCGTTGATTGCCTCAAGGTCACGCCGGGCAAACCATGCCTGCTGTTCCATTGAATGCCTGCCCAGACCATGCAAATGATAGGTTTTTTTGACCTGGTTGCGGGCCATTCTGGAAACAAGGGTTCCAATTACCGGTGGCATCCTACTGAAAAACCCTCGGTAAACATGGGGAAACCAATCATCTTCAAGCCACCGGCTGGCCACCACAATCCAGTAGAGATGGTCGTCAACCAGACGACAAAATGCAGTGCCTACGCCCACTTCCTTAGCTGACAAACCACCATACAGGCCGCCATTTGTGAATTCATCCAGATGCTTGAGAATTAGCTCGGAATCATCGTAGGTAACGCCATCATGAATGATGAAGGGCAATTTGTCCTTGGGCCCTTTGCGCGGGTCAGATTCCAGCGCGATTTCATGCTGCAGATCTAGGTAGCTCAGGGCCATCTCAACCTTGAGGCAAAAGGGACTGACGTTCCTTAAGCCAAAAGCCTCAGGAAAGGTAAACAAGGTGATCATGGCGACTGGTTAGCTTAGTTAAATCGTACGTTAAATCAAATACTTAATTATATATCAGTAAGTTAAGCCATATACCTCAGTCGAAATCACTCTATTTAATCAGACTAAAGGCCAATCGAATTAGACTCTAATTCGAGACTAATGCCCATAGGATTGTGGCCGCGACAAGCATATCGTAGACCCCATCAAAGAGCCATTGGCTCCAATCTGATGCAATAAATTGAAAAATCGGGGAAATAACCATGAACAACGACGCACCCAGCCAACTGTCTCAATCAGTATGCGCCCGTATCTCGGAGTTCGAATTTGACGCTGAACTCAGTGTAGAGTTTGATGCCAACGATAACGAATGCTTTATGGCAGACGAAAACGATAAATTTGATATCAGCACCGACACAATTTGGGTTGCCTAAGGCCTATTGAGGCCCTCGAAACCATTCTTTAAGGGCGGTACCTCTCGTGGTTCCAGCCCACCACACGGACCTGTGGCCTGCTCCGAATTTACAGGCTAGCGGCCTGCTCTCTAAGGATATATTTCTGAATTTTTCCAGTTGACGTTCGTGGAATGGTCACGAATTCAATACGCCCGGGTACCTTATACGAAGCCAGGTGCTTCGCGCACCACTGACGCAAATCTTCCTCTTTAGCAGATTTTCCCTCCGCCAATTCCACAAACGCACAGGGGGTTTCACCCCACTTCTCATGTGGTTTCGCTACCACCGCCGCCACCGCCACGGCGGGATGCTTGTACAACACCTCCTCCACCTCAATTGACGAGATATTTTCGCCGCCTGAAATAATAATATCCTTGGATCGATCCTTGAGCTGAATATAGCCATCAGAATGCATCACGCCGAGATCACCTGAGTGAAACCAACCACCTTCGAAGGCTCCTTCAGTGGCGGCAGGATTTTTAAAATAACCCTTCATCACAACATTGCCACGAAACATCACCTCACCGATGGTTTCACCATCACGCGGCACCGGTTGCATGGAGCCTGGATCCAATACATCCAAGCCCTCCAGGGGAAGATAACGAACGCCCTGCCGTGCTTTGAGTGACGCCTGCTGTGCAACTGGTAAATCGTTCCAGTGCTGATGCCAATCATTTACCACCGCCGGACCATAGGTTTCGGTTAATCCATATAGATGGGTGACGTTAAAGCCAGCATCGTTCATATCTGCCAACACCTTTTCCGGGGGCGGTGCAGCGGCAGTGAAGAACTCCACAGTTTTAGTTAATTTCGGTTGCTGTTCTGCGGGGTGCTGCAACAGCAACGACATGACAATCGGTGCACCGCACAAGTGAGTTACATCATGTTTTTCCAGCGCCGACCAGATTTGATCAGCGCGCACCTCGCGTAGACAAACATGCGTGCCATTGATGGCCGACATGGTCCAGGGGAAGCACCAACCATTGCAGTGGAACATCGGCAGGGTCCACAGATAGACCGCATGCTTGTTCATTGAGGTGGTCAAGGCGTTTCCCTGAGCCAGCAAATAAGCACCACGATGGTGTGACACCACGCCTTTGGGATTACCCGTGGTACCGGACGTGTAATTGATTGAAATAGCATCCCACTCATCCAGCGGCATTAACCACTCATAGGCCTCATCGCCCTGCTGCAAGCAGGTTTCGTAATCGATGCTGTCTTGGTCTTGCTCTTTCGCCCCGATATCCTGTTTCGTTTCAACTTCCATGTCGGCAACAACATCTACGTATTCGATCAAGGTCGGCTGAACCTCAGCGGTAGCTAACGCGGCCTGCATAACCGGCATAAAAGCTCGATCAACAATGACTACTCGAGCACCCGCATGGTCAAGCTGAAACGCAACGGAAGCCGCGTCCAAACGGGTATTAATCGAGTGCAGCACCGCGCCACACATGGGAACCCCATAGTGGCACTCCAGCATGGCGGGGGTGTTAGCCAGCATGACAGACACCGTATGCCCGCGACCCACTCCAAGCAAAGCCAATTGGGACGCCAGTTGTCGGCTGCGGCTGTAAAAGTCTGCGTAATTGCGGCGCAACTCGCCATGAATGATGGCGGTATGCTCGGGAAAGACACTGGCCGCGCGCTGCAGAAAGGTCAGCGGCGTCAACGGCTGATAGTTAGCCGGGTTGCGATCTAAACCAGAGTTATAGGGGTTGCTCATTGCGCCGTTCTTTAGCGACCCAGCTTGTCGGGTGCCGATGTTGGTTGCTACTTATCGGACCACACGGGATCACGTTTCTCGATAAATGCGCCGATGCCCTCTTCGGCGTCCTGAGCCAACATGTTGTCGACCATCACTTTGGATGCGTAGCGATAGGCCTCCGCCAGGGACATTTCACTCTGCTGGTAGAAGGCCTGCTTGCCGGTAGCGACCGTCAGGCTTGATTTGGAAGCAATTTTACGCGCCAGCGCCATACTGGTATCCGAGAGCTCTGCTTCGTCTACCGCGTGATTAATCAAGCCGATTTGCGCAGCACGGGCGGCGCTGACCATATCGCCGCTGAGTAACATTTCCATGGCATGCTTTTTGCTCACATTGCGTGACAGCGCCACCATTGGCGTGGAGCAAAATAAGCCAATATGCACGCCCGGAGTGCTGAATTTGGCAGTATCGGCCGCCACCGCCAGGTCACAACTGGCAACCAATTGGCAACCGGCCGCGGTGGCTATGCCGGTCACTTCGGCAATCACCGGTTTCGGATTATTGACGATGCTTTGCATCATGTTTGCGCAGGTGTCCATAATCATGGCGAAATAGTCCCTGCCCCCATCTTCCGCCTTGCGACCCGCCGTAAGTTCTTTTAAATCATGCCCCGCGCAGAACGCTGGTCCATTAGCTGCCAATACAATGACACGAATAGCTGGGTTAATTGCCGCCTCAGCCAGCACCGTGGTGAGCTGCTGTAACATTGCTTCCGACAACGCGTTGCGCTTGCCAACATCGTTCAGTGTTAACCGCAGCACACCATCGTCGTGCTGCTCCTGTAACAAAATTTCCACGTCAGTCGCTGGTTCGGGATTCATCATGTGACCTCATGCCTAATCTGGCTTATATATGTCGATCAAAATAATATTGGCGAGCTTAAATCTACTGGCCCGCCACAAATTATAATTATATTAGCCAAGTAACAGCCGCGCCTTCGCGACTATTTTTAGCGATTGCGCCCGTATTTTTCGTGCGACTCGACAAACTCACCGGCCACGATGGCGTTGGCAATGGACACATCGCCTGCAACGACCACGGCGGCTGTTATCTCGGCCAACTTACGTGCCTTGCCCTTGCCTACGCAGTCCATCATGCGCAAGCACTCATTTTGTGTTGCCAGCCCGGTACCGC
Source organism: Gammaproteobacteria bacterium (assembly GCA_013002025.1). Lineage (GTDB taxonomy): Bacteria > Pseudomonadota > Gammaproteobacteria > Arenicellales > Arenicellaceae > Arenicella. Next base: position 95,682 of record JABDKW010000072.1, on the reverse strand, counting down.
CACCAAAGGTGGCAACAATGATAGACGGCAGCGTCCACGACCAATAAAGATCACCATTATCCAAGGCCTTGGTAAAGGTCTGCCCAGCATGTGATTCCACCACATTGGCTTCATCCTGCCCGGTGGCTATAAAAAAGGCCGCGATGCCGTTGGCTGAATGCCCACCGGTATAGGTCGCACCAGCCAACAACGCGCCCTGACTGGTGATATCGCGCATGTTCTGCACGTCAACCGCGGTGGTGCGCATTAGTTTCTCCAATACTTCTTTTTTCAGCGTGACTTCCGCAATCACCCGTTTACCGCGGCTGTATAAATTGTTGAGGCTCGAGTGCTTCTTGTCGGTGTCCATGCCACCACTAAATGAATAGGCTACGATCTCGCCGGGGAAATTTTTCTGAATCCAACCGGCCGCGTGATGGGTAGCCTTGGACACCATATTTTGACCGGCCGCATCGCCGGTTGAATAGTTCCAGCGCATATACAAAGTATTATGCAGTGGCCAGCGCTGCACAAATTCCAGCTTTGCCACTGAGCTAGTCGATTCCGCGATGCTTTTAATCTCAGCATAGTTTTCATCAAACCATTGCATAAAGGCCTGCACTTCGCGGGCGGACTGGAACTTAAAGGCTGGTGCGCGCTGCATATAATCGTCGAACACCGTGGTCGTGACGCCACCGCTTTCACTGATTGCGCGCATGCCGCGGTTATAACTGGCCACCAGGGTGCCCTCGGTAGTCGCCAGCGGCACCAGAAACTCGCCCTGCGCATATTGGCCGTTTATCAGCACCGGCCCTGCCAGACCAACCGGTATTTGCGACATGCCAACAAAGTTTTCACAATTCCCGGAGACCAGTTCGGTGGGCGATGAATATTGCCCGGTGTGGGCCATATCCACGCCGGTCTCCTGCTCGACAAAATCGCGCCGCGCTTGTGCCGCCGCGTCGGTGTAATCGTTTTCTTTATCGCGCGGAATACTTTTTCTGCTCATAAATTGCCTCAAGACGGATTAATGTGGTTTCAGGGTTGGCTTGCGACTATATCGTATTCCCTAGTTTTCTACCGCTAAAACGCCTCGGTACATCTGCATTTGGCAATGAAACGGGTAGTCACCGGGCTGCAACGCGGGGAGCTGTATGGCGACCGGTTTGTTGAGTGGCAGGGATTCACTTATTTCAAGCTCTGGGAACATTACAATCTCCGCACAAGGCGATGCATCCTTGCGCAAAAAATAAACAGTGGCGGGCAGATTGGCAGCCAACGTAAGATGCGCGGGCGTATAAACACCGTTATCGACCGTGATGACTAAGCCGTGGCTATCAAGCTCGGTACGTTTGGGTTGATAGAACCAGAACCACCAGGCAATGAGCAAGATCAACGCAAAACCGGCGAGATTAACAAATAGCATCATGCAGCTACTCCTGCATCGGTCTGCATTGCTTGCCGTGGGGACGATTTAAATAGCCGCAATCGATTCGCATTGCTGACCACCGTAAGAGAAGAAAATGCCATCGCTGCCCCGGCGATGACAGGGCTCAGTAATACTCCGAAAAACGGATACAGAATACCAGCTGCGATTGGCACGCCGGCGGCATTGTATATAAATGCACCGAGCAGATTTTGTTTGATATTGCGTAGCGTCGCTTTACTCACGGCAATGGCATCTGCCAGACCATGTAACGAGCCACGCATGAGCGTGACATCGGCACTCTCCATCGCGACGTCAGTTCCGGTACCAATTGCGAAACCGACATCGGCCAATGCCAGGGCCGGCGCATCGTTAATTCCGTCGCCCGTCATGCCGACCACCTCTCCCTCCATTTGCAGTTCCATAATTCTCTCGGTCTTGTCCTCTGGCAAGACTTCTGCATAAAACTCACTGATGCCAACCTGTCGCGCGACAGCCGCTGCGGTGGCGCGATTATCACCGGTTAGCATAATCACCCGCAGGCCACTTTGTTGCAGGCGAGTGATCGCCATAACAGAGTCCTCTTTAATCGGATCAGCGACTGCAACAATGCCCGCTAATTGTCCATCGGCACTGAGATACATAGGCGTTTTCGCCTCGCTGGCCAGTGCCTGTGCAACGCTTTGATGCGCTTCAATATCAACGCCCTGCGCGCGCATTAATCGTTCATTGCCAAAATGCAGTTGCCGCCCGTGCACCCGACCCTCGACACCTTGCCCAGTGATGGCATTAAATCCCTCAACCTTCGCTGCACTGATGCCCTGCTCGGTCGCTGATTCTACAATGGCCTGTGCCAGGGGATGCTCAGAGCCGGCCTCCAGACTTGCGGCCAGTTCTAGCACCTCCGCCTCGCTAGCCACATTCGCGAGCACCACGTCAGTCACCTTGGGTTTGCCTACCGTAATGGTGCCAGTTTTGTCGAGCACCATGGTGGTGATCTTCGATGCCGTTTGTAATGCTTCGCCGTTACGAATCAAGACGCCTGCCTCAGCCGCTTTACCCACGCCAACCATCACCGACATCGGCGTTGCCAACCCCAGTGCACAGGGGCAGGCAATTATCAGCACCGTAGTGGCCGACACCAAGGCAAATGCGACGCTGGGTTGCGGGCCGAAATTCAGCCAGACCAGCGCGCTGACAATGGCGATAATCATGATGGCCGGTACGAAATAGGCGGAAATCACATCCGCCAACCGGCCAATGGGCGGCTTGGAATTCTGCGCGCGTTTAACCATGGTAATTATTTGCGCCAGTGCCGTGTCCTTACCAATTCTGGTTGTTTTGAACAGAATGGAGCCGGTTTGGTTGATCGTGCCTGCGGCGACACTATCACCAGCCTGCTTTGCAACCGGCATGGGCTCGCCGGTTAACATGGACTCATCAAGGTTGGTATGCCCTTCGACCACCGCGCCATCAACCGGCACCTTGTCGCCCGGGCGCAGGCGGACAATATCATTCAGCACCACCTCTTCAATTGGCACATCAATTTCTTTACTATTGCGCAGCACGCGGGCCGTGTTGACCTGCAGACCGATCAACCGCTTGATGGCCTCTGAGGTACGTCCCCGTGCTTTCAGCTCCAGTGCCAGGCCAAGGTTTATCAGACCGATAATCATGGCCGTGGCCTCAAAATAGACGTGCCGCGCCAGCTCCGGCAGCACTGCCGGGAACATGACTACCACCATCGAATACAGCCAGGCGGTACCGGTACCCAGCGCGATCAAGGTATCCATATTGGCGCTGTGCGAGACCACCGACTTCCAACCACCGATATAGAAATGTCTGCCAGACGTCAGCATCACGCCAAATGTGGCGATACCAACCAGCAACCATGCGACACGCTCTGTCGGGGTGGTGACGCTCATTTCGCCGAGAAACAGGCCGTAAAGCATTAGTGGCACACCCAGACCGAGTGCAATAACAGTATCGCGCAATAGACGCTTGTAATAAGCCAGATCAGCGGTTTCCTGATCACTTAAGGCCTCGCCGTCCGATTTGTCATCCAGACTCTTAGCGCCGTAACCAATGCCTTGCAGTGCCGCAATCAATTGTTCTGTCGCCGCGCTACCCGACACGGTTGCCGTGCGCTGAGCGAGATTCATTTCAGCTTTCTGCACACCGGGCACTGAGCGCAACGCAGCCTCGATTTTGCTCACACAACTGGCGCAGCTGGCTCCCTCAACTGTCAGTTGATGCTCTTGAGTCTGTGTATCTTGCTGATCTGAGTTGCTATTGGCCATGAATTAACAGTACACGCCCCGATGCTGCGCATACCCCTAGCATAGCGCTTAGAGCGGACTCTAAGTCAAGACATTACGACTATTGAAACCGCAAACTGACAAACCTAACCGCTGACGATTCGATTATCGGCCATCGGCGGCGGCTCTCAATCTAGGGCTGATACCAGATAGGTGAGCTCCAGGCCAGTTCACGCACTGTGTCAGGGTAACTGCCATTACTGCACACTTCCGGCGCCTTATCGCCCAAGGCCTCGCAATCATATCGATGCCAGCGTTTTACCGGGTGCTCCACCGCACGCAGATAGTAGTAGACCGAATCACCGGCGACAAAATCTTCGTCACGATACACCACGCATAAACTGGCGTGATTTGCGCCGTCACCACCGGCCACATCAATTACCTGATTGTGCTTTTTGCCTTCTGCATCTACCCAGCCCTTAATAAGTTGCAGTTTATCCAGCTGCGTGGCGCCGGGGCCATTGTCCGCCATGGCACTTAACAAAATCATTGGCTTGGCGTCGGCTGAGTCGTTCTGCATTAAATCGCCACCCATCGGCACGCCTTGCGCATAGCCGACCTCAGCCATATCACTGCGCTCGCAAAGGTCAGCAGGCAAATCCCAACCAGCGAAGAAACGCGGCACGATTCGCGTGCCAGTGGTGCCAAACACTTCGCGGCGTAACATGGCTTCAAAAATAGCATCTCGCGAATTTTCCATCGCCCAGACGCCGGCCAAGCCTCCGGCATTACCATCAATGCCGCTGGTCAGCAGCCCGGGCTTCAAGCGCTCAGCAGGGTTTGCTTCACCGGTGACATGACCACGCCAATCATCTTCCATTACGCTACCTGGCGATGCGGTGTGCGTATCGGTCGCGGCAACTACGCCCAGCTTGGCTGGGTTTAAACCGGTTTCGCGCTGTTCCGCCAAACCGACTAACAACGATGATCGATGAAAATCGCTGGCATCAACACAGCCGGCACCGAGCATGCCATTTTCACCGACTTCGGCGCCACACTCCTCAGTAACCAGTCTGGTTTCAGTTAATTGCGTGGTAGCGCCATCAGCCGCAACCGAATCGAACACCTCTTCACGCCCGATTTTACGCACTGCCTCGATATCACATAACTCGTCCGGCGCACCCAGCACACTGCTCAAACCGTTAATGCATTCGGAATTTCCTTTGTGCTGGAATATTTCCATAATGGGTTCACGTTGCAGGCGCTTTTTGGCATAGGCCACGCGATTTTCCATGGTCGGGTCGAGGCGCATATAGGGTTTCATGCGGCCATTGGCGAGATTGGAGTTGTGTGGAATGGTCAGATATTCGCAGCCATCGTCCGACGTGCATTCGGCGTCCAGACCTTTCCAAAGCGCACTATCGTACGGCGCATCGATGTACGACACCGGACGCTCCGGCACTTTATTATTTCGAAATATCACATTGCGGTGATAATTTGAAACGCCCGGTGTGCCGGTGTATTCATAGGCCACAAAGCTGGTGAACTCACAGGCTGAACTGCGATCATATGCCTGCTCGGCGGCGTCGATCGCCTCCTGCCAGGGCGTTTTCGCCCAATCCAAACAGAGTTGGCTATCTTCGCCGCATAGGCTGGGTATCCTTTCGGGGTTCTCAACGGTGATCGATTGACTCAACATCATCATGCCCTGCCGCTCGTCAGTGCGATAGACCTGACATATTTCAGAGTTATACACGGGTGAATCTTCCTGCACACACAGGCGTCGTTCCCCCAGAAACTCGCCATGGTCGGTGACCGCTAAAAAGTCCAGCGGTCGATCAATTTTATATTCGCCTACCGGGTTACCTGCTTCGTCCAAAGGCCAAAATGCAATCGCCTCGCCTCTGGCATAGCGATGCGCGTCTTCCGGGGTAGCACGAATGGTGTTGGCCGCTGCATCGAACGACAGATTGGTGTGCACATGCACATCACCGAACAAGGGCATGCGATTAGGAGTGTAGTTTTCACAGGCTTCACGGCTCTCCGTATAAGTAACCAAACGCGCATTATTTGCATCGATCTCGGCTGCAGCGCTTATCTCAGTGGCTTTATCCGCTGCCTCATCGACCACATCTGATGCTGGCTCGCTGCCGCCGCAAGCCGCGAGTAAACAAAGTAGACTGAATAAAGCGGCGTGTAATTTATACGCTGAAAACTGTAGTTTCATGGTGTGACTCCGCAGTGAGTTTTGTGTTGTGTTGTTTTAGGGTGCAGACTTTAAAGTATAAACCGATATTAAGGCGTTAAGCAGCTGCATCGCAAAGACAATTTTTTAACCATCACAGGCGCTCTACATCGCAAATATCATGGTAGAGAGAGTGAGCTTTGCCCAATCCAGTATAATCTGCTTTTTGCAGAGATATAAATACATATACACTATGTCCATACCACTTGAATTTAAGTCGCTCGACGCTGATCAGATGCTGGCAGCGTCACAGCAGTTTCGTTCCGATATTTGCCGGCGTCGCACGGTTCGCGATTTTTCAGACCAGCCAGTGGCACGCGAAGTGATCGACAACGCGATCAAGGCTGCGGCGTCTGCCCCCAGTGGCGCCAACAAACAGCCATGGCATTTTGCTGTGGTGTCTAACCCGGAAATCAAACATCGAATACGGGTCGCCGCCGAGGCCGAAGAACGAGAGTTTTATGGTGGCCGTGCACCACAGGCCTGGCTGGATGATCTGGCGGTGTTTGAGACGGATGAAAAGAAACCGTTTCTGGAGACGGCACCCTACCTGATCGCAGTTTTCTTACAGCGCCACACAATTGATGCCGATGGCAGCCGACACAAAAATTACTATATGCCGGAGTCGGTGGGCATCGCCACCGGGTTTCTACTTACCGCTTTGCACCTGTCCGGCTTAGCGACCTTGACGCATACGCCCAGCCCGATGAAATTCTTAAATGAAATTCTGGCGCGCCCGAAGAACGAAAAGCCCTATACGCTCATCGTGGTCGGTCATCCGGCCGAGAATGCCACGGTGCCGGATATTGAGAAAAAGCCATTCAGCGAGATCGCCACCTATTTTGATTAATGCACACCGGCAATCAGCAACGCCCCCGATCAGCGCGATAAGCTATAGCAAATAACGGTTGGTGCGGCTGCAGTAGTCGTCATAGGCCTGCCCGTGTAGCCGACGCAAAAATGGCTCTTCGATTTTGCGCACAATCAGCTCAATGCAAAGCCAACACACCAGCGCACAAATCAACATAAACAGATGGGGGAAGACCATGACCAAACCAACCCAGTACATCAAGATGCCGAGGTAAATCGGGTTGCGTGATCGAGTGTATAAGCCGGTTACAATTAACTCTGTGCGCTCACTCTGATCAACACCTATTCGCCAGGCGTGGCCCATCTGCCACTGCGCTATCACGATTATGGCAATTCCCGTCAAACCCAGCACTGTGCCAATCAGCACCAGTGGCGGTGGCAGCGCGTAATACAGGTTCAGCAGTTCGAGATGCTCGAACAGTATCAGCAATAGGCTAACGATAAACGAAAGAATAAAAAAACTGCCCGGCAGAATTTCAATCAGTGGCGCATTGGGTTTCGCCAGGCGGATGCCATGATCGCCGGTAAAGTGATAGTGAATCAGTACGCGCGCCACAATGGCAAATAAGACGAAGCAGGTGGCTAATAAGAGCGCCATCTCTCAGGTTCCGGCGTTAGTGCGGAGCGACGCAATGTCTCTCAGGCAAATTCGGCAGCATTGGCCCAGGTGCCATGAAAACCCAGCGGCACGCGTTGTGGGATTTCAATTTCTGCCAGTGGCTCGTCGGTAATATTCTGTGCATCCAGAATTAGCGCTGAAGATCTGCCTGAAGTGACATCGGTTACAAAGGTAATTAAATATCCATCATCCTCAGCGGTCGCACCAAGGCGCGGGGCAAAGGCTGGTTCTGAGCCATATACATTGTCACCAAAACCGTGTTTGCTGTGCGAACCGTCGCCAAGATCGTATTTATAAACGCCATCAAACAGCTGAGTTTCAGTGTCGGCAATTGACACATTGTAGGAATAGCGTGTCCGGCGGCCGGTATAGCCCAGGTTCACCACCGGAAATTCACTGATCGCGTCGTCCATCTGCTGCTCGCTGCATTCACCGGTCTTCATATTCATGGTCCATTTACAAACCACGGCACGCAGTGCCAGCACATTGACCATGGGCGCGTAGGGGCCATATTGTTTGGGTAAATCCAACCCATTTTCCACCATTTTGCAGCAATACATCACTACATTGTCGCCCTCCTCCCAGGCATTGATTACATGGTAGATGTAGCAAGGCTCAAATTCGAACCATTTAATCTCGCTACCATCACCAGTGCGGGGCATTACACCGAACCGAGTCGACAAGGATTCGTCCTGATGTATGGTCCAGACTTTATGTTTGAGCCCCTGTTCGGTAAACACGATAGGCAGGTCCATAAGAATCGCATAATTCTCAGTAATGGCCATGTCGTGTGGCAGACGTGGTCCCGGCAACTCAACCTGCGTGAAATGGGTCAGCTTATTTTGTTGGTCCACTACCCCAAGGCTGTACCAGGGCTCATACAACGCATAATCAAAAAACACAAATTCGCCAGTCTGCAGATCAACCTTGGAGTGTGCCGACACATTCTTCGGCAGGCTGCCCGCGAAATTTTCACTGCGCACTGTTTCCAATGTGCGCGCGTCGAGCCGCACTGGCTGGCCGCTGATGTACCACAGCGCCATTAACTCGCCGCCGTGCATCACGATGTCGGTATTGGCGGTGTCTTTGTACACTGTAGTACTGCCATTCGAGTGAGCTGGCTCGAAGATGCCCGCCTTGGCTAGGCGCCCCGCTCGTTCGGCTTCAAAATCCGCGGAGTGAATATAACGATTTCGGTACTCGGCCTTGCCGTCTTCAAAATGAATCGCGTGCAGCATCCCATCACCATCAAACCAATGATGTAAACCCTGCGGCGGGAGGTAGGGATTAGGTCCGTTACGGTAGTAAGCACCTGCGAAATCACGCGGAATCTCGCCTTTGACGTTTAACTTTGAGGCCGTAATCTCTTCTTGCACCGGCGCATAGGCGCCATGCAGATAGGGGTTTAGATCGTTGAGCTTTGCTGCAGTATTGGCCATATTAAAGTCTAGCTGTCAGTGTTGTTGAGCGCGAAGCCTGTGTTGTAAAGTGCGAAGCGTGTGTTGTAAAAAGCGAAGCGACCGGAATCACACCTTAAGCATGCTAATATTTATACGGTCTCAAGATAGTAGTCCTCGACCCAATCAGATGCAACGCTTGAGCCATCTTGTAATCGTTCAATCGAGTTTTCATATATGAGCAAAATTTACATCCTCGGCGGCGCCCAAACCGATTTCTCTGAAAACTGGAGTCGCGCCGACAAAACTCTGTTCGACCTGTTCTCGGCCGCCGTTATGGGCGGCCTCCAAGACGCCCGTCTGGACCCCGCTGACATCGAAGTTGGCCATGTGGGTAATTTTGTGGCGGAGCTATTCACCGGTCAGGGGATGTTGGGCGGCTACTTTGGTCATGTGCACAATGATTTTGCCGGTATGCCTGCATCACGCCATGAAGGGGCCTGCGCCTCTGGCTCGCTCGCAACATTGGCCGCCATGGCAGATCTGGAGAGTGGGCGTTATCAGACCGCCTGTGTGGTTGGCATCGAATTAATGCGTAATGTTTCCGGCGAGATTGCCGCAAAAAATCTGGGCGCCGCGGCCTGGTGTGGCAAAGAGGCACTGGGCGCAAAATATCTATGGCCGGCCATGTTTTCGGATCTGTGTGATGTTTACGACCAGCGCTACGGGCTGAGCTATGAGCATCTCGGGGCAATTTCAAAGATCAATTTTGCCAACGCCAAAAACAACCCCTATTCGCAAACACGAAACTGGAGTTTTGGTGAGCAGAGCTTTACCCAAAATGATGAGGCTAATCCGGTAATTGAAGGCTGGATGCGTAAGCAGGATTGCGGCCAGGTCACCGATGGTGCGGCCTGTGTCATTCTGGCCAGTCAAGACTACGCCGCCAGCTACGCCCGTGAACGCGGATTGAATCTGCAAGACCTGGCTTTTATCAAAGGCTGGGGGCACACCACTGCGCCACTGTTGATGGAAACCAAACTGCAACACAGCAAAGACAGCGATTATGTTTTCCCCGCGACCCGCAAAGCCATCACCGATGCCTATCGGCGTGCCGGTATTGCTGGGCCACAGCAGTTAGATGCCATCGAAACGCACGATTGTTTTTCCATCACCGAATACATGGCCATCGAACACTTCGGCATTACCGCGCCGGGCGAGGCCTGGAAAGCGATTGAAGACGATCGAATCTCCATGCAAGGTGATCTACCAATCAATCCTTCTGGCGGATTAATCGGTCTTGGCCACCCGGTCGGCGCGACTGGCGTGCGGATGCTGTTGGATGCCAATCGCCAGACCACCAATCGAGCTCAGGACATGCAGGTGGACGGCGCCAAAACGGTCGCTACCTATAACGTGGGCGGCTCGGCCACCACCAATGTGTCGTTCATCGTCGGCGTGGCATAACCCTGCCAATGTCCCGTATTCAGAACGCGTATATTTTTGATGCCCTAAGAACGCCGCGCGGTAAAGGGCGCCCTGCCAGCGACGCTAAACCAGGCGGCGCTCTGGCGGCAGTGCCGCCGTATGAATTAGTGAGTGGCCTTATCGCGGAGTTAGCACAACGCAACCCATCACTGATAGCGCAAACGCGCTCGCTTACGCTGGGCTGCGTGGGTCAGGTAGGACCGCAGGGCGGGCACATAGCACTGGTGAGCAGATTGGCATCGGTATTGCCCGACGATGTGCCGGTGCTGAGCCTCAACAATTATTGCGTGTCCGGCGCATCGGCGGTCAACCGGGCCGCACAGGCCGTGGCCGTCAACACGGGCGGTCTGCATCTGGCAGGCGGTGTGGAAAGTTTGTCTCAGGTGCCGTTTCTGGCCGACAAGGCAAGTTACTACACTGACCCAGACCTGCTGCAGACATTACGCTGGGCGCCGCCCATCATGGGCGCAGAATTAATCGCGACGCTAGACGGCTTTGGCAAGCATGATCTGGACGAGCTCACTTTGTTGTCGCATCAGCGCGCGGCAGCAGCCTGGCGAGAAGGTCGCTACGCAGAAGGCGTTGCGCCTGTTAAAGACGGGCAAGGCAATAGCCTGCTGTCTCAGGACGAATTGATTCGTGAACAATTAACCCTCAGTCAACTGGCAGATATGCCACCGGCGTTTGCCGATCAGGGCGCGCAGGGTTTTGACGCGATGATGTTAGAGCAGCACCCCAATTTGAATGGCATCAAGCATGTGCACTCTATTGCCAACTGCCCGGGCATGGCCGACGCGGCGGCACTGGTATTGCTGGGCTCGATGCAAGCCGGCAAAGACGCGGGCCTGACTGCAAAGGCACACATTGTCGCCGTTGAGGAAATTGGTGGCGACCCGGTCTTGCAACTCACGGCCGGCATGCAAGCTCTTGATCGACTATTGGCGAGAACTAAACTAACCCTAATGGATTTCGACCGTATTGAGTTTATGGAAGCCTTCGCTGCGGTGCCGTTGAAATTTATTCGTGACTACACGCCTGATATGGACAAGCTCAACGTCAATGGCGGGCATCTGGCCATGGGTCACCCGACCGGCGCCACCGGCGCACTGCTCTTGACCTCGCTGGTACACGAATTGCAGCGCTGCGATGGGCAATACGGCTTACTGGTAACTCAGGCCGGCGGCGGTATTGGGTGTGCAATAATTGTTGAGCGGACTAACTGAGCTACTTAAACACGAATGCGCGGTCCATCCGCCCGGTCAGGCAGACTAAAACCAGGAGTGAATTCCTATCATCGCCTCAACACTGCTGCTGTCTCTACCCTGCCGCTTCGCAACGCTGCGAGTGGCGCCAAACCTTTGCCTTGCCGTCAGCCCTATAAATGGCTGGAATTTCCGATTGCCTTCATGTTCATAACCAAGGCGCAGCCCTAATTCTATTTCTGCCAGCCCTGAGCCCTCCTGATACTGTTCGTTGCTGCGCCCATTGGCAATAATGTCCAGTTCCGGCGTAAGTACCCATTCCTGAGTCAACATCAACTCCCGCTCCAACTCGATCAACAACTGACTACTGGTGTCCTCGCCAATAAACAGCCTGGCATCAACACTTATGAAATACGGTGCGGTCCCAATAAAGCCATAGGATATCCAGGTGCGCGTATCCACAGCGTCATCGGCACTGAAGTCTTGCCGCAGGCCATATTGCTGATCCCAGTAGGCGCTGACTGCACGACTGTAGACCAGCTCAATATTGGCGGTTTCGACCTCCGAGCCTGCATATTCACCGCTACTCTTCAGCCAAAACTTGCGCAGGTCACGGCCGTACCAGGCATCAATGTCCCATTCCAGCACGCCCTCACCATCTTCCTGCAGGTATTCAAATTCACTCATCACCTTGCGTAACCATGGGTCGTCCCCCATATCTGCCGCGAAGGCAGAGCTACTCAGCCAGGCAATGGCACAGAAACCTGTCAATTTTTTTATCAAGTTCAATGGCTTGTCCAGCTCAGGTGACGTGCACCTGCCGGAACATGCCCGGCATGTGATACATAAGGTGACAGTGGTAGGCCCATTTTCCCAGGGCGTCTGCGGTAACCAAATACGAAAGCTTGGCGCCCGGCTGAACCGTTACCGTGTGTTTGCGCGGAATATAGGCAGCATCGCCGGTCTCCATCTCGCTCCACATGCCGTGTAAATGGATGGGGTGATTCATCATCGTGTCGTTCACCAGAGTAATTCGCAGCCGCTCGCCGTATTTGAAGTTTATTGGCTCAGCCAGGCTCGCTTTAATGCCGTCAATTGACCACATATAGCGGCTCATATTGCCGGTGAGGTGTAATTCCAATTCACGGCCCGGTTCGCGTGGGTCCAGCGTTTCGTGCAAGTTGAATAAATCAGCGTAGGTCAGCACCCTGCGACCATTGGCTCGCAGACCGACTCCAGGGTCGTCCAAACGATAATCGGCACCCGGGGCCAGCATATCAATCTGCGGGCCCATCTTCACATTGGCATAGGAAATCGGCTTCGCAGAACCATAGCCCGCCTTGCCTGTGGCGAATTCCTGCACCATTTTATGAGGCTGGTGACGATCCGGCATCTCGCAATGCCCCATCGCTGCATGCTCCGGCGTACAACCTCCGTCAGACATTTGCATATCATCGTGGGACATCTCCATATCACCATGGGACATCTCCATATCACCATGAGACATCTCCATATCACCATGAGACATCTGCATACTGCCATGCGACATGCCACCGTCGTCGTGTGCCATACCCATATCCAAATGGGTCAGTACCGGTGATGAATCCATCTCAGGGATGACGGGTACCATCTGTGCGTCCGGCGTTAGTGTGCCACGGGCAAAGCCGGACCGGTCAATGGCCTGACAAAACAGGGTATAGGCCTGTTCGGTACTCGGCTCGACGAGCACATCAAAGGTCTCTGCCACGCCAATACGAAATTCGTCTACAGTCACGGGTTGCACATCCTGCCCGTCAGACGCCACTACGGTCATCTTCAAGCCTGGAATCCGCACATCAAATATTGTCATTGCGGCCGCATTGATAAAGCGCAGCAACACCTTTTCGCCACGTTTAAATTGCCCCACCCAACCATCGGCAGGCGTTTGACCATTCATCAAAAAGGTATAGGTCTTGCCGGTTACGTCTGACAGGTCAGTGTCTGACATGCGCATCTGATTCCACATGCCTCGCTCCGCCAGGGCCTTGCTAAGTCCTTTGGCTTGTACGTCACTGGCCAGGTCTGCCAGCGTTCGCTCATCGATATTGTAGATGTGCGGCATTCGTTTGAGATCAGCATAAATGTCATCCGGCGCCTGATCGCTCCAATCCGACAGCATCACCACAAAATCCCGGTCATAGCTGTATGGCGGCGGGTTTCTGGGCTCCACCACAATGGCACCGTATAAGCCGGTTTGTTCCTGAAAACCGGAATGACTGTGGTACCAATAGGTGCCGCTCTGGTTTACATCAAATTCATAGTGAAAACTTTCGCCCGGCCTGATGCCGGCAAAGCTAAGACCCGGCACGCCATCCATCCCGCTAGGCAGGATAATGCCATGCCAATGTATCGAGCTATCCACAGCCAGGTTATTTCGTACGTTCAGCCTTACTCGGTCACCCTCTTTCCAACGCAATATCGGGGCCGGCAGAGAACCGTTCACGGTGGTTGCCTGTCGTGTTCGACCAGTGAAATTGACCGGCGAGTAACCGATATCAAGCGAAAAATCGGTACCGCTTAATGTGGGCTGCGGGCGTTGCGGCAGCATTTCGGAGGCGGCCTGTACCAAACCGCTGGCATTCAAAAGCCCGAGCGCGGTACCGGAGGCCAGACCGGTAACAAAGGTGCGTCGTGAAAGGGATATAGGAGTTTTAAACATTGCTGGGCAAGCGCGCGTCGCGGTCAATCTATGGCGTTACATATCTACTTATTGACATGCGCGAAAACCGAACTTGAACCATCGCGCATCAGCAACAACACCTGGTAATAGTCTTTGCGATCGCCCATTTCCATGCCCGGGCTACCCACTGGCATACCCGGTACCGACAGGCCGATGGCATCCTGTGGCGGATTACTCAGAAAAGCCGTGACGTGCTCTGCCGGCACATGCCCTTCAAATATGTACTCGCCCTGTTTGGCGACCACCACGCCTGTGTGACAGGATTGATAACGCCCCTGAATCTTGAACCGCTGCTTAATTGGTTGCAAATCTTCGAGCGAAACCACCGTGCCGCTGAAGTCATGCTGGTGCAAATGATCAACCCATTTGTCACAGCATCCGCAGTTAGGGTTTTTATACACCGTCATTTCGATGTCTGCCGCCCAGAGGTGCATGCTGGCCAAGGTGGCCAGCCCTGCAAATAGTAAAATCAGTGATTTTTTCATGGTTCTATTCTACAGCTTAGAGTTAGCTCTAGATCAAGTGTTTCGGTTGACGCAATAATAACTGATTCCGTCGCCATCGTTCTTCACACCCGTCACGCCATGCTGGGAATAAACCTATAAATCAGCTAAATTGTCGGCCACTTGGGAAACGGTCAATATTCTAACTATGACATCGCGTCGACTCGCACAACAACTGCATAAATGGCTTGGCCTGCTGGTTGGCCTGCAATTGCTGATCTGGACGACCAGCGGCTTTTACATGGTTGTCGTGGACATCGATATTATTCATGGCGACCATCTCATTGCGCAACCCAGGCGACTGTCAGCGCCCGAGATCAATCGCTTTGCCGCCATTGCATCAGCCACGGCCTCACAAACATCAGGCATTCGCTCAGTCAAGCTTCGAGACCTGAACGGGCAAGGCGTTATTGAGATTACATCCACGCAAGGTACAGACCTGTTGAATGCGAAGACAGGCGCGAAATTAGCACCACTGGATCAGGCTGCAATCGAGGCTTTAGCGAACAGTTATTACGCTGGCAGCGCAGACATCGCTGCCAGCCGTCTGCTGGAGACTAACCCCCCGCATGAAATCGGCTCGCGCCCCTTACCGCTGTGGCGGGTCGACTTCGATGACCTTTGGGGTACGACTTTGTATATTTCACCGATTACCGGCGAACTGTCCACACGACGCCACACTTTGTGGCGGGTCTTTGATTTTCTGTGGATGTTGCACATCATGGATTACGATGAGCGGGAGGATATTAATAACCCTGTTCTTCGAATCGTCTCCATTGCCGCGCTATTGCTGGTGTTGAGTGGCGCCTGGTACCTGTACCTGACTCTGACCGCGCCCCGACGAGGCTGGGGCCAACAGCGATGATCCTGCGAAAGCTGCATAAGTGGCTGGCAATTATTATCGGCCTGCAGGTGTTGATCTGGGTAAGCAGCGGAATGATTATCAGCCTGTTGGACCACCACATTGCCTCCGGCGACAAAACCCGCAAGTCCGTGCCCTCGCTGCATCCTCTGGGCAGTGTGAACGGATTAATCCCGGTCGCCAGGTTACCTATTGATCACAGTGCCATACAGGCAATCGCCTTGCAGCGAATCCAGCAGCAGTTGGTTTACCGCATCGACCAAGGTTCTGGGCAGACTCTATTTAATGCCCTCAGTGGTGAGCCCTTCAGCATCACGAGAGAGCATGCGGAAAGTCAGGCTCTGGCAAGCTATACCGGTGCGGGCAGTCTGCAGATTTTAGCCTTGCTGCCAGACGGGCATATCGAGGCCCAGGGTCATGGTGTAGTCTGGCGGGCGGATTTTGACGATGAAATTGCGACGCGTGTATACATTGCCGACTCGGATGGCGCAGTGGTAGCTCATCGCAATCGCCACTGGCGAATCGTCGATTTTTTATTGATGCTGCATTTTATGGACTACGCACGGACCCACAATTTTAATAATCCGCAAATCATCGCCATCGGCTTTGCCGCCTTCTGGTTGGCATTGTCCGGCTTGATCCTGGTAAAACGAAGTTTTCGCAAGCGCGATTTTGGGTGGCGTGCGGTACGTCGCTAGCCACAACCGACTTGAGCTGTATAGGGTTGTAAGACCGCGCTGAACAGCAATAGCTCGCGATACAGGTCACAGCGATTCTGCTGGTTCTCAAAACTCGTATCGGCCACCAGCTCACCCACCAGACCCGCAACCGTAATGGTGTCGTCACTCATCCGAATACCGCCATCCGCGGCCGCATCAAAAATCAAAAATTGCTCAGTCTCTCCCCAGGGCTGCCATTCTGGCAAGCCGGGCTGATCACCATTAGGATCGCCCAAGCGGGCAAAATTACCCCAATAGCCCATCATCGACTCACTGAGCGCCGTTTTGTCTTGTGGATTTGGCGTGGTGTCCAGAATATCGCCCAACTGCCCCAAACCAATGCCGCCAAATATGAATGGAATTTCAAATGCATGGGCAGCACCGAACAGTAGCGGCATATCCATGCCCAGGGGTGTCCCCAGATCATCCCAGTCAAATCGATAAGCATAAATAGGTACACCGCTGAGACTGCGAGCCGGCTCTTCGACCCCCATCAAGCGCCAATGCTCGGACTTATACCTGGCATCCCGCTGATAGACCTCAGGGTTTTTAGCTCGGGTCCAGATACCGAACCAGGTATCGGCGTATTTGGGGTCCATATACTGAAATAACTTCGCCTCGTCCTTATTGGTACCCATCATCAACGGCACTTTATTAAAACGCCCGGCTTCAAACGCAGCCAAGCTGGGTAATTCAGTAAGCACATCGCCATCATGCATGATAGTCGGCATCGAAATCATGCCGCTGTTTGGGTCGGGATTGTAGGCGGCCAGAACGTCAGCGGCGCTCACGTTTCGCAATTGGCCCACGTCGTCTACCTGAGTGGCCTCAATCATCCGCTGTGCCGCCGCCATACTGCCATTTGGAGTACTCTGCATGGCGGAATCCAGATCAGCAAAGCGAACCGACCCGCTTTGTGAAATTGCCTTGTGGAACAAGCCATCTGCGGCTGGGGCGAGTATTAATGAAAACACATTAAAGCCGCCTGCCGATTCGCCAAAAATAGTTATATTGTCGGGGTCACCACCAAATGCCTTTACATTAGCGCCAGTCCAGCGCAGAGCTTCGATAAGATCCAGCGTACCGTAATTGCCGGATCGATCGGCCGCGCTGTCGCCTGATGCGGCCATCTCAGGGTGATAAAACCAACCGAAAGGCCCCAAGCGATACTGGGTGGTGATAACAATCACGTTTTCCTGCGTGGCAAGAATCGATGCGTCATAGTCACTGGCGGAGCCGATCGAATTGCCGCCGCCGTGGATCCAGAACAGTACCGGCAGGTCTGCCTGTGCTGCCGCCTCTGCCGTCATTGGCGGTGCATAGATGTTCAAATAGAGACAGTCTTCCGCGCCCCCAGACTCATCGCCACCGAGTCGCGAGGGCGGCTGTGCACAACTTGGTGCAAACTCTAATGCCCGTAAAGTATCTGTCCACCCATTGGTCGCACGCGGCGCTCTCCATCGTAAATCACCAACCGGCGGCTGCGCAAAGGGCAGGCCGGTCCAGACATGCGCACCGTGTTCGCTGGTAAAACCCACCACCGAACCTGAGTTGGCTTTGCGCTCGGTCGCTAAATCAACTAGGGGGGCGTCAGCGCCTTTTTTGCCGCAGGCAACAAGACTGACTGTCAGGAGAAGAAATATAAAATTTTTCATTAATAATTTGGTGCCGATTGAGGAACGCTAAATTTATCATACAGTGTCGACTACAAATTCAAACATCTTTGGATTTATGGCGTCAAAATCACCCGCATCGCGGTCGCAATTTTATGCAATTCGAGTAAACTCGCCCGTCACAGCAAATCTTTACCGCATACGCGCCCCATGCACCTCGAAGACATTAATATTATTAGCCTGGATAAGCTAATTACACCTGGCAAATTAAAACAACAACACCCGACCAACGAATCGATCAACGAGCACGTTGCGCAAAGTCGACAAACCATTAGAAATATACTGGATCGTAATGACCCCCGCCTAATGGTGGTGGTGGGACCCTGCTCCGTTCACGACCCTGAGGCTGCGTTGGAATATGCGCAACGCCTAAAAAAGCTCGCTGATGCGGTGGCAGATGACCTGTTCATCACCATGCGGGTGTACTTTGAGAAGCCGCGCACCACTGTGGGTTGGAAAGGCCTGATCAATGACCCGCATCTGGACGGCAGTTTCCGTATCGCTGAGGGCATGTCCATCGCCCGTGACCTGATGCTTGAAATCAATGCCATGGGTCTGCCCATTGCGAATGAAGCACTGGACCCGATTTCGCCTCAATATTTACAGGATTTAATTAGCTGGTCTGCCATTGGTGCCCGCACCACTGAATCACAAACTCACCGGGAGATGGCCAGTGGCCTGTCAGTTCCCATCGGCTTTAAAAATGGCACCGATGGTTCACTGGGCGTCGCGATAAATGCCCTGCAATCAGTTCGCCACCCGCATCGCTTTTTGGGGATTGATCACGAAGGCACGGTCTCCGTGGTGCACTCCAAAGGCAATCAACACGCACACATTGTATTGCGCGGCGGGGGTGGCAAACCAAACTATGACTCAGTCAGCGTAAAGCTCACTGAGCGTGCCCTGCGGGACAAGAGTCTGGATACCAATATTATGATCGATTGCAGTCATGCCAATTCCAACAAGGACCCGGCCCTGCAAACGCTGGTGGCGGCCAATGTTGCCCAGCAAATTGTCGATGGCAATCAGAGCATTATCGGCATTATGCTGGAAAGTAATCTGCTGGCCGGCAATCAATCCCTGGGCGACGATAAATCCCAACTCGAATATGGTAAATCCATTACCGACGGATGCATTGATTGGGAGACTACAGAAAGCAGCCTTAAGGATCTGGCCAAACGGCTTAAAGTCCGAAAAAGCGCCTAAAATATCCCTTTTAAATGACTAATGTCTACTATTTTCCATTTATCAGACCCTTGGATTAGACCGAAGTCCCCAAATTAAGCCCAAAGTCGCGACTAGCGTCTCTATGATTCCTCACCCCGCATCCGTAAAGTAGGCATCGTAGGGTTGAGTCGTGAAGTCGTACTTAACAATGAGTTGTCCCCCCCTAAAGACGGCTTGATAAGTATGGCTTCACACACCCTACAATGTATTGGGGTTATTAACGGGTAAACGTTTGGAGTCTTAATTATGAATCATCAAGATTTTTTTAGTCAGTTAGCTGAGTGGGAAAGAGCCTTAGAGCATGGCCTGACCGTGCGCGAGGATTACGACGAACCGGACCAGCATAAGCTGCAGGGCGAATTATCTACTTGTGCAGAAACCGAAGCCTTCTTAAACGAGATGGCTGAGGCCGAAAAGCACCATTAGTCGAAAGCACGTTTCGCCACAAAGCACTTCTCTGGTAAGCGCCCGGCTTAAGTTCTGGCTATGTGTTTTGCTGACGATACTTCTGTTTATTTTTACGCCCTTTGGCGTACAACTTAGGACGCAAAGCCCTACGTATTCTGGGAAATAAATACCCCATCGTTACCAGCTTGCCACTAAACCACGGCATCGCAATCTCAGTTTGATCGCCGCTCGCTAATTCAAGCACATTATCCGCCACCTGCTCGGCGCTGCTCATTGGCTGAGAGAAAACAATATCCTCCACCTTATCCATCTCATCCATAATGAACCCGGTATTAATCGGCCCGGGTGATACCACGGCGACCTGCACCCCACTGCCCCGCAGTTCATCGCTGAGCGCATAGGTGAAGGTGCGCAAGCCTGCCTTGGTGGCAGAATATGTCGCCGCGCCCTGTAAAGGCCCCATCCCGGCCAACGATCCAATCATGACAATTGCACCTCCGCCCGCGGCTTTGATATGCGGTAGCGCAGCGGCTGACAGCACTATTGGTGCCCTTAAATTCACATCCACCATAGTGGCGTAATCTCGTGGCTGATTGGTTTCAACATCGCCGCGAATATGCAATCCGGCATTGTTAACCAGCACATCGATACGGCCAAACCGGTCTTTAGCCTGTTGGATCAGGCTTTCGCAGGCATCCACGCTGGCCATATCGGCTGCGACTGCCAACACTTCTGTGTGTGCGCCTAATTCCGCGGCGATTTTATCCAACGCAGCCGCGCCTCTGGCATTCAGGACTAAATTAGCGCCTTGTGCCGCGAAGGCTCGGGCCACTGCCGCGCCGACCCCTGCGGAGGCGCCAGTGATGATGATGGTTTTATCTTTAAAAGTTTGCATAGATAACCTTGTGATTTGCGATTAAGTAAATTTCTATCGGTAGTGTGGTCGCCAGACATCCCTTGCCATCAACTCGATATAGGCCAGTTTGTATTAACCCACCCATCGATGGCTTCACGAACCTGCTCCGGTGTTTCGGTTAACGGCCAGTGGTTGGCGTTAAGGATAATAGTATGACTATTGGGGAATTGCCTAATCTGTGCCTTATTCAGCTCAACGTTGCCGACCGTAGATGCGCCCGACAACAAGGCCAATACCGGCGCAGAAATGCCTCCCAGATCAGGCAAAGGACTGATGGTCGCCAGACCCTGACGCAAATAGTTTGCCGTGGGCATGTTGGCCAGAATCGGGCCGACTGCGCTGTATCGCTCAGCAATCTCTGCAAATGAATCTGCCTCTGCGATCGCCTTACGCGTCTCCTGATCAAGGGCTCGGAGATCACGCTCTGCAAAGCCACTGCGACGAATTCCCAGGGCATTTAGCCCGAGGATGATTTTGGTCGCCGCCTGTACCAGCCAGCGATAGCGCCAAACGGTTAGCGACCGCCCCTGTAGGGCAGCTTGAAAAATCGGGTCGATCAGCACCAGGCCATCGACGAGGTCAGGCGAGCGATGCGCAAAATGCACGGCGATCTGTGCGCCGAGACTGTGCCCGGCCACTAGCGCTGACTTTGCCCCCTCTGCCGCCAGCAGATCTTCAATATCGGCGCACCAAGTCGCCATATTTAAGTGCTTGCGGGTCATCGATGCGCCATTGCCGCGCAGATCCGGGGCCAGGATATTCCAGCACGCGGCCAGTGATGAGTTGTCAACGTACTCCGACCAGCGCGTGTGATTGCTGGCTCCGCCATGTAACACCACCAGCCACGGTGCTTGGGGGTCAGGCGCATGCTGCACCCAGTAGGCAAGGTCTTCACCGTCAGTGCGCGACGTTGTTTGTTTCTTAATCAACAAATCTTAAAGCGTTAAATGGGTTCGAAGGGTCGATGTTACCACCAACCGCCATTATTGAATTCACCGATAAAAGCGCCTCGGTTCAGCTTTGGTTAAGGCATGTATCAGTAACATTCGGACAGATTCGGCGAATTTTGCCTAAAACATGCTACAAGGTTCCCTATGAAGACGATTCGACCCCTGTCACTGCCATTGCTGTTTATGACGGCATTAACGCTGTTTGCCCATGCGGCTTATGCCCAGCATGATGAAGAACTTGCACCACAAAGTTTGTCAGAAGCGGAGCTGGAGCAAATTCTGGCGCCCATTGCGCTTTACCCCGACACGGTGCTGTCCCATATTCTGGTTGCCGCCACCTACCCCCTGGAAGTCATTAAAGCCGCCCGCTGGGCTGAACAAAACCCTAACCTCAGCGGTTCAGAGGCGCTCAAGGCTGTAGAAAATGAAGATTGGGATCCAAGCGTGCGCGCGCTAGTCGCCTTCCCCGATATTCTGAGCCGGCTCAGTGAAGATCTGGACTGGACGCAACGGCTGGGCGATGCCTTTTTGCTGGATGAGAAATCGCTGCTGGCCAGTGTGCAAAACTTGCGACAGCGTGCCTATGAGGAAGGATCGCTGGATGAGATGGACAAGCTCGCGGTTAACCGTGATGACGATGTCATTATCATCGAGCCGATTGAGCGCGAAGTGGTATACATCCCCTACTACGATTCAAGGGTGGTGTACGGGCGTTGGCATTGGGCTCACTACCCGCCGGTGTACTGGGATTACCCGTTTTCGTATCGACGGTTTGACCGCCACTATGCACGCCATCATAGCCCCTTCTACTGGGGCCCCCGAGTCCATCTATCGTTTGGTTTTTTCTTTAGCTCCCTGCATTGGCACAATCACCATGTGGTGAGAATTCCGAGGCACCATTATCGCCCGCACCGCTACTACAACCACCATCAGATTGTCGGGCATCGCTACGGCACGCGCTGGGCACACGATCCGCGACACCGGCTGGGCGTAGCCTATCGACACTCTCGCTTGAGCAGCCGCTATAACCATCGTTCGTACCCGCGTCGACACGGCTATCGAAACCCTGGATACGACATTCCGCCGCGTGATCATTCCAGTCGCAGTGACGCGCCACGTAGTCATACCACTCAAAATCAACGCGGCGCGACCCAGCATGCGTCACCACCGGTTGGCCGCTCAGATCAAGCTCGGTCTGGATTGCGGGGCGCAAGAGTTGATCGCCATGAGCAGCGCGCTCAACCGCGTACAGTTCGCCCGGCAGCGGTCAACCGCAACACCCGCGTTCAAACCAATCGACCGACACCGCAACGTAGTCAATCAAGAGTGGTCCACGCCGCACCGCCAAAAGCAATTAGTCGACCCGCTCCAGTGGTGCAGCGACAGGCGCCGACACCGCCTGCGTCGCAACGCCCCCCGTCTGAACGACATGAGAGCCGACCAGCGCAGGGGCGCTCCACAAATCATGCAAAAACCGGTAGTTCACGCCGTGCTTTGGAACCGCGTCGCCCGCGTTAGAATGGCTGTCAATCGAATTTTCTAACTGTGAACTCTAACTTTGAACAAGGCGGTTACCGATCGCCATCCCCAGCAACATCGCGACCACAAATCCAAGGGTGATTGGCGACAGGTATACCAGCGCAGCAATTGCCGGCCCCGGACAATAACCGTACAAGCCCCAACCCAGGCCAAACAACGCGGCGCCTCCGATCAGGCGACCATCGATGTCACTAATGGTCGGCACCAGAAAGTCTCGTTCAAAAATAGGTTGTTGTCGGCGCAACACGATTTTGTAGCCTAATCCGGCGGTAATCACCGCTGAGCCCATCACAAACAGCAAGTCCCGATCCCAGGCGCCAAAGATGTTCAAAAAACCGATAACTTTGGCAGTATCGGTCATGCCTGAAGCCGCTAAACCGACCCCGAACAACAGGCCTGCAAAAAGACCACTGATTGCGCGCATCAGACGCCCCCCACAAATGTATTCATGACGGCCACCACGGCGATTGCCACCAACATAAAAATGGTGGTGGCCACCAAGGATCGGGGTGACAAACGGCCAATGCCACAAACGCCATGACCGCTGGTGCAACCACTGCCCATACGAACGCCCACGCCAACAATCAGGCCTGCCGACAGGGCCAGTGGAAAACTGGCATTAATTTCAGGGTAGGCGCGACCACTGATGGAGTGAAACAACAGGGTGCCGAGCAATAGGCCGGCGAGAAATAACCAGCGCCACACACGATCTCCTTCGGTGCCGGTCAATGCGCCCCAGACAATACCGGCGATACCGGCAATGCGGCCTATCAGCACCATCAACAATACCGCCGATAAACCAATTAGAATGCCGCCTACGACGGGCCAGAATGGAAACATAATCGTTACTCCTCAAGTAGCAATGAATAATTAGAGTGACCGGCGCAGGCGGCGATGAATTTCATGATTGAGTATCCTCGCGCGAACGCAGACTCACCGCGCGCGACCGAATTCGCCATACACCGTTGTTATTCAGTAATTCGTCGCGATAAACGACGCTGCCGACGCGCCCCTGATGCCCTACCCCAAGCCCCTTGGAGATAACCCGGGCGGTCTCACCAATTACTTTCTCGACCACAATATTAGTCGCATGATGCGCCAGAGGGTGTTCATGGCTTTGTTCCATGAGTTCGATAATTGCCTCCAGGCCATGATAAATATCGCCGCCATAGCCTGTGAGGTCGAAAACCGCGTCAGGCGTGAATATCTCGTGTAATCGCGCAAACGCCCGCTGGTCGATCAAATGACCATACAGCCCTATTAATTCATGAATCGCCAGTCGATCTGCGGTAGTTAAGGTGCGAGCCATATTGGGAACCATGTTGGTAACCATAGTGCAGCAAGTCTACCATCATCGCCACAGCCTATACGCAATCCCCCGGCGCAAATAACGTGGAACTGAACGCTCTACTAAGAGGAGCTCGACACTACTGGCGAGCCTTCGGCAGCCTGATCCTTCCAGGTAACCGCCTGCCCATCGCGCAATCGTTCACCGCCTCTGATGACCACCGTGGCTTCCGGGCCGACCTCCCCGATCACCTCAATCATATCGCCTTCCGCATACCCGAGTTCCACATCCTGTCGCTGGGCATTGCCATTTTCATCGATCACAAACACATATTGAGAATCGCTGCGCAGGACCACGGCATCTCGCGGAATTGCAACCACCTGCCGCGGTTCGGCGGAGGGCAGCGACACCCGCACCGGAGACCCAACCAGTAGCCCACTGTCCTTGAGTTCGACGCGCAGTTCCATGGTACGACTAACGGCGTCGCCAACAGGCACCAGTGCGCGCATCGGGGCCGTTAATGTTTTTCCCATACCGGTAATTGCCAACATCGTGCCGGGCTCGATGGGCTGCACCAACGCCGCTGGCACCCGTGCACTGATTTCCAGATTTTCCGTGTCCACCAAACGCACAATGGGGCTGCCCACCTGCGCATACTCACCAGTTTGAATTGACTGGCTGACAACGCGACCGGGAAATGGCGCCTTGATCGAGGTCCGGGCTAAATCGTTTTCGGCTGAGCGCAGCGCTGCTTTGGCCCGTTCAACGTCTGCGCGAGCCGTGTCGCGGTTTGACTTCAGCTCGGCAATGACCACTTCAGGCACCCCAAGGGTGTCACTTTTTTGCAGACCTACGCGCTGATAATAATCACTGTGATACTTCAACAGACTCTGCAGGCGCTGCAGTTCGGCTCGCCGCTGCGCAACCAACTGCTGTGCATCGTTAGAGTCAATTTCAGCAAGGCTGTCGTTCTCCTGCACGGTTGCACCTACATAGGCCACTGATAAAACTTTGCCCGACGTTTCTGAGGCGATAACAGCATCTCTAACACTAACCACTGTACCCGGCAGTACCGTATGTGGTGCCATGGTCATCAAACGGGCTTGCGCCACCGCCACCACCGCAGGGGGCGGGCTATAAGCACCATTGGCTTGCGGCTCAGCCCCACCCAGCCAACCCTGCTGCCAGACCAGTGTTCCGCCGCCAATTGCTAGCACCAGAGCGGCGACTAAAAACTTAGGAGCCTTAAACAAAATAGGATTTTTTGCATTATCTAACATCGTCAACTCAATTGGTTTGCGGGCTTTGGCGTAGACCGCGATTTTTAATTCGTGTCTTGGCCACCTTAGTGAGCGGCTCAAGACGTAGCAGACACGGCAATAATATCAGGGTAAAAAGCGTAGAAACCGCCATGCCGCCTACAATAACCGTGGCCAGACCTTTGTAAATAATGCTGCCTGCACCCGGCGCGACTACCAGCGGCAACATACCCATCAGCGAGGTCATGGTCGACATCAATATTGGTCGCATACGGTTTTGCAGAGCACGTTCAACGGCTGCGTGCTTATCAAGCCCGAGTTCTCGCTCGCTGCGACGCGTTTCAGCCACCAGCAATATGGCATTGTTGACCACCAACCCGAGCAAAATGATGAAGCCAATCATGCCCAGCAAATCCAAAGGTGTTGGGGTTACCAGGTCAATCAGGCGAACCGCGATTACACCTCCCACTGCGGCCATCGGCAGCGAAATCATCACCAACAGCGCGTCTCGCGGGGACTTAAACAACGCCGCCATAACCAGAAACAGCAGCACCACCGCCAGCGCGAAATTGCCGCTTAAATTACCTATCGCTCGAGACAATGAGTCAGCGTCGCCACCATAGGCGATACTGCTGTCCAACGGTGTTAACGCGCGCACCTCAGTCTCGAGACTGGTGAGCGTTTGCATGGTTTCGCCGAGCGGTACACCAGCAGGCGGCGTTATGCCTACAGAAATAGTTCGCCGGCCTTCCTTGCGGTAAATTTGATTGGGCCCCACCCCGCGTTCAACGCGGGCCAGATCACCAAACGGAATGACAGCACCAGATGGTGTTGCCACCGGCATCGTGCTGAGTTGTTCCGGCGTGGTCCACTCTGCGGTGCGTAACAGAATATCGAGCCGCGACTCCTTATGGAAAAACTCGCCTAACCACAAGCCATCGCCGTAGGCGCGCAATGCCCGCGATAGCGACTCACGGGTCATGCCTACTTCGGCCAGCCGTCGGTCATCCGGAATCAGCCTTAACTCGGGGGTGACCACTTGAGGGTCCGGGTTGAGATTGACCCTGCTACCCGGCAGATGTTCTCTCACCAGGTCAGCGACATCCAATGCTGAGGTCGAGAGTCCCTCGTGGTCAGCGGATTGCAGGTCCATGCTGATATTAGCGCCGCTGCCAAAGCGACCGAACAGGGACCCCTGTTGCGCAAAAGCCTGAGTGTCCGGAATATTGGCGAGTATCTCCTCATTGGTGATGCGCACCATTTCATCAACCCGGGATTGATCTTTGACGCGAATTCCAATGTTGCCGCCCCAGGGCCCAGTGAATAGATAATAATTTTTCAATGCCGGTTCCTTTTCGCCGCTCATGTAAGGCGCCAGTCTCTCGACCACCACTTCGGCAAATTCTTCACGCACCACGGCCTGGCTAGCGCCCGATGGCAGCGATATATAGGCATCTACCGCATCACGCTTAACCGGCGGCAGATAATTGAGTTGCGGAAACAGGTACCAGCCCAAAAACAACGGCGCTATGGTTAACAGCGCAATCCAGCTAAAGCGTTTTTTGCTGCTGTTGGTGATGCGCATCAATCTTGCTACCAGCTTATTCAAGCTGGTTTCCCGGTTATCACCCCGGGTCGCATCACCCGGTAAAAAGTAAGTGGCCGCCGCCGGCAAAATCCACAACGCCACTAAAAAGCTAAACGCCACCGCAATTGCGATGGTCAAGGCCAGATCAGCAAATAATTGCCCCTCTACGTCTTCGAAAAACACAATTGGCACAAAGATCACGATAGTGGTCAGGGTTGAGGCCAGCAATGCCCCGCCCACACTGCGTACAGAATTGACTGCGGCTTTGGTGGCTTCTACCCCACGATCGACCTGCTTCACATAGTGCTCCAGCACCACAATGGCGGCATCCAGAACCATCCCGGTGGCAAAGGCCAGACCCGCCAGGGAAATCACATTGATGGTGCGGCCAAACATGTTGAGCACCACAAAGGTAGCCAGCAGACTGATTGGGATAGCCGCTGCAATCAGGAGGGTGGCTCGAAAACGCCGCACAAATAACCACAGGCAGCCGACAGCCAGGGTGATTCCGATGCCCATATTATTCGATAGCAACGAAATCGCGCGGCGAATAAAGATGGACGGATCGAAGCTTTTTTCAATGGTGATTCCGAACTGCCCCGGCAATCGGGTATTGAGTTCGTTCATGCGCAGCAGCACTTCATCAATTGCGGCTAAAGTGTTGCCACCTGGCTGGCGGAGTACCCGCATGCCCAATGCGGGGTGACCGTTTTGATAGGTCACGCCTCTGGAATCGTCGGGCCCGACGATCACTTTGGCTATATCGCCAAGTTTTACCGGTGCACCATCGCGCCAAGCCAGAATTGTTTCCGACAATTGATCCGCGGCATAGCGCCCTTCAAAGCGTAGCGTGAAATCTCGGCGCCCTACTTCGACTGTACCGCCACTCACGTCGCTCGAACGATTTAGATTGGCGGCGATGGTCTCGACCGAAATACCCAGCTGGGCCGCCAGAAACGGATCAAATTCAACCGATACGACTTGATCGCCAACCGGTGAGTTAACATCGACACTGCCGACGCCGGGTATGTTCTCAAACTCGGGCGCCACATTTTTCTGAATGAATTCTCGCAGGCTCAGGGCCGGAATCACGGAGTCCGGCGCATGTTGTACAAACAGATAGATCAAAGTCTCGCCGGACCCGCCGCCGCCGTCGCGCTGAATTCGTGGTCGGTCCGCATCCGCCGGTAGGCCACGCACCCGTTGCAGGCGACTGGCCACCTCGGTGAAGGTTTGATCCATATCGGTGCCCAGCGCGAACTGTAAATTAATCCACGCGCCACCGGCATTGGACCATGATCTGAGCTGTGTCATCCCATTAATACCGCGCAACTCCCGCTCGATAGGCTCTACCACCTCGCTTTCTATCTCCTTGGGGCTGGCCGCGCGCCAATTCACCTGCACCGACAGCTCGGGGCGGTCAATCGTCGGTAATAATTGCACCGGCAGCTGCTGAGTGGAAACCACGCCCAGCAACATCAGTAGTGCCATAGCGGCCGCTGTTATCGCGGGGTTTTTAATAAAAAACCTAGTAGTTTCCATAGGTTACACCAATTATTTTAGGTATGAGGTTAACTATGGCAGAGGCCTTACGGTCACGCTGCGTGCATGGATTAATGGTTGTGGCTTACATAATAGATGCTTGTCCGGCAACGAAAGTTGCAGCAAAGCTGAAATTTAATTTGAGATTCTTTGAACAGCACCAGTCCGAGCGAACAAATCGCGCACAGGATTGCGTTGTGTGGTTGAATAGGCGCAATGACCCACCACGCTTTTATAGCTGACTCACATTTGGCAACCGGATGCTCTACCCACTAATCGCCATCTTGCTCGGTTTCGTCCTGCTGGTTTGGAGTGCCGAGCGCTTCGTCGTAGGCGCCGCTGAGGCGGCTCGCCATCTGGGCATGCCTCCGCTGATGATAGGTATGGTCATCGTCGGCTTCGGTACCAGCGCCCCCGAAATGGTGGTGTCTGCGTCGGCCGCATGGGGCGGCAACCCGGATTTAGCCTTGGGCAATGCCCTCGGTTCAAATATCGTCAATACTGGTTTGGTGCTGGGTTTAACCGCCCTGATTGCGCCCATTTTGGTGCAATCGAATATCGTGCGCAAAGAAATCCCCATGCTGTTAATGATTTGTGGCCTGTTTGGTCTTTTTGCGCTGGATGGCGCGTTGACCCGCACCGAAGGCATTGTGTTACTGACTGGATTTTTTAGCCTATTGGTATGGTCCGGTATTAGCGCACGACGCACCGGTACCGATCATCTGGAGATTGAAATTGAGCAGCATCTGGCCGAAAGTCAGATGAGCTTGAAAGTGGCGTTTGGTTGGTTGTTGTGCGGGTTAATCATGCTGATTGTCAGTTCAAAACTGCTGGTCTGGGGAGCGGTTGCCATTGCGGTAAGCATGGGCGTCAGCAATCTGGTGATCGGTTTAACGATCGTGGCTCTGGGTACCTCATTACCGGAATTGGCGGCTTCCGTGGTTGCCGCGCTAAAAGGCGAACATGACATAGCCATCGGCAATGTGGTGGGCTCTAATATGTTCAATATTCTGGCAGTGGTGGGTATCGCCGGTGTCATTTCACCCCTGCCACAGCTGAACCCGGAAATTTTGGGCCGCGACTGGCCGGTCGTAATGGGCCTGACCTTAGGTCTATGGTTAATGGCGTATGGGCATGGCAGGCAAGGCTTATTGAACCGCTGGGAAGGCGGCATACTGCTGTTGGCATTCGTGGCCTACAACATTGTCTTAATCAGACCGTTGCTGGCAGGCATTTAATCGGATTTGGACGCCGATCAGCCTTGACTGATTTCAGCGGTCAGCACTTTTTGCATAGCCTCGCGCGGCGTCATATCCAGTGTTTTTAAACGCGACTCGGGCAGATACAAAAGATAACCACCCATCTGGTAACTCATCGGTAAAAATACCGCGTGTAATTCATCATCCGATTCAATGTCGGCATCTTGCTGAGTGACAAAACCGATTAACTGCACGTTATCTTGCAGCGTAACCAGCACCACTCTACTCAATTGGTCATCGCGCCCACCGGACATAAATTCGACCATTTCCTTAATGTTTTGATACACCGAACTCACCAGCGGTACGCGCGCCAGGAGTTTTTCCATCCATGTAACAACCATTGTCAACACCCGCCCGTCGATCGCCAGACCGATCAGGTAAATAAACACACAGGCTACAACGATCCCCAATCCCGGAAAATACCATCCCAGTGGCAACAGACTTTTAATGGGCCCTCCAAACATGGCCTCGGTGGCATTGAAAACCCATGCCAGAATAACAAAGGTGAGCGCGATCGGCAGCGTGAAGAGGAGCCCCTTAACGAAGCGTGATGTGACGGTTTTCTGTTTCATTGCAGTTTTACTATCGGATAGTTTCCAGCAGGTTTTGTAATCATATTCACTTTAACAGACTCAACATAGCCGTGAGCCTGTATCAGCGAGTACACTGTAGCGCATGCCCAGCGACGAGCCGACCATTATCCAGCAAAGCAGCATCGCAGCTCAATCAAAGAGAGCGCAACCAATCTTAGGGTTCTGGGCCTGTTGGTCGCTGACGGTCGGCATTATGATCGGCTCCGGCGTGTTTTTGCTGCCCGCGGTTCTGGCACCCTACGGACTACTTAGCTTTGGCGGCTGGCTACTGACAGGCGGCGGCTCAATATTGGTCTCACTGGTGTTTGCACGCCTGGCCTCGCGCAACCATCGTTCTGGCGGCGTGTATATTTATACTCGCGATGCATTCGGTGATTTGGCGGGTTTTCTCATCGCCTGGGGCTACTGGGCCTCTTACTGGATCGCTATTCCGGCCATTGCGGTGGCGTTCGTGGGATATCTAAGTGTGTTTTTCCCGACTCTGGACTCGGCTCCGCAAGCGCAGGGAGGCATTGCGCTGCTGATAATGTGGACTGCCATCGCCATAAACGTAAAGGGCTTGAAAGAAGCCGCTCTGGCGCAGCTCATCATGACCATCTTGAAACTGCTACCATTGCTTATGGTGATGGGGCTGGGTTTACTCATGGGCAGCGATGACAATTTGCCCGAGATGAACCCTCAGCAATTACCTCTGCTGGAAGTATTGGCCACTACCGCGCTTATTACCATGTGGGCATTTTCCGGCATGGAGGCCGGTACCGTGCCGGCTGGTAATGTAAAAAATCCGCAGACCACCGTGCCACGAGCCATTGTGTTGGGTACGCTCACGGTGGCGGTGGTGTATATCGGGTCCACCTTGGCGGTGATGACCCTGGTGCCGGCTGACGTGCTGGCCACATCCACCTCACCCTTTGCTGATGCGGCCAGAACGCTAGGCAGTTGGGGACCACCATTGATTGCGCTGGGAGCGCTGATTTCAACCGCCGGCGCACTCAATGGCACTGTATTCGTGGCTGGACACATGCCGATGGCGGTGGCGCTGGATGGTCTGGCACCAGCGACTCTGGGAAAGCGTAACCGCGGCGCAGCACCCTACCTTTCCTTCGCCATTGTCGCCCTGCTGACCACGGCGCTGCTACTGGGTAATTATTCCCGCGGCCTGATCGGCATATTCAAGTTCCTGATTATGATGAGCACTCTGGCGTTTATGCTGCCGCTTATCGTTTGCTCATTAGCGGAGTTTCTTCATTCATGGAAAAGCGCCAAGGCATGGGCCGCTGTCGCCATGCTGGCGCTGTTGTACTCAATTTTTGCAGTCCTCGGCTCGGGCCTTGCCGTCATCGGCTGGGGGCTGGCGTTTCTGTTGCTCGGCGTGCCAGTATTTTATCTGGGTCGCCAGCGGCGCCACTTGTAACCGCTATTCTATTTCCGGGTGTAGCCAGGTGGTAATGGCATTGACGGTCGCTAACGGCTCTCTAGCCCAGTTAAAGTGATCGGCGGGTTTACCAATATTTGCTTCGGTCAACAGTTCCCGTCTGACCTGGGCTGACCAGAACATATCGTTAAGGGCCTCTACGGGGCGTTGCGGTGCCATCTGGTCCTGAGCATAACGTACACTCAGAACATTTCCCCGCCATGCTTTAATTAATGGGTCAAACACGACTTCCATGCCTTTGGCGCGATAGGTATTGTGCTTGGCCAATTTACGCCAATCACGCATCAGTTGAGAGCCCTCCATGCCACCAAAACCAATGCGCTTGCCGTTATAACGGCCGCCTATCGCAGTCACGACAGGGATAATCCGGGTCAAAGCGCGAATACGACCCGCCATTTTCTTTTCATACAGCGCGTGCCAGGGCGAACCGGTGGCGACCAGAATCAATTTATTCACCTGTAATGGGTTTAAACTGGCGTACAGCGTAGCAAGATGACCACCGAGGCTGTGCCCCATCAAGACTGGCTCACCTTTAAGGTTTTCATTTATCCAATCCAGTACGGCGGGAATATCATCTTCCAAATACTCTCTAAAACCATAATTGGATGCACGGCTGGGTCGTATCGCGCTGCGGCCATAACCACGTTGTTCCATTATCACGGCGTCCATACCGCGCTCTGCTAAATCTTGCGCCACAGCCTCATAAAATTCACCGGAAATCCCCAGCGCAGGCAGTATCAGTACGCTGGCCCAACCACGGCCAAGAATGGACTCGTACAGAGTAAGCGGCACCTCATAGCCGCTTTCGGTCTTTACATCAAACTGCTTCATTACCCCTATCCAGCCCCTTCGCGGTCAGTATTCGAGCACAATTTTGCCGAAGTGAGCGCCTGATTCCTGATGCCGAAACGCATCAGCAAGTTCAGTTAAAGCAAAACTCCGGTCGATGACCGGCTTAAATTCCGCCACGTCGATTGCTCGCACCAAGTCTTGCTGCATGGCACGCGAGCCCACGGCGATGCCATTCATGCTGGCGTGTTTGAAAAACATTTTCGGCAACACAAACTCACCTTTGCGCCCACCGAGAACACCAATCAGGCTGATCTTGCCACCAAAACCAACCGCTTCAACGGAATGCTCTAGTGTACTGGGGCCGCCGACGTCCAGAATGTGGTCGACACCGCCGGACAGTTTAGCGATTGTTTTGCCCCATTTTTCATCTTCTTTGTAATTGATCACATGGTCCGCCCCCAATGCCTGCAGCCGCTCCGCCTTCTTATCAGATGAAGTGGTTGCATAAACATAGGCACCCGCGGCCTTGGCAATCTGCAACCCAAACACTGACATGCCGCCGCTACCTTGTATTAATACCGTATCGCCCGCTTTCAGATTGCCTTCAACGACCAGACCGCGCCAGGCAGTCAACGCTGCGCAAGGTAGGGTGGCGGCCTCTGCAAAGGTGTAGCTCTTGGGAATCGACGTCAAAGAAACCGCTTTTTCACATGAAAACTCGCGCGCGAATCCATCCACGGAGTCACCGGTAACCGCTGCAGTATTGGCGGCGCTCGCGTCGCCATCTAGCCAATCAGGGAAAAACAGCGACATCACCTTGTCACCGACTTCCCACTCTGAGACACCGTCGCCGAGCGCCTCTATCACACCCGCGCCATCCGACATCGGTACCCGCCCATCTGCCACCGGAATACCACCTGCGGCGACCAGATAGTCGTGATAATTTAATGAGGTCGCCTTCCAGCGCACCAACACCTCGCCCGCACCGGGCGTGGGTGGATCAACTTCATTGTTTAAAATATTTTCCAGCCCGCCGGGCGTGGCGATAGTTAATACCTGCATAAAAATACCTTTTTAAAAGTTAAATAAGTTCCAATGCCATAGCCGTCGCTTCACCACCGCCAATACACAGCGCTGCAACACCGCGGGTTTTATTCAAGCGTTGCAATGCGTGCACCAAAGTCACCACCAGGCGGGCGCCTGAGGAACCCAGAGGATGGCCCAAGGCGCAAGCGCCGCCATTAACATTAATGCGTTCTGCGTCGATCTCAAATTCCTGCATAGCCAGCATGGTGACAGCCGCAAAAGCTTCATTCACTTCGAACAGATCAACATCGTCTGCCGACCAGCTTGCCTGTGCCAAAACCTTTTTCATCGCCCCTAGCGGTGCGGCACAAAAGTCTTCCGGTGCATGGGCAAAGCTGGCCTGTGCGAGCAGGCGCGCAATAGGCTTTATGCCACGATCGTTTGCGGTGCTCTCGCGCATTAATATCAGAGCCGAGGCGCCATCTGAAATAGAACTTGAATTAGCGGCGGTCAGCGTACCGTCCTTCTTGAAGGCAGGTTTTAAACCGGGTATTTTTTCCGGTCGCGCCTTGGCCGGCTGCTCATCAACGTCAACAACCACGTCACCCTTGCGCGTCGTCACGGTAACTGGCGCGATCTCGTCTGCAAAATACCCATTCTCAATCGCTGCATTGGCACGGCTTAGACTTCGCAGAGCAAACTCATCCAATTGCTCGCGCGTCATGCAGGCATCATCTGCTGTGCCTTGAGCGAAACTACCCATGGCACCCCCGGTGCTGGCATCTTCCAGGCCATCAACAAACATGGAGTCTTTAAATTCGCCATGCAGTAGCCGTAACCCGGCGCGAGCCCCCGGCACCAGGTACGGCGCCCCAGTCATACTCTCCATGCCGCCAGCCACCACAATATCGGCGCTACCCGCTGCAATTTGATCGCGGCCAATCATGACCGCTTTCATACCCGATCCACAGACCTTATTCACCGTGGTGCAGGGAACAGAGTTTGGCACCCCTGCACCCAGCGA
The DNA here is from genome assembly GCA_013002025.1 of Gammaproteobacteria bacterium. Classification (GTDB taxonomy): domain Bacteria; phylum Pseudomonadota; class Gammaproteobacteria; order Arenicellales; family Arenicellaceae; genus Arenicella. The sequence continues at coordinate 60,876 of JABDKW010000072.1, read as the reverse complement.
CGCCTGACGGGCGGGTGCCTGTTTCAAGCCTGCCGCAATAACATTACCCATATACACTTCATCAATAAGCGCCGCATCGATTCCCGCGCTGTCGATAACTGCGCGTATCGCTGTGGCACCCAGTTGCGGGGCGGTCACGGCCGCAAAGTCGCCGAGTAGGCCGCCCATCGGGGTTCGCTTGGCCGCCACAATCACTACGTTGTTCTCTGCATCATTACTCATAATTATTCGAAAAGATAAATCCGCCTGATGGCATTCGCGGAGCGCAGTTTAACACGCCACTTGAAGCAGTTGCATGGCGCGATTTTCAACGCCTGCCTAGAATCTGCTTTGCATGCTCTGTGGTCTGACTTTGTCAGCCTCCGCGACTAGAGGCAGCAGCTAAATTTGGGCTACAATGAATCGCACCAGAATCTCACTTGAAGCGCATGCCCATGAAATCCGTTACCGTCGACAGCCCCGCAGGCACTATTACCTACACCGACCGCAAGCGCTGGCTGTGGATCATGTCCATGGTCTACCCCTTAATAGGGGTGACCGGCGTAATCGCGCACGCCTGGAGCGAGCATGAAATTGGTGTAGCTCTACCGCTGTTGTTGGCTTATACGGTGATACCCTTTTTAGACTTTGCGCTGGGCGAGGACCTGAATAACCCACCTGAGGAGGTGGTCAGCGAGTTGGAAGCGGACGAATATTATCGACGCCTGTTACATATAACCGCACCGCTGCATTTCATCAGCTTCTTCGTTGCGGCTTGGTGGGTTGGCACGCAGAGTTTGAGCTGGTGGGCCATGTTGATTATGGCGGTCTCAGCCGGCATGGCCTCGGGGCTGGCAATTAATACCGCCCACGAGCTCGGCCACAAAGCCAACATGTTTGACCGCCTGATTGCCAAAATAGTGTTAGCGGTACCCGGTTATGGTCATTTCTGCATTGAACATAATGCCGGTCATCACCGACAGGTTGCCACGCCGGAAGATTCAGCGTCTTCAAAGATGGGGGAAAATATCTACGCCTTCGCCATGCGCGAAATACCCGGCGGTTTTAAACGCGGCTGGCAGTTGGAAAAAAAGCGCCTGCAACGCCGCGGTGTACCAGTGTGGAGCTTGCAGCACAACGATGTATTGCAGTCGTATGCGATGACCGCGGTAATGCAAATTGGCCTAATTATCGCCTTTGGCTGGATTATGGTGCCCTTTCTGCTGATACATAATTTCGAGGCCTGGTGGCAACTGACCAGCGCCAACTATATTGAGCACTATGGCCTGGTTCGTAGCAAGAAAGACAACGGCAAATACGAACACTGTCAGCCGCACCATTCCTGGAACAGTAACCACATATTCTCCAACCTGGTTTTGTACCACTTGGAAAGACATTCGGATCACCATGCCCACCCGACCCGACACTATCAATCACTGCGTCACTTTGAGCACTTGCCGACCCTGCCCAACGGCTATTTCGGTTCCTACATGCTGGCCTACATACCGCCACTGTGGTACCACTTTATGGACCCGAAATTGGTGGATCTGAAACATGTGCAACGCGATGCTGACAAACTGAATATTCTGCCTGCCAAGCGTGCTGCACTCATTGAGCGTTTTAAGCTCAAAAGCGGTGACTCAGCAGGTGATACAAGCGTTGCTGCGGCGGCCTGAGCATGCGCATCTACATGGAGTTTGGAAATGGCGAAATTTAGTTGCCCCGACTGCGAATTCGTCTATGACGAAGCATTAGGCTTTGAGCGCGAGGGTTACGCATCGGGCACCCTGTTTGCAGACTTGCCGGAGGATTTCGCCTGTCCGTTTTGCTATGTGCGCGATAAAGACGAATTTATCGCACTCGACGATAGTGACTAGCCGCAGCGCGGCGTCTGCATGTTGAACAAACTAACCGAGTTGGATTCGGACTTTGTCAGGGCGCAATTCCCGGCCTTTACCGAACCGTCTTTGCAGGGTTGGGCGTTTTTCGAGAATGCGGGCGGCTCTTACACCTGTCAACAGGTGATAGATCGACTTACGCACTACTACACAGCCACCAAAGTTCAGCCATATTACCCCTACCCTGCCTCGATGGCCGCCGGGCAGCGCATGGACGAGGCCTATGCCTGGCTGTCCGCTTATCTAAACATTGATAATGCGGAGCTGAGTCTTGGCCCCTCCACGACACAGAATGTGTATGTACTGGCCAATGCCTTACGGCCCATGTGGACAGCAGGTGATGAGATCATCGTCTCCTGCCAGGATCATGAAGCCAATGCAGGGGCCTGGCGCCGACTCGATCAGACCGGGTTAGTCATTCGTGACTGGCATATTGATCCGGACAGTGGCCGTCTGGAGTTAGATGACCTTGACCAGCTAATGGGTGAGCGCACCAAAATGGTGGCGTTTCCACATGCCTCAAATGTGATTGCCCATATCAATCCAGTGCAAGAAATCACTCGGCGCGCACATGCCGCGGGCGCAATCTCGGTGGTAGACGGCGTATCCTATGCGCCGCATGGGCTACCCGATCTGCAGGCATTAGGCGTGGATATCTATTTGTTTTCAACCTACAAAACCTGGGGGCCGCACTTGGGTGCGATGTACGTGCGACAAGAACTGCGTGATAAAATGACTAATCAAGGGCATTTCTTTCACCAAGGCAGCCCACGTAGTGAATTAACACCGGCCGGGCCAGATCACGCACAAATCGCCGCTGCCGCCGGCATCGCTGAATATCTGGATGCGCTGTACGGGCATCATTTTGACGGTCAAGCGAATGCCTCTGAGCGTGGCCGCCGCCTGCATGATCTGTTCCGCCGGCATGAAACCGCCTTGTTGACACCATTGCTGGAGTTTTTGCGACAGCGCGAGGACGTGCAAATTATTGGCCCCGATGACCCGTCCATCCGCGCCGCAACCGTCTCAATACTGCCATTAAATAAACCGGTCATGGAAGTTGCCGAGCGACTGCAATCTCACAAACTGATGGTTGGTACCGGAGACTTTTACGGTGTGCGTCCGCTCAAGGAATTGAATATCCAATTAGACCCTGGCGTATTGCGGCTGTCATTCGTGCACTACACCACTCAGGCAGAGATCAATCAATTGATCAGCGGCTTGGAGCAATCCCTCTGATAGCGCTTAATTGACCGCCTTAACTCCTATTGCGGCAGGTTATCGGCAAGAAACAGCAACATATTGCCACCCATTACCGCTCGAATTTCCTCGGGTTGTACACCCAAGCCCAGCAAGGCTTTAGTGATTGCCGCCAACTCGCTGGTATCCAGCGCGGTGGTCACTGACCCGTCAAAGTCCGACCCCAGGGCCACATGCCTGGCACCGACTAATTGAATACCATAATTTATGGCCTCGGCGATCATCTTCGGGTGCGTGCCACAGATCGCCCCCTCCCAGTAGCCAACCGCAATCAAGCCTCCACGAGACGCAATTTCGCGCATCAGAGCATCGCTGATATTGCGTGGCGAATTACAATAGCCTTTGAACCCCGTATGGCTGACTACTAGCGGACGATTGGTGGCTTGCAACACATCGCGCACTACCTGCTCCGACGAATGCGCCACGTCGATAATAATATTAAGGCGCTCCATCTCGGCAATCGCCTGCATTCCGAATTCCGTCAACCCGGCCTGACTTTCGCCGTGTAACGAACCGCCCAGCTTGTTATCAAAAAAATGCTGCAGGCTCATCATGCGAAAGCCCCGCTTGTACAAGCGTTCGATATTGGCCAGTTCGCCATCCAGCGCATGCGACCCTTCAGTACCCAATAATCCACCAACCAGCGTTTTATTTTGTATACGTCGGTTAATAAATTCGCCCAGCTCGGATTGCGAGGTAATCAGCATAAAATCATCCGGGTGTTGCTCCGCCAGCTGATGAATTTTATCAGCCTGAAACATGGCGCGCTCGGCCAGGCTACTCCAGGTCGCCATCGGCCAGCGCTGAATAATCGCCAGAGAGGTAATATTATCCCGCGCATCGGTGGGGTTTTTTTCATAGTTCTGGCCGGCCGGGGATTTGGTCACCGTGGTGAACATCTGTAATGCCACATTACCTTTTTGCAGGCGCGGTAGATCAACCTGCCCGTAGCTACTTTCATCTCCCAAATCGCGATTCCAAAGCGCGCTGTCCGCATGCCAGTCACCAACAATCATGTCAGCGTGCAAATCGGCGGCGGCTTTAGATATTTCATAAGGCGCGTGTGTTTGCACCCGATTCATGCTGCGTTCGAGAATTCCCGGGCCGAAAACAAACGCCGCAATCAGGATGGCAATAACGACGAATACTGACCGCGTTAAGAATTTACTCATAGTTGAAGATGTATCGGTTGTTCAGGAACAGTGAAACCCTAATGCAAAGCATAGGGCTTGGCAATAGGGCCCACCCAAAGCTTACGCAACCAAGTTTTGTGGCAGCTTCAATCAGGGATTGCTATCTTGGAATCGGCGAGTACAATACCAGCCGCTGACCGCGTCGGGGTGTAGCTCAGCCTGGTAGAGTACTGCCTTCGGGAGGCAGGAGTCGGAGGTTCGAATCCTCTCACCCCGACCACGGTCAGCACGGATATTTCCTATTACTAAGCGGCGCTTCAGGCCGCCACTATTCCTCAGCGGTTGGCAAATATTGTGAGTCACATTCTACGCAGCACCTGGCCTCTTTTTCTGGGCATCAGTTTTCTGATGCTTGGTAATGGCTTGCAGGGCACCCTGATTGGCTGGCGCGGTGCGCATGAAGGTTTCACCGGCAGCACCCTGGGCATCATTATGTCGGGCTACTACGTCGGCTTTATGTTAGGCAGTAAATTCGCCCAGGGAATTGTGCAAAAAGTTGGGCATATCCGTGTGTTTGCAGCATTGGCATCTATGGCTTCAACCGCCATCTTATTGCAGGTCGTTGTGATCTCTGAGGAAGTCTGGTTTGCAATGCGCGTGGTCACCGGTTTTTGTTTCGCCGGTTCCTATGTGGTGGTGGAAAGTTGGCTCAACTCGCGCGCCACTAATGTGACTCGCGGCAGTTTGTTTTCACTGTATATGATCGTTACCTTCGCCAGCCTCACAGCCGGTCAATTCTTATTCAGGCTCAGCGACCCCTCGGGTTACAACCTGTTTATTCTTGCTTCCATATTGCTGTCAGTGTCGCTGGTGCCACTGTTGCTCACCAACACCGATACTCCCGATAATGAAGATCATGAATCGATGGGGCTCAGAAAGCTGTATCGCATTTGTCCTGCCGGCGTGGCCGGATTGCTGCTGGTGGGCATTTCGCAGGGCGTGATTTTTACCATGGGCTCGGTATACGCCAAACAGGTCGGCATGAACACAGCTCAAATCGCGTCCTTTATGAGCATCATGATTGCCTTTGGTGCTGTTTCTCAATGGCCATTGGGCAAGATCTCAGACATGATTGATCGACGCTGGGTTATTACCACAGCCAGCGCGTTGGCAGGGCTCGTCTGTCTACTACTGCTGCAACTTGGCCCCACACATCCGCAATTCATTCTTCTATACGGCGTGTTTGGGGCACTCAACCTACCCCTGTACTCGCTGGCCGTTGCGCACACCAATGATCGTCTGAAACCAGAGCAGATGGTCTCGGCCAGCAGCGCACTGGTGCTGACCTTTGGCATCGGCTCAGTGTTGGGCCCACTGTCGATGGGCTTTGTGCTCGATTACGCCGGTAGCGAAAGTTATTTTATCGAGCTTTCGGTTGTTCACCTGCTGTTGGCCGCCTTAACCCTGTATTACCTAACACAGCGAGAGCGCGCCGCCGAAGAAGACCTGGTGCACTATCACTCAGTTCCTCCTCGTGCCACTGCGGTTGCCATGGAGGCCGTGTCGTTGAGCATGGAGGAAGACGTGGAAGACGATGCCTCCGGCGAGAACAGCCAAGCTGATTAAACGCTCAACTGAATTATCCCGGCGGCTGATAGCCTGCCAACCACTCTTTCTCATGCTTGAGTAGTTGTTTGGCCGCTTGAAAAACCGACAATTGTCGATCCGGTTGCCCCTGCCGACCCAGTGCCAGCAATTGTGCGTAATACCAGTATTGCTGTGAAAACCCGGCCGCCCCACGCAACGCAGGAATGCGCTCCAGAAAACGCAACCAGTCGGGTAACAGGTGCATAATATTCTCATAACGCGTTAGCTCATCGAGGCCATTGACTAGTTGCTGCGGCGCATCGGTGTCCACACACAACGGCCTGCCCAAGCCAATCACGTCGGCTGCGCCACTGGTGATGGCCTGCTCCATCGCACTGCGCGTGCGAAAGCCGCCGGTGACCATGAGCGGCACGCTAACCACCTCCTGCATGGCCAGTGCGAAATCAACAAAATAGGCTTCTCGCTGCAAGGTTGATTGCGCCACATTCTGCGGCTCTTCGGCCTCCAAACCAGCCAAGCCCATCAACTTGGGCTGTTCATAGGTACCGCCGGATATTTCAATAAGGTCCACGCCTGCTTCCTGCAACCACTGCGCAACCTGCAAGCTATCTTCAAACGCAAAACCACCCTTTTGGAAGTCTGCACTATTGAGTTTTACGGCCAACGGGAACCCGGGCCCAACAGCGGCGCGAGTGCGTTTTACAATGCTGAGCAGTGCTCTGGCCCGGTTCTCGAGGCTGCCACCATACTCATCTTCCCTGAGGTTAGTTTTTGGGCTCAGAAACTCTGACATCAAATAACCATGTGCTGCATGCACTTGTACACCCGTGAAGCCAGCTTGCTGAACCGCCACGGCGCACTCTGCAAAGCGCTCAATCAACGTTTCAATTTCGGCCACAGTGAGTGGTACTGGCTCACCGAATTGTCCGCCCGGCAGCCCGACTTTAACGGCCGATGGTGCTTTGGGATTAGGATTTACGGCCTTGGGCGTCTGCCTGCCAGCATGACTGATTTGCGCCCAGAAATGATTGCCATTGCGGGTTGCAGCCGTGGCCAGGGCGCTCAGCGCGGCCTGGCGCTCTGGTTCGGGCTGGCCTTGCACAATCACATTACCGGGGCGCTCCAGGTGTTTGCTATCCACCTGAATATTACCGCTTAACAACAGCCCGGCACCGCCGTCTGACCATATCCCATACAGCCGTTGCAACTCTGGTGTCGCGATGCCGCGGGTATCGGCCAGACCTTCTGTCATGGCGGCTTTGGCAAGTCGATTGGGCAATACGGCACCGCAGGGCAGTTGCAACGACTGTTGCAAGACATCAGACATAATTGAAATCCAAATTTAAAGGTTTAGGCTGGGGCGGTCGCGCAGGCTTTCTCGCCAGCGCAATATATTGGTGTGATGTTCGCCAGGTGTTTGTTTGATTACCCGCGAAAAATCCACCGCGACCACGGCCGTAATATCGGCCATTGAAAATGTGTCAATGGCGATGTAATCGCGCCCCTCAAGGCGTTCATTCAAAACATCATAAAAAACAGCCAATCGCGCGCGGCCTCGCTCTGCCAGCTCTGGAATCTGTGCATAATTATTAGGGCCGGTAACGGCGCGGTCTTTCATGGCCGGGGCAGAATTGCGCAACGCTTCGGCAATTGCCCACAACCCCTCGAGTTCCGCCTTAATAGACCAGTTCGCGACCAGACCTTTTTCAGCTGGCGTGCTGCCCATCATTGGCGGTTCAGGATAGGCCGCCTCCAGATACGCTGTGATGCCATGATTTTCCGTCAATACCGTGCCGTCTTCCAACTGCAGCGCCGGCACCGTACAAAAGGGATTGATTTTCTTATACTCGTCTCCCAACTGCTCCTCAGTGCGCAAATCTACCAGCACGGTGTCATGCGGTACGTTTTTTTCGGCCAGCAGGATGCGCGCCCGACGTGGGCTCGGGGCCATGGGGAAGTCATAAAAGGTCAGACTCATAATGCAATTCCAGTGCTAAATACGGCCTGTAAGTATAAAGCGCCAGCACTTATGATCAAACACCCTTGCTCAAAATAGAAAGTTCAATAAAAACGATGATCAAGCGCCGCTGACGCAGGCGATAAACTGATCAACATCTTCTTTTGACGTGGCCCAGGAACAAACCAGTCGCATCTCACCACTGTCGAACAGATAGCCCGCCAGGCCGGCATTTTTCAGCGCTCTGTTCTGAGCTTCAGTGAAGCGGGCAAACATCATATTACTGGCAATTTCAGACGGCAGCTGCACGCCTTCTATGTTGGCTAATCCGGCCGCCAATTCAGACATTCTGGCGTTGGCATGGCGCGCGGTCTGCAGCCACAGATCATCTTCTGTATAAGCCAGCAACTGCGCCGCCATGAATCGATTTTTCGACAATAGCTGACCGGCACGCTTTTGCCTATGCGCAGCCGTGGGCAGCAGCTTACGATTAAAAATCACCACCGCTTCCGCTGCCATACAGCCATTCTTGGTGCCGCCGAAAGACAATGCATCGATCCCCGCTCGCCAGCTGATATCAGCTGGCGAACAATCCAGTGCTGCGACCGCGTTAGCGAACCGCGCTCCGTCCATGTGTACAAACATTTTCTTGACCTGGGCCATCTCAGCCAATTTTTGAACCTCTTGTATGCTGTAGACGGTGCCCACTTCGGTGGTCTGCGTCAGGCTCAGGGCGGCGGGTTGCGGGGAATGCGCCTCGCCGATCAAGGTTGTGAGCTCTGCCAATTCGGCCAACTCCACTTTGCAATCGGCACCGGCCAGCGGTGCCAGGCGCGCACCACTGTAAAACTCCGGGGCATTGCATTCATCAGCGTAGACATGCGATCGTTCATGCACGCCAATGCTGTTTATCGGCCCCGCCATCAGCGACAGCGCCAGCGAATTCGCCGCGGTGCCGGTGGTACAGGGTATGACGTCTACAGGGGTTTCAAATACTTGAGAAAAGCGTTCATTTAACTGCGCAGACAAGCCGTCGTTGCCATAGGGCATACGAACTCCCTCGTTCTCACGTTGCAGCGCCTCCATTATCCGCGGATGGATGGCGCTTACATTATCTGAAACAAATCCGACCATCAGTTCACCATTGAGATTTTCTTTGATTATTCTCTGTGCTGACATTAAGTCATTGTCGATGGGCCCGTCTGCCACCCTCTGCAACATTTTGACAGCACCGGACGGCTCTTGTATAAAACCTACGCCACCCGCTTCCGCCCGAGCCTAGCATAGCCCTTCTTTGAGAGTCGAGCCCAGGCATTTTTAACTAACCTATGTCGCCATTACCCAAGAACTTAGCCACTGATTTTTATTCTGACCCGACCGCCCCCCACCTCGTGAGACTGGAGCAAGGCGACACTGGTCTGTTAGTTTGGTTTGCCGGGCAGACTGCCCCGGTTTTGTTCTCCTGGTTCTGGTTGCGGGATCATGGGCTGGATGAGTCGAGCATCGACCCCGTTACACTTCAGCGCCGGACAGATACGTTTTCTATTGCGCCAGACATTCGCGGCCAACTCACCAACTTCGATCAGCAGCAGCAATTAATCTCTCTGCTATGGCCAGATGGTCAGCAAACCAGTCTGTCGGCCTATTTACTGGCCAGCAATTGTGGATTGGCACCGGCACGTCACGAACTGGCGCCCGATAAGCCACAAATTTTGTGGGACAACGCAGCGCCGCTCACTGACCTTCCGGCAGCGCAGCATGCAGCCGTGATGCAGAACGATTCAGAACTGCTCAACTGGCTGGAACAAATCTTTCAGTATGGCTTCAGTGTGCTGGAAGGCGTGCCGAGTACCGAACAAGCGACAACAGAACTTGCCCAGCGGGTGGGCCGCATACAGGAAACGCTATTCGGCACTATGTGGCCTTTGTCGTCCGAATTAACAGAGCATGGCGACACCGCATATTCCACCTCATATCTCGCCCCGCACACCGACGGCACCTACTATCAGGATGCGGCCGGCCTGCAAATGTTCAACTGCCTGAGGTTCGATGGTGACGGTGGCGAGAACATACTGGTGGATGGCTACGCGCTGGCCGAACAATTGCGCAGCGCAGACCCCGAGGCCTTTCAAGCATTAAGTGAGATCAATGTGCCCAGCCACTACATTGAGCGCGGCGTGCATATGCGCGCAGAGCGCCCTGCCTTTAGACTGGATGGCAACGGCGATGTGATACAAGTTTCGTTCAATAATTATGATCGCGCACCGATGCGGCTTGTTGCCGACCAGGCAGATCGTTTTCATCGGGCATATCGGGTGCTACACGATGCAACCCTGGATGAATCAAATTGGGTGAAAATCGGCCTGCGCCCGGGCCAGACCCTGATATTTGATAACTGGCGGCTGCTACATGGCCGGATGGGCTATGTGGGAGAACGGGTGTTTTATGGCTGCTATCACAGCCGCGCCGAATTTGAGAGCAGGCTGCGGGTGTTGCGCGCCTCAATCCAAAAAGACGCGAGACCCGACGATTAGAAAAGCAGCGTTAGCCGCAGGTTATAAGACTGTACCGCCAGAGCTGAATGTCACAATCAGTAACAACACAGAGGCTGAGAGCAACATGGTCAGTAAAATACGCAGGCGCGCCGGACGTTGAAGCGATTTCATCGCATTTACCTGGGCCGGTGAAATTAGCACCCGGTCGTCCGAACCTTCGAAACTCAGAAAATATTCGCCCTCTTCCTGGGTCAGGCGGCATTTAGTTGGTCCGTCGATGTTCATGCGCTACCCCCAAACATGAATGCGGCCAGCGGATTCCTCAACCCGCAACGCGCTACGCTTAACTGTTCAAAACTATTGTTGTTCATCATTATTTTACTCAAGCAAGATAGTTCACCCTGATGCCGAGACTAAGTCGACCTCCTGTATTCTGCAACAGCGCCATAATTGTCACTGTAAACAACTGTTAAACACAGTATTTACGGTGGTTTACAGCGTATTTAGACAGCAAATTCTTCGCTGGTGACGGGTATCGTCACACCTTGATTCCATTTTTATTTATACAATTTGTCTAACATAGCCGATCGATTTTCAGAGGTAAGTTTTGCGGTACACTGCAGCAAGACAGGGCGCTAACTGCGCTGGGAGGCAGACAAATCACATCGTTAGACAATTCCGGCGCAACGCTTCAACGTAGCGTCACCCTGACGCAACTGGCCCTGTTTGGGGCCGGCACTATCCTCGGCGCAGGTATTTACGTACTCACCGGCAAGGTCGCGGCCGAGGCTGGCATGTATGCGCCGCTGGCCTTTATGCTGGCCGCGTTGATCGCCAGCCTGACGGCGTTTAGTTACGCGGAACTGAGCTCCCGCTACCCGCGTAGCGCCGGCGAGGCTGCGTATCTGTTGGTCGCGTTTGGCAACCCCCGCCTCAGTAAGATTGCCGGTTGGGGCATCGTGCTAACGGGGGTCGTTTCGGCCGCCACACTCGCCAATGGATTTGTCGGATACTTCCAGATATTTTTTGATTGGCCAGCCTGGCTGCTGATTATCCTGGTGATCTCTGCCCTGGGGCTGCTGGCAATGTGGGGCATTAATGCCTCCATGAATACCGCCATGACCATCACTCTGATAGAAATCGGTGGTTTGTTTATGGTGATTGGTGTATCCGGCGATGCACTGGCGGAGTTGCCACAACGCTGGCCAGAATTAACGCCGGATCTGGCTGCTGACAAGTGGCTCGGTATTGCGACCGGGGCATTTCTTGCCTTTTATGCGTTCATAGGGTTTGAGGATATGGTCAATGTCGCCGAAGAGGTGCAACAACCCAAACGCACTATACCAATGGCCATTGCGCTGGCGATCGGCCTATCAACGCTGCTTTACGTAGTAGTCTCAGCAACTGTGGTATTGAGCGTGCCAATGTCCCAGCTGACGCAAACCACCGCACCATTTGCGCTATTGATGGAGCAGCAGGGCTACAGCTCAACGTTAATTTCCGGGATTAGTCTTATCGCGATAATCAACGGCGCACTGGTGCAGATTATCATGGCCTCTCGGGTAATGTATGGCATGGCCGATCAGGGCAATGCGCCGGCCTGGCTGGCCGCAATTCATCCTGTCCGACGCACTCCGATTGCCGCCACACTGCTGGCAACGTTAGCGATATTGCTTCTCGCAATTGCCTTTCCGTTGGTGACGCTGGCCAAGGCCACCAGCTTTATCGTGCTAAGTGTATTTGTGCTGGTGAATCTGGCGTTGATTAAAATCAAATTGAGCCAGCCAGCGGACCTTAACTCCTTTAGCTGCCCACTGCTGGTACCGATACTGGCGGCGCTGATCAGTGTTGCGCTACTGGCCTTTTCAACACTGAGTTAATCAGTAACCCGCCGCCTGGCCGTCTTTACGCGACTCGGAAGCTCCCCAATACACACCATTTTGGTCTTTGAGTATGGCCTGGTAGCCACCATACGGGCCATTGGCGTATTGGATGCGGTGCCCCATGCGCATCAAACTACGAATGGTTTTATACGGATAGCCGGTTTCAAGATTTAATACACCACCGTCGCTCATGACGCTGCCGGTCGGCTCCGATGAACCGGTATGGTGAATTCGGGGTGCATCACCGGCGGCCTGCACGTCCATCCCGAAATCCACCATATTCATAATAATCTGCGCATGCCCCTGCGGCTGCATGGCGCCGCCCATTAATCCAAAACTCATCCAGGGTTTACCCTTCTTGGTGACAAACGCAGGGATAATGGTGTGAAAGGGTCGCTTGCCCGGCGCGTAGACGTTGAAATGCCCTTCCTCGAGCGAAAATAACTCACCTCGATCCTGCAAGATAAAACCCAGCCCCGGCGGCGTCATTCCGGAACCCATGCCACGGTAATTACTTTGTATTAACGACACCATATTGCCAGCCGCGTCAGCGGTAGTGAGATAAATGGTATCGCCCTGCTCTAATAAATCAGAGCCGGCCGACACTTGTTTAGCCGCCTTTTGCAAGTCGATTAATTTCGCGCGCTGGCGCGCATAACGCTTGGAAATCAGCTTCTGCACCGGAATGTCGTTAAAGTCTGAGTCAGCGTAGTATTTCGCACGATCTTCAAACACTAACTTTTTAGCTTCGGTGAACAAATGCACAAACTCGGCAGAGTCCGGGCGCGTGGCAGCGACATCAAACTGTTCCATAATATTAAGAATCTGCAGCGCGGCGATGCCTTGCCCGTTAGGTGGTAATTCCCACACATCGTACCCTCGGTAGTTGCTGCTAACCGGTTCCACCCAATCACCGCGATGGCTAGCGAGATCTGCGGCGGATAAAAAGCCTCCATTGGCCGCCATATAATCGGCGATCGTTGTTGCGATTTCGCCCTCATAAAATGCCCCGCGCCCGCCGCTGGCGATTTTTTTCAAGGTGTCGGCCAGGTTTTGATTGCGCCAGATTTCGCCCTCTGCCGGCGCCCGTCCGTCGATGGTCATCTGCTCGGTGAACCCAGGCCATGCACTTAGTATCGGCACCGATCGATTCCAGTAATAAGCCACTAACTGCGACACCGGAAAGCCCCTCTCGGCATACTCGATGGTGGGGGCCAACACCTCGGGCATTGGCATTTTGCCAAAGCGCTCATGCAGCATAAACCAGCCATCCACCGTGCCGGGAACCGACACCGGCAACGGCCCGTGCGAGGGAATCTTGCCCATGCCCTGATCAATAAACCATTGCCTGGACAATGATTTCGGTGATCGCCCCGAACCATTTAACCCATATAGCTTTTGTGTTTTTGCATCCCAGACGATGGCGTATAAATCGCCACCAATCCCGTTACCAGTGGGCTCGACCAGACCCAGCATGGCATTGGCCGCGATTGCCGCATCAATGGCATTGCCACCGCGCCGCATCACATCCAAGGCAACTTGCGTTGCCAGCGGCTGTGAGGTAGCGGCCATGGCCTCGGTGGCCAACACTGGCGAACGTGTAGCAAAGGTCGCACCGGTAACCCGATCGGCGGCCTGTGAGGCAGATGCAAGGCAGAGCAATAGCCCTGCCAGAAGGAAAATTTTGCGCATTGTAGTAGCTGCTTGGCAGTGGTATTCGCCGCCTACTATACAACAGAAAAAAGCCCGACCTCAGTTCTCTGAGACCGGGCCAATAACCAATAGCCTACCAATTGGAAAATGAACTTGCTGGATTACGAATTACTAGCCGGCGATACCGGCAAAATTGTAGCGCGGAGTATTGCCACGCTGGCGACGAAGCTCAACATGCTTGGTGCTGCAACGCTGTTTTTCAGCGGCAACATCGTCACGTTCCCGACGTCCGGTAACATGAGCGGCATGGATGTCGACGCGTTGTTGATGTGGGGCTTGAGTAATCATGACTCGAGCCTACGCCTGAGCCGGAGTTATTGGAACTAATTAAAACTGCTAATTTAATAGTAAATTGTTATATACGCCTTTGCCTTTGGACAGATAGCGTGATCCTGCAAGGGTATCGTCACTTGTCCTTGTGGGCCGGTTCGCCTAATTCTCTTTTTATGCGCTTTAGCTCTCCTCGAAATTGAGCGCCATCACCAAAATCGGTGAACTTGGGATAACGTTCGTGGGTCCCGGCAATCGCTTGAGCATGCTTTATCGGACACCAGTATTGCTCGGTACGCGCTGCAATTTCACGCACAAACGCAATGATCCCGTTGCAATAAGTGCAGTACGCACAATTAAACTTCTCAATCCCATTTAGATAATCCAGCTTGACGCGGTCGAACACCAGATAATCCGCTCGTTTGACCTTATTGATGCCGTACACCGGAAAACAGATAGCTTGATACAGGCTGACCATTAAATCTAAAAACACAAACGGAACTATGAGCATATAAATAGCCGGCGCACTCAGCATGACCAAAATCCGACTATCGCGTATGTAACTTAGTACGCCTATCTTCCATTGCCGATTCTTTTGCCTCAATTCCTCGGCAAATTGCACCTTGCCTCGCTCTATGGTGAAGGCGAGCTGTTCACCTTTAGCGTGCAACTCACGCTGCAGTCGTTGCTCCAGATCCCGCAACTCATCAATCAACTCCTCAACCGCGGGTTTCATCGATCGCCCCCAAAGGGGTGCGTCAGTACTGCTGAATTTTTAGGAAGAGAAATTTTCTTTCCAAGCGCGGCTTTACTGCCCTTGTCACTCAGGCAGTCGATAATGTCATGCTGTTCCAGTGTTTCACGACGCATCAGCAAATCAATTAGTTTAACTATGCGATTCTTGTGAGCCGCAATTAATTCACTGGCTGCGGATTCGGCATTGGTCAATAGTGCTTTTACGGCATCGTCTACGGCTTTTGCCGACGAGTCGCTGAAGGACCTGGCTTTGGAGACCTCACGCCCCAGAAAGGGATGTTCATCAGAATCACACAGGTCCACAGGACCAACACTGTCGGCCATGCCCCAGCGGCTCACCATGGCGCGCGCCAACTTGGTCGCCTGGCTGATATCATCAGCGGCACCAGAGCTAATATTTCCCAGTAGATCTCTTTCCGCCACCCGGCCAGCTAACATCACCACTAATCGGTTCTGCAAATACGGCTGCGACAGGGTATAGCGCTCCGCTTCCGGCAATTGCTGAGTGATACCCAGCGCTTTACCCCGTGGAATAATTGTAACCTTATAAATCGGGTCGGTATCGGGCAGGTAAAAAGCCGCGGCGGTATGGCCTGCCTCATGCACCGCCAGACGGTGTCGCTCTTCGGGCTGAATAACAATACTACGCTCACTGCCAAACATGACCTTGTCTCGTGTGGCATTAAAGTCTTGCATGGCGACTTCGGATGATTTGCGACGCGCGGCAAGCATCGCGGCCTCATTCACCAAATTGCTTAAGTCGGCGCCGGAGAAGCCCGGAGTCTCCATGGCGATTTCGTGCAGGTTCACATCATCACTTAGGGGCGTATTGCAAACGTGTACGTTTAGAATAGCTTCACGCGCCGCGAGGTCGGGCATTTCCAGGGTTACATGGCGATCGAAACGTCCCGGCCGGAGCAATGCAGGGTCTAATACGTCGGGCCGATTGGTCGCCGCGAGCACGATCACCGCCTCGTGGCCACTGAAACCATCCATCTCCGACAAGATTTGATTCAAGGTTTGCTCACGCTCATCGTTTCCACCGCCCAATCCAGTTCCGCGCATGCGCCCCACCGCGTCCAATTCATCAATAAATACAATGCTGGGGGCTTTATCCCTTGCCTGCTTAAACAATGAGCGCACCCGCGCCGCGCCCACGCCGACAAACATTTCGATAAATTCAGAAGCAGAAATGGAACAGAACGGCACCCCCGCTTCGCCGGCCAGTGCGCGCGCCAATAACGTCTTGCCGGTACCCGGCGGGCCCATCAGCAATATGCCTTTGGGCACACTGGCGCCGAGCTTGGTGTAATCTTGAGGGCGCCGAATATAGTCGAGGAGCTCACTGACTTCACGCTTGGCATTTTCTTGCCCCGCCACATCGTCAAACGTGGTCTCCGGCGGTGCATCGTTAATTTCCGACACCGGATTCAAAAACGAGGTATAGCGATCCGCGGGGCCCGCACCGCTGATCATGCCGCGTCCCATTCGGCGTAGAAACCAAAAATACACCGCTATGATGATGAGCCACGGTAGCATGCTGGTGAATACCGCAGCTGCGCCACCTTGAGCAGATGGGAATACCGTTACTTTGATATCGCTTTGCTCCAGCAGCGGCAATAAGCCCGCATCGCCAAACTCCGGCATATAGGATTTTATTCTGCTTTGCGCCGCAGACTGTGAGTCCTGTTTTAAAGGGCGCGCCAACGTTGCCTGGATGGCGTTGCCATTGATGACAACCTCCGCCACGTCACCCCTGTCGATTAAGCCTTTGAGTTCACTGTAGGCAATGGTGTTTGGAGCCGCCTGCGGAGAGGTCCGCACGGCGAACCAGATAATCAGCAATAAAGCGCCAATTAATAGAAATAATCCGTTTTTTTTAAACAGGTCGTTCATGGCCGGGGCGCACGATGAGTGATTCGAATTGCCCCATTTAATCGCAAGCGGGCGCCCATAACCTTGATCTGTGTCAGTTAGCAGTGTTCTTGGGGTTTAAAAATAGACACCTAATTGTGCAAAGGCAGCCCAACTAATGCTCACATCTGTGAGCCCCATCCCATCACCCGCCGCAGCCAGGTCGAGACCACCGAATTCGGTGCCTGAAGGGCCTGCCGGCACCACAATTGCGGATAACAGCTGCAGGTTTTGTTGCATGTTATGTCTTGCAGCAAGTTGCAACATGCCTGAGTTGTCCGACAAATTGTAAAACAGGCTGGGGCTTAGGCTCCATAGCGGCGTCATCTCGAGGGTGACAGACGCCGCCAGATACTCTCGCCCTACCGTAAATAACTCATTGCGCTGCAATCGTTGACGCAAGGGCAAATGACTGCTCGACAGCAATTGCTGGTAGCGACCCTGACGAATTCCAAATCCATTTCGGAAATACTCCAGGTGGCCACTAACATTCCTGTTTAAGGCCACCCAGGAATAGCTGATATTAGCCACCAAACTGTTATATGTCTGGCCATCAACGCGTGTACTAACCCAATCGCCACGCGCGACGGCAGACCCCACAGGCGAATTAAAGCCAGCCGCGATAATGCTGTCGCCCCTATGCTCTGCCAACAGTAAATCAAATCCTCGAACACCAATCAATGCGTGGTATTTCAATGCCAGCGATGCGTCCTCATTGGTTCTACTGCCGGCTGCATTGCGACGCCCGATTGCAATCACCTGCAAATCATTGCCGCTGTCCTGTAGCTGCTGCCAGTACAGCATGTCTTCGCCAGTTTTGTATTCGGTATCGATCGCGGCGGGGTCAAACGGGTTCAGAAAATCCATCGGGTTATAAACCAAACCGTTGCCCCAACTGATTGCCTGACGGCCGAGCTTGATCACGCTACGGCTGGAGCGATAGCCGATGGTCAGGCGATCAAGCCGATGTAAAAAGCGATCATCGTCGGTCTCACTTAAAACTTCAGATAAGTTCAGCCAGCGTTGGCTATCGCCGGTTGACGGAGAGGCAACCTGTGCGCCGAAGGTGCCGGACTGCAGTCCGAGTTGATCGTCGTGTACGGCTTGCAACTGATACGATGCATTCGCCGACCAGGCACCTTTTTTAGTGCCGGTGTTTAATCGTAACTCCAATCCATGATTCAGCAGCAAGGCATCATCGCGCACGCCGAACATATTCGCGGCGGGAGACTTGGTGGCCAGAAAATCATATTTAATATGGCCATCACCTGGCCAGGCCTCGGCCGAACCCGCGCTATAAAAGCAAAACCCAAGCAATATCAGTAAGCACTGCGTGCGCATGGTTTTAGAACGGGTCTTTGCCAGCATCGGGATGCGAGGGTGTGTCCCGAATTTCATCGCTGACTACCTGCCCATCCACCATTCTGATCAAACGCCTGCAATAGGACATCACGCGCGTGTCATGGGTGGCAATTACAAATGTAATGCCCATTTCGGTGTTCAATTGGGTAAACAGCTCTATCAATTGTAGAGCATTTTGACTGTCCAGATTCGCAGTCGGTTCATCGGCCAGCACCAGACTCGGGCGTGACACAATAGCACGGGCCACGGCAACTCGTTGCTGTTGGCCGCCCGAGAGTTGTGCCGGCCGCCTGTGTTCCAGCCCACCCATACCAACCTGTTCGAGAATAGCCGAAGACATTTTGTGTCGCTCAGCAGCCGCCACCCCCTGCAACTCCATCACGAACTCGATATTCTCCTGTGCGCTTAATACCGGAATTAAATTAAACGCCTGGAATACGAAGCCGATATGACGCATGCGAAGATCGGCTCGATCGCCTTTACTCAATTGATCTATGCGTTTATTTTCGATCCACACTTCGCCGCTATCCGGCGTATCTAACGCTCCTATGGCATTCAACAGGGTAGTCTTCCCGGAGCCGGAGGGGCCAGACAAACACAGCATGTCACCCTTGGCGATATCAATGGATACATCATCCAGCCCCACCACACGTGTTTCGCCCTGAGTAAACGTTTTACACAGGTTCAGGCATCGAACTGCAAGCTGGCTGGATTGTTGGTTACTCATATCAGGTTGGCTTTGTGAGTGCCCGAATCGGGTCATAATGGGCCGCGTGCCAGGCCGGCATGAAACTAACGATAGCGCCCATCACAATAACGATTACATTCGCGCTAATGACATCCTTGCTTAACATCAATGGGTACAATACGGTGCCCATGCCAGCCATTTCCAGGCCTTCTGCCACTGCCGAGATATCAACGCCATCCGCGATGGACACCACTGAAAGCCAAGCCAGCAGATTGCCAAGCGCCAGGCCAAGACCCAACAGGTAAACTGACTCAATCATAATCTGGCCCAATACCATACCCGGGCGCATCCCCAGCGCCAGCATTAAGCCAATTTCACGGACTCTCTCAAACACCGCCATCACCAATGTGTTGGCCAGCCCAAAAGACAGGGCCAGAAAAATAATCACAATAAAAAACAGCACGAAACCATCCATCAATCTTACCGCGCCGCCGAGATAGGGATTGACCTCGTTCCAGGCCTCGGGCTTCATCCCTGTGTTAGAGTCAAAGGTCGACTGCAAGCCAGATAACAATTCACTCAGATCTCGATAATCCTGGCCAAATATTGCCACCTCAGACACCTGACCGTCGATCTCAAGCAAGGACTGCAGAGTGTTTTTAGACATGTAGGCGTATCGCTCCTCCTGCCCCCTGAACTCCGCTTGATAAATGCCGCTGACTCGCAAACCGCGCTCTACAATATCGTTCTGGGGGTTTTGGCTCATCACCACCACCCGTTTGCCTAGTCTGGTCTCAAGACGATCGCTAAGCCGCTCACCAATTACGATACCCTGGTCCTCGGGGTCGTTCAGGAACTCTCCTTCCAGCAGTTGCGCGTTAGCAAAGATATCTGCATGTTCAGCGAGCGGGTCCACCCCCAACAAAACCAATCCACGACTTTCCCGCTCACTGGCAATAATGGCCGGCACTTTAATCCGCGCGTACCAACGACTTACCGCCTCACCGGCCTCGGCAATCCCTGCCTGAACCACATTTTCCGGCAGCGAATTCACCACACTTGGATCATCTGGATAATCCGGATGGTGTAGCTGCACATGACCCGGCAGCTGTTGTACACCGCGCTGCAGAATATCCTCAACCATACCGCGCATCAGAGCACTCATGAAAATCATCGCCCAGACCCCAATACTGATGGCCATAATCATGATTCCCGTGCGTCGGTAGTTGCGCCACAGATTGCGCCATGCCATCACCGATAATGAAGCCAAACCGGCGCCGCTGGCTTGCTTGGTCAGAGCACTCATTAAACCGCCCGCATCGCGCTAACCGGGGTCAGCGCTGTTAATTTCAAAGCCGGATATAAAGCAGATGACACGCAGCCCATAAACACCACCAGTGGACCTAACAGGATCGCCATGGGCTGCAAAGAGGGATACATCTTGGGAGGCAGATTATATTGCGCTGCCATCTCTGCCATACCTGGCAGGCTCAGGCCATTGACCCTGAAATACAGCGCCACCAGTGCACCCAGCGCACAACCCAGCAGCAAGCCCAGCGCCGCCAGTACCGTTGACTCCAGTAATACCAACCTTCCCAAAGTGCTGGTACGCACGCCAACCGCAGACATGATGCCAAATTCACGAGTGCGCTCTAACACCGACATTAGCTGAGTATTGAGAGCACTGAACGCGACCAGCACGATCAACACCATATACATAAACCAGGCGCTCGCCATATCTGATTGGATGGCCTGGCGTAACCCGGGATTGAGTTGTTCCCAGTTCAGCACCTCAAGGTCAGACACACCGCGACTACTTAACCAGCCCTTAATCTCAGCCTGATAAAAATTAGTTTGAGCTATATCCGGCGCGTTGACCAGAATCGCGTGGCCTCTGTCCTGCATTGCGAACAGTGATTGAAAATCGCGCAGTAAAATCTGCGCAAGACTGCGATCAATATCCGCCAGCCCGGAATCAAAAATGCCGCTAACCGATACCACCGCCGCTGCCAGCGACCCGTCGACACCGGTGCCAAGCAAGGTTATCTCGTCACCGACCGTTACTTTCAAATTGCGAGCCAGAACACTACCCAGCACAATTTCATTGGCGCCGGCAGCGCTCAAATATCGCCCCTCGACCATCAAGCCGGGAATCGTTGACATGGATGGTTCGCGCGCGGCATCAACGCCCGCCAGCTGCAATCCAAAGCTACGATCCTCGCTGGCAGCAAGCACAAACGTCAGCGCCCGCGGCGCAACTTCAATGCCTGGGAACCGCGCCTGCAATTGTCGCGCCAGCTCAGCCACTTGCGGCACCGTCAGACGCATTTTCTGTTGCTCTTGGTAACTAACTTGAGCAATTTGAATATGGCCGGAGAACGCCCGCAAAGTGTTATTGATCATCATCTCATAGCTGCCAAATTGCAGCGTAATCATGAACACCAATAACACATTGGAAAACACCATGGCGCCGATTGTCAGCCAGCTTCGCCGCTTATGCCGCCAAAGATTACGCCATGCCAGTGTCAGGGTGACACTCATTATCGCGGGTTTCGCAGATTCGATAATGTGAATGTGTGTGGCGGCAACGCCACGTCAAACTCAACATAGTGATGTAAAACCTCAGTCCAATGTTCAGGCTCCTCAAGCTTCGACATACGTACGCGCCGCGCGATAATCCGGCCGCCCATTTCGGACACCTCCATGGTTTTCAATCGCTTTACCAGCACGCCGTCCTGATCCCAGTATTGATGTTCTAAGATCACATAATCATCTCGAATCATCAGCACTTCCTTGCCCCATACAACGGGTGAATCTTCATGCGGAATCGAAACAATGGTGTGGACCTGGTGGCCCTCTGACTGCACACTGCGCAGCAGAGTATGGTTATATTGTTCAAGAATTTCGGTGGAGCGGCCTATGTCCTTATTGGAAAAATCACTGCCCATCCAACTCTGCCCCATCATGCTGGCGGGAATTTTGATGATCCGGTTTATCTTTGGTGCATAACTCCACATCTGCTTATCGTTAATCAGGGTCGATGCGCCAGCATCCTTTACCGGCGCTGTAAGTCGCACCAGTGAAAACTTATCGCCCTGCGTCCAGGCCTTGAGGGACATAGCGCGCTGCCAGGTCGGCCTGTTGATGGTCATGGTCATCTCGCTGACCGATGTGATACCGCGCCAGTTATCTATGGCCGATCGCAGAATCTGATTGGCATCTGGATTTTCACTAGCAACAGATGTGCCAGACGCACCCAGCAATGCAATGGCTGCGAAAAGCATTCTGATACCTGACAGTTTATTAACAATCTCTATGCACATGAGGAAGACCTGCCTTAAAACGTCGCCACCGTTTAATCATAACGAGCTTGAGAACGCTTCAATTTGATCTGTGTCAAACCCGTGTTTAAAGGCCTGAGTATGCTTGTGAACGCAGCATCCCGTATCAGGCATATGAACCACAATCCTCGAAGCAATATTGCGCTAACTGCAAAATACACCGCTCATCCGGTGCCAAGCTCATTACGCTTTTATATACCAGAAATGAACGCAGATCTGGATTCAGCAACCTATACCAGTGCGGTTGCACGAGCTAATGACAGGTTGGTGCCAAATAGCTTAACACTCTGGCTCAACTTTCCGGAGCAATGTTGTGCCGCGTATCCCAGCGAAAGCAATCCGTTTGGAATGCCGCAGTATCTTCACTATCTACGCCACGAGTTGGAATTACATTCGCGGACATTTAGTGCTGAAAGAAGTATTAGCGGAATTGTTTTTGACGGCGCAAATCTGGCGCTGCTATCAAATTATCAAATAAAGGAGCTAGTCCAATACACGAAACGCCTGTTTCAGGTAGAGGAAACCGCTAATCTGCAGGTGCGGGTGTCACCGGCCAGTAGCACTAAACAAGCTGGCAAGTTGGATCGCTCTACTCTCGCGGGTCTTTGTGAGTTGGGAGTTTCGGTATTCGGCTTCGATTTTCTACCAGGCGAGACCGCACAACAGGAATCCGAACTGGACGCCACCATTAGTGCCTTTTTACAGCAAGTTCGGCAGGTTAAATTACGCGCAGCCTCAGCCAGCGTAACGCTTTGGCCGCACCGCTATCGCAAACTCAGCACGCTTAGCAGAGTTTTACAGAGTCTGATAAACATGGGGGTAGACTGCATCACCTGTAATTACTGGGAAGTCGGGGCTGGCGAGTCGCATCACAGCAAAACTATTGCCGAACAATCGTTTGCATGCCTCGGCCGTCATCTGCAAATTCGGCACATTGTCGATGACCTACTTCCGCCCTCTGGCTATCGCGCAACCGGCATGAACGCCTTTGTTTCCGCCGAGCACAGCGCCGACCTGCCCTTCAACAATCAATGTTTAATGTCTGGCAGCGATGGTTTGCTTGGAACTGGTCTTGGCGCAATAACACTGCTCGAAACCATTTGCACAAAAAATCATTCCTCTGTAGCAGCCTATATCGATAGCCTCGATGACGGTTTGCAACCAATTGCGCTGGGTAAAGTATTCGATTTGCACGACCGCATTTGTGGCGGTATTACGCACAAATTGATCAGCGGCGCAGCGCTTGATTTATCCACTCGTCTGGACCGATTCTCTGACAGTCCAGATCGAAGAACGCTTGGGCAATATCTGGAAGATGACGCTTTCGACATTAAGTCTCTGATAAATGATGAATTGCTGATTAAAACAGAGGGTGGCCTCCAGACCACGAGGCGTGGCCGTTATTTTCTACCGCAAATCATCGCTCAATTTTGCCGTCCTCGCACAATCACATCAGAGAAGGTAGTCAGGCTAAAGAATGACCCGAGTATTTGACCACGATTTAACGGCAGCCTGCCCAGAACCAATAGTCACGCTTGTGACAGCTCGTTAGCCACCCGGATAGATATAGTATGGATAAATGGTTAATGGAATGTTTTGCAACTCATATTGAGATTTCAAAAAGGTAACCAGATCTATCAGTTCCTGCACACGCATCACTTCATTGTAATTCAACATTCGTGACTCTCCGCTCTGCTCAGTGACCAACTCCTTTGGGTAACCTTTCGCGATTCGGTGTGATGGGTTGATGATAGAAGTGATTAGATCCTGATAGCTTTGCGCCTTGCTGGTTACGCCACCCAACTCGACACTTATCCCGGCGTCTCCCTCTTCCAGCCAGCGATCTTCAGCTGCCATTTCCGTGCCGGCCAGGGAGTGGCATTCGATGCAGCGCAATTCCACAAAAACCAATTGGCCATTCTCCGCATCGCCCTCGGGTAATGCAAAACCATCGGAAGAGGACAGTTGCGATGAGCACGCTGACTGCAATATTAGCAACACCATTACCGCCAATGACTTATACATAGTTTCCACCATCAAAATGAGTATCGTTAAGTCATTTATTTTAGGTCTTTAATACAACAGTCATTTGACCCAAATCAAAAAACTTGAATTTATTCATAAATACGCACCATAGCTTTAATAATGCTCAGTTCTAATACCACACAGCTCTAACACAAAGCTGAGTAGCAACTTGATCCAGGTCAACACGTCGCATTGGGCGACGAGTAAAATGACTCTGTCTAATAACTATTGCGCTGTACTACTGATCAGATACGATTGCTTTGGAGGCTCTTGACATGATTAATCAAGTTACCGTTTGCGTTAATGCGCTGGATAAACGCTGCAACGCCTTGCAGGCGGCGGCCAAGTTTGCCGAACAGCATAAAGCCACCCTGACCGCCACCTACACCAAACTGGATACGGTTGAAATCGTCCGCTGGGCAGGCTCGTCCCCCATGGAACTGGCGGACCAACTGCTGGTCGACCAAGACACGCGAGAGCAACGCAATAAAGATATTTTTGAATCTGTGCTGGCGAAGTATGAGTGCAAATCGCGCTGGCGAACTATCTTTCAATCTGAAAACCCGATTCGCCAGCTGCTCTGCACAGATATAATTTTTGTAGACCAACCAAATCAGGAACTTGCCACTTATCTATCCGACGAGTCGTTAGTGCACCACCTTATCTTACAAAGCAAGCGACCCATTGTGATGATTCCAACAGGCTGGGATGCTGACGCAATTGGAGGCAAGGTGCTGGTCGGTTGGAACTCGAGCGCTGAAGCCATGCGCGCAGTGGCCGACGCCCTGCCCGTGTTAGGTAAGTGCGAGCATGTGCTAATTCTTGATGTACTCAAAGACCCGGTGTTCAGCGAGGAGCATAATACCTCTCCAGAACTACAAGCCTATCTGGGTAGCAAGGGCATTTTAAATGATGTGATAATCGAGCATGCGCCAAAGCATAATGAAGAGCTGGACATGCTGCTAAACTACGCGACCGAGCACAATGTTGACCTGATTGTGATCGGTGGTTATGGCCATTCCCGCTTACGCGAAGTAGTGATGGGTGGTATGACGTCACACATGATAAAAAACAGCACCATTCCGGTACTATTCTCACACTAATCAGCAAGCTGTAGATCAACAACTAATGGCAGATGATCTGAGGCGATTCGAGTAAGACTGGTGCGGGGAACCTGCACGTTTTTAACTCGCAAGTCACTACTTACAAATACATGGTCAATTCGCAGTGTCGGATAGCGGCCGGCAAAAGTATTTTTAGTAGACACGCCTGTTAGCTCACGCTGTGCATCACCCAGCGTATTTGCCAGACGCCGGTAGCCCATTTGACCGGGACCGCAATTGAAATCTCCACATAGAATTACCGGCTGCTGACACTGCTCATTGGCAAGCCAATCCTCGCCCAACAGCGCCGTCACCTGATCACAACGCTCTCTACCAGTCAGGCCAAGATGAGTGGTGATTACGTTTAATTGGTTACCATCTACATCTAACTTCACCCACAGCGCTCCGCGCGGCTGATTAAATGCAGACTTGCCTATACGCGCTGTCTTACCGCGCCCTACCAGCCGCTCTGCGCGGACTAACTGAAGTGGGTAACGAGTCAAAATCGCATTGCCATATCGACCGCTGGCAAGATGCTGCGCGGGAAAATAATGAATCGACAGTTGCAGTGCGCTTGCTAGCTCAGCGGCTTGTTGTGAGCCCGGTCGCACATCAAGCTCCTGTAAGGCAATAATATCGGGTTGAACTCTGGCAATGATGCGGGCTATACGTGAAATAGATGTTGTTCCATCCATCCCCTTGCAGGCGTGAATATTGTAGGTCATAACCCGGATGCGTTTACTGGTTAATGCAGATGATCTGCTTTGGGGTGTCTGTGTCAGTGGAACAGGCTTGATCGCAGTACTAAAAGCTCTATTGTTTGGCGTTCGCAACGCTAGCGCTGCACTGCGCAGGTCCTGCAGGCGTAAAAACGAGCTTGTCTTTGTTCGAGGTACATGAGCATCCATGGGCAGCATTGCAAAGGCGTGGGTTTCTTCCGGCCCCGGCCCTCCGTGGGCTCCGTTCTCAATTCTAAAGCTGAAATCACGACCATTCGCTTGCCACCCGATCAACACCCAGCGCCCGGCATAGGGATGGCTGGCGAGACTGATTAAATCATCGCTTACAGCATCAAGGAAGGGGTGATCGGACCCGAGAATCTGATGCTTATCCCTCGGTAGATAAAACTTCCCTTCGCCAGTCCAGACTTCAGCACGTCGCTCGCTATCGGCACCGTCTAGCTGGCACATGACCATGGGAATTCCTGCACTATCGACAAGCTGTTTTGCAACGCGCTCTCGCACTTGTTGCTTAACTTGCAGGTCTAAATACACAAAGCCTAAGGGCCCCATGGCGGCCAACTCGGTTGCTACCAAGCGCTGATTTGGTGGGCTGGAGGTGAACCGACGAAACCAGGCCGACAATCCTTGCGAGCCCAGTAGATATACATTTTGTGACTCCAGGTTGCCGTATACCCGGTCGGTTAAATCAACTTCGCCAGGCACGACCATCTCCAACGGCCCATCAATATTCTGTGACAAGACTCGCATCACGGCGGATCGAATCGAGCTATCGAACTCCACGGGATAGCTGTGGGTCGGTTGTTGGCCGTGGTCCGAGTAGATCCAGACGTCATAATCCCGAACCTTAGACCGTTGCGCAGCCCGCCAGATCCGAGCGATCGCCCGATCTATCCCACGCAAGCCCCAGTGCGCGAAACGCGAGCCCGGACCTCGCCGATGAGCTTGTTCGTCGTAGCCGATAAAGTTTGCGTGCACGATTGGTAGGCCCCGATCTATATCAATTCTAATTCCGATGCTCACCAGCTCTCTGAGTAACACAGACACGGCAACCCGAATCGGCACAAAGGCCAACTCCCGGGGTAGATTTCGGCCACTAAACATACCTCGCACAAAATCGACTATCGCCAACACCAGCTCGACGAGCATGAGACCCGCTACCCGTATATAGCTGAAAATGTGGGCCAGGGTGAAAATCATCATTTTCAGGGCATTACTGGTCGGTATGACATTGGACCACCCCAATGAAGCGGCGCAAAAAGAGGACTCCGCCGCGCCACCAGTAAAAATATTGGAATAGGATGATCCGCCCTCCAGCAATGGCCGCCCTCCTTGCTTACGCAATTCGGCCTCCAGTGCAGCCGCAACCCCCGGCTCCAATGGCGTCACAGGTCTGGAATCCGCTGGCCGCTTAAATTTAAATGCCGGCACGCAGCCTCGTACCCCGTAAAACAATTCGCCTTGCACGGCCGGCGTAGATGACGGTACACCACTGTACAGTGAATATTGTTGATAATGCTCCTGTGCCAATAGCCTTTTTAGAAACGGCATGGCACCGGACTCAAGCGCCTTACTAAGTTGCGAGTTTGACAGACCATCAATTTGCAGCATGATAAGCCCCGCACCACTGTCTTCGGGCAAAGATTTTGGCATGCTGAATAGCCAAACAATAAGGTTTGTTCGGCTAAATTTATTGCGCCAGCTGCGCAGGGTTTTTTCCACACGAAAAATCACTTGGACGTTAGAGACTGGTAACTCCAGATCACTTGGTTTGCAAGCCAAAGAGCAACGCCTATGCGACACGACACTCCGCTCACAGTAATTACAGCACTCACCGACCGTACCAACCTGACATGGATCAAATTACCGACCTAAATCACCGGCATGTTGTCCTGACAGCGAGATCATCAGGCGTGCAATAACGGAACGAACATTAACTCCCTTAACGGTGAGGCCTTGATCTAAATCAATCGTCTTGTCTTACGCTAGCGCTACGATATAGAAATTCAACAACCATTCTGATGTCTATGTCACGAGGTGCAAAATGCTGAAGCGGTTATTGGTATATTTATACGGTGATAAATCCAATGCCTCGGTAATTGAAACTGCGGCGGCGTTTGCGGTGCAACATGACGCACTGCTGAGCGCGGTATTTGTCACCCCTGACATCATGAATTACGCCACGGTTTATGGCGATTACCCTCTAAATCTCGCGCAGAGCCTGTTCGATGTGCAGAAATCCTACGGAGAAAGTGCACGCCGCGAGTTTGAAAAAATCTGCGAGCAACACGATTGCGAGAATCAATGGCATACGGACTCAGAAATTGATGCCCACTTTTCACCGGCACTGTATGCCGACCTGCTGTTTGTCCGACAGCCGAAAACTGAGGGCAGCGTCATTTTCAATGATACTGATTTTGTCGATAATCTGATTATTGAGACTGGACTGCCGACCATTGTGGTGCCGGATAATTGGCAGCAGACCACGTTTGGAGAGCGGATTGTGCTTGGCTGGAAGCAATCCAAAGAAGCAGTCGCAGCGACCCGCTACAGTCTGGGCCTGATGCGTCTGGCAGAGAGCGTGCACATTGTATCTGTCACGCACAAGCACGATCCGCAACAGGAACTCATAGACGGTGTTGAGATCTGTGCCTACCTAAGTGCGCATCAGATTAAATGCGAATTCTTTTCGGTGCCCTTGGCAGATAAAGACAAAACCGAGGCGGATACCCTGCAACGCCACGCCTCCGAGCACGGCTGCGATCTAATCGTAATCGGTGGGTATGGCCACACCAGACTGCGTGAAATAGTGCTGGGCGGCGTCACCCGCAATCTGGTCCGCAGTTGCACACAGCCAGTCCTGGTAGCACACTAAAAACTTAGCCTGGTTTTCAATCGGCCAGCGCCGCGGCCGACCGGATCATGTAGCGCGAGTAGTGATGCAGTTCATGGTTCAGGTTAAACCAGGTCGAAAGAGTCGGAATTTCCTGCGAATCACCGTTCAGACAACCCTCGATGTAGTCATTACTGTCATCATAGTGACGCCCGTTTAATTCGTGCAAGGCTTCGGTCTGCTCGCGCACGTAAGCGCGATCATGCGGCGCGAACAGCAAAGGTAACAATGCGCGAAAAAATTGCAGCAAAAATGTCTGATGAAGGGCGATCAACCCGGTCGCAAAGTCGCTGTTTAACGTGTGATGCAGTTGCGCGAAGTCGGCTCGTATATCTTTCAATGTTTTACTTGCGTAGACGCACGAGCGAGTCGCCTCAATTTCCCTGCGTATAGCGCCCTCCTGACCCTTGTCGAGCCCTTGCAGACGCAGCTTGGCTGCGTATTTGAGCAATTTTGCTTCACTGTTTTTAAGCGATTCGTATTGCGCCTCAAAGGTCTGGTCATAGGTCTCAGACTCAGCGTCATCGAGGCTCACCAACGCATGCCCAGGTACTGTTTCGGGGTTAATTTCCAACTCGGCAAAATGCATATTCAAGGCTCTGCGACAAAGGTGACGTCGAGCCTGGGTCAGGCTGTCCAATGCCGCAGCGGGTACCTCAACCGGCACTTCAAAGTAGCGATTCTCCGCCGCCACAGGTTGCGGTAGCACACGCTTAATCCAGCGCGTGTACCAGTGCAAGAGCGGTAAAAACAGCAGCAGTCCAGCCAGATTGAAAAAGCTGTGAAAGGCCACCAACCCGAACAATGGGTCGCTGATGGATGATGCGGCCAATAATTGAGGTAATACGGGCAATAAAAACAGAAACGCCAGCGAATTTACCAGGAGATTAAAAAACACATGCGCAAATGCCAGCTGTTTTTTCACCATGGACTGCCCCAGACTCCCCAATATCGTGGTGCTGGTGGTGCCCAAATCTGCACCAATCACGATCGCTGCGGCCTGGGTCAGAACAATGGTCTCCGAATGCAGAAACGACAGAGTAATAATCATCACCGCCGAACTGGACTGCATAACTGCCGCCAATAGCACCCCGATCAGCAGAAAAACCCACGACGGTAATTCCTGGTAGCTCGAAAAATCAACGATATGCGCCAGACCAGCTACACTTTGCTTCATCAGATCAAGGCCGAAAATAAGCAGACCAAAGGCAAATAATGCACGTCCCAAGCCGCGCGCCCTGGTGTTTGAGCTAACCAGACTCATGGCTGAACCGATACCCAACAGTGGTACCACCATGGCCTGCAGATCCATTTTGAAGCCCACCACGGTGACCACCCAACCGGTGACGGTAGTACCAAGATTCGCACCCAGCACGATGCCGATGCCGTTATACAGCGGGATTATGCCAGCGCTGACAAAAGCCAATGCCACCAGCGACACCATGGAACTGCTCTGCAGGATCGCCGTGACCATAATGCCCGTCGCAGCACTGCTGACCGGGTTATTGGTGCCAGCCGACATCCACTTGTTCAGGCTATCGCCGCTGGCCGCCCTGATGCCGCGCTCCAGACTGTGCATGGCGAACAGAAAAATCGCCAGGCCAAATAATAAGGTTAATTCACTCATGGTTTTGCTTGCCCGCACGCGGCCGTGGCCGCCATCAATATCAGCGATATTACCGTGCGCGGAGCATAGCTAGACGCCGACAGACGGCGACACCGTACCACGACACTCGGCGGTGCACGACAGGACCTAAAGTGTAGTGTAAGGGGCGAACTCGGGCGCGTTATTGACGCAGGTCAAGTCGGCCCTGCTTAGGCAGCCGAACTGTCCGATCGCGCAATGTCGGCCGGTTTGACAGTGGTCTCCAGCGCATGACAATGAACTAAATCCTCGAGGGCACCCTTGTCATTAACGGTGACCAGACGATTGTCGATCGACAATACACCGTTCTCCTGCATGCGCTTGAGTAAGCGACTGATGGTTTCCGGTGCCAGGCCCAGATGATTGGCAATATCGCGCCGCGACATCGGCAAATAAATTTCCATCTCCGTATGCCCGCGCACTTGTAAGCGCAATAAAAGATTATGCAAAAAACCGGCCAGTTTTTGCTCGGCGGTTTGATCAAAGTGCTCAATCGGGTTGACATGAGAATGATACAAATCCCGGCTCAGCAGATTGAAAAGCTGTTCCTGTAACGCCGGAATCGAAGCACACAGGTTTTGCAATTCGGAATAATCCATCTTACACAGCACCGTGGTGTCGAGTGCTTGCACGGTAAAGCCGTATTGCCTGGCATAGATGGCGTCGAGGCCAAATAACTCCCCCGGCAAGTGAAAGCTTTGCACATATTCCACGCCAGCCTGATCCAATCGAAACGACTTACACATGCCGGATTTGACCGCATACACGTCGGCGAAGCGATCGCCCTGTCGCAATATCACATCGCCAGCGTGCTTAACCGCGGTTGTCTGCACGATTTTTTCCAATTCACAAACTTGCTGCTTGTCCAGACCCAGCGGCAAACAAATGGCGCTCATTGAGCAATTGGAGCAGGAGTGCTGGTACATAGGGAGCCTTTGGCGATGGTATTATCTTCAGATAGAGCCATCTTGCCGCTTTTTCAAGGCGCATACAAGACTTGCGACACGCGCAAAGCACGTGAATCGCAAAAACTTTGATTAGGGTCCTAGAAGTTAGAGCGCAGTCAATGCGTCAAAAGCAACGGTACCTTACTGCGTCGGATCATATGGCGAGTAACGCCGCCCAACACAATCTCGCGCAGCCGTGTGTGTCCATAGGCGCCTATGACAAGCAGGTCGATATCGTGTTCATCACAATAGTTTGACAATACCTTTTCTGGGGAATCCAGGCGTGAACTGGTGACCTGTAAATGAAAGCTATTTGCCACATTACGTTGTGCCAAATACGTGCTGATTTCGGAGATATCCACGATGTCATCATCGCCCTCATAGTTGATACTGATCACGTCCACCTGCTCGGCCTGCTGCAATAGAGGTAATGCATCAGCGACTGCGCGCACCGCCTCTCTTGACTCATCCCAACCCAGGGCGATGCGCGCGCCGAACCCCGTTTGATTCCAACCTGTGGGGGTTAAGATCACCGGTTTCCCGGATTCCAGAATCAACCGGTTTATTAAACTCATATTAGATACACCACGCGCCTTATCCTTAGCGGCCTGGTTGGTGATGATCAGGTCAGCATAGGCAGCTGCCCTGATCGGTGCGTCAACGCTATCGTCATCCAGCCAATCGGCCGAGCATCCCACCTCTGACGTGATTTCTTTGAAGCGCTGCTTGGAGGCGGTGCGGCGTTCCTTGTATTGCTTCATGGCCTCCATAATCAGATCAGCCGATACCACGCCCATGGCGGGCACCAATGGCGAATCTTCACCGAGTGAACAATAGACACCGAGCAAATGCGCATTGTGCTGATTGGCAAATGCAGCCGCCGCGGTAATCGCATTGTCGCGCCCCTCTGCTTCATTGACACAAACCACAATTTCTTTGTACATAAAACTACCCTCCTAGAAACAAGCATAGGAAATTAGCGGTTAGTATCAATTGATCTGGGTCAAGAAATGACCCGTATCCAGCGCCGCAAAGGTCGGCTAATCGGCCTCAACATCCTCGCTGGCCAAAAATGTGGCGGACGGGTCAATCAATACTCTGTCGCCCATGGCTTCACGACCTAACAGCATTAGGTAACTCATATCGGAGCGGTCGGTAAGGCTGATTTCAATCGGCCAACTGTGCTCGCCAATGCGAAACTCGGTTTGAATTACCCGCCGACGCTCAGTTTGGCCATTCGACGACTTTACCCGCCGCACCGCATGCAGGGGCGCTTCGGCACGCGTGACCTCCTCCACATTGTGGGCATTGGGGTGAATATCAAATCGCACCCAGGAGCGGCCACCGCGTTTAAATCGCTTTATATTATCCACGTGTAGCGATGAGGTGCGCGCACCAGTGTCGACCCGTACATGCAGGTCGCAAATGCCGAGTTCGGGCAACTCACAGGCCTCCAGATTACCCAATATGAGTTTGTCGCTCATTCCTGTGTTGCCCCACCTTCGCGCGTCGGCAACAACGTATCTGACATAGACTGAATATTATCGGCTATCTCTTCGTCCATATCTGAAAAGTATGCGATATGAAACATGGCGTCACCCTGCTGCACCAGCGGGATATTCTGCTTACCGATGATAATGCCGGAGCGAGACGCCTCAACCGTGGCAAAGGTTTCCCCCAACGGGCTGCCAATGCGCGCCAAAGGCTCACCCTTCGCCACCTGATCGCCCATGTTTTTAAGGTTTGTGACAATGCCGCTGGCCGCGGCACGGGTCCAGGAACTGGTGTTGGCGATGTAAGGCGTTACCTTGGAGGTGCGACGTCGACGTACCATGCCAAGTTGATACAGCACCTGCTGCACACCGCGCACGCCGGCCCGAATGGCTAACTCGTCGAAGCGCAATGCCTCGCCGGCCTCATAGAGCAATACCTTGCAGCCCACCTCAGTCGCGGCCTGGCGCAGCGACCCATCTCTGAGGTTTGAATTCAATAACACCGGCACGCCGAACGCCTCCGCCAGTTCCAATGTCTCTTTGTCGTCCAGGTTGGCGCGGATTTGCGGCAGATTTGAGCGATGAATAGCCCCGGTGTGCAGATCAATACCGTAGTCGCAGTGCTCCACAATCTCACTCATAAAGCTGCGCGCGACGATACCCGCCAAAGACCCTTTTGAAGAACCCGGGAAACAACGATTCAGATCGCGTCGATCCGGCATATAACGGGTCTGGCTGAGCATGCCGTAGACATTCACCAAGGGCACCATAATCAGGCTGCCACGGCTCAATTTAAAACTTTTTAATTTGATCAGCCGCCGAACAATTTCCACGCCATTTATTTCATCACCGTGAATAGCGGCGCTGACAAAGACAGTGGGCCCGTCTTTTTTGGCACGAATTACATGCACCGGCATGCTGATGTCGGTATCGGTATATAAACGCACCACCGGCAATTCGATCTGCTTGGTGCTACCGGGCGCAATCTGCTTGCCGCCAATAATTAATTCTGACATCAGTTAGCCCTTCCCGCGGGTTCGCGTTCGATGTGGTTTTGCGGTCTTTTCAATAAACTGATAAATCATGTCGCCTACGTCCTTGCCAGTGGCCATTTCTATACCTTCCAACCCGGGCGTCGAGTTGACCTCCATCACCACCGGACCGTGATTGGATTGTAATATATCAACACCGCATAAATTCAAGCCCATCACGCGCGCGGCCTTGACCGCCGTCTCGCGTTCTTCTTTGGTTAACTTAACCAATTCAGCCGATCCGCCACGATGCAGGTTAGATCGAAATTCGCCTTCTGCGCCCTGCCGTTTCATGGCGGCCACCACTCGATTACCGACCACAAAACAACGGATGTCTGCGCCGCCGGCTTCCTTGATAAACTCCTGCACCAGAATGTTAGCCTTCAATCCCATAAAGGCTTCAATCACGCTTTCGGCGGCCTTATTGGTTTCTGCCAGCACCACGCCAATGCCCTGAGTGCCTTCCAGTAGTTTAATCACCACCGGCGCGCCCCCTACCGTTTTAATGACGTCACGGATATTGGACGACTTATTGGCGAAGCCAGTGCGCGGCAAACCAACATTGCGACGCGACAACAATTGCAGCGATCGCAGTTTGTCGCGTGATCGGCTGATGGCCACCGACTCATTGATACTAAAGGTGCCCATCATCTCAAACTGGCGCACCACGGCGGTGCCGTAGAAAGTAACCGACGCGCCGACCCGTGGGATCACTGCGTCATAGTGCGGCAACTCCGCGCCCTTGTAGCGCACTGCGGGCCGATTGCGAGTGATATCCATATAACACCATAGGGTGTTAATAATATCCACGTCATGGCCGCGCGCTTTGCCGGCCTCGACCAGGCGGCGTGTGGAATACAGCTTTGGGTTACGCGACAGGATCGCTATTTTCATTATTCTGCGCCTCAGGGCTTGAGTCATGTCGCCCGCTGATGGCATTTGGTCGCGCGGGAGGAAAATCAATTATAATGGGGGAACCCCTTTGGTGTTAGCTAAATACAACTTGATTCGGGTCTGACAACCATCTGGGGCGGTAAAACGAAAGGTAGAAGCATGAAAAACAATGATCAAGAATACGGCGCATCGGCGGACGCGATTGAATTCCACTACGGCACCGGCAATGAATACTTTGCCACCTGGCTGGGTAAGAGCATGGCCTACTCCTGCGCCCTGTGGGATGAAAACGACCCGGACCAAAGTCTCGACGATGCGCAATTCGCCAAGATACGACACCATATCGAACAGTCCCGCGCGCCCGGTCAGTCCCGAGTGCTGGATATCGGTTGTGGCTGGGGCACGGTCTTACTGCCCTTGGTGAAACAATTCGATGTTAAGAATGCGGTTGGTTTAACCTTGAGTGAGAGTCAGGCAAACTGGATTAATGAG
The DNA here is from genome assembly GCA_013002025.1 of Gammaproteobacteria bacterium. GTDB lineage: Bacteria > Pseudomonadota > Gammaproteobacteria > Arenicellales > Arenicellaceae > Arenicella. The sequence continues at coordinate 25,356 of JABDKW010000072.1, read as the reverse complement.
CACCCCGACCCGCGCGTAGAAGCCAGAGTTGAAAGCTGGAAAGATCATGACCCGACCGCGCAGTATGATTCAATCATATCCATCGGTGCCTTTGAACATTTTGCCAAGCTGGGCCTATCGGCGGATGAAAAGATCGCCATCTACCGTGAATTTTTCAGCCGCTGCCACGGCTGGCTGGGGTCTCGCGGATATTTGTCGCTGCAAACCGTAGCTTACGGCAATTCCCTGACTGAGGATTTTGACACCTTTATCGCCAAAGAAATCTTCCCGGAAACCGACACCCCGAAATTGTTTGAAATCGCCGCCGGCTGCGAGCGATTATTCGAACCCATTGTTATCTACAATCATCGCGACGACTATCGCCGCACCCTGCGCGCCTGGTATAGCAACCTGAAAGCCAACCGCGCCCGCTGCGTTGAACTAGAAGGCGAAGAAGAAGTGGCCCGCTTCGAACAATACCTGCGCCTGATGGCCTATATGTTCGAGGTCGGCGGGTTGGACCTCTACCGGCTCACACTACGCAAAATCGACAACCCGAAACAGCCCTGAGCTAGTTAATAAACAGCCCTGAGCTAGTTGATAAACAGCCTTGAGCCAGTTAATAAACAGCCCTGAGCGGGTGTTATGAGCAGCCCTGAGCCGAGGTTAGAAAAAGCCTGAGCCGATGTTAATAAACAGCTTTGAGCGTGTTTTAATAGAAAGAAGGTTCACCCGGCGGCCGTGTCTTAAACCGCTTGTGCACCCATAGGTACTGTTCCGGGCAATCCCTTACCATGGCTTCGATGGCGCGGTTCATAGCCGCAGTATCCTGATGCTCATCACCGGTGGCGAGATTCTCCACCGGCGCACCAAGCACCACTTCATAGCCCTGCCCCCATGGCAACATGCGCCCGCGCAGCGGAATTACCACTGACTTGGTGACCTGAATAAACTTGGCCAATGCGGGGGTGGTCGAGGCCAGCGGATGAAAGAACGGCACGAATACACCTTTACGCATTGCATCCTGATCGGGCGAGTACACCATGGGCAAGCCCTTCATCAGAATTTTTAACAGAGTGCGCAGCGGCGCCTTGCGCTCAAACATAACGCCGTCTGGGCAAAACCGTTGCCGACCACGCAGCGCCATCTGATTCATGACCGGGTTTTTCATGTATTGATACATGCCCACCATGGGCCGCTCGCGCTGCAGCGCCAGACCGCAGACTTCCATGGCCACAAAATGTGGACTCAGCAGGATTATTTTTTCACCCTTGGCCAGGGCTGCATCATAGTGCTCACGACCGCTAATGGTCACCAGCCGCTCGAATCGCGCGGGGCTTATCCACCAGTTCATGCAGGCGGTCATCAAAGACTGCCCCATATAGCCAAAATGAGTGCGGTTTATACGCCGCTGTTCGGCCACACTCAATTCGGGAAAGCAGGCTTGAATATTAATCAGGGCAATACGCCGCCGACTGAAGTGCAATAGATACACCAGGTATCCAACCACATGGCCGGTAGTGGCCAGAACGGGCAGCGGCAAAAATGCCAGCAGCCGCAATACTGCTAAGCCAAACCAGGTATGCCAGTAACGGGGGGCCCAGTACTGCTTGAGAAGCTCGGTGGGCACGCGAGGCTAGTCGGCCGCAGCAACGGCGTTCATGGCCTGCATAATGCGCTGCGGGCTGACGTCAATCTGCTGTTGGAAATTGATGCCGTCTTTCTGATAGAGCTTGCGGCAATAAAAATGTCGTTTCTTGCCGCTGGTGGTGCGTGGAATTTCGCGCGCCTTACTGAGTAAGATCTTATTAATCGGAAAAGCCTCTTTCGGCATCGCCACCAGGAGATTATTAACCGCATCGTCGTCTAGCGGGGCATGACGCTCGACCAACACCACAATATCGCTGCCGGGGTCATGGATATTTGATTCAAACACCGCAATATGCTCGTGTGAAATCGACAATAACTCTGCCAGTTGCTCTTCCAGAGCGCTGACCAGAAAATTTTCACCGTTGCGAATCACAATATTTTTTATGCGCTCGAGGATGTACAACTCACCATCGACTATGGCGCCCATATCGCCGGTACGCAGCCGCCCCTCCGGGAAACGGTCAATCGGGTCAGCGCGGCCTGCTTCCCCGTCAAACACATACCCCAGAGCCACCGATGTGCCACTGATGGCAATTTCGCCGGCCACGTTTTGCCGCTCAATTAGCTGGCCCTGCTCGTCTACAATTTCAACCGTCATCCCTTCAATTTGAGTGCCGGCACTGCAAACTGCAATTGCCTTGGCCGCATCGTAGGCAAGCATTTTAGGGTCATCAAAGGTCATACGGTCCAGAATTTTAAGCGGCTCATTGATGCCGATTGAGTCGGCCTCCAGACAAATAAAGTTCGATACCGATTCGGGGTCGGTCATGGTGGTAATAATGGTCGACTCTGCCAAACCATAAGCGGGTCTTATGGTCTGTGCGCTGATGCCGCACGGCGTGAATTTATCAACAAAGCCCTGCACGGTTGACACGCGGATTGGTTCCGCGCCTATGAACAAGTGCTTCACACAGTTTAGATCCAGTGTGGCCACGTCTTTGTCCGATACCAGACGGGTGCAGTAATCAAAACCAAAGTTCGGCGCGGTGGCAATGGTGCAACGGTACTGATCCATGCCCTTGAGCCATAAGGCCGGGCGCTTGACGAATTGCGTGGGCGTCATAATCAGTAGCGGATAGTTATTGCCAAAACTGAATAACACCGTGCCAACCAAACCCATATCGTGAAATAAGGGCAACCAGGTTGCCATGCGCTCCTGAACAGACATTTTCTGGGCGCGGCGGATGCCCACCACATTAGCAATAATGTTGCCATGCGATATTGCCACCGCCTTATGGTCGCCGGTAGATGAACTGGTTGTTTGATAAAATGCCACGTCGGCCGGTAGCGGCCGATGCCCGTTGGCTGATTCAGACAGGCTGTCCCAGTCGCCGGTCGGGTCGGCATTAACGCGTAACACGTCAATCTGCGCCGGTATTTCTTCGTGAAATCTTTCGGTGAGGTCTTGCTCAAGCACCAATAGCGCCGGTTGTGCAAAGGCAAAGCCCCAATGCTTGATTCGCTCTGTCAGTGCTTCGTGGCTGCCGAGCGACAAGGGCATCGGGAATATCATCGGAATGGCCCCCACCGAAATAGCGCCGTAAAACGCCAACAGGGTTGCGTATGGCGTGTGACAGGCAATCATCACCACACGCTGGTCGGCTCCACCTGGCTGACTGACCAATCGGGCACCAAACGCGAACGCGCGCCGGCTTAGTGTTGCATAGCTGACCGGGTCATAGCTTTTGCTGGCGCCATTCCAACAATGCAGCGCTTTGTCGTCATCGGGTGTGGCGACATGCTGCGCCATCACCTCGAGCAGAGTACTCGATTGCATCAGTTACTCCGGGCGCAGCTAGGTGCCGACTTTGGCGGCAATCAACGTGACGATATCGGCAATCGTTGCCACGTTGGCTGATTCACTGTCAGATAATTCGATATCGAACTCTTCTTCAATTACCAGAATTAATTCAATTCGCGCGAACGAGTCGAGCCCGCTTTCCTCCAGATTTAGCCCGGCATGGAGGTCGGCCTCATCGAGTTTGGTTTTATCCGCAATAATGCGTTTGATGCGCTGTTCAATCTGTTGAGAATCGGTCAAAAGGGCCTCCTTAAGGCGCTGTCAGATGGCTAAATAGCGGGGCCAACCCGCGCAGCCAATAGCGAGCAAACTATTACAAATTATGTTCAGAGAGTAAAGCCCGAGGGCGCTGCGCTGGCAGCAAAATATTTACCGCCAAGTTTGCTACACTGATGACCAAATATCGACCGCGCTAAATTCAATTGACTCTATGAAGCACCCCACCCCGTGCATCATCTTTTTCTGCCTGCTGCTCAGCGGCTGTGAACAACCGCCCGCTGCCGACGCCTCGGTGTGTGGACTCGACCAGCAACAACATGGCCGCTTTATCACTATACAGGCGGGTGGGTTTACCCGTGGCCAGGCACCCCGCTACCCTGAAGAAGGTCAGCCGCGTGCTGCTGAAACCGGCACATTTGCGATTCAAACTCATGAGGTTACCAATCGCCAGTATCAGCGCTTTGTGGAGGCCACTGGCTATGTCAGCGATGCGGAGCGCAGCAGTCAGAGCGGCCGCGCAGATGGTGGCTCTGGCCTTTTTGTGATGCCCCAGAATATGCGCAGCGAGGGCAACTGGCGGTTAGCGCGCGACGCCAGTTGGCGCGACCCGCTCGGTGACGGCAGTGGCATCATCGACAAAATGTCGCTACCCGTGGTGCATGTATCTTTACGCGATGCGCAAGCCTATGCTAAATGGGCTGGCGGCCGCCTGCCGACTGAACTGGAATGGGAACATGCCGCCGCGCTGGGCTTGAGCAACCCCGCCGACCAACAATCTGGCGCTTTTGATAACAGCGGCCAGCCCATTGCCAATACCTGGCAGGGGATATTTCCGTTACAGGATAAAGCCACCGACGGTTTTAGCGGCGCAGCGCCGGTGGGGTGCTATGCGGCCAGTGAGATCGGCCTGTATGACATGATCGGCAATGTCTGGGAATGGACTACCACCGCCTATCGAGCGCCCGGCGCGGCACACAATAGTTACACCATCAAGGGTGGTTCTTTTTTATGCGCGGATAATTATTGCGGGCGTTACCGACCCGCCGCACGTCAGCCGCAGGAGGCCGACTTTTCCATGAGCCACATCGGGTTTCGTATCGTCAAAGACCCCGGCTAACTATTGCGCGGTGGCCACAACATTAACATCGGCGTGGAGTCTCGGTAGCGCTGATACTCTGGGTCATCGCCCCACTTGCTGTTGGCTTTTTCTTCCAACTTGTTGACACCGCTGATATAGCGAATCAATACGTACACGAAAACCGGCGAGATCAACGTCACATACTGCCAGCCCGCTAACACCGGGAATGCAATCACCGCAATACCGGTCCATAACACCATTTCGCCGAAATAATTTGGGTGCCGCGACCAGGCCCATAATCCGGCCGAAATAAAGTGCCCTTTATTCTCGGGGTCTTTCTTGAATGAGGATTTTTGTGCGTCTGCAATCACCTCGATAATAAAGCCGAGAACCCACAAGGAAACACCCACGCGGCCGATCAGCCCCATGGGCTCGCGCTCACCGCCGGTGATAACCGCTACCGCACAGGCCGACGTCAGCACTACCCACAGCCCCTGCAAGGTCCAGGCCGCGAAAAATCGCGTGGGGTTTGTTTTAATCTCATCAAAGCGGTCATCTTTGCCGTCTCGCGCGATGCGGCGAAACAAAAATGAACCCAGCCGTATCGCCCAGAGCAATACTAGAGCCGTCACAATTGAACCTCGGGCATCCAATTCCGGGCTGAGATAGACCGCCAGCAATATCACCGAAATATAGGTAAGGCTGCCGGTCAGGTCATAGTATTTCTCAGTATGGTAAATATTGGCAGGAATAAACATCAGCCAATTCAGGGCAAAGGCCCAGACCGCACATATCACCATCACCGGCCAACCGGCTAGCTCAGCGCCACCCACCCCGCCGGCAAACGCCACAGCCAGGCCAATATCGAACGCTATCAGCGCTATTAGCAGAGAAATCACCTGTCGCTTGTTCATGCTCTTGTCCCGTTATTAATAGATTTATTGTCGCCGCGATACAGCTTGCTTGGTTAAGTCTAAAGCATGCCCGTATAATGTGCACTTAACATTCTCGCGAGCGGCTCATGTCAGCACCAAAATTTATCGGCCTGGACACGCAGTACCAAACTGCAGACGGCAAGCTGCACAAACGTGTGCATCTGGATGGTGCCGCCTCGCCGCTGGCCAGCGCCAAAGCGTTGCAGACAATTCAACAATTGTTACCGCACTATTCCAGCAGCCACACCAATGTGCACAGCGCCGCTCATATTTGCACCCAGGCGCTGGCCTGGGCCCATAGCACCGTGCTGAGCTGTCTGGGTGCCGATCCGCAGACCTATACTTCCATCTTCACCGGCTCGGGAACCACCGCGGGAATAAACCGTGTGGCCAGAGGCCTGGCCGCCGCGCGACCGGAGCGCAAAGTCGTACTGGTGAGCGGCATGGAGCACCACGCCAACGATTTACCGCATCGCCAGTTTGGCAATCAGGTGGAGTACATACCGTTAGTCGGTGAAGATGTTCATCAGGGGCCGATTGACGTAGAAGAATGTCGCGCATTGTTAGAACGATTCTCCGGGCAGGTGAATTATCTTGCCTTCTCCGCGGTAAGCAACGTGACCGGCATCTTGAACCCCATTACAGAGCTCACCCGTCTGGCACATCAACACGGCGCTTATGTGTTGGTTGATGGCGCGCAGGCCGTACCGCATCTGCGCAGCCAACTGAGTCGCGATGATGCAACGTGCGAAGTCGACTTTTTCTGTTTTTCTGGGCATAAGCTATACACCCCAACCTCGCCCGGCGTGCTGATTGCCAAGCAGGAGGTATTAGAGAATTTGAGCGGTCAGGATCTGGGTGGCGGTTCTGTGGAAGCCGTGAGCTTTTACGATTATCAACTGCTGAGCCATTACCCGGACAAAGAACAATCGGGTACACCCAATATTGTCGGTGCTGTCGCGCTGGCGGCTGTTTTTCAGGAATTTGTCGATTACGGATTCGACCTGATTGAACAACACGACAAGGAGTTGATGCAAGAAATGGTCGACGCCATGAGTACCCTGCCTCACATCATCATTTACGGTTGCACAAAATCACCTCGCATTGGCGCCCTGGCCTTCAACCACGAACTGATAGATCACGGCCTGCTGGCGGCGGTGTTAAACGACTACTATGGCATTGCTGTTCGCAATGAATGTTTTTGTGCGCACCCCTATGTCAGCAGCATGATGAAGCAAACGCTGTGGCAGCTAGACCTCAGCACAGTACCGGAGAGCGAGCAACAAGCCTACATTAATCTTAAGCGAGGGATGGTCCGTGCCAGCCTCAGCCTGTACAACACATCGGCCGACGTCGAAGCTTTGATTGCCGCTCTCAGTGATATTAATGGGCGCATCGATTCCTTGCGCCGGCATTATGATGCCCTGCCCGATGGCTCCTATCAGCATCGTGATTTTGCGATGGATTGGCGCGATTACCTGTCCGTGTAATCAACTGCGACTGCCGCCCAACAATGCGTCAGGCGCGGACGCACCAGTGCGCCCGCCGGTCAAATGCGAGCGCCAGTTCTAGAGCCTGCTACAAAATAAAAGGAAAAACTAAGCGCTGTAGGCCAGGCGCAATTTGCTGGCGCTGGCGGGCCTTGCTGATTCTTTTTTCAGCCCCGAATCTGACTCATCGGGATTAATCTCGATGGCCAGCCAATTCTGGCATTCCATACCCGCAAAATAAGGCACCAATGGCCCCTCAATCTGCTCGGGATGGTTATAGATTAAATCGTCCGTGACCGGGACAAAAACCTGGTGTTGTACTTGATGATTCATACTGCTACCCACTTTTACGACATCTCTCTAGTTGTAATGTATCTGGCCTGAATACTGGTTTCGGACCAAAACGTTCACCTCATCGTGCCCTGTACTGCGGTGTTACTAACAACCCCCGTTGCGCAGCATTGCCCTCGCGGGCTGCGGCTCGATTTTCCCTCCAATTAGCGGTTTTGCGGTATCGCGAAACGCCCTTATAGAGAGTGGCCACTTATGGATCAGGCACGATCCTCTTTTCGAGAGCCTATTTAACTCCTCCGGAATGACGAAATCAGGATAAACTAATGGTAAAAATATGGTTTTACGACGATTCGTACACAAATCAATAGAATCAAGCACCTATTAGGGCAAAATAGCCTGCCCTCCAGTCCCGAGTAACCCTCTTATGGCCAGAAAAGTAGCAATCGTCGAAGACGATTTCGACCAGCGCGAAAATTACGCCGATGCCTTGCAGCAATCGGGTTACGAAGTAGCGACCTACGCCAACCGCAAAGAGGCGTTGGAGGGCATGCGTAAAAACATGCCAGACCTGGCAATTCTCGACATCATGCTTGAAAACGAAATGGATGGCGGTTTTGACCTGTGCCGCGATTTGCGCGCCTTGTCGCCAACCCTACCCATAATTTTTCTCACCGCCCGGGACACTGATATTGATCGGGTGTCGGGCCTGCGTCTCGACGCCTGGGACTACTTGACCAAACCCCTGAATATGCAGTTTTTAAGTGTGCGCATAAACTCGCTGTTTCGCATCGTTGACAGCCTCGGGCAAACCGCCAACGACGACAAACCGGATCAGGTGGTGGTCAACGAGTTGGAGATTGATGAAGACAGTATGTCGATCCGCTGGAAGAGCCAGGAGTTAAGCCTCACCCTGACCGAGTTCTGGTTAATTGAGTCTATGGCGCGTCACCCCGGCCATGTTAAAACCTATGAGAACATGATGCAGGTTACCCGTCAGTCTTATGTAGAGCGTAATACAATCAACGGATATATTCGAAGAATACGCAATAAATTCAAAGAGATAGATCCGGAATTTAAACATATTCAAACGGTGTTCGGGGTCGGCTACAAATGGAATTCCGGCGAGTAAGTACGCTGGCGACCCGCGTCAATCGGCCTTCCGACTCCTTGTTATAAGCGGTTCTGATGCGCGCTGTTTTTTCCATCCGCACCAAGTTATTGCTGGTGGCCCTGTTGCTGCTGTTAATACCCTGGATGTCGTATATCTACGTGCGCGACATGAAGACATTTCTGCTGTCCGGCCAGGAAGATGCACTGAGCCTGACCTCGCGTGCTGTGGCCACGGTGTTACATGATCGACCTGAGCTATTTTTGGAAGACACCCAGATCGACCCCGCCAGCACCGAAGACAATGAAATCTACGCGCTGCCGCTACCGAACTACATCAATATTAACGGCGACTTATCAGACTGGGGCGAACAGGCGGCTCAGGCTGCCGTGTATGAACCGCTGCCTCCGGGCGCCGACGCTTCTGACGCGAATACTGAAGCACCCTCCCGCAGCGAACCCGCCGCAGGTTCTCCTGCCCCAATACCGATCAATGAGGGTGACTTTAAGGTACGTCATGTGCTGGGTTATCACGGGCGTTTTATCTATGCCATGTTTGCGGTGGATGATGACGAAGTCGTTTTCCGCCAACAGGGTTTTCTGCGGGTGGATTCGGCTGACCATATTCGCCTGACCCTGCAGGACCCTGGCCGCAGCCCACAGCGCTACACCATGATTGCGCGTGAACCCGGCCGCATGAGCATCTACTTAATGGATGAAGACTGGCAATATCCGGTCACCGGCGACCCCGACTACAATCTGGCCGCAGAACTCAGCCTTAGCGACACCGGTTACAATGTGGAGTTGCGGATACCCCGGTTTATGTTGTCTTCCGACACCCGCATCCGTCTGGCGGTGGCCGACGTTGATGATGTCGACAGCCTGGCGCTGGAGGGCCTGATCAGCACCACGCCGGAATCAGATAGTGACGAGCTCTCCAGAGTGTTGGTACAGTCCGCGGAAATTGCCAAAATCCTCAAAGGTCTGGACCGCTCAGATACCCGCATCTGGGTCCTGGACCGCGAAAAGCGCGTGCGCGCTGTGGTCGGCAATATCAACACAGATGTTCAATATAAACAATCAGTTAAACCTATTTTCTCAAGCAATTCCATACGTGAAGTCTGGGATTTCATGGTCGCGTCAGTGCGCTATTACTACGATATCGCGCTGCGCAAAATTTTTACCTACATTGTCGATAAGCCAGCGCTCAGTTTTGCCGATTACGAGCGCACCGTAGAGCAGCGTAATGATGAAATTATCGAACAGGCGCTGGCCGGCGATATTTCCACTGATCGGCGCGCTTCGGTCGACAATCAGGGCACCATATTAATGTCGGCCCATCCAATTTATCTCGGCGACAGTATTTTGGGGGCGGTAATCGTTGAACAAAGCACCAATCAGGTACTTACCCGTCAACAGGCGGTGCTCGAGAATGTGATCAGCGTCACCCTGCTGGTGCTGCTGACCGTGGCTGCCGCGTTGCTGTTGTTTGCCTCGCGCTTAACGGTACGGATTACGCGCTTGCGGGATGCGGCGGATAACGCCATTGATCGTGATGGCCGAATTCTTAGCCAGCGATTATCGGCCGAGGCCAAGTCCGGCGATGAGATAGGCGACTTATCGCGCAGCGTCAGCGGCATGCTGGGGCGCTTATCCCAATACACTAGCTATTTGCGAGGCTTGCCGGATACTCTGGCGCACGAAGTTTCCAACCCTTTGAATGTGGTCAATTCATCGCTGCACAATCTGGAGCAGGAAAACCCCGGCATCGTTGAAAGCAAATACATGAACCGTGCCAAAAACGGCATTAACCGAATTGGCTCGATTCTGCAGAACCTAACCGAAGCCGCCAACCTGGAACAGGCCATGCAATCGGAGACCCGCGAAGTCTTCGACCTGGTCGAATTGCTGGAGAACTATGTTGACGGCTATTCCTTCAGCAACCCATCACAGAAGTTTGAAGTGCAAATCCATAAGCGGCCACTAAAAGTTGAAGCAGCAGCAGACTACATTGCCCAAGCGCTGGATAAGTTGGTGGATAACGCGATTGACTTCGCGGCGCCCAACACAGCCATCGTCTTTAAAGCACAGCAGATTGACTCCTATGCCCAAATTGATGTCATCAACCGGGGCTCAAATTTGCCCGAGGGGATGGCCGAGCGAATCTTCGAACCACTGGTCTCGGTGGGTCGTAAAGACGCTCAAAAAACGCGCCTTGGCATGGGCCTGTATATTGTTAAACTGATCACCAGTTTTCATGGCGGCGATGTATTGGCCTCCAATTTACGTGGCACCGATGGCGTTATATTCTCGCTGTATCTGCCAATTTATAATCCGGATGCACAATCCTTTTAGTAAAAAATAATAGTCACAAAATATTTGTTGCAAAACAGGGGCAAGCGCCCCATCAGGGCATTTTAAATGGGTAATAGATTAAGCAAACTCTACACGCGGACCGGCGACGATGGCACATCGGGCTTGAGCGACGGCTCGCGCATCCCCAAAGATCACGCACGCATGCAGGCCATGGGTTCTGTGGATGAATTGAACAGTGTCGTCGGCTTGATGATTAATAAATTGTCGGGCACAGAGCTCGCCACTTTTTTCACCGCGGTCCAGCATGACCTGTTCAATATCGGCGGCGAACTCAGCATGCCGGGCCACTCCTTTATCAATGCTGAAAAGGTCAGCGCTCTGGAGGCGCAGATTGATGCCTTTAATGCCGAGGTTAGCCCATTGAAAGACTTTATTCTGCCAGGCGGCAGTGAGGCTGCCTCGATTTGTCACATTGCCCGCGCCACGGCGCGACGAGCTGAACGGGATGTGGTCACCCTGCATCAGATTGAGGTGGTCAGCGAGACCACACGCCAGTACCTGAATCGCCTGTCAGATTTGTTGTTTGTCACAGCCCGTATCATTAATAAAAATCAGGGCGAACCCGATATTCTTTGGAAAAAGGAGCTGTCATGAGCGCTGTTACACAATTCTGGTCAAGCTATACCAGCAGTAGCCTGGTGTTGAGGATTACTATCGGCATTATTTTAGGTGGCATGCTGGCACTGCTGTCGCCCGCCAGCGCTGCGGCCATTGGCATTCTTGGCTCGCTGTTTGTCAGCGCGCTTAAAGCCGTCGCACCACCGCTGGTTTTTTTGCTGGTATTGGCCTCCATAGCCAACCAACAAGGCGGCCATAACCCGCATATGCGCCCTATTCTGGTGTTGTATTTGGTTGGCACACTGGCCGCCGCGCTCACCGCTGTGGTGCTAAGCTTTTTGTTCCCCCTGACACTGGTGCTGCAAACCAATAACGCCAGCATCACACCGCCCGAAGGCATCGCCGAGGTGCTGAATACACTGGTATTCAAAATTGTACAGAACCCTGTGGAAGCCCTGTTAAGTGGCAACTACATCGGCATTTTGGCCTGGGCAATTGCGCTGGGGCTCACCTTACGTCATGCCACTCCGGCCACCCGCGGATTAATGAGTGATCTGGCAGATGCCATGACCACCATCGTACGTCTGGTGATTCAACTGGCCCCGATTGGCATCTTTGGCTTAGTGGCCGCCACCATTGCGGCCACCGGCTTCGGCGTGCTAGTGGATTATTCCAAACTGCTGGGTCTTTTGATCGGCGCCATGTTGTTTATGGCGCTGATAATTAACCCCTTACTGGTCATGTGGAAAACCGGTGGCAACCCCTACCCCCTGGTATTTCGGTGTCTGCGAGAAAGTGGTGTAACGGCATTTTTTACACGCAGTTCGGCGGCCAATATTCCGGTCAACATGAAGCTCTGTGAAGACTTAAAGCTGGATGAAGACACTTACTCGGTATCAATCCCGCTGGGCGCAACCATCAATATGGGCGGCGCCGCAATTACCATCACCATTATGACGCTGGCGGCCGTCAACACACTGGGTATTCAAGTGGATATGGCCACCGCTCTGCTATTGAGTGTGATTGCCGCGGTATCGGCCTGTGGCGCATCCGGCGTTGCTGGTGGATCGCTGCTGTTGATTCCGCTGGCCTGTGGCCTGTTTGGCATTTCCAACGACGTGGCGATGCAGGTGGTGGCAGTGGGTTTTATTATCGGTGTGGTGCAGGATAGCGCTGAAACAGCACTTAATAGTTCCACCGATGTGGTGTTCACGGCGGCGGTGTGTCGCGCAGAACACGCCGCTGAGAGTGCCGCTTAATCCTCCAACCAGATTAAACTCGCCATGCGGCCACCGGCTTGATCACGGCGATGTGAGAAAAACATCGATTCATGCCGGTAGGTACAATATTCGCTGTACCCATAATCACTAACGCCGAGGGTCGCCAGGCGCTCACCACAAAGCTGGTATAAGTCAGCATAGAACTTGCCCGGCTGGGGCGCGCTACGATAGGCCGCCTCTGCGCCGCCCAGAGCCGCTTTAACCTCAGCACCAATCTCAAAAAAATCGCCACTGATGCAGGGTCCCGCCCAGGCGAGAATCTGATCAGCATCTTCCTGCATGGCCGCCACGCCTTGCTCGATGATGCCATCCGCCATACCGCGCCAGCCGGCGTGCACCACGCCAATCTTGGTGCCCGAGCGATTAGTCAGAAACAGCGGCAGGCAATCCGCGGTCAACACTGCGCACACCACGCCCGGCTGAAATGCGACGCTGCCGTCGGCGGGCTTGTTAAGTGCCGATAGCTCCCGCGGCAGCGTTAATACCCGCGTGCTATGAGTTTGTTGTAACCAGGCGGGTGTCGCCGGCAGGTCCAGACAACGTTGCATGTGTACACGATTACGTTGCACATCAGCTACCTTGTCACCGACATGCTGGGCCAGATTCAGGCTGTCGTATTCGCCGCTGCTGACACCGCCGGCTCGCGTTGTGGTCACCGCACGCACCTGAGGTGGCGCTTGCCATTCAGCACTAACGCAGGCCAACATATTAGCGGTTGTCCTCGCGACAGGCATCAACCAGGGCCTGCATGTCCGTTGGCAGGTCGCGCTGCCATTGCTGCGTTTCACCAGTGACCGGGTGCCGGTATGCGATGCGGGTGGCGTGCAGAGCCTGGCGTTGAAAACTGCGCAATTGTTGCTCCAAAGCGGCCGAGCAATCGCCGGCAATCGCCAGCCGTCGACCGTACACAGGGTCACCCACCAACTGAAACCCGATGTGGTTCATGTGCACCCGGATCTGATGCGTGCGGCCAGTCTCCAGATTGACTTGCAACAAGGTGTGATTGCGGAACCGGTCCGCCACCCGATAATGAGTAATCGCTTCCTTGCCCATCATATTGACCGCCATTTTGCGCCGGTCATGTTTGTCTCTCGCGATGGGTTCCTCAACGCTGCCACCGGAAATCACGCGGCCATTTACCAAGGCCAAATACTCCCTTGCCAGACTGTGATCCACCAATTGCTCAATCAGGCCCAGACGCGCCAGCTCAGTTTTCGCCACTACCATCAGGCCGGAGGTGTCTTTATCCAGACGGTGCACAATTCCAGCCCGCGCCAGACTGCGTAACTCAGGGTAGTGAAACAACAAGCCATTTAGCAGAGTGCCATCAGGGTTTCCTGCACCGGGGTGCACCACCAGCCCGGCTGGCTTGCACAGCACCAGCATGGCATCGTCCTCATGCACGATGTCCAGCGGCATCTCCTGTGCCTGCCATTCCCCCTGACTAATTTGTGGCACTGCGAGTTCCAGTGACTCGCCGCCGAATACTTTATCCTTCTGGGCGGGTATTTCGTCGTCCAGCAACACCAGGCCCTCCTTAATCCAGCTTTGAATAGCACTGCGCGAATGACCTTCACACAACTGCGCCAACACTTTGTCCACGCGCTGGCCTACCATTTCGTCCGGCACCACAAAGCTGAATTTAGCGTAATCGTTCAAGCGCTCTGATTCTCGGATGATGTCTTCTCTGACGCAGTAAATCGCGTTATGCTTACGCCCGAATCATAACGCATATAACGTATCGCATGAGCCTTTTACGATTTCGACAACTCGCCCTGCTGTTAATTTTGACAGCCCTCATTGCCGGCTGCTCCAGCAAGAAAGCCCGCTCGGTGGATGCACTCGGCCGCCAGCAGGTGCAAGAGCTGTATAACAAAGGCAAACGCGCATTGGATTCTGGCAATTACAGTTTTGCAATAGACTACTACCGCGCGCTGGAAGCCAATTATCCCTATGGCGATTATACCGAGCAAGCCAAGCTCGATATGCTGTTTGCGTATGACAAGTTGGGGCGGATCGAAGAAGCTGTTGAAGCCGCGGATGACTTCATCAAGCTCTACCCCACGCATAAAAATGTCGACTACGCCTATTACATGAAAGGGGTGGCGAGTTTTGAAAAAAAGAAGAACCGCCTGGACAAAATGATCAAGGGTGACGATTCGGTGCGTGACCCGCAGCCGTATCGCGATTCGATGGAAGCGTTCGAAGATTTACTGCAGCGCTATCCCAATAGTATTTATGCAGATGATGCCCGTCAGCGAATAGTCTATATCCGCAACGCACTCGCAGCCCGGGAATTGGCAATCGCTAAATTTTACTTTGACAGTGAAACCTATGTTGCGGCACTGAATCGCTGCAAAACAATCATTTATGAGTATGAAACCTCACCGGCTGTGGAAGGTGCCCTGGTATTGATGGAACGCACTTACCTGGAAATGGGGTTGGATGATTTGGCGGCCAGCACCCATGAAATTCTGGTCAAGAACTTCCCTGATTACGGCGCTGAACCACTCAAGGCCAAAAAGAAAGGTATTTTCTCGCGCCTTAATCCCTTCCGCTAGTAGAAGTTGAACTTAGACCCTGAACGCTAAAAACAAAGCCAATTACCAGTCTATCTTGGGCCGATACCCGGACGTAATCGGATAACGTCGGTCGCGGCCAAACGCGCGCTTGGTAATCCGCACACCGGGCGCAGCCTGACGCCGCTTATATTCATTGCGGTCCACCATCCGGATCACTTGCGACACGTATTTCGCGTCAAAACCCTGGGCCACTATGTCACGCGGTGCGCAATCCTGCTCAACATACAATTCCAGTATCGGGTCGAGAATTTCATACGGCGGCAAGCTGTCGGAATCAATTTGATCCGGTTTTAGTTCGGCCGAAGGTTCGCGGGTGATGACCCGCTCCGGGATCACCGGTGAAATGGTATTGCGATATCTGGCCAGCTCGTACACCAACACCTTGGGCACATCTTTAATGGCGTTGTAACCGCCCACCATGTCACCATACAGCGTGGCATAGCCCACCGACATCTCGCTCTTATTGCCGGTGGTCAGCACCATGCGCCCAGTCTTGTTGGAATACGCCATCAGGGTCAGACCGCGGCAGCGCGCCTGAATATTCTCTTCCGTGGTGTCAGCCTCGCGCCCCTCGAACAGCGGCGCCAATTGCTTAACAAAGGCATCGTACATCGGTTCGATGGAAACCACATGATATTGAATGCCCAGTGCCTCGGCTTCGGCATAGGCATCCTGCTTGCTGATATCCGAGGTATAACGAAACGGCATCATAATGACGTCCACGTTGTCGGGGCCCAGCGCGTCGACCGCAATGGTCGTGGTGAGCGCAGAATCAATACCGCCGGATAAACCAATCACCACGCCTGAAAAGCCGTTCTTGCGCACATAGTCACCCACTCCGCACACCAGCGCCTGATACACGCTGGCATGATAGTCGAGCTCGGCAACCATTTCGGAACCTGTTAATTGTATGCCCTTGCTGTCGACGGTGACCGTGACCTTGCTCAGCGCCTCCTCAAAGCTGGCCATCTGATGAATCACCTCACCACCGGCATCGCAGGCAAACGAAGCACCATCGAAGACCAACTCATCCTGACCCCCAACCTGATTAACGTAAAGCACCGGGGTTGCAACCGATTTTGCGCGCTCGCAGACCACGTCGCAGCGCTCACTGATTTTATTGGCATGATACGGCGAGCCATTAATATTGAGAATCACATCGGCGCCCGCGGCCACCGCTTTTTCGACCGGGCCTTCATGCCAGATGTCTTCGCACACGGTTAAGCCCAGCACGGCATCCTTATACTCGACCAGGCATGGCTTATTGCCGGCCGTGAAATAGCGTTTTTCATCAAACACACCGTAGTTTGGCAGATCCATTTTGGCGTATTCGTGGGTGATTTCGCCACCTTGTATCATGGCCCCCATATTGAACAACTTGTTACCAATGCGTTTGGGGTAACCCAGATAGAGGTCAATATCCTGCACTGCTTCGCACAGACGCTGCAATTGCTGCTCGATACGGTCATGGAACCCCGGCCTCAGCAACAAATCTTCGGGCGGATAGCCAGTTAATACCAATTCAGAGCAAACCATGAGGTCGCAATCAAGTTCAGTGCGCGCTCGCTCCGCGAATTCAATAATCCGGTCTACATTATCTTCCACTGCCCCCACCATCACATTGATCTGGGCCAAGGCAATATTAATTTCACGACTCATACGGTATCTTCTGCCAATGAAGTTCGCCGAAATTATATAGCCTATAGCACACCGTGCATATCGCAGTACATCAACGCCTTAGCGAGATAGACGCCGCGCAATGGAATGCCATGCTGGAGGGCGGCAACCCCTTTATGCGGCATGAGTTTCTCAACGGCCTGGAAATCAGTGGCTGCGTCAGTGAGGCGCATGGCTGGCAACCCGCGCACATTGCCGTGTATGCAGATACCAAGCAGCAACGGCTATTAGGGGCCATGCCCTGTTATCAAAAAAACCACAGTTATGGCGAGTATATTTTTGACTGGTCCTGGGCGGATGCGTACTTTCGCCATGGTTTGGACTATTACCCTAAGCTTTCCAATGCCGTGCCCTTTACGCCAGCCACCGGCCCGCGCTGGCTGGTTGACACAGAAGCTGACGCCAACCTCATTATTAGCGCGCTGCTCCAGCGGGCCCTGGAGCTCGTTGAAGAGCGCAGCCTATCCAGCTTTCACAGTTTATTTTTAACCGAGCAGCAAGCTGAACTGTGCTGCGCGCAGGGTATGTCGATGCGCCACAGCAGCCAATTTCATTGGCACAATCGTGACTACCCTGACTTTGACCATTTTCTGGCTGAATTGAGTGCCAAGAAACGCAAGAACATTAAACGCGAGCGCCGTCGGGTAAAAGAATCAGACGTACACTACCGCTGGTTAAGCGGGGCACAATTGCAGGGTGACGCAGTCGCGCAAATGCATCAATTTTATCTACGCACTATTCGCTATTACGGTGCGCAAGCCTACCTGAACCGGGATTTTTTCAATCATCTGGCAGATCATCTGGCGGACCAAACATTGTTTCTATTTGCCTACTATGAAGACCAGGTGATCGCCGGCGGGTTATATTTTAAAAGTGACAATACCTTGTACGGCCGCTACTGGGGCGCGCTGAATAATTTCCACAGCGTGCATTTCGAGACTTGCTATTATCAGGCCATTCAATGGTGTATTGAACATAGCTACCAGCGCTTCGAGGCGGGCGCGCAGGGCGAGCATAAGCTGGCGCGCGGCCTCACGCCCAGCCCCACGTACTCAGCCCACTACATGAGCCATCCGCAATTCCAGCAGGCGATAGATCAGTTTTTGCAGCAGGAGCAACATCATATGGAAGGCTACCAGCGCGCCATGCAGGCTCGTTCACCCTTCAAACAGGAGCTGTGAGCGGCATGGTTAGCCTGGTCAAATTTCCGCCGGTGACCAACGCCAACTCGGATGGCCTGTTGGCGATGGGCGGCGACCTCACCACTGACACGCTGGTATCGGCCTACAGTCAGGGCATATTTCCCTGGTTCAATGAAGGTCAGCCGGTATTGTGGTGGTCACCCGACCCACGCATGGTGCTCTACCCTGATGAGATTAAAATCAGCCGCAGCCTGAGGAAGACCTTGCGACAAAACCGGTTTCAGTTGAGCTGCGACACTCAGTTTGCGCAGGTAATGAAAGGCTGCGCACTGCGCGGCCGACAGCGTGAATTTGCGGCGCGGGAACAAACCTGGATTACCGATGACATGCACAGTGCTTACACACGCCTGCATGACCAGGGCTATGCCCATTCCATCGAGGTCTGGCAGCAGGATGTACTGGTCGGTGGTTTGTATGGCGTGGTGTTGGGCAAGGTATTTTTTGGCGAAAGCATGTTTAGCGAGCAAGCCAATGCATCCAAGGTCGCGCTGGTTGCTTTGTGCCAATATTTGCAGCAGCAGGATTTTCGCCTGATTGACTGCCAGGTCGAAACCGATCACCTGGTATCGATGGGCGCGCGTAATATTTCACGAGCCGATTTTTTACAGCAGCTCAGCGACGTTGACATCAGCCATGCGTCCCCCCACTTCGCGGCCGGCTTTGAGCAGAGTTTGGCGGAACATGCTATAAATCGGTTATGAGCACAGCGCATAATCCGATCCGCTTATTTGAGACCGTGGTCGACGAATGCCCGTATATGCCAGATCGGCAAAGTGCGTCGATCCTGGTCGACCCTGATCACGACGTAGACCCGGCCTTATTCGGTATGTTGTCGCGCTCCGGCTTCCGGCGCAGCGGCGAAATGCTCTATTCACCCAAGTGCCCAACCTGCAATGCCTGTGTGTCGGTGCGAATTCCGGTTGCCTCATTCAGACCATCGCGCAGCCAGAAGCGGGTATGGCGTAAAAATATGGATTTGCGCATCAGCCTGGAAAAGGTGGAGTTCAAGCAGCCGCACTTCGAGATGTATTTACGCTATCAGAAAAGCCGCCATCCCGAGAGCAGCATGTGTGATGAAGACCCTAAAAAGTATATTGGCTTTATTGATTCTGAATTTTCCGAGTCGCGCTTTCTATGCATGTTTCTCGACAATAAATTAATCGGCATCAGCGTGCTGGATCAATTCGAGCAAGGCGTCTCAGCCGTGTATACCTTTTTTGAGCCAGAGCACAGCGCCCGCAGCCTCGGCACTTACGCCATCATGACCATGATTAAATTGGCGCGGCTACGCAATGTGCCGCACGTCTATCTGGGCTACTGGATTGATGGCTCACCGAAGATGGATTACAAGCGCCGCTTCAAGCCTCTGGAAGGCTACCGCGATCGTCATTGGGTTGAGTTGGCGCTATAGCTGTGACCCTATGGTTGCTGGCGAAGTTGCTGGCCGGATTCCCCCATTTCAACAGCGTTTTACCACACCCCTTTAAAAACCCCCGAAAGGCTTTATTTATAGAGGCAAGTGGGGCATCATAGCCCCGATTTTTCAGCGCCCTCACGGGCCAGTTTTTTAGGATTTTTATTACGTGGCAAAAGAAGACCAAATTGAAATGGAAGGCACCGTTATCGATGCCTTGCCTAATACCCAATTCAAAGTTGAATTGGAAAATGGGCACGTGGTGCATGCGCACATCTCCGGCAAGATGCGCAAAAACTACATCCGAATTTTACGCGGTGATACCGTTACCGTGGAACTGACTCCCTACGACCTGACCAAAGGCCGTATTACCTACCGAAACCGTACCTGACCTCTCGGGTGCGCTGTGACGCCGCTCGCCACAGTTGTTACCGCCTCACTTCTGAAGCGCTTTACCAACCCTTACTAATTTTCTGAAATATTACTGGATATATATTCAGTAATTTGCTAGGTTACTGTAATGAAACACAGTAATCTAAAGCCGCTGACCAAGCGGCAACAGGAAATTTTCGATTTTATCCTTGACTGCATGGCCGCTAATGGCGCGCCGCCGACACGGGTGGAAATCGCTGATCATTTTGGCTTTCGCTCGCCCAACGCCGCCGAAGACCACCTCAAAGCCCTGGCTAAAAAAGGCCATATTGAGCTGCGATCGGGTACTTCCAGGGGTATTTATGTGGCCGAAGAAGCGCGGATTGGGGGTCAACAGCATAATGACAGCCCCGAATTAGGCGACACGGCAGGAATGCCGGTGATCGGCAACGTCGCTGCCGGAGCACCCATCTTTGCAGATCAACACGTGCAACAGTATGTCAGTGTGGATCAGAGCCTGTTCGCCGATAAAGCCGACTTTCTGCTCAAGGTTAAGGGCGACAGCATGATTAATATCGGTATTTTTGAGCAAGATTTATTGGCGATAAAACGCGCTCAAACTGCACGCGATAACGAAATAGTTGTGGCCCGCATAGATGATGATGTCACCGTTAAGCGCTACCTAAGACAAGGAGCCGCGAGTGTGTCCTTAATGGCTGAAAACGATGATTACGACCCCATTGAAGTCGACCTGCAGACCCAGAGCTTTGCCATTGAGGGTGTGGTTGTGGGGCTGATTCGACAGGGGCTTTAAGTAAACGACTCTTTATAAAGCAATATATTACAGAGCAATCCGAGCCTGATATTTTAGGTTAGCTATTAACTGTAAACTATTGTATTAATTCAATTTATCTTCGTCTATCGGCCTCGGGGGCAGCGGTACAGCATCAACCCCCTCCTGCGCCATTTCTTCCAATTGCTCTGCGCTGGCAATGCCTCTGATGTTGCCGGGGTCTCGCTCACCACGATGAATGCCTATCGCTTCTTCGGCAAACCGGTTACCGACGTTCTCATAATTGGCATCAATATAGTCGTGTACCTTGCGCAGCATTTGCTGCACTTTTTTATAGTGCGCCACCGAACCACCGGCCATTAACACCTCTTGTCCGCCGCCGATTTGCGGAGCGCTGCCGCGCGCAGCCTGCTGATTCTCACCTACACTATTGGATTTACGCGTCACCTTGCTGGCGGTGAGCTTTTTGCTCACTTTCAACGACTCACAATAGGGACAGGCGAGTAAGCCCTGTGCCTGCTGCCGCGCCATATCGTCGGCGTCTTTAAACCAGCCCTCGAACTCGTGGCTGGAATCGCAAATGAGGTCGTAAATAATCATCGTTGCTACAGTGTACGCCGCCCAGTGTGAGCGCGCCAGCTAACTGGCTTCGCGGCTGGCGCGTTTGCGCTCGTGCTCGAGCAGGAAGCGTTTGCGGATGCGAATGCTGTCCGGCGTGATTTCCACCAATTCATCATCGTCAATAAACTCAAGTGCGGATTCCAGCGTGTGCTTGATCGGCGGCACCAACTGAATTGCATCGTCTTTGCCCGACGCACGCACATTGGTCAGTTGCTTACCCTTAAGCGGGTTCACAGTGAGATCATTATCGCGGGAGTGCACACCCACCACCTGACCTTCATAGACCATTTGTGAGGGGCCAATCATCATTTTGCCGCGCTCCTGCAAATTAAAAATTGCGAAGCCCAGAGCCTTGCCGCTGCCGTTGGAAATCAACACACCATTTTTGCGTTGCCCAAACGACTTGTTTTTCCTGGGCGCATATTGATCAAACACATGGTAGATCAAACCAGAACCGGAGGTCATGGTCAGAAAATCAGTCTGGAAACCGATCAGGCCGCGCGACGGGATACTGAAATCCAAACGTACCCTGCCCTTACCGTCCGGGGTCATGCTCTGCAGGTCACCGCCTCGTTCCTGCAGGGCCCTCATGGTGGCACCCTGGTGCTCCTCATCGATATCGACCGTCAGGTTTTCATAGGGCTCATGCACTTCACCATCGATCTCCTTATAAATTACCTCAGGCCGCGAAACCGCCAACTCAAAGCCCTCGCGGCGCATATTCTCCAGCAACACCGACAGGTGCAACTCACCACGCCCGGACACTTTGAATTTCTCCGGGTCATCGGTGTCTTCCACGCGCAGCGCCACATTGTGCAACAACTCTTTTTGCAGGCGGTCACGAATCTGGCGCGAAGTCAGGTATTTGCCCTCCTGGCCAGCAAACGGCGAGGTATTGACCTGAAACGTCATGGTCACAGTGGGCTCATCAACACTGAGCGGTGGCAGCGCATTAACCGCCTCACGATCACAAATAGTGTCAGAAATAAACAGTTCATCCATGCCGGTCACCGCGACAATATCGCCGGCACTGGCTTTGGCCACTTCGACCCGCTCCAGACCCTTAAATCCGAACACCTTGCCGATACGACCGTTTTTCGTTTTTCCGTCGACATCAATCACGGTGATGGGTGCATTGGTGCGCACCTGACCCTGCTTAATCCGGCCAATGCCGATCACGCCCAGATAGCTGGAGTAATCAAGTTGCGAGATCTGCATCTGGAATGGTTTATCGTGATCAACCGGCGGTGGCGGCACATGCTCTACAATGGCCTCGAATAAGGCATCCATGTTGTCGGTCACCTGGTTCGCATCCAGGGTGGCAAACCCATTAATCGCCGAGGCGTAGATCACCGGAAAATCCAGTTGCTCGTCGGTGGCACCCAGCATATCAAACAAATCGAAGGTCTGGTCGAGCACCCAGTCAGGCCGGGCGCCCTCGCGGTCGATCTTGTTGATCACCACGATCGGTTTTAAATCATGTTCAAACGCTTTTTGAGTCACGAAACGTGTCTGTGGCATCGGCCCGTCAACGGCATCAACCAGCAGGATGACCGAATCAACCATCGATAGAATTCGCTCTACTTCGCCGCCAAAATCGGCGTGTCCCGGCGTATCCACAATATTAATGCGGTAATCGCCCCAATTCAGCGCCGTGGGCTTGGCCAGAATAGTAATGCCGCGCTCTTTTTCGATGTCATTGCTGTCCATCACGCGCTCCACCAACTCGGCACGCTCATCAAAGGTGCCAGACTGTTGCAGGAGCTTATCAACCAGGGTGGTTTTACCGTGGTCGACGTGCGCAATAATCGCGATATTTCGTAACTTCATGGGAGTGCCTGATAGAGAGTGCCCGAGAGGGCCTGAAACTGTGCGCGATTATAGGCATTCGCGCCTTAAATACCACCCCTGCAACCATTAAGCAGCCCTGATTAGAGCCTTGATTCTTATTTGGTGGCGTTACCCTATGAGCGGCACTGGATCCATTGTTACCGCCGAGAAAAAAAAGGCATTGCGAGCTACCCCAACAAAGTGGCCCGCAATGCCAACCACGCCCCTATGCGTCAGTCCCCCGGGAGTGAATAGGGTCTTACTCTTTCCAGCCATTGTCGATGGCCTGCAACTCCTGTTCGTGTGACAGCGGCAGATCGGCGACCAGGTCATTAACAATCTCTTCAAAGGTTTCCGGGCTCAAGGTGGAGGCAGTTTGGTACTCATCCTGCTCCCTTGGTTCCCCGGTGGTGGCAACGAGTTGAATCGACCATTGCTGGCCTTCCATACACGCGACCGCCCGGTTGGTCTGCTCGGTGGTCACCTGCACAAACTCACGACAATAATGCCCATCGTGGTCTTTAAAACTTAATACCGGCGTGAATTGGCGCTCAGAACCCGCACCCGCAGATCGAGTCAGTGAGCTCGGGGTAGAACTCAAATACTGATGCAATTGGGTGGAGGCGGGTACGGGTCCCGAGGCCAATGGTTGAAGGTCATAGTCCGGTTGCTGCGTGCCGGGTTGAACCAACGCGAATGTAGCAACGGCTAATGTGATGGCGGCCGCTATCTGCACGGGCATGGCAACCTGTTGACGAAAACGCGACAACACAGACACATTCGACACGGTTGGTGCAGCGTCTTTTCCCTCGGCCAATAATTCGATAATGGCCTGAGGTAAAGGTCGCGCATCAATGGTTTGGTACTGTTTCTTTATCAACGCATCGGCAAATGCCAGGCGCTCCAGCCGGTCAGACAAGTGATCATCGTTTAACAACAGCTCACGAATCACCGTCATTTCTTCCTTGCTGAGCTCACCATCAAGAAAGGCGCTCAGCTTGTCATCAGTGAAGTCCATGGTCGCCTCCGCCATTGTTGCGAGCGCCAGCATTATCAAGCGCATCAGGAAATTGATCAGCCAGCGTGCGTCGTGCGCGCGCCACTCGGCTCATTACGGTACCGACTGGAATCTCCAATGTTTCGGCGATGTCGGCGTAGGCCATGCCGCCCAACACTAACATTGATAGCGTGCTGCGCTGGGCCTCTGGCAATAAGTTCATTGCATCATTAATCTGGTCCAGCGTGATGCGGTGGAAGGCCTGCTCCTCGCTCTCATTTACATCGGTGGCGTGAGAAATATCCTGCAGATCGTCCAGATCCTCGGTCAATCGCACTCGGCGTTTGCGGGTTTCATCAATCCACAGGTTGCGGCAGACTCGAAAAGCCCAGCGCGGCAATTCAACGCCGGCCGGCACACCTTTATCGAGCACCCGTTCAATGGTGGATTGTAATAAATCATCAGCATCATGCTGAGTGCCCGTGAGCGCAAAGGCGAAACGCCTTAGATCCGGGAGTATTTCAAGTATTTTCTTGCGCATTTGTCCAGTTGCCAATTTGTTTTTAAGCTGCTTTCACTATATAACGTATAGCTAATAGGGTTTATTCCATAAATATTTGCCTTTTTTAGGGGGGGGCAGCTTATCTGCGACGGTTTTAATACCGCGATAACACTTCTATGCGTACTTTATATACATTGTGCTTTACCGCCTGCGTGGCTTTTATAGCCCCGCAACAGACCTTTATTGCCATTTCAGGGGCATCCAATAGCTTTGCCGCGAGCATCAGCGCGAAAAAGAAACTAGACGATCTCGCTGACCAAACAGCCGCGGACGCAGCAGAAGAAGCCGCCGAGCTAGCAGCCAATGCCGCTGAGGAAGCTGCAGACCGAACAGCCAATGCCGCTGAGGAAGCTGCAGACCAAGCAATCAATGCCGCTGAGGAAGCTGCAGACCAAGCAATCAATGCCGCCGAGGAAGCCGCAGACCAAGCAGCCAATGCCGCCGAGGAAGCCGCAGACCAAGCAGCCAATGCCGCTGAAGAGGCCGCAGATCAAGCAGCAGACGATGTTGCCGACGATGTTGCCGACGATGTTGCCGAC
>JABDKW010000047.1 GCA_013002025.1 Gammaproteobacteria bacterium | reverse complement strand
TCATCCTGATCACGGTAACGGCTGGCATCATCGGCCGTTGTATGATCACCGAGACGGTAACTTAGCGCTTCAACGATACACGGCTGGTGTTCGGCTCGTGCCTGCTCCAGCGCCTGGTTAACCACCTGATATACGGCGATCGGGTCGTTGCCGTTTACCCGCACCCCGTTGATACCCGCCGCCACCGCCTTATGCGCAATCGACTGTGACGCAGTTTGCTTGCGCAAGGGCACGGATATTGCCCATTGGTTGTTGTTAACCAGAAAAACCACCGGCAATTTCATTACCCCGGCGACATTAATCGACTCATAAAAATCGCCTTGTGAGGTCGCGCCGTCCCCACAGGTGAGCAGCACTGCCCTCTTCTGCTGGCGGTATTTCATGGCATAAGCCACGCCGACTGCATGGCAGCACTGGCTGGCGATCGGCACGCTGATCGGGAAGTCTTCGGCCTGGTCCTTAAAACAACTGCCACGTTCATCACCACCCCAGTAGAGCAGAATTTCTTCCAGCCGCGTACCGCGCAAAAATTGCAGGGCGACGTCTCGATAATAAGGTACCAGCACATCGCTTTTCTGCATGGCCAGTCCAGCGCCGGCGCCAATGGCTTCCTGGCCTTCGTTGGATGGGTAGGTGCCCATGCTTCCGGTGCGTTGCAGGTTAATCGTGGCGAGGTCAAATAGCCGTGTCAGCACCATGACGCGATACAGGTGAACGAGCTGATCACGCCCACTCAGCGCTTTTGGCAATTCGTGCTTCAGCGTTCCTGCTGAATCAAGGAATTCGGTAATTTCGATAGTGAAATCTAAACCTTGCATGCTCCAGTAACGAGTTAGTTAACTGCTACGTCTTCTGGCTTCCGTTAAGCCGCCGGAGGCGCCGTATTATTTCTAGTGCAAAGTATACGCCCGTCTATGAAGGAATCAAATTTCGCTCCGATTACGATTAAATAATCAGAAAATTACCGAAGGAGTGCCACGGTTTGGTAGTGGTATCGGCTTTAGGGTTGGACTTCCATTGAAATGTCAGAATGGTGAGGCAGCTAACGGGGCCTTTATTGACTTGATCGTTAGGCGTCAGTTTATTAGCAGGAATAAAGCTGATCGATATAGTTCCCGTGAGGACAAAATCATTTGCAAACTGCTCGGCAACCAATTGCAGGTGTTAGATCCTGCGTTTTGCGCAAATGAAAAAAGTCCGCTGTGTGCCCGCAGTCGTCATTGCGAGCGCAGAGCGGCAATCTAAACGTTTAGACAGCTGTGTGCCCAGAACGGACGTTCAAGTTAATTCGGCTGTGCCCCCTTTAATTTTGCTGCATTTCAAAAAACAAGAGTATGTTTTTGGTAAGAGCTTGTGGTACGTTGGGAGTTCAAACAGATCGAGGTCAACATGCAGAAACCAGTTTCGTGGTTGGTACGGGTCAGCCTGGTCTTGGCAGTAGCACTGTTTTCGGTGAGTGTTCACGCCCAAAATACCACCAAAGTGGTGGTTATTCCTATGGCTGGGGATGACGTTGAAATCATGCCTGAGCCGTTTGCGCCGCTGCCAAAACAATCGCCCCCAAATTCTGATTACACCATCGGTGCCGTTACCGTCATCGATAAAATCACCGGTTTGGAATGGCAACGACAGGATGATGACACAGAGCGTAATTGGGATGATGCATTTGATTATTGCTTTCGTCTTGAATTGGGAAGCAAAGATGATTGGCGCTTGCCTTTAATTGCCGAGCTGCAAAGTATTGTTGATTATGAGGCGAGTGATCCCAGCATAAACGAGGCGGCCTTTCCTAATACCAATTCTTCTCTCAGTTCCGGGTTCTACTGGTCGGCCTCCACTGAGGCGGCGTCTTTTGAGCGCGCGTGGGGCATCCTCTTTTTCAGTGGTAACGTAAGCAGCGACTTTAAGCTTGGCAGCAACTTTGTTCGCTGTGTGCGCTAAAGACAATGACTTGCATGTTGTGATTTGTTGTTTGCTTTTTTTAGAATTTCTCTAATGACGATGCTTTATGAAAACTTGCCGGGCTAGTAAGCGAAACACACTATTGGCACTAAAAATAACAAAACTTGAGGCTAAGCAATAAATGAATAGGTGGCAGCGATGAAAAATATGCAAACCCTCACGGGCGTATGCTTGATGATGTTGAGTATGCCCGCTTGGTGCGCGGGCTTTAATGACAATGGCGATGGCACGGTTACGGATTTTGCCACCGGGTTAATGTGGCAACAAGGCGATGCACACAATGATTCAACCTACACGTCGCTTGGGGCGTTTATCTTTTGTGATAATTTGAATCTGGCTGGCAAGACTGACTGGCGCAGGCCGTCAGTTAGAGAACTGTCGTCCATCGTTGATTATAGAAGATCGCGCCCAAGCATTGATTTGGCATACTTTCCAAATACGATAAGTGGTCGTTATTGGTCTTTTACTCCCGCGCCAACCAATCGTTTTGTTGTCAGCTTTTCCAGGGGCTTCATAACTTCACAAGACAGCGACCTTGGCGCCAATATTCGTTGCGTGCGCTGAGGTCAATGATTGGCATTTTGTGCATTGATATTTTGCTTTGTTGCTCTGTAAGAATACGCTGGAGGAATTAAAGGGGTCAGCTTGAGCGCCATATTATGAGTTTGTCTCCATTTCAAAACAATGAAGCCCCACCCTGGACACGGATACCACCTGACTTGTAATAGCTGCCTCCCTTGAAATGCCACTCGGCCATCTTTAGTAGCTCCGCGGCTTTCTGCGGTGTTATGCCTTCGGCCTGCTCTGGTGTGACTTCACCTCGATACCAACGCCCGGATCGGGAGTACCCGTCCCACTCAATATGATATTTTAGCCATAGCTTATCGCACGACCGACATAGGTCCATTGATACTTCACCAAATTTCGGATCATTCGGATCGACGCCAATGTCTTTTGATTCATAATCTTTGTAATAAAACGGCGGTTCTGAACAACGGCAAGACATATCTAGATACCTAACGCCTTCGGCATGGGCGTGCACTGACACCATTTTCTTGGGCACTATCCATCAAATTATCTTTCCACCTGGCTCCATATTAACTCTTTCTCGAACGGTTGAAGTGGCAGTATACAAGAGCCATTGAGAGAGTTCATCTTGCCTATTTTTCTTGAATGGCCGCTTTGTGTTGCGGTTTCAACCGGTCGATGCACCACATTGCGCGAATCGCTCTGCTGGAGTTTCATAGTCTAGCGGCTTTCTTGGTCGCTCGTTAAGTCGATCTACAATAGCTTCTGGGTCCTTTAATTTCTTTGGCCGAACTATTAAAACCCTAGGCAAAATGATGGCGTGTTCTATTTGCAATCACTACAAGGGATAGCATCACCGGCACTTCGACCAATACGCCCACGACCGTTGCCAGTGCTGCGCCTGAGTTCAGGCCGAACAGGCTGATGGCCACGGCCACGGCCAACTCGAAGAAGTTTGATGTGCCGATCAGCGCTGCCGGAGCGGCCGTGGTAAACGGCACGCGCCAAAAATACGCCCAGGCATAGGCAACGAAAAATATCCCATAGCTTTGAATCAGCAGCGGAATAGCAATCAGCACGATGACCATGGGTCTATCCAGAATGGTCTGCGCCTGAAAGCCAAACAGGAGAATGACCGTGCCCAGCAGCCCGATAATCGAATAAGGCTTTATCATTCCCGTGAATGCCGTTATGCGTTCGTTGTCCCTGGAACCATCCAGAATTCTTCGGGTCACGTATCCTGCGGCAAGCGGAATAACCACATAGAGAATAACGGACAGGAGCAACGTCTCCCACGGCACGATGATGTCGGTTACACCGAGCAGCAACGCGGCAATCGGCGCAAAGGCAAACACCATGATGATGTCGTTTACCGACACCTGAACCAGTGTGTAGTTAGCATCACCACGGACCAGCTGGCTCCACACAAACACCATGGCGGTACATGGCGCAACGCCCAACAGTATCATCCCCGCGATGTACTCTTTTGCAGTTTGCGGCTCGACCAGGCCAGCAAAAATATACTCAAAGAATAGAATGCCCAGGGCGGCCATGGTAAATGGCTTGATTAGCCAGTTCACAACCAGCGTGATGCATAAGCCCTTGGGTTTTTTACCGACATCTTTGAGGGAGGCAAAATCCACATTGACCATCATCGGATAAATCATCACCCAGATGAGAACCGCCACCACCAGATTGACACTGGCGTATTCAATTGAGGCGATGGCCTGAAAAATAGTGGGGAGCGCAGCGCCAAGACTAACACCAGCAACAATGCACAGAGCGACCCAAACGGACAGGTAGCGCTCAAATAAACCCATGGGGGAGGAGGTGTCGAGACTCATAACAATTCGTTTTCTATGCGGCTTTTGAGTTGGTTAAAGGCGTCGTCGAACGCGGCATTGATTTCCTCGTCTGACCCTTTAGCCTGCGCGGGATCGGGGGTACTCCAATGTAACTTCTTGTGTTCCCCCAGAAACGCGGGGCAGGATTCACCGGCCGCCTGATCGCACACCGTAATCAGCAGGTCGAAGCCCTGCCCTTCAAATTCATCCCATGACTTACTGCGCGGCGCAGTGACAGCAATGCCATGTCGCCGCAGGGTTTCTATGGATTTTGGGTGCACATAGCCCGTAGGTTTGCTGCCGGCACTCTGTGCCGAATACTGACCGAGTCCCAATGCATTGATCAGAGCCTCGGCCATAATCGAGCGACACGAGTTACCCGTGCAAATAACCAGCACATTTTTCATTTGAATCTTAGCTGCCCTTGCAGACCACCATTGTCTGACACGGTATACAGCAACGATGTTACAGAAACTTTACAGCCAAGTTGCTATCGCAGTAGAAGCGAAAATCTGAGGGGGCAAAAGCTAACACCGTCAGAGTGCCCCGCCATCGTTTGACTCCCCACCCCCCTTTACATTGAAAACCCAACGGTTGCACCACCGCCGAGTGGCACACCTAGCGCGGCCCAGATCATGGTCAGGATTAGGCCGGTAAACAGCATCCAGATCGAATAGGGAATCATAATGGCGGTCAGGCTACCGATACCAAAGCCAGGCACCCAGCGCTGCGCGAAGGTGAGCACCAGCGGGAAGTAGAAATTAAGCGGCGTGATCACGTTGGTTGCCCCGTCGCCCACTCGATAAGCCGCAGTCGCCATTTCCGGGCTGACGCCCGACAGCATTAGCATCGGCACAATCACCGGCGCCAGGAAGGCCCATTTGGCACTGGCGGAGCCCACGAACAGGTTTAGGAGGCCCGCGAATACAACCATAACGCCGAGTACTGCGAACAACGGTAGATTGGAGGCTTCAATGGCGGCAGCGCCCTTAATCGCAAAAATAAGGCCTAAATTCGACCAGTTGAACACCGCCACAAAATGCGCCGCCGCAAAGGCCAGCACCAGGTAATAGCCCATGTCTTTCATGGCGTCGGCCATCATCTGCACAATGTCGCGATGGCTTTCAACCTTGCCCACCGCCTTGCCATAAACCCAGCCGGTCACAATAAACAGCGTAAAAAACCCTGCAATCAGGGATTGATAAAACGGCGTCAGGCGAGCTTGGACTGAGCAATCGCCCGCCGCTAAAGCCGCAGTTGGGCAGGCCGCCTCGTTAATCAACGGGGTGCCTGGACCGAGGGCTAATGCGGCCCAAACTGCGCACACCGCCAACAGGGCCAGACCCGCTTTTTTAAGGCCCGTCTTTTCGATGTCAGTTAAGCCCTGCCGCGCTTCGACATCGCTTTCGCTAAGCGTGTCAATCACCGCATCAGCGCTCTCTGCATTGGCCTCTCCCGTGCCGCCGCTCCACGCGCCCAGTTTGGGCTCGATGACCTTGTCCGTGATGTACCAGATCACGGGCACGTAGATGAATAGCATGGTCGCTATGAAATACCAGTTACCCGCGATATTTACCGGGTAGTCTTCCACCAGTATGTTCGCCGCCTCGCTGGTAATACCCAACAATAAGGCGTCCAACTGGCCCATTAGCAAGTTGGCCGAAAAACCGCCCGAGACGCCGGCAAACGCCGCTGCAATGCCAAGAATAGGGTGTCGCCCCGCTGCTGCGTAAATAATCGCACCGAGTGGAATTAAAACAACGTAGGCGGCGTCTGCAGCCAGATTGCCCATCATGGCGATAAACGCCACCAAAGGGGTTAGAAGGTATTTTGGGGCGTTGCTGACCGCGGCGCGCATCGCAGTGCCGAAAAGGCCCGTGCGCTCTGCAACTCCAGCACCAAGCATGACGGTGAGAACCATGCCCAGGGGATGAAAGTGCGTGAAGGTCTTCGGCATTTCCACCAGCAACCTTTGCAGGTTGCCGGGGGACAAGAGGCTTTGCGCGGTAATCACACCATCGGCACCAATGCCAAAGCGGGCTTTTTGCGAATCCGGCATACCGGAAAGGATTTCAGGGCCGAGCGTTTCACTGACACCAAACAGGGCGGCTAGTGCTGAGATGACTATGACCCCCAGTATGAGATAGACAAACAGGAATACGGGGTCGGGTAAGGCATTGCCGGTGCGCTCAATCCAGGCGAGCACGCCCCTTTGGTTAGTAGCGGAGTACGGTTGGTTCATTTTTTATTTCCGGTAATTATTTTTGATTCGCTACCGACAATAGTGTCACGTCCTAAAGCGGGTTTTCAAGGGCTGCGCCTCGCCAATGCCGGTGAGTCACGCGCGGTATTATTCTGCTTCTTGAATCTGCTCCGCAGAGTCAGGCGAGATAGTCGACCTTAGATGCAGGTCTCGCTGCGGGTATGGAATTTCGATGCCTTCATCATGAAATTTCTTCCAGACAGACAGCAACAACGCACTGATGACATTGCCGCGCCCGTTCATGGGGTCGTTAATCCAAAAGCGCATCTCTAAATCCACTGAACTATCAGAGAAATTTGTTAGCAAACAGACCGGTTCAGGATCGGCAAGAATCCGGGTGGTTTCAGCCATCGCTTGTTTACAAAGCTCAATCGCCTTCTCAATATCCGATTTGTAGTGCACCCCCACAACCTTGTGCAGGCGTAACAGGTTGTGTGAGTGGGTCCAATTTTCAACCCGCGTGGTGATCAACTCCTCATTGGGTATAAGGTGCTCAATGCCATCACGCGTTAACACAGATACGAAGCGCGCGTTCAGCGCATTAACGCTGCCGTATTCACCTGCCAAGGCGATAACATCACCAGGCTTAATCGATTTATCCGCCAGCAAAATAAATCCACTGACCAGATTGGCAAAGATTTTCTGCAAGCCAAATCCTAAGCCGACGCCGATGGCGCCGCCGAGAACAGCAAATGCCGTGAGATCTATTCCGACAACAGATAAGGCAAACAAAAACGCAAAAATCGCCAGCGCTATGCGCAATACCTTTGCGGACAATACCTGTATCGACGGTGTCAGATTCGGTGACCGTTTTATTCTGCTCTCAAGTAGCTGGCCGATTAACGCGGTTAACCAAAGCAAGATTGCTAATGAAACAATGCCCTGGAAGATACCCAATGCTGAAATTTTTACCTCTCCAAGGGTAAAGGCGATTTTCTCCATATACACCGCGGCATCGTCCAATAGCCCGACGATACTGAGCGCGGCGATGAACCAGGCGGTGACGCCTATGACTCTTGAACCCAGCGGGTTGGCAACAAAGACGGTGACAATGTTGATGACAATCCATGCGCCTAACAAGGTAGATACCACAACAATCGTGGCATCGCGATAACCTAGTTTCGTCATCAGCATGCCGAAGCCAACCTGAATAACTAACCAGACGATGGGAAACGACACCTGACTTAGCGTGACCCAGAATCGCCTGAGAATCGCGTATCGCGCCTGGCGCTGGCCCAACTCGCTAAACTTTCGTCGCAAGACAATGGCCAGCGGCCACGCAATTAACGCCGCGAGGGCAACCACCCCGAACTCGACCAGCGTCTCTCGAGACGCCAGTGTGGTGTTAAACCAAAGCTCTAAATCCGTGATCCAGGCTTTCAAAACACTGGTATCAGTCAGGCTGTTCGCAGTGCTGCTCATGGCCTTAGCTTACAGCCACCGTTTACGGCGAAAATAAATGATCTGCAATATGGCGACCACCAACATCACTCCAATCAATGTGAAATAACCGTACTTGAAGGAAAGCTCAGGAATAAACTCGAAGTTCATCCCATAAATACCGGCCATAAAAGTGAGCGGCACAAAAATCACCGTGATGATGGTCAGCAGCTGCATCACCCTGTTCAGTCGATGTGATGTCATGCCAAGATACCCATCAGTGAGATCATTACAAATCTGATAGTACATGTTCGCCAGGCCCTGCGTTCTCTCTACCTGCTCGTACAGGTCGGCCACTTCATGTTTGAGTGATTCCTTTATCAGTGGGTCTTCTGATTCTCTAAGATTAGTGGCGACATCGCGGTGATAACTCGCAGTTCGTACCAGCTTTCTCAGGCTTGATTTATAGCGCGTGAGTTCGGCTAATAACGCGTCGTCCGGGTGTTGGAACATTTCGTCCTCGATTTCATCCAGACGCGGTTCAAGTTCTAATAACATTTCGATATAGCGCCGGGCGACTCGATTGCTCAAGCGAATGGCCAGCGCACCGGCGCCATCATGAATTGGGCTCGAATCATTGTTCAGCTTTTTAAACAGCCAATCGGCCGACGATGAAGGCTGTGCGTGGCGTGAGACAAGTGCCCTGTCCGCGACAAACATCGAAAGCTGAATTGCACTGGTCGCCAAGCCATCTACGTCTGCATCCAGGCCGCGGAATAAAATAAACAGAAAATCATCAAAACGCTCGATTTTAGGGGGGTGACGAGGGCGTAGAGCGTCCTGAATTGCCAGCGGGTGAATATTGAAGCGTTCTAATAATTCGCTGTCTTGCTCTCTTGACTGGCCCTGCATGTCAAGCCAGATAATGCTGTCAGTCGAGTCACGCCATCGTGTGATTAATTCCTCACCGCCGCTCTGGGATTGGCCTGTTGTCGGGTCGTAATAGAAAACCCTAATCATGCTTGCCCTCCCCTGTTGACTCTTCAGCTGCGTTTACCTCCGTCACCAGATCCTGCACCTTTGGTCGCCTGCGCACTCGCGTTCTCTTGGGCACCATGTGCCGCATAGACTCCATCTTGCCAAAACACAGCAACTTATCGTTGGGCTCTAAAATGCGGTCTTTGCGCGGGTTGGGAATCACCTTTTTCGCACGATAAAGCGTTAATACATTGATATCCTGTTCGGCGAGATTGGTATCACTAATACTCATACCAACAAACTTGGAACCCTCTGGTACGTAGATTTCGCCGACACCGTAACCGCGGCTTACCGTTAATCGCTGGCGAATATCAATTTCCGGGAAATCCACCTGAGCCGCAATATAATCAATCACAGACCCGGCCACGTCGAGGCCTGTGCACGTTTCAATACCTTCAAGGCCGGGCGATGAGTTCACCTCCATAATCTGAGGGCCATCGGCACCTTCCAACATATCGACGCCCGCCACCTGCAGGCCCAGAATCTGCGCTGCCCGCACTGCCGTCTCTTTGTAGTCGTCATCCAATTCAACGGCCTCAGCAACGCCGCCACGATGCACATTACTACGAAATTCCTGGCCCTGGGCCACTCGCCGCATTGCAGCGACAACTCGATCGCCAACGACAAAAGCCCGAATGTCCTTGCCCTTGCTCTCGGCCACAAATTTTTGAATCAGAATATTTTGTTTCTGGCTCTGTAACAGCTCAATAATCGACTCCGCGGCCTGCACGGTTTCAGCCAGCAGGACGCCTATGCCTTGGGTGCCCTCAATCAGCTTAATCACCACTGGCGCGCCACCAACGCGCTCAATCGATGGCAATATGTCTTTTTTATCCCGTACAAAAGTGGTGCGTGGAATGCCGATATGATGGCGGCTCAATATTTGCAGGCTACGGAGTTTATCGCGCGAGTTGGAAATACCTGCGGCACTATTGGCGCAAAACACGTCCATCTCCTGAAATTGACGCACCACGGCGGTACCGTAATAAGTCACCGAAGCACCGATGCGTGGTAAGACGGCGTCATAAGTGCTGAGCTTTTTCTGCCTGTAATACAGGTCAGGAATGCCCTTTTGCAGATCGATCGCGAATTTAAGGTGATCCAACACCTTGACCTGGTGATCTCTCTGCAGAGCGGCTTCTTTAAGCCGTTTGGTGCTGTAAGACTGAGCACCTCGGGATAGGATTGCTAGTTTCATAAGTCACACCTTTAGCCAGAGAACGGCCGTCAATTAAGCGTTGAGTATACGACAAGCTCGCACAGTGCAAAGACATATCTTCAGGCCAATATCGCTCGCCAGACCGCCCTAGCGCTTGCCAGAATGGGATTACGTTATTTGCGTTCATCGGCCCACATGAGTCAGTTTTAAGGTTATGCTCACCCGGGAAAATTTACCAAGGGACGCAAACCATATAGTGCCTCCCGCACCCGTGTTTCTCGCCACCTCAATCCCACCATTAACCCCATCACTAACCTGCCTACAAATTAACTATGACTAAGATTACCTATGTTTCTGCCCTTGCACTACTGATTGGATTGCCCGCGCAACTTTTGTTGGCGGCACCACAAGAGCCCACTGAAGATCAATCAGCTAAGACATTTCAATACGTTGAACAAAACAGGATCGGTGCGCCGGCGGATGTGCTCGAGGTTAAAGAAAGCGTCTCTCAGCCACTGCTGCAAGGCGAAGCGAGAATTAAAGTATTGGCCGCCCCGATTCACCCATCAAACCTGCTGCAGATCGCGGGCAACTATCTGACCGACCCGGTGTTACCCTCGACGCCCGGCAGCGAGGGCGTGGGACGTGTGCTGGAAGTAGATGCAGACGTAAAACACCTGAGTAAGGGGCAATTGGTATTACTGGGCGGCATGGGTACCTGGCGCGAAGAACTGGTGGCACCCGCGGCCATGCTTACCGCCTTGCCGGTAGCCGGTGAATCCAGCATGGCGGTGATCGAACAGCTCTCCATGGCGACCATCAACCCGTTGACTGCCCTGCTGATGCTGACCTCCTATGCCGATGTAAAGGAGGGTGACTGGGTTGTGCAGAGCGCGTCAAACTCAGCGGTTGGTGGCTATCTGGTGCAACTCGCCAAACAGCGCGGCGTTAAAACGGTGAACATAGTCCGGCGCGAGGGCCTGGCAACGGCCCTGAAATCTAAAGGTGCTGATGTGGTGCTTATTGATGGCCCGGATCTACCAGCACAGATTGCCAACGCCACAAACAATCAACCCGTGGTGCTGGCAATTGATGCCGTGGGCGGTCAAACGTTCTCACGCATGGCGGCCAGCCTCGGTGAGGGCGGCACAATCGTCAGCTACGGGTTACTCTCAGGCAAACAGCCCACGCTGGATGTAGGCTTGGCCATTGCCAAGGACATAAGAACGCGGGGCTTCTGGCTGACCAAATGGTTTAAAACCGCCGACATGGAGGCGAAACAAGCTGCCTTTGGGCAAATTATACCGTTAATCGCAAACGGCTCACTAAAGGCCGATATCGACTCTCGCTTCAATATTGCGGAGATTAAAAATGCCGTCACTCGCGCCGGGCAACGCGGCCGCAACGGCAAAGTCCTGATTATCCCAGAGTAATTCAAACGAACTTATTGGTACTCGGTCAATCCATTGCCGGTTCGGGCTACCCAGCCCTATAATCGTTGATGTGGTGAATAAAGGCGCAGAAATTGCGCGCAAGACCATCGTTTCCGGTTTCCAATTTGAGGGCGCCACCATATGCACAAGGCAGATTTATCTGATGTTCGGCTAAGGACCTTACCCGCGCTGTTAAAGCTGCAAGCGGAACATAACCCCGATACGCCCTATCTGGTCACTGACACCGAATCAATCAGCTTCGCTGAGGCCTACAACACCTGCTTATCCTTAGCCAGCGCCCTCTCTGAGCTGGGATTACAGAAAAACGACCACCTGCTGCTCTATCTGCACAACTGCCCACAGATGGCGCTGTTGGCCCTCGCAGCCAATATGCTCGGGGCAGTATGGGTGCCGATTAGCACCGACTATAAAGGCGCCTGGCTTGATGATGCTGTGCAGCGCAGCCGGCCCAGAATAATCGCCACCGAAGCAGCTCTGGTAGAGCGGCTGAGCGTTGCTGATGATACGACGCTTATTTGCATAGACCCAACCCCTGCAGGGTTACTGGCGAAGCCACCAATTGCCTTTGACAGCCTGTTAAACCGGCCTGCCAACCAAGCGGACTTTTCACAGATCGACTATGGTGATACCTGCGCCATTGTCTGGACCTCAGGCACCACTGGCAAGTCAAAGGGTGTGATGCTCAGCCACAATGGCTGGCTGCGGCCGATTATTCACGGCGCTAGCCTTTTTTATAAGTCCCAGCCCGGCGATATCATTTTTAATGTCTTGCCGATGTACCATGCCGGTGCGTGGACTACCAGCGTATTGCGGGCCTTGGTTGAAGGGATACCAGTTGTGATTGAGAAATCATTTTCAGTAAGTAGTTTCTGGGCCCGGATTGAAAAGTTTCAGGCCACCCAATCGTTTACCCTGGGTGCCATGCATATGTTTTTATGGAATGCGCCAGAACAGGAAAACGATGCCGATAATACACTGCGCGTATTGCAGGCGATCCCCATTGCCAAAGAGCTGAAAGCACCCTTTGAGAAGCGCTTTGGTCTGACGCTGGCAGGCTCTGGCCTCGGGCAAAGCGAGTGCATGTTGATCACCACCGAGGCCGGCGCTGAACAAGACATTCCGGATAACTCAATTGGCTTTGCACGGCCAGACACCCTGGTCAAAGTGTTCGATGATCAAGACCGGGAGGTACCCATCGGGACGGTTGGCGAAATCAGAATCCAACCCCTGGAGCCGCATATTATCTGCAACGGTTATCTCGACAACCCCGCGGCAACCAAACAGGCTTGGCGAGGTGATTGGTACTGCACCGGCGACCTTGGTTATCAGGATGAGAATGGCGCGTTCTTTTTCAGCGACCGCAAAAAGGATGCCATTCGGTTTGCCGGGCGCAATATTTCGACCATGGAAGTAGAAAGCGTGGTGCGACGCCACTCGGCGGTTGCGGACGTCGCTGCATTTGGCATCACCTGTCGTGAGCTCGCAGCGGAAGAAGAATTGAAAATAGATGTGGTGCTCAAGCCGGAGCACCCCTTAAGGCATGAAGAACTGGCTAAATTTATCAACGATAATGCGCCCTATTACTTCGTGCCCAGATACATGGAGTTTGTGGCCGAGTTGCCCTATACGCCGACCAACAAAGTACAAAAATATGTGTTGCGAGAGCGCGGGGTGAGCGAGCAAACCTGGGATATAAATAACAGCGAATTCAACGTCACCCGATGACGCCGTACTGGCCAGCCGTTAACGCCACTCTAATCTATAGCGCTTGGCTGACCGCCCTGCGTTACTAACGCAGCCCTCATTCAGCGACCAGCACGCGACCCAGGGTAACGTCACCTTCGATAGTGGTTCGATTAATAAGTCGTTTTACACCGGGTTTGGTACCCGTTGTGCAATGCATGGCACGCCAGTTATCCCACAGCACCATGTCACCTTCTCGCCACTGATGAAAATAGGTGAACTCTGGCTGTTTAGAGTGCGCAATTAGCCGCTCCAGCAACTCAATAGACTCATCATTAGACAAACCAAACTGTTGCGGTGTAATCACCCGATCAAGAAATTGCTCCACCACCTCTAGCACTTTGCGTCCGCTCATCGGGTGCCTGACAACCATGGGATACACAGCATCGGCGAAATCCGGAAATCCAATATCAGCCGGTTTCATTGGTAGCCCGGGGCCGGGTTCGTAACCGCCCAGGTTTACAAACCGCATGTTGCGACGCTGCATGCTGAAGCTATAAGCCACTTCTAATTTTTCAATCAGCGCCTTGGTGTCGTCGTCCAACGCGTCGTAGGCCTTCGCCAGATCGCCAAATCCCGTAAGACCATCTTCCTCAGCAACCACCACTGCCCGCAGCAGCGCACCATGATTAGGGCGCGCCGTGTAATGTAAATCCATATGCCAATCCAGGCGGCCGACAATTTCTTCTCCTTCATAAAAAGCGGTAGCGAAATTGTCCTTATCGCCGCCATTTTCCAGCACAAACAATTCAGGGTATTCATCGCTGGTGTTGACTTTCAGCGGGTGCGTTTCTAGTGGGCCGAAGATACGGCTAAATTCAATTTGTTTTTCAGGGCTAATATCCTGATCACGAAACAGTAAAATCGCGTGTTCATACCAAAGCGATTTTAACTCGGCCTTAATATCCTCAGTCAGAGGCTGATTGATGTCGAAGCCAGAAACTTCAACGCCGACATTCTTGAGTGCTGAAACGGTCAGGTTCACGGTTTACTCCTCTATGTTAGCGACTGAAAGTTCGGTGACTGAAAGTTCGGTGACTGAAAAGGTACGGTTTAATCGACTAGCGTGGGGTCAAGGCGTAATTCTTTGCGAGCCATTGCCTCCCAGCAAAACGGGAAGCCATTGTCGTCCGCAATCGATAATTTTTTTACCTCCTCGTCACTAAGTGGCTTGCCACCTCCAGCCAATGCCACTTCGTAGGCGCGTTTGCTGCGCCATTCTAGGGTGATCACCCGCAGGTGCGCCTGACGCAGGTCGCGGCCAACCACCAGAGAGCCATGGTTAGCCAGCAGCGCCCACTTGGCATCGCCCAGGGCTTCTGCTGCAGATAAGCTGGTTGCCTGGTCTTCAAATGTACCTTCGTACTCGTTGTACAGCGGAAGCTCGACCCCGCAATAACCGCTCGCCTGATCGTAAACCGGCGGTACACGTTGCATACACGCCCAGATGCCGCTCCAGTGTGCGTGATTGTGAATGACCACGTGAGTATCTGGTCGCAAGGCATGCAGTTGCAAATGTAAGCCAATTGCGGGGGTTACATTCCAGTCACTATCAATAATCTGCCCCTGCGGGTCGAGCGTCACAATATCGCTCGCGGTCAGTTCGCCCCAAGCGAGTTCCCAGGGGTTAGTTAGAATATTGCCGTTGTCCAATCGATAGGTAATATGCCCCGCAATATGTTCGTTCCAACCCTCCCGGGTCAGCATGCGGCACATCAGCGCTACTTGCGCTTTATCGCTTAATTCTGGCAATAGCGCCCGTTGGCCAGGTCTGGGTGCGTATTGCTCCAACATGGCTTGATTAAGGCCTTCATATTTTTTCATAGCTAGCGGATCCCGCGTGGAGTTTTGGAGTTATTAAAGTTTCGGACTCAATCAGGTTCTTTGGAAGCCAACTTACTTACCAACTCGCGCGCTGCTTTCAGCTTGGAATGAAAATCCGGGTTATTAGCCGCGGATGCGCCCGGCTGGCTGGAGAACCAGACCATGGTGGTATCGGCCTTGCGGTTGATATAGATGACCTGGCCGTGAATGCCAACCGCGCAGTACTCCCCTGCTTCGGCATCCAGTAGCCACCACATATTGTGATAGGCGGACCAGGGGTCGGCTGAATACTTGCTGTTGGCGCTCATCATATTGCGCAATTTCGGGTCGACATCCAGACTGGCATTAACCCAAGCTGCCGGGACTACCTGCTCACCATTAAAGCGACCACCATCTCGAATCATCATGCCAAACCGGGCTGCATCACGCAGGGTGCTGTTCATACCACCGGTAGCCACTGGCATGTAGGCGCGGTCCACCGCGATCATGGCGTCGTGCTCGGCACCGAGCTTGGCCCAAATGTGTTTGTGCAAATAGTCTTGCAGACTCAGGCCGCTGATGCGGGCGATCAGCCAGCCCAATAGATCGGCATTGGAGGAGTTGTAATCGAAGGCATCACCCGGCTCTAGCTCCGGGTCGGGTTGCACAAAATGCACCAGAAAGTCATGCGCTCCGTAAACCTTTGTGTCCGCCGAGCTGGCATCGGCTGCGCCCGGCATATAGCCCATGCTAAGCGCTGGCGCGTAGTAACGAATGAAGTCTGATTCCGGATCCGTGTAGTTCTCTTTAAAAGCCAGTGCGGTGGCATGGTCCAGCACGTTTTGAATGCTTACCCGCTCAAAGCCGCTGCCCTTGAGCTCGGGGATATATTTTACCGGTGATGCAGACAGGTCAACTTTACCCTCGGCAACGAGCAAGCCAAAGGCGCTGCTGACCAATGACTTGGTCATCGAAAACCAGATATGCTGGGCGTGCTCATTGAAGCCATTAAAGTATCGCTCGTGGACGACCTTATCACCCTGCACTACGATCAGCCCATCGGCATAATAGCGCTCGAATAGCGCATCGAGTGACAGGGTGTTGCCATGCAAGTCTTTGTGCTTGGCGGCGCCGATTGATGGGTCTATGGCACGCTGTAACGGCACAATGTCGCCTGCCCGCGGGATCAGAACTACATGCAAGGGTGCGCCTGCATTACGAAAAGCCCAACGATTCTTGGGGTACTCGCGATAGTTGCGCAGGGTAACCTGCGAATCACGGCTGGGCGGCACGCCCTGCATAACCGCCGCGCTCAGATCATTTTCCTGCGCGGAAGATGCGTGAGATGAAACAATCAGGCCAATCAGTAAGCCAGCCAAGCCGCAATATATTTTTGATGACATCACATTGATTCCTTTGGTCTTAATAAAAAATTACGCGCATGAATCGCGGGCTGTGCTTGGTATCGATAACGCTATGATTAATCCGCCCGCTCTTCACTCTCCTCGGGCGCTTCGCTATTGGTCACTTCAGTCTCGGCTTTCGCTTCCAGGGCATCCAGCGCGATCGCGCGGCGTTCTCTATTGCGCTCAGCGAGAATGCGCATATCGATGGTGGTGTCGGTCTCGTCGACAATTTCCATACCCAGTAGCGTCTCAAT
Organism: Gammaproteobacteria bacterium; assembly: GCA_013002025.1. GTDB lineage: Bacteria > Pseudomonadota > Gammaproteobacteria > Arenicellales > Arenicellaceae > Arenicella. Next base: position 7,739 of record JABDKW010000047.1, on the reverse strand, counting down.
TACGTCTTCCATGGTGGCAATGCCGGCCATACCACCAAAATCATCCAACACCACGGCAATGTGCTCACGCTTTTCCATCAACATGACGAACAGGTCGGTGACGGCAACCATTTCGCCAGCCGCGACGATGTCGCGTCGCAATGCCGAGAGTGGCTCATCAGCCCGCCCTTCGACCATCGCCTGCAGCAAGTCTACTTTTAATATGTAACCGGTAATCTGGTCTTTGCTGCCCTCCTTGTACGTGGGTATGCGTGAAAACGGGTGGTCTTTGAGGCGCTTGTAAAAGTCACCGATGCTGCGGTCTTCAGGCGTGGCCGTGACCACCGTTCTGGGAGTCATTACATCCTTTACCATAATCTCGCTAAAGCCCAGCAGATTGCCGATCATCTCGGTCTCACGATCCTCAAACACGCCATCCTGCGCGCCTAATTCGGCCATGGTCAGAAAGTCATGCCGGGTCAGGATGACCTGCTCGCTGCCGTGTTTCAGTGAGCGCGTAATCAATTGTCCCAGCCACACCAATGGCGCCAGCGCCACCACCAGAAAACGCAAGGAATAGACGGTGAAGCCGCTCAACCTCTGCCAGTACAGCGCGCCGATGGTTTTGGGCACGATTTCCGATAACAGTAATACCGCCAGTGTCATGGCCACCGGCACCACAACCCGGGTCATAATCGGGTTGCTCTCAGACCAGATGGTGGCGGCCTGCTCACCAACGCCAATCGCGCCAACCGTGTGAGCAATGGTGTTGAGGGTAAGGATGGCCGCTAATGGACGGTCAATATTCTCCTTGAACTCATAAAGATAACGCCCAATGGTGGTATTTTGCTGATGCTGGATGCGAGCGTAGGTCGGCGTAATACTGAGCAGCACGGCTTCCCACAGAGAACACAAGAATGAAAAAAAGATTGCCAGCACGAAAAACGTAATGAGAAGCGAGTACATAAGAGGTATGCGTAGTTGGGCTTGTGGCTATTGTATAAGAATCGGCGCAACTAAGCCTTGTTTTAAGTGCGGCTTCGATTTGCGATAGGAGGCGACATTTCACACCGTTTTGGATCAATGTTGATAGTATGCTGTGCTCCAGTGATAACACCATTGCAACCTGATCGGAAACGCTATGACCATTGAATTACCTGCCCTGCCCTATGCCCGCGACGCCCTGGCTCCGCATATCTCGGAAGAAACACTGAATTATCACTACGGCAAACACCATCAGGGCTACGTCAACAAGTTGAATAAAACCATCGACGACAGCGACCGTGCTGGCTTGAGCCTGGAGCAGCTCATTTTACGGCAGGACTCAGACACATTTAACAACGCGGCGCAGATCTGGAACCATAGTTTTTATTGGAACAGCATGAGCCCACAAGGGGGTGGCGAACCAAGCGGCAAGCTGGCAGACGCAATCAATGCGGCCTTTGGGGATTCTGAAACCTTTAAGGCAGCGTTTAAAAAAGCGGCCACCTCAAATTTCGGCTCCGGCTGGACCTGGTTGGTGAAGCGAACGGACGGCTCGCTCGATATCATCAATACCGACGACGCTGACACGCCGCTGACCAACGCTGGTGTTACACCGTTGCTTACCGTCGATGTGTGGGAACACGCTTACTACGTTGACTACCGAAACAGTCGTGGCGACTACCTTGATTCGTTTTGGAAGGTGGTCAATTGGGGGTTTGCAGAATCTAACTTAGCGTAGCGACGAAATCAGGCGGCTTACCCGGTTTCGATTAGCCTTCCGCAACAATATTTATCTCAACGCTATCAGCCAGCGTATTGGCAATAAAGCAATAGCGATGCGCACGATCCTGCATCTGCGCCATCTTCGCTTGATCAACTGAAAAGCCTTCATCGAACTGCACCTGCGGGTGCAAGTCGATGCGCGTTACCGACATCTGGCCTTTTTCATTTTTGCCGAGATACGCCACTGCGCGGTCGGCAAAGCTCGCGACCGGCCATTTGGCTTTCGCAGCCAGCGATAGAAAGGTCATCATATGGCAACTCGATAATGCCGCAGCCAGGGCTTGCTCGGGGTTAGTATTGTCTGGGCTACCACCCCAATCAGGTGCAGCGTCCGCCTGCAGTTCGTACTGGTCATTAAACTTGACCGTATGCGCATTGGAAAATTTGCCGGCGCTCAGCTCGGGCTCGGCTCGCTGCCAATGTAATTCAATCGATAATTCGGACATTTCGGGTCTCCACTGAGGGTCATTCGGGCTATCAGGGCCAGTCGGTTAGGGGCGCTTTACAATTGTGCCATGGATAACCCTTATCTATGCCGCCAATTTTCTGCCAAGCATCGGTTAAGCTATCAAACCGATAGGTTGTATTCGCCTATCGGGGTATTATCGCGAACGTCTTAACCTGACCTAATGATATGCATCGCAGTGGCTAACAAACCAATTACCTATTTCAATCGTTACACCCAGCGCGAGGAAACTGAACTCGTCTACGGTGACGGTGCGATTAAATTTATCTATGATAATCCAATGGGTCGCATGCTCGCCCCGCTGGCGGCCTCAAAACCCGTAAGTCAGCTTTATGGTTGTTATCAGGATTGGTCAGTATCGGGCAACAAGGTCGCGCCGTTTGTCGAGAAGTTTGATATTGATTTGAGCATGTATAAAGCAGGTTCAGTGGAGTCTGAGTCTAAAGAGAACAGCTACAAAAACTTTAACGAATTCTTCATCAGGGAGTTCGAGGACGGCCAACGGCCGTTCGTCGATGCTGCGAACAAAATGCCAGCCTTCAGCGAGGCACGTTATTTTGGCCACCAGGCTGTATCGGGCGAGGTCAAGGTTCCGGTTAAAGGTGAGCACCTCAGCGCCAAAGATCTGCTCGGCGGATCTCGCTGGTCTGACACCTTTACCGGTGGCCCATTATTAATCGCGCGACTATGCCCGGTTGATTACCATCGCTATCACTACCCGCTTGATGGTGAAACGCTGGACAGTTTCCCAATACCCGGCCGCTATCATTCCGTTAATCCGCTGGCGTTAAAGTCAAAGCCCGATATTTTTATCGTCAACGAACGCAGAGCCTCGATTCTTGAGACACAACACTTTGGCAAGCTTGTCTATATCGAAGTGGGCGCTGCCATGGTGGGCAAAATTGTGCAAAGCCATAATGAATCAACCCCTCATAAACAGGGCGATGAGAAAGGCTACTTTTTATTCGGTGGCTCAACCGTGATATTACTCGGCGAACCGGGTAAATGGCGCCCGAGTCAGGATATTCTCAAGTATACCCAGGCGGGCATTGAAACCTATCTGCACTTGGGTGATGCGGTCGCAGAGCTTTGTGAGCAGTAATGCATCCGTGCTACGCTTTGTAGCGGTAACCAGCAGTTAAAACTATGCCGGGAGATCGAAATGCACAGAAGACAATTCTTGAATCTAACCGCTGCCGCGGCCACTACACCGGTGCTGGCAAGCTGTGGCGGCGAGCCCGAGGGTTTCCCAGTTAATATTAAACCCGGTTTCCCTGACAGTGGTTTTACACCCAATTCCACAGCCGAAGAAGTCACCGCAGGGTTGGATCTTACGGGCAAGACCATGCTGGTTACCGGCTGCAACTCAGGAATTGGCTTTGAAACAATGCGCGTGTTAGCGCTGCGCGGCGCCCATGTGATTGGGACCGGCCGAACCATGCAGAAAGCAACCGACGCCTGCGCCAAAGTAGAGGGTAAAACCACCCCACTGGCCTTGGAACTGACCAGCTTTGAATCGGTGTTGGAGTGCGTCAATCAGGTGCAATCCCTGTCGCTGCCACTGGACAGCCTGATCTGCAACGCCGGCATCAGTGGCCGGTTGGAAAAGCAGGTGGTCAACGACATCGAAATCGCCTTTCTGGTGAACTATCTGAGTCACTTTTTATTCGTCAATAAGCTGTTGCCGACCGTGCTAGCCGCCGATCAGGGGCGCATTGTGCATGTCAGCAGCCGCGCGGCCTATCGGCGCACCCCACCTGAGGGAATCCGCTTTAATACATTGGGCGCCAGCAACGGCGGCTTTGAATACGATTCCTGGGAGTACTACGGTCAATCCAAGTTGGCCAACGCCCTGTTTTCGCGCAAACTGGCGCAACAACTGGCTGCCACCAACGCCACCTCTAATGCCCTGCACCCCGGGTTTGTAAAAACCGGCATCGCCCGCGGACAGGGTCGACTGACGGAAATCGGCTTTGATATTCTGGGGCCATTGATTTCCAAAAATGTTGAAGAAGGCGCCGCCACCACCTGCTATGCGGCCAGCCATCCGAGTCTGGCCAAAGTCAGCGGTGAGTTCCTGTTCGATTCCAATGTGGTCGAGGTGGGTGGCACGCATCATCTGGAAAATGACGCGCTGGCAGACCAACTGTGGACCGTGTCAGAGGAGATGCTGGGCGACTGGCTCTGATTGTGACACCCCAGGCAGTCTGAGCCGATTACTGCCCTATTTTCTTTCGTTTCGCCTTCATTGCCAGAGTCGCTTCATTGGTACCGTTGTGCACGGTGTCGTAATACAGATCAAATGGCGTGTCTTGCGTGCCATGATTGGTGTCGACAAAGCGATGATGCAGCTGGTGATAAAAATCCCCCAGATTAAATTGGAAGCGCTTGCCGATTTTGAGTTTATCGAAGCCGGTATGCGAGAGGGGTGCGCCTACCCCATGAAATATCAGGTCGTAGATAACGTGAATCGGATGGCAACTGATCAGGAAGAAAATCAGCGTGTCAGACATTAATATAAATTGCTCTAACGGGTGCATAGCAAGACCTGACCAGGGCCCCATATTGCGGTTTTTGTGGTGCCAGTTGTGCACGTGTTTGTACATAAATGGCGTATGCAGCAAACGATGTTGCATATCAAAAAAGACATAGGTCCACCAGGGAACGGCAAGTAGAACAACAATAAACCAGGTCGGATTGCTCTCAAGGGTGATCAGCGTTGCATAGCCATTGGCAAAGCCCCACAAGAACAATGACTCCCAAAAGGTCCAACAGGCCACTCCGGTGGTGAGCGTCCAGAACATATTGTCCCAATTCTGGTTGTTAAAATGAAAGCGGCTACTGGAGGTCTCCAGCGGCTTCTTGTCATACTTAAGTTCTTCGCCCTGCGCATTGAAGGTATGCAGGTAGAGATGAGCGCCACCGGTTATAACGAGCATCAACACCATGTCGCGCAGCCAGATCTCAAATATCCAGTCAGCGCGGAACTCAACGGCACGACTTAGCTCTGGCGTAAAGAAGAACCAGATGATTAAGGCCAGACCCAGATACCAAATGGGCATGCTCTGCGGGTGCCACATTTTCAGCCAATGCAGCACCATCGCTTTAAGGCTTTTTGGCTGATCAAAGTAAGGCGCCATTTTCAGGGGTAATGGCGGCGTGTAGTTCCAGTATTTGTCGGCTGAATAGCCTGGTTCGATTTTCATCTACGCAGATCCGGGTAACATCTTGTCGCTTAACTGAGCTTAAAGTACCAAAAGCCAAGCGAGTCACCTAGTCGATCTTTCGATAGTTTAAACGTCTTAAATCGCAGCAATAGTCGAACTCATGCCGAAACCTCTCCCAAACAAGATCTCTGCGCAATTTATTTGCCAGTTGTTATGTTGCCGCTGAACTGCTAGGTTTTATCTCAAGGGGGGCTCGGCCCCAAAACACTACAACACGAATTTATTATGCCTAAATTACTGAAATGGGGCCTCGGAATCGCCGCTGGCCTGATCCTGATTATTGTTCTTGCCATCATCATCGTACCGATGGTGGTCGACCCCAATGATTACCGGGAACAGATCACCAGTGCGGTTAAAGAACAGACCGGGCGGGAGCTAAAGTTAGAGGGCGACCTCTCTGTTTCCGTGTTTCCCTGGGCAGGCGTTCGTACCGAAGGGCTGAGTTTTTCCCAGCCGGCCCAGATCGGCGGCGACATGTTGTCGGTAGACACCGCGCAAATCCGGGTAAAAATACTGCCTTTGATAAGCAGCCGGGTTGAAGTCGACACCATCATTCTCAAGCAACCCACGGTTCGCCTAATCACCCTACCCGATGGCACTGACAGCTTCGCCGGGCTGGTCAGCGAAGATGCTGAGGAGGAAGTTGCGGACGAAACTGCGGCCCTGGCGGTGGTGATTCAGGGTCTGGAGATAACCAATGGCACGGTTATTTATGATGATCAAAAGGCCGGCAGTCGCTATGACATCACTGACTTTAATCTGGTTACGGGGAACTTGCTCAGTGGCGACCTGGCCAGCGTCACGATGTCTGGCAAGGTGGCAGACTCGACCTCCCCGGAAGCGATTGAATTCAGCCTGGACACCCAAGCCAGCATCGACACGGGGACACTCGAGGTAACCGTAAGAGAATTGAAATCCAGGATTACTCAAGCTAAGCAGGGCTTGGAGTTCGGTTTTGATGAACTCAAAGTACAACCGGGTCAGCGAATCATGCTCGCAGGGCTGGCTGTTGCTGCTGCGCTTGAAAACAGAACGTTTAACATCAGTGCACCCGAAGTTGTGCTCGATCAGTCTAAGGATACGGCCAGTATGCCTACCTTGAAGGTTGTCAGTGACGATATGGACATGAGCCTGAGTGAGGTGAAAGTACTCAACCTGTCTGGGGCCCTGGCCGCCAGCGGTAAACTCAGCCTGCCGGCGTTTAATGCCGCCAAGCTGCTCAGTGATCTGGGGATTGATTATCCCACTGCGGACCCAACGGCATTGACGGCAGTCGGACTCACCGGCCAGTTTCAGGCCGGCACCAACTCCGCCAAGGTCAGCGATATTGTGCTGAATCTCGACGACAGCACGCTCAGCGGAAACATTACCATCGCTGACATAGCAAAGCAGGCGGTGGCATTCGCGCTGACCTTGGACCGGTTGGATGCAGATCGTTATCTGCCACCGGAAGACCCAAATGCGGTAGTCGAAGAGACTGGTACTGGCGCAGAGGCGCTGGCGATCCCGATGGATGCCTTCAAGGATATCAACGTGAACGGCCAATTTACCGCCGAGCAATTCATCATCAGTGGGCTGAAGATGAATAATATTGACGTGAAAATCGAATCCACCGACAACAGCTTAACCATCACGCCCAAGTCCGACCTCTATGACGGCGGCTTACGTGGCGCAATTGCCTATGCCGAACAAGGTGACGCCGCCACGCTAAACATAGATCAAACCATTGATCTGATTAATTTATCGCCGCTGCTGGCGGATCTGGATGTTTCGGATCAACTGTCTGGCATTGCCACGCTTAATCTGGACATAGAAATAAGTGAGGTGGATGGCCGCCAATCAAATAGCGGCATTATCAGGCTGCAAACCAAAAACGGCGCCATGAAAGGCGTCGACATCAAAGGCATATTAGACACGGTTTCGTCGAGACTGAGCGCGGGCAGCAAAGATAAAGCGACCGGCTCTGGTGATGCCAATGATGAAACCCGCTTTGCTGAGATGAGCGGCACGTTCTACCTAAAGAATAATCGTTTAACCAATAACGATTTTAAAATGATCGCGCCGCTATTCCGTATCAATGGCGAGGGCGTGATCGATCTTGCTGCTGAGACAATCGACTATCGGGTCGACGTGTCAATTGTTGCGAGTTCTGAGGGACAAGGCAGCAACGATCTGGAGAATCTGGCCGGTGTGACGATTCCGATCAAGTTCTCCAACAATCTTTATGAGCCCAGCTACTCGCTGGATATGGGGGCTTTGTTTGGCAATATTGCGAAGCAAAAGTTGAACGAACGAAAATC
>JABDKW010000002.1 GCA_013002025.1 Gammaproteobacteria bacterium | reverse complement strand
CTTCAACATCAGGCGGGTTCTCATTCATATCAATGGCGTTGAGCATTAAAAATTGACGCCCGGTATCTTCCTTTAGGAACCGTTCAAAATACGCTATCCGTTCAGCGCCGGTGCCATTGGCTTGCATACTTTGTCGCCACTCTTGTATTTCCGCCTCGGTAACTGGCCCGCCAAAATCGGTGTACCAGAACACAAAGGCACCGTACATAAGGGCGGAGACTAACCAGAGCTTGCTGCGTGCTGTCATGATGTTCTAAATGCTGGTGATGGATGGTGGTAGATGTTCAATGAATATAATAATCGACAATAGTCACGCCCTGTTTGCATCAAAGCGTCATTAAACTATAATGACAGTGATTATGACATTATCATGAGCCGCACGCGAGCCTTGCTGCAACTCTTGTTGCAACTCTTGCTATAACTGAAGCTCACGGCGGGGAGTTTGATTTTGCTGTTTAAGCAAACCGACAATCAGCGAGTGCTCGGTGAAATGATATGCTTGGGCCACAAAAAACAAGAGGCATTAAAACCAAGGGGCACTAAAAAATATGAGCGATACAGCAAATCTTGAAAAAGTCGATGGGCGTCGATTGCGCAGCGAACGCTGTAAGCAGTCAATTTTAGATGCCTGTGATAGTTTGATGCGCGAAGGGAATTTGGTGCCGACTGCGCAAATGATTTCTGATCGAGCCGGGGTGCCGATTCGCACGTTCTTCAGGCATTACCCAGACATGGAAACTTTGTTTCGCGCGGTGGACGAGGCGATCAAGCCTGAGTATCAGCGAATCTATGAGGAAACTGCGTCTGAAGGAAGTTTGTCAGATAGAATCGCGAGCGCAATTGAGCTGCATGCCAAGAGCTTTGAGCAAAACAAAGCGGTGATAAAGAGCACCAAGGCGCAGCTATGGCGATATCAGGCTTTGCAGGATAACTACGCCAGGATAAACCGCGGTTTGCGCAAAGACCTGGACAAGCGAATTCCGGAACTGAAAGAAGTTGATGCCGATACCCGTGAGATCATTGACGGCTTGGCCTCAATCGAAATGTGGGTACGGTTACGTGACCATCAAAAACTGTCCCAGGCGAGAAGTATTCGCATCATTCGGCAGTCCATTGAGTTGATTTTGCAAACCGCTAAGAGCGGCGCTTAATGCAAATGGTGAATCTCCTGACCAAGCATGGCTGAACAGTTCAAAGAGCAGGGCGGCGCAGCCACCATGGACCCCGGTGTTGTGCGCCGCTGGTTAACTTCCCGCATGATGTCCCGAATGTGCAGCGAACAGGCGCAAGTCAAGGCGCGCAGAAAGGCTGAGCTGCAACGAACAAAGTCAGGCTTGCCGCACACGGTTGAGTATTTTCATCAGGTGGATGATGGTTACAGTCATCTCGCCGTGCAACTGCTGGCGAAAATTCAAGCAAGGTACGAGGTTGAATTGCGCTGCCATCTGGTGAGCGAATGTGCTGGCGCAAATCTTCCCGAGCCACAGCTGTTATCCAGATTGTCGTGTTACGACGCCAATCAGATTGCACCGCATTACGGGCTTGAGCCCCCCACAGCGCAAAGCGCTGCCGCAACCGATTGCATTGCATTGGCTGAGTCAATATTGGCGGGCTTGAGCAACCAGGACTTTATCGCCCACGCAGTCACCGTCAATACCGCATTGTGGCGTAATGACCTTGATGGTTTAAGGCAGTTATCTAAACAGTTTGGGGAGGCCAGCAGCGAGCGCAGGCAGGCGGCCCAACAGGCCGGTAATGATCGCCGCGCCCAGCTTAAACACTACTCCGGCGCGATGTTCTTTTACGGTAACGAATGGTACTGGGGCGTGGATCGATTGCATTATCTGGAAAAACGGCTGGGTGAATTAGGTTTGGATTCAACACCCGGCCAAGCGTTACTCGCGCCCCGTCAGGATGTTGTTAACGGGCCACTTAATGCGTCTAACGCCGCCAAACAGAGTAGCCAACTGACCTTGGTTATCTATGCCTCGTTGCGCAGCCCTTACACCGCCGTTGCCTTTGACCGGACCGTGACTCTGGCAAACGAACTGGGCGTTAACCTTGAACTGCGCCCGGTGTTGCCGATGGTGATGCGAGGCGTGCCAGCCACCATGGAAAAGGGCAAATACATATTATTCGATGCGGGTCGTGAAGCGCGCGCCGCAGGTGTACCGTTTGGCCCTTGCGCTGACCCGATAGGTGAGCCAACCCGTCGTGCTTATTCCCTGTATGCCTGGGCGGCAGAGCAGGGCAAGGCCGTTGAGTTTATCTCGGCATTTTTGCGCTGTGCCTGGGTCGAAGCCATCAACACCAATACTGACCGGGGCATGCAAGCGGTGGTGCAGCGAGCGGGCCTGGATTGGTCGGTCGCTAAAACAATTATCGGTACGCCTGGCTGGCAAGCCATGGTTGAAGATAACCGCTTAGCGATGTATGAGCTTGGGTTGTGGGGCGTGCCCAGCTATCAATTATTGGACGAGCAAAACAACACCGTACTTGCTCTGTGGGGGCAAGACCGATTGTGGTTGGTCTCCAAAGTGATACAGGAACAATTGAATCGATTAACAACCGCCGACTAGCATGAAGAAATCAGCAATCGTAGCCGCCATTTTATTGATCATCGTCGCCGTCGGTGCCAGCCAGAAGGAGCGCATCTTGACCACCTTAATGCAAAAAGGCCTGGAGTCGCGCTTTGGTAGTGATTTGATGAACGAACTCGAGGACGGTTTGCATCTCGGCCTATGTGGCGCGGGGGGCCCCCTGCCGGCTCCCAACGCATCGGGCCCCTGCTTAGTCGTGATTGCCGGTGACCGCATGTTTGTGGTCGATGCTGGCACAGATGGTTTGCGCAATTTGGGCCGCATGGGCCTGCAGGCGGGGCGTATTGAAGCCCTGTTTCTGACTCATTTTCATTCAGACCATATAGATGGTCTGGGTGAAATGGCCACCATTCGCTGGGTGGGGGCGGCGAATAAATCGCCCCTGCCGGTGTATGGGCCAACGGGCGCTACCCAGGTAGTGGAAGGCTTTAATACGGCCTATAAATTCGACCACGTGTATCGGCATGAACACCATGGGGAAAGCGTTGCGCCCTTGAGTGGCGCAGGCATGATTGCGCAGGAGTTCACTACGCCTGAACTAGGTGTTTTATCCACCCTGATTGATGATGGCGACCTTGTTATTGAGGCACTGGCCGTTGGACATGTGCCGGTGGTGCCCGCGGTAGGCTACCGCTTTACCTACAAAAACCGCTCCCTGTTGATTACCGGCGACACCATCGCGATGGACAATATTCGCGAATTCTCCAAAGGTGTTGACCTGTTGGTTCACGAAGCGCTGGCACCCAATTTGGTGATGCAAATGAACGCAGCAGCCAGGAAGCTCGATAATAAGGTGCTGGAAAAAGTCACCATCGATATTCTCGATTACCACGCCTCACCGATTGAGGCAGCGGAGGCGGCCAGAGACGCAAACGTGGGCCATCTGCTGTATTACCACATCGTGCCACCGTTGGTGATACCCGGGCAGGCGAGTCTTTACCTTAACGGCGCCGAGGATATCTTTCCTGACTACACCATTGGCCAGGATGGCGTGATGTTTTCAATGCCGTCTGGTTCCAAGGACCTGCATAAAATTAGAAAAAGCCTCTGAGCACTAGTGGCAGGGTTAGCAACGAAGAGGAAGATTCAAACAATGCATAAACTCTACGCCATTTCCCACTCGCTTTATTCGGGTCGCGCGCGCTCCTATTTGATCAAGGCCGGCATCCCGTTTCAGGAGTTGTCGACGGGTCACGAGTCATTTAAAAACGAGGTGTTGCCTAAAGCGGGCCTGCCAACCATCCCTACGCTATTGACGCCGCAAGGCGAGGTGATACGCGATGGGGCGAAAATTATTGATCACTTTGAGGCGCAAAACGGCCACGCTTTTCAGCCAACCGGTATTAAGCAGCACGCATTGAGCCTGTTGTTTGATGTGATTGGCGCTGAAGGCTTGGTGCGCCCGGCGATGCACTACCGCTGGAATTTTCTCGAACAGAACGAATCGTTTTCCCATTATCATTTTTTGCATAGTCAGCGCCTGACCGACAGCCGCGAACAAAAAACGCAGTATATGATGGGCCGCATGAAAACGGTGGCAGGCCTTTGGGGCGTTATCCCTGAGAGGCACGAGCTGATAGAAACTCTGTATCTCGAGTTATTGCAAAAACTCAATCAGCATTTTGAGCAACTACCCTATCTATTTGGTTGGCGACCATCGATTGGCGATTTCGGCTTGATAGCGCCGCTGTACGCGCATCTCGGCCGAGACCCGATGCCGGCTACATTGATGAAGCAACAAGCGGTGCGTGTTTATCGATGGGTCGAGAGAATGAATCGCCCGGATCAGGATGCGCCGGAATACTTCGACGCTGGCGATGACTATCTTGCTGATGATGAGATACCGCCAACCATGATCGACGTGCTTAGGCTGCTGTCGGAAGACTTTGTGCCCGAGACCGAAGCCCACGCGCGAGCTATCAACCAGTGGCTTTCGGCCAATCAGCCGCAAGCCGGCACACCAGCAGAACGGTTTTTGGATAAAGCCGAATTTGAACTTCGCGGGCAAGCAATAGAATCCGTTAGCCAACCCTATCGTTTTGCCTTGCTGCAACGTGTTCAAGCGGTCCACGACTCTTTGGAGCCTGACCAAAAATCCGCACTAACAGCCGTATTCGAGCAATGTGGCATGGCTGCTCTACTCAACATTCGCCTCAATCGAACCTTGGGTTGGGAAAACAATCTCGATATCTGGCTTTAACGCAGCAGCACAATTCAAACCCGAAAACACCATGTCCACAGCCCATCGGCTTACCCTAATCGGCAACACGCCTTCTCCGTATACCAGGAAAATGCTGGCCCTGCTTCGCTACCGCCGCATCCCGTATGCAATGGTTTGGGACAACCCCACTGAGGTGCTACAAGCGAAAGGCATCGAGCAACCTAAAGTTGCATTGCTCCCAACCTTTATTTTTGAAGATAAGGATGCGCCCTATGCGATGGTGGATTCCACGCCGATTATTCGCAAATTAGAACAGAGTTACGAGGGCCGGTCGGTTTTGCCGACCGACCCGGCTCTGGCATTTATAGATTATCTGCTGGAAGATTTTGCCGATGAGTGGGTCACAAAGTATATGTTTCACTACCGCTGGCATCCGCCTGAAGACGCGGACAATGCCGGCACCTTGCTACCCTTTTGCATGGACCCCAGCATGCCTGCCGATAAGCAACAGTGGGCGAAAGATTATTTTACTAAACGCCAGGTAGACCGGCTATATGTAGTGGGTTCAAGCGACACCACCGCAGCTATAATCGATGCCAGCTACCGTCGTTTTCTGCAGGCAATGGAAGCACACCTCGCCAATCAAGCTTACCTGCTCGGCAACAGACCGGGGGCGGCTGATTTTGCGGTTTACGGGCAGCTCACGTCTTTAGTGGGCTTTGACCCAACGCCACGTAAAATTGCGCATCAAGTGTCGCCTCGCACGGTAGCCTGGGCTACGCGGGTGGGTGACCTGAGCGGTTTAGAGCCACTGGCGGGCGACTGGCGTGCATTGGCAGACCAGCCTGATTCTCTGCAAGCGATATTGAACGAAGTTGGGCGTGTTTATGCGCCTGCTTTGTTGGCCAACGCTCAGGCATTGCAAGCTGGTGATAAGCAATGGGAGGCGCAAATAGATGGCAAACCCTGGGTGCAACAAACCTTTCCGTATCAAGGAAAATGCCTGCAGTGGATCAACCAGCAATACCAGTCATTAAGCGAGGTGGACAAACAGCAAGTGGATGCCCGCCTATCGGGTACCGGCTGCGAGCAAATCATTGTTAAAGCTTAAGGAGCGCCTGATTTAATAATCCGAATTTTACTGAATGCCTTGCCTTAACCAGCATAGGTCGGTTGATAGTCCGAGCCTGCCGCAATCTGTGACCATTGGCGAATATGGGGCGGCTGGTCGTCCAGCCACCGCGCCTGGCCGTCTTCAATCACCAGAATTTCCTCCCACTTGGCACCTACCTCGCCCATGCCTGCGTGAGGTTCGACTAACCAGAGGCCGTCATGCGCCTGATGATCTGAGGTGTTAAGCGAATTCCATAATGGGCTGCTTCGCCCCAGCCCACTGCTTGCCAGATTGTCCTTGAGCTTGAACCAGCTTAGCGATACTGCGTCGAACCCCTGCAGGCGTAATTGGAACGGCAGTTTGGGTGTCTTGATCGCGCGATGGCCGAGCACCTCGCCAGGATGTTTGGTGTGTACTGGCTCATATCCTGCAGCCGCCATTGTGGCCGCGACCTGGTCCGCAATCTGCTTAAAGTGTTGGCCCTCGTTGACGGCGTTTAAAACCTGTTCGCGGTATTGTGCCAAGTGTTGCATCATCCCTCGGTGCGTACCCGATTCACCGAAACAAAAACTGTAGGAGGTGTCGACCAAATAGCCACCAAATAACGGCGCCGCATCGAGAATCACGCTGTCGCCTGGCTGGAGTGACTTGGTTTTCGGGAAGAATTTCCCAATCGGCCATTTACCGGGCAAGGCCGTGCGTGCGCCGAACAACACCACTGGCAAGTGAAAAAATGAGTCCGCGCCCGCGGCGCGATAGCGCCTGACCAGGTTTTGAGCGACGTCCTGTTCAGTTTCGCCGCCCGTCAGGCTAGCTGCGGTACTCTCTAAAATCGTGAACGACTGGCGCTGTAAATCTTGAAAGCGAGAGAGTTCTGCCTTGCTGAAATGTTTGGTTTTTATAAACATGCGGCCGCAGCGGCGTGTGGCTTCTGAAGCCGCTCAGTGTGAGAACTCGGCACCCCCGCGTCAAGCACTTATCGAAGATTGCCGCCTTGCTGGCTTACGCCTTTGCAATCCTTTGGCCGACGCGCGGTGAACGGTGTATGGTAAACAGCCAGAAATCAGCGACCTCATCGCGGAGGTGATTCATGCAGTATTCAAAACTGTCCCGTCGTCAATTTTTGAGTGGCGCTTCAATCGCGGGGGCGACCTTCGCGATATCCGCTGCCGGCGAACAAACTTTGCGGGTCACGCCACCCCATATTGAGGGGCCGTTCTATCCGGTCGTGGAGCAGGCCGATAAAGACGCCGACTTAACGGTGTTTGGTGATTCCGGAGCGGTTGCCAAAGGCGAGATAATCACCGTGCAGGGACATGTGTTGGACGAATCAAACACGCCCATTGCCGATGCCGTGGTTGATGTCTGGCAGGCCAATGCCGCCGGGCGATATGCTCACGAGCGCGACCCTAACCCCGCGCCGCTGGACCCGCACTTTCAGGGTTGGGCTATTATCAAGACCGATGCGGCGGGCCGCTATAAATTTAAAACGGTTAAACCGGGTGCGTATCCGGTTGCTGACGATTGGACCCGCCCACCCCATATCCACTTTAAAGTCTCGCGACGCGGATTTAGAGAAGTCACCACCCAGATGTACTTTGAAGATGAACCGTTAAACGACATTGACCGCTTACTCAACGAACTCCCCGCAGACATGCAATCCACCCTGATCGCAACCCGACAGGCCGAGCCCGCGGCATTTGAATTTAACGTGGTGCTGACAAAAGTTTAAAATCACAGGCAGGCCGCTATTATTTCTGCTCGAAGGAGTCGCTGATGATTAAACATTTAATTTCACCGCCTGAAAAAGACCTGGGCGAGTTCTCAGTGCGCCGTGTACTGCCCTATGCCAAACAGCGCATGGTGGGCCCCTGGGTCTTTTTTGATCATATGGGGCCGGCTCAGTTCGAGGCTGGTCAGGGCGTAAACGTGCGGCCACACCCACACATCAATCTGGCCACCGTCACCTATCTCTTTGAAGGCGAGATTCTGCATCGTGACTCGCTCGGCAGCTACGCACCTATTCGTCCCGGCGATATCAACCTGATGGTGGCCGGTCGCGGCATCACTCATTCAGAACGGGAACGAGACGAGGTGCGCAACGCACCACACCGGCTACATGGCCTGCAGCTTTGGCACGCGCTGCCGGAGCAGGATGAAGAAATTGAGCCAGCCTTTTACCATTACCCGAGTGCTGACATTCCGGGTCTGGATATAGGCGGCGTGGCCGTGCGCGTGATGATGGGTAGCGCCTACGGTGTAACTTCGCCGGTAAAAACCTTTGCCGAGACAATTTACGCTGAAGCCAATTTAGCGCAGGGTCAGCAACTCATTGCGCCCACCGCGGAACAACTCGCCGTTTATGTCGCCGAAGGGGAAATACAAATCGGCGAGGAGGTGGTACCTCAATTCAACATGGCGATTCTGGAAAGTGCCGCAATGATTCATATCTCCGCCCGCCAGGCTGCCAAGCTCGCCTTTATTGGCGGCGCAGCAATGTCGCCCAGATTCATTGAATGGAATTTTGTGTCCAGCCGGGCCGAACGAATTGAGCAGGCCAAGCAGGATTGGCGAGATGGTAAATTCCCGCTGGTGCAAGGCGATGAAGACGAGTTTATTCCTCTGCCGGGTGACGACTAGGGAGCGCGGTTAACGCGCACAGCGTCACCCACAAAAAAGCCCCGCACCAGGCGGGGCTTTTCTATTGATGAGCAGTTACTGCTGTTGATTACAACACCAGGTCGTCGGAACAATTGCTGCTGTTATCCTCACAGACCTTGAACGTAACCGGTACGTTTTTCTGGACTGAATATCTGGCGGAGCCGTCATTGTCGGTTTTGGCGTTAAAACTGCCGTTAACATAGATGTCCACCAATGCGCCGTTGGCACCTGACCAGCTTAGATTGGCCTGCTTGCCGCCTTTAGAGCGATTACCGCTCAATGTGATATCACCAGCCGGAGGAGGGCCGCCGCAGGGATTGGCGGTGAGATAATCACTGGCATCTTTGGCTTTAACAATGCCGTAGCCAAAATAGTCATCGCGGCCGGCCGCGCCCTGATCCTCGGCGGTGGCTTTCATGGCGGTGCGAATGTCTGCGCCGGTACAGCTTGGGTGGTTCGACCAGATCAACGCGGCCGCCCCTGCTGCCGTCGGGGTTGCCATGGAGGTACCACTTAAAAATGAATAATCACTCGCAGTGATGGACACGGTGGCGTTGGCTGCGCCGATCAGTGCTGATCGGTCTTCCAGCGCCGCACCCACGGTGGGAATGGTGGTGGCGTTAGTGGCGCCCAAGGTTCCTGCCAGCACGCCCGACACATTGTTAACGATAATCGCGCCAATGCCGCCCGAGGATTCACAGTTCTGCACCTTATCGTGAAACGAAATATTGCCACGATCAATCACGCAGATATTGCCGTTGGCGCCGGAATCTGTCGATTCCGCCGTGCCCATAAAATAGGCGGTGCCGGACGCGGTGCCGGTGTTTTCCATTGCCAACGACGCGTAGCCAGTGCCGTCTGCAGTCATGCTGGCAGACACACCTGTGCCGGCTGGGAATGTTGATAAAGTATCCACGCCACCGGCGGATACTTCGACACCGTAGCCATCGTGGGTCTCGGTTTTGCGTTTTTTGCCACGACCGACGGTGACCGTGTTAGAGGGGAACTGCGAGAAATCGGCGATATTGTTGTCGCCATCATTGGCGCCAATCATCATCACGGACTTATAGCCAGCCGGGTAGGAACGAACGTTGTTGCCATCATTGCCGGCCGCGGCCAGTACCAGCCCGCCATCGGCGGTAAAGGTGTCGAAGGCGTTTTCTTCAGTGCTGTTGGCACCGCCGCCACCAAGGCTCATAGTAATGATATTGGCTCCGGCCTCGGTGCATTTCTGCGCCGCATGTGCCAAATCCGATGAGTATCCCCAGCCATCGTCATTAAACA
>JABDKW010000060.1 GCA_013002025.1 Gammaproteobacteria bacterium | reverse complement strand
GTTGAACTCAAGCTGTAATATGGAGAATAGCCCAACGGTGATTAACACGTCGAGTATCAAGGCCGCACCCGAGCCCAATGAGAATATCCACACGAAGAGAAACGACACGTAAATCATCACCCCGATCAGGGCGTAGATTAACGCTAACAGGCCCTTTTCAAACAATTCCTGGCCGAACTGTGGCCCCACGAATTCCACGCTGCGCACATCGATAGGCTCAGTGCTATTGGCACTTAACAACTGTACGATACGAGTACTGACTTCCGCACTGCTGTTTTCCGCCGATAAGGGCACACGGATTAAAATATCTTTAGGGCTGCCGAAGGCCTGTACAACGGCTTCATCAAACCCGCCATTTTCCAGAATGGTGCGCAGAGCGTTCACGTCCACATCATTCTGGTAACCCAATTCAACCTTGGTACCGCCGGTAAAATCGATGCCGTAGTTCAGGCCCTTGTCATACAACGAATACATGCCGACAACTAGTAACAGGGCTGACAACACCGCCGAAATATAGCGGCGCCCGATAAAATCAATCTTGGTTTGTTTCTTAATAATCTGCATGCCGCGCCCCTATATTGCCAACGACTCGAGGCGTCGCTTGCCATAAATCAAATTCACCAGAATGCGAGACACAAAAATCGCGGTAATCATGGAGGTGACAATGCCAATACTCAGAGTGATGGCAAAGCCCTGAATCGGGCCGGTACCGAAATTAAACAACACCAGGGCCGCAATCAGGGTAGTAAGGTTGGCATCGATAATGGTGGAGAAGGCATTGTCATAACCACGGTGTATGGCCATCTGCGGCGAACTGCCGCCCAGCACTTCTTCACGGATACGTTCAAAGATCAGCACGTTGGCGTCCACCGCCATACCCACTGTCAGCACCATACCGGCCACACCCGGCAAGGTTAGTGTTGCCTGCAACAGCGACAACACGCCGACGATGATCACCAGATTCATGACCAGCGCGAAGCTGGCAATACCGCCAAACACGCGGTAGTAGACAATCATAAATAACAGCACCGCCAGGAACCCATACAGCACAGATTTAAAGCCTTTCTCAATATTGTCTTTGCCGAGGCTTGGGCCGATGGTGCGCTCTTCCACGATGTAGACCGGTGCGGCCAATGAGCCGGCTCGCAACAGCAGCGCCAAATCCTGAGATTCTTTAGGGCTGTCCAGCCCGGTGATAATGAACCGCTTACCAAGTTGATCACGGATCACCGGTGCGGTAATCACCTCTTCAATGCGCGTACGTACCAGCTTCTCTTCACCCTGGGCGTCAATAGTCGTCTCAGTGGAATTCTCCACATACACTACTGCCATGCGCTTGTTTATATTGTCGCCGGTCACCTTGCGCCAGATGCTGGCGCCCTTACCGTCCAGGGTAATATTGACCACCGGGCCACCGGACTGCGAATCAAAGCCAGACGTGGCATCAACAATATTTTCGCCCGATAGAATCAGCCGTCTTTTGAGAAGAATGCCGCGGCCATCGCGGAAAAAATAACGTTTTGAACCGACCGGCACGCGACCCCGAATGGTCGACTGCAGCTCATTATCTTCATCGACCAGGCGCACTTCCAGTGTCGCCGTCTTACCAAGAATATTTTTGGCTTCGGCGGGGTCTTTCACGCCCGGTAGCTGTACCACAATACGATCACTACCCTGTTGCTGAATAATCGGTTCGGAAACGCCCAATTGGTCAATACGGTTGCGGATCGCAATCATATTTTTCTTCAGCGCGGCATTTCGTATATCAGCGATACCTTGATCGCTTAGCGTGGCGCGCAAATAAAAGCGGTCGCCCTGACTGTAGTCCACCAAGCTTAACTCAGGGTAAGCCAGGCGCGTCTTACCTGCGGCGGCCTCTTGAATTTCAGCGTCGCGAAACTTCATTTCAATGGTGCTACTGGCGGTGCGATTAACGCCCAGATAACGAATCTTGTCGTCCTGAAATAACTTCTTCAGGTCATCCACGTAATTTTCTTCGGCGCGTTGCTGCGCCGCGTCCATATCCACCTGCAGCAAAAAGTGCACACCACCGCGTAAATCAAGCCCCAGATACATGGGCGCAGCGCCCAGACTGGCCAGCCAGCCGGGCGTGGTGGGCATATCCGCCAGTGCCACACCGTAATCTGTACCCATGGCCTGTTTCAGCGCATCACGGGCGTTAGATTGGTCGGCTTCTGACATCAGGCGGGCCTTAATGGCATCGCCCTCCAGTGAGATCGACTTAATTTCAATGCCTTTGCTGTCAAGCGCATTGGCGACCTGACTCAGTGTTCCTTGATCAACTTCAACGTCGCGCACCCCGATAACCTGTACTCCAGGCTCGGCAACATACAAATTCGGTGTGGCGTAAATCACGCCAAACGCCACCAACATTACCAGCAGCAAATATTTCCAACTCGGGTTTCGATTCATCGGTGGGCTCTGATCTCAGCGAAAACTGACGGTATTCTTAATTGACGGTGCCTTTGGGCATCATGGCTTGCACAGACATCTTCTGCACCTTGATCTCAACCCCTTTGGCGACTTCCACAGAAATGAAATTTTCATCCACCTCGGTAATTTTACCGAGCACACCGCCCATGGTGACAATCTCATCACCCACGGCCAGGCCGGCTACCATATTGCGGTGTTCTTTCTGGCGTTTTTGTTGCGGTCGAATCAACAAAAAGTAAAAAATCACGAACAATGCAATCATCGGCAAAAAGCTCATAAAACCTGGTGATGCGGCAGCACCGCTGGCCTGAGCGGCGGCATCGGAAATAAACAAACTCATCGAATTTTCCTCATAGTAAAAGGGGGTTCGGCGAACGCCATTCAGGGCGCCGCGAAAACAAGCGGCAGATTATGCCATAGTGGGGTCTTTTTGGCCTCTCATCTCAAAGAAATTTGCACGAAACTCGGCAAACTCTCCAAGCTCGATAGCGCTGCGCATTTGCTGCATCAGATCAAGAAAGAAATGCAGATTGTGCAGGGTTGCCAAGCGCGCGCCCAGAATCTCATTTGTCTTCAGTAAGTGTTTAATATAAGAGCGCGAATGGCGTTTACAAGTCTCGCAGCCGCAGCCCTCATCAATCGGGCGGGTATCCAGCTCATATTGGGCATTGCGTATCTTTACTACCCCGCTGCTGGTATATAGCCAGCCATTGCGAGCATTACGGGTCGGCAGCACGCAATCAAACATGTCAATTCCATAGTGCACCGCCGTCACCAAGTCTTCGGGCGTGCCCACGCCCATCAGGTAACGTGGTGACTGCTCCGGCATTTTAGGCGCCAGATGCGAGAGAATTCGGTACATGTCTTCTTTGGGTTCACCAACCGATAACCCCCCAATGGCATAGCCGTCAAAGCCGATATTGGTCAGACCCGCCAGCGACTCGTCGCGTAGATGCTCATACATACCACCCTGAATAATGCCAAACAGCGCCGCCTCGCTGCCCTGATGCGCCACTTTACTTCGGTCTGCCCAACGTAACGACAGCTCCATCGATTCGCGCGCCTGCGCTTCCGTGGCGGGGTGTGGGGTGCACTCATCAAAAATCATAACAATGTCTGACCCCAGCTTGTGCTGGATAGCGATGGCCTCCTCCGGCCCCAGAAAATGCTGGCTGCCATCCACCGGCGAGCGAAACGTAACGCCCTTTTCCGATATCTTTCTCAACTCCGCCAGCGACCACACTTGGAACCCGCCTGAGTCGGTCAGAATCGGTTTGTGCCACTGCATAAAGTCATGCAGATCACCGTGCGCCTGAATCACCTCAGTACCCGGCCGCAGCATCAAATGAAAGGTATTGCCGAGCACAATCTGGGCGCCAACCTGCTCCAGCTCGGCCGGGGTCATGGCCTTGACCGTGGCTGAAGTGCCGACCGGCATAAAAATTGGTGTTTGCACCGCGCCGCGCTCAAACGACAGGCTGCCGCGCCGTGCCAGACCGTCATTATTGTGCAGGCTAAATTTCATCGCGGGATTATAGTGGCTATTCAGCGGCTTTGCCTTATTTTGAGCGACCCGGCGCATCAGCCTTTGTACGTACAGGTCTCATTTAACGAAAATTTCACAATATTCGCCAAGAATTTAACGCGTGCTATCGTCTTATTAGGTAAACCCGCCTGCTGCAGGGCCCGTGAATGACTGATGAATTATTGATTAAACGTTGTCAGGAAGGCGACCGTGAGGCCTTCACAGCCTTGCTGGAGCAGCACTACGACAGCATTTACCGGATTGCCTATAAATGGTGTGACGACCAGCACAATGCCCAGGACATCACGCAGCAGGTGTGCATAAAACTGGCCAGGGCAATACAGGGCTTTGAGTTTCGTGCCCAATTCAGCTCCTGGTTGTATTCACTGGTAATCAACTGCGCGCGGGACTTTTATAAGAGTCCACGCCAATACAATCAGCGCGAACAGAGCTTTGAGGAGCAAACCCATGCAGGCGTGTCTGTTGCACCCGCAACGCACGCTCGGCATGAACAACGGCTCTATGCGCAACAGGTGCTGGCCCATATTGAGACCCTGGAAGATGATCTGCGCGACGCACTGGTATTGGTGTTCGGCCGCGGCCTGAATCACCGCCAGGCCGCCCAACACCTGAATATCAAGGAGAGCACGGTCTCATGGCGCGTGCACGAGGCGCGCAAGATTTTGCAGCAAACATTTGATTCCGCTGATTTTGATCTGCATGACACGAGCGCAATCTCCACACGAGGTCTGACATGAAACAGAACGACTTGGACGCAACCCTGAATAAGCTGCAAAGCGGTTCGGCTCCGACGCCCGATGAAGCCGCCAAACAACGGGCGCTGGCCGTCGCGGCACAGGAATTTGAGCAATTGCACCAAGCAACTGCCGAATCAACTCGTCCTATTGACAAGCCCGCCAATCCGGTCAGGGCAGCCATAACGTCAATATGGAGCCAAATCATGAACCCCACCCTGAACAAAATGCCCTACCACGCATTCGGCACCGCGGCCGTGGCCTTCGTCGCCCTGTCGCTGGTCATCACCCTGCCCGATATGCGCGAACGCAGGCTGATCGACGAATCCACCGTGCGTCGGGTCAGCGAGCTACCGCCAGTAGTTAATCAGCCTATCGAAACCACGCCCAATCGAGCCATGGTGGTGCCACCTGCGGAGCCAACCAGCGTAGGTGATACCGAGGTCGACCAGACAATACCCTCTGCGGCGGGCAGCCGTGGCGACGATGCCGACCTTAATCGGGCGCTGGTTACAAACGAAGCTCGCGATAATACGCAATTGGCGGCCAAGCCAGTTGGCAATTCTCAAGCCACGGGCGCATTGACTAAAGCCCCGAGCCCCAGAACGCAAACCGCAGACTCCAGATTGCGCGCTGAACGACCTGAAACAGCACCGCAGAGACCGCCGGTGACCATGGCTGATGCGGCGCAGTCAAGCACGGTCGCTGGACAATCCCGCGATAAATACGCGCTGGAAGAAGTAGTCCTTGGCGCACCGGCCGCTGCTGATAAAAAGTCCGATGCTGCCAGCAAGCAACAATCAGTCGCACCGATGACCGCCAAAGTGTTTGCCCCGGAGCAGGAACACATGCCGGCACCGCCAAGAGCAGACCAGCGCGAGGAGTACGCCGAGTACACAGCTAACCGAATTACCCAGGTTAGCGAGGCACCCATTTCCACTTTCTCGATTGATGTGGATACCGCCTCTTACAGCCTGATTCGAAATCAGTTAAACAATGGCTATTTACCCAAGCCACAAGCAGTACGCGCTGAGGAGTTAATCAACTACTTCGACTACGACTACCCCATGCCACAGAGTCGCAAACAACCCTTTCAGCCCACCATCTCGGTACTGCCCTCGCCCTGGAATGAACAGCGCAAACTGATACACATCGGTATTCGCGGTTATGACATCGCCCCCAATAAACGCCCCGACAGCAATCTGGTGTTTCTGCTGGATGTTTCAGGTTCTATGAATTCGGCCAACAAATTACCCCTGGTAAAACAATCAGTCGCACTGTTGCTCGACACCCTCAAACCAAGCGACACGGTGAGCATTGTGGTCTACGCCGGTGCGGCGGGCACGGTATTAGAACCCACCCAGGTCAAAGACAAGGCCAAGGTGATGCAGGCCCTGAATCGCTTGTCGGCCGGTGGCTCCACCGCTGGCGGTGCTGGCATTCAGCTGGCCTATCAACTGGCCGAGCAAAATTTTGATTCCGAGGCGGTCAACCGCATTATCTTGGCCACCGATGGTGACTTTAACGTCGGCATGCAAAGTAATGAGGACCTGAAATCACTGGTGGAACGCAAACGCGCCAGCGGCGTCTACCTGTCGGTATTGGGTTTTGGCCGTAACAATTATCAGGACGACATGATGCAAACCCTGGCCCAGAACGGCAATGGTGTGGCAGCCTATATCGACACGTTGAGCGAAGCCAAGAAAGTGTTGGTCGATGAAGCGACTTCAACTCTATTTCCCATCGCCAAAGACGTTAAGCTGCAGGTCGAGTTCAACCCTGATACGGTACGTGATTATCGTCTGGTTGGTTATGAGACCCGCCACTTGAATCGTGAGGATTTCAATAACGACAAAGTGGATGCTGGCGATATAGGGGCCGGCCATACCGTGACCGCTATCTATGAAATTACCCCGGCCACCGCCGACACTGCGAGCGTAGATCAACCGCGCTATGCCAAAAACGACGTTCGTAGCACCACTGGCAAGAACGCTAACGAATACGGCTATTTAAAGATTCGCTATAAGCTGCCGAGCGAAAGCAAGTCGCGGCTTATCGAATCGGCCATTCCGATTGATAATTCCGACATCAAGCGGTCGGTTGCTGCGGAAGCGCAGTTCTCTATCGCGGTTGCAGGCTTCGCACAACTTTTGGCCAACAGCCCGCACACTGGCGCTTTGGACTACGATGCCGTTATCAACAGCGCGCAACAATCAAAAGGAGCAGATGAGTTTGGCTACCGGGCGGAATTTATCAACCTGGTACGCATGGCGAAAATCGCTCGGCCCTAACCCGTCCACTCTGATAACTTGACGGTTACTTTGAGGCCGGTTTGATTTTCCAGACCGGCCTCACTATTCTTAACTCAATTAAACTTGTTTATCGGATGGGCGACTGTGAGAACCAAATTCTGCTGCGTTACGCTTTTTCTACTGAGTTGCATGGGGAGTGGTGCCGCGAGCGCGGACACTGTCACACATCAGGCAAAACCCCTGTTTCAGAGTCATGACCCTGTGCAAGCGGTGTTGTCGGTCCCGCTGACGCAGATCTATAAGCAGCGCAAGCAAAAGGTGAGGCTTTATCAGGAAGGCACATTCGCCTACCTTGATGGCAACACCAAGGTTGATAATATTGCAGTCAAGGCTCGCACTCGTGGCAATTATCGACGTCTGAATTGCAAAAACCCGCCGTTGCGATTGAATTTCAAAAAAAAGCAGAACAGCGACAATTTACTGGCCGGTCAGGACAAGCTCAAGTTGGTGGGGCCCTGCGAAAATAGCCGTTCCAACAGCAACCTTATCGGGCTTGAATATCTGGCCTATCAGATCTTTGAGCGGGTCAGCGATTATCACTTTAAGACACGCTTATTGAAGCTTAGCTATGTCGACACGGACAAAAAGCGTAAACCCCGGACGGTCACCACATTTGTGATTGAAGACGCGGCTGATGTTGCCAAACGATCAGGTCTTAAAAGGCACAAAGGCGGCGGCGTGACCCGAGCCCAACTGGATCTAAAACACGCCGCAATGGTCGAACTGTTTCAACTGTTGATCAGCAATTATGATTATTCCCTGTTTCGCGGCCTGACCGCGGAGGAGTGCTGTCACAACACGCGCTTGTTTAAAGCAGCCGACGGCAGCGGCAAGCTGATCACTATTCCCTATGATTTTGATATGTCGGGCTTCGTTGACGCGCCCTATTCGACAGTGCCGGAGCGATACAGAATCCGTAGTTCCCGCGAGCGTAAATACAGCGGATTTTGCAAGGAAGAGCAACACACCCGCGACGCCATTTCGCTGTTCAACAAGGAACGTGCAGGCATCACAGCCTTGATAGAAAACGCGTCGGTGATCGATGAGCGCACACGCAAGAGCACGCTGCGTTATGTTGATCGATTTTTTGAGATGATTAATGACGAGACGACGGTACAGAAAAAAATTCTCGGCGCCTGTCGTGGCAATATAATCAAAGGCTAGTTCGAAGCAGCCGCCGGCTCTGCGCCTGTTTCAGCTTGCTCATCCGGCGTGTGGTTGTCTGAATTTGCCGCCTGCAACAGCGCCGGCGTGACAAACTTCTCCCGGTAATTTGCTACTTTTTCAGGGTTGCTGGCGAATGGCTGGGCCGCGAGTAAATAGGCATTCAGGGCCTCCATGCCGGGCTCGTCAGGTAACAGCAGGCGTCGCTCACCAAAAATTGCCCGCGCTTGACCCTCCACAATTTCAAGCGCACTAAACCCTCTGCCATAGGCCTCTGACAGACCCACATCGATTATGACAAAGCGCCCGCCAAAACGTGGCAGTACAATGGGCAAAACCGGCGTATGAGCCACTACCATGCGCTTAACGCCGTAGGCATCCAATACCGACTGCAATGCGGTGAGGCTCTGGTCGCTAGCGGGCGCTGTTACCCAACCGCGATACCAAAGTGGGCCATTTGGATCGTCAACAATTGAGCCCTCGGCAAGGCTCTCCCCAATAGCCAGTGCAGTGCGCACACGGGTATTAATTTCAGTCACCGGCATGGCCTGATACTCGGGCGCAATGCCGCCGTGCACAAACAGACTATCGCCCACCACAGCGACCGCCGGGCGGGACAACACCCACTTGCCATACTTGCCGGCAGGCGCCCACGCCAGGCGATGCTCGGCATAGCCGAGCGGATATTTCTTCTTCCACGCCACCTTGTGGTCAACATCAAACGTCGGCAATTCATCGACCGGTAAATTGGCCCGCAACCAGGCCTTGGTTTGCTCGTAATAGGCCTGCTGACGGGCTTTGGAATTGCGATCTACAAAGGCCTTATATTCGCCGGGGTGTACGTAACGAAGGTCCCCAATCATATTCATCGCTTCGTGATTGCCGATCAACACGGTGACGGCGCCGCCCTTACGTGCTGCGGATTTTTCCAGCTTAATCAGCAAATCCATAGTCTTGCGGGTGTCCGGGCCACGGTCGGGAATGTCGCCTAACTGCACCAGATGCGCATCGCCACCAATCCATTTGTTGCGCTTATTAATTAAGCCGCTCACCTGCAGCAGCTTCACAAATTGATCGTAGTCTCCATGCACGTCACCGATCGCTACTATCCGCGGTACTGAAATCACCGGCGCTGATGAATCATCGTTTGCGGCGGGCGGCGTTTTGCCGCTGGCTGCGCAGGCGAACAGCATCATGCTGGCTAGCACAATAGTAAGACTTTGCTGGGTTAGTCTCATTTATCGCTCATCTGATTGTCAGAATCAGCCGCGCTGGTGGCCTCATCCAGGGTAGCGGCCTTCGCCTCGGCTTTGGCTTGCGCTTTGGCCCGCTTTTTATCGGCCGCGAACTGCGACTCCAGGCCATCACCAAACACACACACTAGCAAGGCGGAATAATTAAAGAATACGGTTAGTACCACCGCAATATCCAGCGCCTGAATGCCGGCAGCAATACCGGTCGCAATTGCAACAAATATAAATAGGGTATCAAAAGTATCACTCAAGGCACGTCGAAATTGCACGCCAGCAACAATACCCGCAAGACTGAATGCCAAGGCCAGACTGTGTTGCACCACCATGACAATGCCCGCCACCACGGCCGGCAACACCAGTGTGGTCTCATCCAGCGAATGATCGTGTTCACCATCCAGGTGAATAGCCTTATACACCCATGAAACCGGCAACATCAGCAGCAGCGAGCCGAACATGGAGTAAAACAGCATTAAGGCATCGTCAAACAAAAACCGTGAGGCAATATCCGGTTCTGTTGCCGTTTCGAACTCCTCACTGTCGTAATCGCCGCTCAACAGGGCATCTTCAATCTGCGAGATCTCCAGATCAGGCCCACCGGATAACTGGCCTACCCCACCGACCGGCAAGCTATCCAACACCGCGGGTTGTACTTTAATCAGCAGAAACAACGCGCTAAACAACACCACATAGTAGGCGGTCACGCGGAAAATAAGCCGCGCCAACACCGCTTTGTCTTTGGCATCAGCCACCCATTGCTGGCTCATATAGTTCTCCGTTCTGTGACATACATCGGGCTAAACCATAGCATATTTAACAGGGCTGGCAATCAGCCGCTGTCTGGCGGTTTAGGCTATAATGCGCGCCCTGAACGCCACGAGAAAACCATGCCCAGTTCCATGCCCGCCCCCAAAATCGGATTTATCAGCCTAGGCTGCCCTAAAGCGCTGGTCGATTCGGAGCGCATCCTGACGCAATTGCGGGTCGAGGGTTATGAAATCGTGCCGAGTTATGACGATGCTGACATGGTGGTGGTCAATACCTGTGGCTTTATCGATGCGGCCAAACAGGAGTCGTTAGACACCATCGGCGAGGCGCTGGCCGAAAATGGCAAAGTAATTGTCACTGGCTGTATGGGGGCGAATGAGCAGGATATTACCGATGTGCACCCTAAGGTGCTGGATGTGTCCGGTCCGCACGCCTATGAACAGGTGGTCGGCGCTGTTAAGCAGCATCTGCCTTATCGTAAGCCACACAATCCACACATCGACCTGGTACCGCCGCAGGGCATCAAGCTGACACCGCGCCATTTCGCCTATTTAAAAATATCCGAAGGCTGCAATCACCGTTGTACGTTTTGCATTATTCCCTCCATGCGTGGCGATCTGGTCAGCCGGCCGGCTAACGACGTAGTGGCTGAAGCCGAGGGCCTGGTGCGCTCTGGTGTAAAAGAACTACTGGTTATTTCACAGGACACCAGCGCCTATGGGGTCGATACCAAATATCGCACCACCTTCCATCAGGGTCAGCCGGTCAAAACCAAAATGCTGGATCTATGCCGGGCGCTGGGCGAACTCGGTGGCGATAGCGCACCCTGGGTACGCCTGCACTATGTGTACCCCTACCCGCATGTCGACGACATCATTCCACTGATGGCAGAAGGCAAAATTCTGCCGTATCTTGATATTCCATTTCAGCATGGTTCGCCGAAAATCTTGAAGGCCATGAAGCGGCCCGGCGCCATCGATAACACGCTGGCGCGCATCCACCGCTGGCGCGAACAATGCCCGGACCTCACTATTCGTAGCACCTTCATCGTTGGCTTTCCCGGTGAAACTGAAAGCGATTTTCAACAGTTACTGGATTTTCTCGAGGCCGCGCAACTGGACCGCGTTGGTGCCTTTGCCTACTCTCCGGTGGAAGGGGCCGCGGCCAACGCCCTGCCCGACCCGGTAGAAGAAGATATCAAGCAGCAGCGATTGGAGCGCTTTATGCGAACTCAGGCCAAAATCAGCAGCGCCCGGCTGCGACAAAAGGTTGGCCGAACTATGCAAATCATTATTGATGAAGTGGACGCGGAAGGCGCTATTGGTCGTAGTAAGGCGGACGCGCCGGAAATTGATGGTGTGGTCTATTTAAATGGCGAAACCGATCATCAACCGGGTGATTTTGTTGAGGTCACCATCAGCGCCAGCGATGAACACGATTTATGGGGCACATCCACCGGAGCAAGTTAGGTTAGAGCCCTCAGCAGATAAAGAGCCTTCAGCTAATCTAGTTAAGAACAACCTCAAAGCGCGTGCCCTGCGGCTGCACATCGTCAATTCGCAAGTCGCCGCCGTAGGCTTCCACGATGCCCTTGACAATATGCAGACCCAGCCCATGACCGGGGGTTTGGCTGTCCAACCTGACGCCGCGCTGTAAAATCGTATTTTTGAGTTGTGGGTCGATGCCATCGCCATCGTCGCTCACGGTAATTTGGGTAGCGCTGCGGTGCGAATTTAGCGGCTTATTACACACCGTGATCGTCACCTCACCGGTAGCCCATTTGCAGGCGTTATCCAGCAAATTTCCGACCAACTCCATCCAGTCGCCCTGATCACCAAAAAACTCCACACCCTCATCGATGTTCAGATGAATACCAAGCTGTCGTCGATCATAAAGTTTTTGCAAAGAGGCAATGATTTGCTCGGTCGGAGGCCGCACATCGATTGGTTTGGCAAAACGGCGGCGGCCCACAGCGGACGCGCTCTGTAACTGATAATCAATAATATTCTGCATTGCCCCGAGTTGATGCTCTGCTTCAGCTCGCGTGGTATCCGCGTAATCTAGACCGCGCAATACCGCTACCGGTGTCTTGAGACTGTGCGCCAAATTGCCCAGCACTTCTTTTTGCCGGTTTATCCGTTGCTCTTCAAAGTTGAGCAATTGGTTGAGGTTCTGGGTCAGGCGGCTTACTTCTTCAGGATAGTCTTCATCAAAGCGGTGCCGCTGGCCACGCTCAATTTCGGATACCTGGCGAGTAACCCGCACCAACGGGTTCACCGCCCATGACAACAGCGCCAATAACAGGCTGATAAGCGACACGCCTAGAATAGCCAACCACAAAACAACCTTGTGCTGATACTGCGCCATGCGCTGCACGTAGGCCTCGGTATTCTCTGCCACCTGCACCACCAGTGGCACGTCACCCTCACCGGTTTCCCACACCACCCCCAGGGTCATGGCGTAGACCGCGGGCTGACCCGGCCACTGAACCGAGTCAAAGAACTGGAACTCGCCCGCCGCAGCAGACAGAGCCGGCAGCTGGCGTTCGAGTAATGAGTCAGAGCGCCATGCCACTTGTGCCGGAGGGCGGTTAATCTGCGCGTACAAGCTGGAGTCTGTTTGGCTCAGCCTCGGTTCGGATAATACAGCCGGCATCACTACCTCGGCATCGACCACATCGACATTGGCCATCAGCAATAGAATCTGATTGCGCAACGCATCCTCAGCATTGCTGAGCACACTCTGCTGGAAGGCATTATTCAGCCCCACACCCATCACACCCAGAAACACCACCAGCAACAGGGTGGCGGATATCAGCAGTCGACGGCGCAGCGAATAGGTTTTCAACCGCGTATTCCCTAGGCGCTGGCCTGCGTTCGGGGTAATCGAAAGCGATAACCTCGGCCACGCTGGGTTTCGATCGGCTTGAGTTCGTTGTCGGGGTCGAGTTTTTTGCGCAAGCGGCGGATAAACACCTCGATGGTGTTACTGTCGCGATCGTCGTCCTCTTCGTAAATATGATCGACCAGTTCGCGTTTGGATAACACTTTGCCAGTATGTAGCATCAAATAGGACAGTAAGCGATACTCGAAAGCAGTAATGGTAACCGGCTCATCGCGCAGGAACACCTGCTTGGATGAGGTGTCGATTCGAATTGGCCCGCACTGTAGCGAGTTGTCAGCCAACCCCACGGAACGCCGCAGCAACACCTTGATGCGCGCCAACAATTCTTCCGAATGAAAAGGCTTGGTCAGATAGTCATCAGCACCCGCTTCCAGACCCTCGACTTTCTCCTGCCAGCGATTACGCGCGGTCAGTATAAGGATTGGGTAGGCCAGGCCATCGGCGCGCAACTGCTTGATCACATCCACGCCATCTATTTTGGGCAGCCCGAGATCGATGATCGCCAAATCGACCGGGTACTCGCGGCCAAAATATAGGCCCTCTTCTCCATCCGACGCGACATCCACCACATACTCGCGGTCCCGCAATGTCTCCGCCAACTGCTGTTGCAACGTGAGTTCATCTTCAACCACCAGCACTCGCATGGGGCCTCCTAGCGGCGTGCGCTTACTTGCAGATTCCGCACCTTACCGTTAGGCATCAAAATCCGCACGTTATAGATCTCGCGTTTACGATTCAGGGATATTTTCAATACCCGTGCATCGTAGCGACGCTTTACTTCGGCCACCACCTCGCTGCGACTGCGAAAGTTCTGCCGCTTGCTATCGTTGGCCTTTTGCGCATGACGCAGCGGCGTCAGCACGCTGTTCGCGCCTTGACTCCTGTGCTGCGAATTCGAATGGCGATAGTCATGCCAACCATCGGCGGTCGCGACGGGCGCCCAGACTAACTGCACCACAACCAATAACAGCACCAGCAGCGAGGCACGACGACCCGAGCGGCTGGTGGAGCGATTGGCTGTGTTGTTCAGAATAATCATGTCAGGCGTTTTGTTGGCGGCCGGCAGCTGGTGGTGTCAAAGCGGAGCAACCCGATGGCTGCTCCGCCCCGACTGGTTTGTGGTAAGCGGCTAAGGCGTTATTTTATACCGGATCGACGGTAACTCTGACCTTAATTTTCTTACCCGGTTCGCGATCCATCTGAGTGTGGAAGACATTTCCGCGGTACTTGTAAGCTACATCAAAACCAACCACGCGCTCCTCGGTGACATAGGAGTCCTGCACTTCACAACGCTGAACGGTTTCGTACCGCGCATGGCGCTGGTAGCGATCATTGTAACGGTTGCGGTGTTTCACATCCCGCCCCACCGACGCACCCAGTACCGCACCTGCCGCAGTGGCCACCTTTTTACCGCGGCCGCTGCCAAATTGATTACCGATTGCGGCGCCGATAATGCCGCCCAGAATTTCAGGCGTGCGGCTGTAACGCTGGCGCTCAGAGTAGCGAGCCGGTACGCGAACCTGCTCGTCCCAGCATCGTTCCACCGGTTGGTTCACCTGATAGGTTTCAATGATGGGTGCCACATCAACCACTTTGGCGTAATCGTGCGTACTGTTGCTGTAATCGCGGTACTTTTTGGCAGCCACTGGCAGTGACACAGCCCCGATAGCGCCCGCGATGATCAATGAAGAGGTTAAGGTTTTCAGTTTGCTTTGCATCTCAGTCTCCTGGCATTTCGCCTCAGGATGGTTTTGATGCGCTAACTGTACGCCTCAGTGCCTGAATGCAAACTGAATCGAGCCTGACCTGAAACTGAACAGTGCTAGCCTTAAAGTCAGGCCTGCTCGGCCTCCAAGGCCTTGAGCAAGGGCTGCCCGACTATCTCTGCCCGCCATCCCTCTAAGAGCTTTTCGGACTGACCGTGGCGATACAAGCCCTCCACGTCTTTGCGCGTACCCAGTAGACCCTGTGCCACATGGTGCTGTTTGGCCAGCTCAGACAGTTTTCTCATTAAATTGGAGACTGTTTTTTTCTGTTGTTTGGTCAATGGATCCACCTTGGTCCAAATCACCTCATCGCCAACTTCCAGTTCGTTAATTATCTGCACTGCCTGCGGTGCCAAATAGCGACCCGATTTACGACCAAACACGCCCAACGACAACGCTTCTTCATCGGTACGCGGCATGCGGCAAGCCAGATCAAACAGCGCATCATCTTTTAACACCCAACTGCGTGGTATGTCGCGCTTTTGTGCCTGGGCTTCGCGCCATTCGGCCAGCGCCTTCAGAGCATACTGCTGTTTTATCTTCAAACCGCCGCCCGACAAGCGTTGAAACGCCAGTGCCGGTTCCAGCAAATATTTGCTGGCATCGTAATAGTCAGCAAGCTCCTGCTCAAACCAATCAAATTTGCCATTATCGTTCAAATCCTGCAGCGCCAATTCGCGGAGCTGTGCAAGATGGGCGACATCATCGGCGGCGTATTGAACCTGTTCGGTACTCAACGGTCGGCGCGTCCAGTCGGTGCGAGCCTGACTCTTGGGCAGTTCAATATCGAGACGATCCTGCACCAGTGCCGAATAGCCGATTTGCATATCCAGGCCGCCAAATGCAGCCGCCAATTGGGTATCAAAAATAGGCTTGGGCATCACCTCGAGGGTCTGCAGAATCACTTCCATGTCCTGACGAGCTGCGTGAAACAATTTAAGTACGCGCTCGTCTACCAGCAGGTCTTTCAATGGTTGCAAATCATCAATCGCCAGCACATCAACGCAATACTGATCACCATCGATCCCCAACTGCATGAGGCACAGTTTGGCGCGGTAGGTTTTCTCACGAAAAAATTCGGTATCGACGGCGACTTCGCCGCCCCGCTCACCGAGTTCTTTGAATAATGGCTCTATCTCCTTGAGCTGATCTTGATCCTCGATCAGATAGTTCATACAACGCTTTTCATCTATCTTCGCGCTCGCTCGCATGATTGGTAGTCGGGCGACCGCTGCAGTTTGTTATACTGCGCATGCTAACACGAGCCACTCAAGTTGTTTAATGAATATACTGCTCCAGCTTCTTGAAATAATAACCTTACGCCGCGAACCTCAGGATCTGCAATACGATGAAATGGCCGCTGCGTTTTACTTCGTCGCATCGGTGGGGCTGGGCTATATCACGCATATTATTGCCGCAGTCTACAGCCAGCCGCTGATGTATAGCGTGGTGCTGAATTGCGCGCAGGCTGGCACATTGTATGGCGTGCTGTCTCTCAAAGGGCACAAGAACCGTTTTGTACAGACGTGCACCGCGGTATTCGGTGTGACCGTGTTATTGGGGCTTGCACGGCTGATTTTTGCTCACATTCCGCTACTGGGAATATTGGTGCTCGCCGTCGTCGGCTGGGCCTTGTATTTGCTGGTCATCATAGTGCGGGCGGCGCTCGACTGCAGCACGATTAATGCACTGTTGGTGGTCATCGTCATGGAGTTTGTATCGGTGGTAGTGCTGTTGCTGGTATTCCCTCAATTCCTGGTCGAATTCCAGCAATTGTTAGAGGTTGCCCGCTCCAATAACAACTAATCATGCGCATATACATCATTGGCATTTGCGGCACCTTTATGGGCGGCCTGGCGCGTCTGGCGCGCGATATGGGTATGCAGGTATCAGGTTCCGATGCCAATACCTATCCGCCCATGAGCACTCAACTACAGCAATTGGGCGTGCAGCTGCACGATGGATACAAGGCCAACAATGTAGACCTTGATGCGGACGTCATTGTGGTAGGCAATACCATTTCGCGTGGCAATCCTGAGCTGGAGCTGGTATTGGATCGAGGTCTCAATTACACCTCAGGCGCGCAATGGTTGCGCCAGTATGTACTGCAGGGTCGCTGGGTGCTGGCGGTCGCCGGCACCCATGGTAAAACCACCACCAGCAGCATGCTAGCCTGGATTCTGGAACATAATGAATTGTCACCGGGGTTTTTGATCGGTGGCGTGCCAGCTAATTTTAATGAATCAGCTCGCCTCGGGCAGGCACCCTTTTTCGTGATCGAAGCCGACGAATACGACACCGCGTTTTCTGACAAGCGTTCCAAATTTATTCATTACCAACCACGCACCCTAGTGCTCAACAACCTGGAGTTCGATCACGCTGATATTTTTGCGGACCTCGCCGCCATTCAAACCCAGTTTCACCATTTACTGAAAACCGTTGGCACCGAGGCAATGGTTATACACAATCTGCACTCGGCTGCGCTGGATGAAGTACTGGATATGGGTTGTTGGAGTCATACGGCGGGTTTTTCCGACGGTGAAGTATCAGACCGGGATGCCAGCTGGCAATGTAAAGCACTGGCCGCTGACGCCAGCGTGTTTGAAATTCAACACGCAGGCGAGGCGTTTATGGTTAAGTGGGACTTATTCGGCCACCACAATATGCTCAATGCGGTGGCGGCAGTAGCAGCGGCTCACCATGCCGGCGTTACCGTGGCACACGCGGTGGAAGCGCTGGCGGAATTTAAGTCGGTAAAGCGCCGTATGGAGCGAATATTCGCCGCGGATAACATTGTGGTGTATGACGATTTTGCCCACCACCCCACCGCCATCGAACAAACCCTGAGTGGCCTGCGTGCGGCAGTCGGCGACGAGCACATCATCGCCGTGCTGGAACCGCGTTCCAACACCATGAAACGTGGCATACACAAACACCTATTGGCCGACGCTCTTCAGCCCGCTGATGAGGTTCTGGTGTTTGCCGACCAGACTGTTCGCTGGGACATCGGCGAGTTGCAAAGCGCCCAAATCCAGGCCTTTGATAGTACCGATGCGCTGCTCGGGCAACTGCTTGAAAAGATCACCGCCGCCGGGGACAACTGTCATATTTTAATCATGAGCAACGGCGGTTTTGAAGGATTACACCAACATCTTATTGAAAAGCTTAACCAGCGTTAACATTAATGCGCTATACAGTTTGTACCGTTTATGGCACATTCTTGGGCTGCAAAATGCCACTCCTTTCTAACGGGAACGATTATGAATTTTTCAAACCTTTCTTTGACTAAATATTTCAAGGTTAGCGCCATCGCCATGTTGGCGATCAGCCTGGTTGCCTGCCAGAGCGAGCCGTCTGCGCAGACTGTCGACGCCAGCAAATATCAGGAAATCGCCAAGCCTCTGACCGTATCGACTGGTGATAAAATCGAGGTTATGGAATTGTTTTGGTATGGCTGCGGACACTGTTTTGCGCTCGAGCCGCATGTCGATCAGTGGAAAAAATCCATGCCTGAAGAGGCTACTTTTGTAAAAGTTCCGGCCATGTTCAGAAAGCGCTGGGAGTTCCATGGCAAGGCCTATTACACCATGGAAGCCCTGGGTGTGCTGGATCGTACCAATGAAGCGTTTTTTCATCAGATCCATATTCTCAAAAAGCCTATCAACACCATTGAACAATTGGCCAACTTCCTCGCCAACTTCGGCTTGACCGAAGAACAGGTTACGCAGGCCTTCAATTCTTTTGCGGTTGACAGCAAGGTACGCAACGCAACACGGATAACGAAAATGTCGACTGCCACCGGCGTGCCCGCCATCATTGTAGATGGCAAGTATCTGACCAGCGAGACGCAGGCAGGGCGCGGCCCCGAGCTGTTTAAAATTGTCAATCAGCTGGTCGCCAAAGCCGCCAGTGAACGCTAATCCTTCGCTAAC
Organism: Gammaproteobacteria bacterium; assembly: GCA_013002025.1. Taxonomy (GTDB): domain Bacteria; phylum Pseudomonadota; class Gammaproteobacteria; order Arenicellales; family Arenicellaceae; genus Arenicella. Next base: position 43,459 of record JABDKW010000060.1, on the reverse strand, counting down.
ACAATGATTCGCAAGGCTGTCCACGGACAGCCTTGTTTTTTGCCGCTTAACACAAGCGCCTTACCCGCTATCGATAATACCCACCATGGTTGATGCCGTTATCCGCCCGCGCGGCCAGCTTGAACTGCTGTCCGGCTCTGAAATCAAATTACTGCACCGTTCCAGCGGTAGCCTTTATGCCACATTGTTCCGCAATTGTGCCTTAGCGGTGTTAAGTACCGGTGTGGATAGCGACGACGGATTCCATCTGTTAGCGCAACACGAGGATTTTGAAATCGAAGTGTTAAGCTCAGCGCGGGGTGTCAAGCTCAAACTTAGCAATGCACCGGACAATGCCTTTGTCGATGGCCGGATCATCGAAGGCATCCGTGCGCATTTGTTTTCGGTGCTACGTGACATCGTCTACCTGCAAGACCAGTTCTCATTGTGGGAGCAACGCGGTGATTCAATCACCGACATGGTGTTTAAAACATTGCGCAACGCACGCGCTCTGAAACCCCGCAAGCGCCCCAACCTGGTGGTGTGCTGGGGCGGGCACTCGATTGCCGGTCATGAATACGATTACACCAAAGAAGTGGGCTACCGGCTAGGCCTGCGTGGCCTGGATATTTGCACCGGCTGTGGTATTGGCGCCATGAAAGGCCCTATGAAGGGTGCTAATGTAGCGCATGCCAAACAGCGCACCAGTAAACCGCGCTACATCGGCATCTCTGAGCCCGGCATTATTGCCTCTGAGGCACCCAACGCCATTGTTAATGAATTGATTATCATGCCGGACATCGAAAAGCGCCTGGAGGCGTTTGTGCGGATGGGACACGGCATTATGGTGTTTCCGGGCGGCGCTGGCACAGCTGAAGAGATCTTATATATCATTGGTATCTTATTGAATAATAAGAATAAAAATATTTCGTTGCCACTGATTTTTACCGGCCCGGAAGAGAGCCGCGCCTATTTTGACCAGCTCGATGAATTTATCGGTTCAACACTGGGTGAAGAAGCGCAATCGCTTTACCAAACCATTATCGGCGATCCGGTGGCCGCCGCCAGCGCCATGAGCGAGGCCATGGCAGCCGTCTATCGCAACCGACGTGATCTGGATGATGCTTTCTTCTTTAACTGGTCACTGCACGTAGAACAAAACCTGCAGCAAAGTTTTGACCCCTCTCATGAAAATATGGCCGCTCTTGACCTAAGTGCAGCGCAACCGGCCGCGCAACTGGCGGCCAATCTGCGCCGCGCATTTTCCGGCATTGTGGCGGGCAATATCAAGCCCGATGGCATTGCGGCGATCCAGCAGCATGGTTGCTACCAATTGAATGGTGATGCAGCAATAATGGAGGCGCTTACCGGCCTACTACAGGCCTTTGCCCGTGACGGGCGTATGAAATTGTCAGGCGAGTACGAGCCCTGTTACGAACTGCAGCCTCGCTAAGCTAAGTCAGGTAACAATATCGTCGAAGAACGACTTAATTTTATCTGACCAGGAACTTTCCTGGGGGCTGTGTTTGCTGCCACCCTGGTGCAAGGTTTCATCAAACTCCTGCAATAGTTCTTTCTGTCGCTTGGTCAGGTTTACCGGTGTTTCTACATTTACCCTGCAATAGAGATCACCCACAAATCCGGCATTACGCACGTTTTGCACGCCCTTACCACGCAAACGGAATTGCTTGCCGGATTGTGTTCCAGCCGGCACTTTGAGCTTGGCACGGCCATCCAGAGTTGGCACTTCCAGTTCGCCGCCTAAGGATAAAGTAGCGTAACTGACTGGCACACAGCAATGCAGGTCAACGCCTTCACGCTCGAAAATGGCGTGGCGTTTTAGCGTAACCGACACATATAAATCGCCGTTTACGCCACCTACTCCGCCGCTCTCGCCTTCACCGGACAGGCGAATCTGGTCACCTTCATCGACCCCGGCGGGGATTTTGACCGATAATTTTTTCTGCTCTTTGACCATGCCCTGACCGTGACACTCGGCGCAGGGGTCAGTAATAATATTGCCTCGCCCCTGACACTGTGGGCAGGTTTGCTGCACTGAGAAAAAGCCCTGCTGCATACGCACCTGTCCCTGGCCGTGACAAGTCCCGCAGGTACTTGGCGTACTGCCTTGCTTGGCGCCGGAACCATTACAGCCACCACACTGCGACATACGCGGCACGGTGATGTTTACCTCGGTGCCGCGCACCGCATCTTCTAAACTCAATTCCAGCGTGTAACGTAAATCCGAGCCGCGTCGTTGCCGTTGTCGGCCACCGCCGCCAGCGCCACCACCGAAGATATCGCCAAACATATCGCCGAAGATATCGCCGAAGCCACCGGCACCGCCGCCGAAACCACCTGCTCCGCCGCCCATGCCGCCTTCAAAGGCTGCATGACCAAATTGATCATAGGCACCACGTTTTTCGGCATCATTGAGTACGTCGTAAGCTTCCTTGGCTTCCTTAAATTTCTTTTCCGCCTCAGCATCATCTGAATTACGATCCGGATGATATTTCATCGCCAAACGACGATAGGCCTTCTTCAAATCAGCTTCATCTGCGGATTTGTCAACGCCCAGCACTTCGTAATAATCGCGTTTTGCCATGAACTCTTCTCTATTTATTTCAGCGGGATGGCACTGCCAATAACAGCATCAGGCCCTTGCGTAACGAGCGGCGTGTTCCCCTGTTCGGAAACACGCCGCCGCTCACCTGCTTATTGCTTAACCAGGATTACTCTAGGCCTTTTTATCCTCGTCGTCTTTTACTTCTTCAAACTCGGCATCCACCACATTGTCATCCTGCGGAGCAGCATCGTCGGCACCGGCGCCCTGTTCAGACGTGGCTTCAGCATACATCTGCTCAGCCAGCTTATGGCTGGATTCCATCAGGGTTTGAACCTTGGCATTAATATCATCCACGTCCTCGCCCTTGACCGCTTCTTCAACCGCAGCGATGGCACCCTCGATTTTGGTTTTTTCATCTGCATCGAGCTTGTCGCCAGCATCTGTCATGGTTTTCTGTACACCGTTGACCATGGCCTCGGCCTGATTACGGGCATCCACCAACGCTTTGGCTTTGGCATCTTCCTCAGCGTGCGCTTCGGCATCAGCCACCATGGCTTCGATCTCCTCTTCGCTCAAGCCTGAGCTGGATTTAATCACAATTTTGTTCTCTTTGCCGGTGGCCTTGTCTTTGGCAGAAACATGCATAATACCGTTGGCATCAATGTCGAAGGTCACTTCAATCTGCGGTGTGCCGCGCGGTGCCGGCGGAATGTCCGTCAGGTCAAATCGACCCAGCGACTTGTTACCGGCCGCCATCTCGCGCTCACCCTGCAACACGTGAATGGTGACCGCGTTCTGATTATCATCGGCCGTCGAAAACGTCTGGCTGGCGTTAGTCGGGATGGTTGTGTTCTTGTCAATCAACGCGGTCCGCACGCCACCCATGGTTTCGATACCCAGAGTCAGTGGCGTCACATCAAGCAGCAGCACGTCTTTTACGTCGCCACCCAATACCCCACCTTGAATCGCAGCACCCATGGCCACGGCTTCATCCGGGTTTACATCGCGGCGCGCTTCTTTACCAAAAAAGTCCTGCACAGCTTCCTGTACTTTCGGCATACGGGTTTGACCACCCACCAAAATCACATCATCAATCTCGCTGGCAGACATGCCGGCGTCTTTGAGTGCGATCTTGCAAGGCTCAATGGTACGGGTAATCAGGTCTTCAACCAATGACTCCAGCTTGGCACGCGACAGCTTCAACACCAAGTGTTTAGGCCCGGTAGCATCCGCCGTGATATAGGGCAGGTTGACCTCAGTTTGAGAGCTGGATGACAACTCAATCTTGGCTTTCTCAGCTGCATCTTTGAGACGCTGCATTGCCAGCGCATCACCCTTAAGGTCGATGCTTTGATCCTTTTTAAACTCTGCCGCCAGATATTCGATTACACGGTTATCAAAGTCTTCCCCACCGAGGAAGGTATCGCCATTGGTCGACAACACTTCAAACTGGTGTTCGCCGTCTATCTCGGCAATCTCAATGATGGATACGTCAAAGGTACCACCACCCAAGTCGTAAACTGCCAGTTTGCGGTCGCCGGTTTTCTGATCCATACCATAGGCCAGCGCAGCCGCTGTCGGCTCATTGATAATACGCTTTACATCGAGGCCCGCGATTTTGCCGGCGTCTTTGGTCGCCTGACGTTGCGAGTCATTAAAATAGGCCGGTACAGTCACCACCGCTTCGGTCACAGTCTCGCCAAGAAACTCTTCCGCCGTGGTTTTCATTTTCTGCAGCACGCGCGCGGACACTTCCGGAGCGGCCATTTGTTTGCCATTGACTTCCACCCAGGCATCGCCGTTTTTGGCTTTGATAATTTTGTAGGGCATCAGCTCAACATCACGCTGCACTACTTTTTCATCAAACTTGCGTCCAATCAGGCGCTTTACCGCATACAACGTATTGGCCGGGTTAGTAACCGATTGGCGCTTGGCCGGTTGCCCAACCAATACTTCGCCGTCTTCAGCAAATGCGACGTAGGATGGGGTGGTACGATCGCCCTCGCTGTTTTCGATAACGCGCGGCTTGTCGCCATCCATTACCGCCACACAGGAGTTGGTAGTACCTAAATCGATTCCAATAATTTTACCCATGGTTTAATACCTCAAAAATAATTCTGTTCATGCCCCTGTTTGTGGGGCTGGTGTTGTTAAATTCAATAGTTGTGCCGCAATTTCCACGGCAATTTTTGTTTTGTTTCCCGAGCGCTCTACTAGGCTGTCGGCGGCCTAATCAATTTACTTGGCGACCACGACCATGGCCGGGCGCAATAAGCGCTCATGCAATGTAAAGCCGGGTTGAATAACGTTAATGATGTGACCGGATTCGACTTCTTCCGACTCCAGGATACTCATTGCCTGGTGCACATTAGGGTCCAGCTTATCGCCAACCTGCGGCGCAACTTCAACAACGGCGAATTTAGCCATCGCGGCCTGTAACTGCTTGAGCGTAATTTGCACACCCTCGTGCACGTTTTTGACCACTTCTGCGGCGTCTTCGCCAATGTCGATGTCGCAGGCCAGCTTCAGGCTGTCATAGACATTGAGCATTTCTTTGGCAAAACCCTCGACCGCAAATTTACGGCTGTTGGCCACTTCTTTTTCAGACCGGCGACGCACGTTTTCCTGCTCCGCCATGGCCCGCATATAGGCGTCTTTCAGCTGAGCCACTTCGGCCAACGCTGCTTCAAGTTCCGGGCTCTGTTCCTCGACTTGCTCTGCATGCGGGTCAACTGTAACTGCAGCCTCGGCGGCGCCTTCCTCTGAGCTGCCAGCCGCGTCTTGTGGCTCGGCCCCAGCACTGGTTTTTACTTCTTCCAATGACACATCCTCAGGCTTTTGATTCGGCTTATCGACTGGTTTCTCTGCGTGCGACATAGGCTTATTTTTCAATTAATTAAGTGCTAAAAATGAATGCGTGAATTATGGGGATTGATGCCTTCAGTTCAAGCCTGAAAAGCACATTTTTGGCGCCTTTGCCCAGCATTCCGCGCCAATTTAGCGGGTCATAGCGAGAAATTGGACATTATCAGCACACTGCCTGATGTCCTTCTGGCCGTGTATCTGGTATTTGCAGAACTGCAAAACGAGCCGGGAGGCATAATGAGTGTGTTGATCTGGCCAACAAATTCGGTCACATCGCGTCTGCAATGGTTAAGGCAAGCTAATAATTGAGTGCTCGCGCTATTACACCGCGCGTGTCCCGCGGCTGAATAACCGCGTCGATCTCCAGCAGCGTGGCGACTTCCACCGCCTTGCCGCGCTGGTACTGCTGCTCGAGTAATTTATCAAACAGCGCCTGGCGCTGCTCAGCAGAGTCCTGCGCATCCAGTTCACGCTTAAAACCAAGCTTTACGGCACCCTCTAAACCCATGCCACCAAATTCGCCACTGGGCCAGGCCGCGGTGTAGTCCGGCACCAAGGTGCTGCCACCTAATAAAGCCTGGGCGCCCAGACCATAGCATTTGCGCAACACGACCCCGACCAGCGGCACTGTTAACTGGGCTCCAGCGGTAAATAAGGCGCTTAGACGGCGCACTGCGCCGCGAGTTTCATGCTCCGGGCCAACCATAAAGCCCGGTGTGTCGCTCAGCGATACCAGTGGCAGCCCGAAGTTATTGCATAAGCGCATAAAGTCTGCGGCCTTGTCGGCGGCATCCACGTCGATGGCACCGCCCAGCACCGTGCAGTCACTGGCCAGTACACCAATCGACCGCCCTCGCAGGCGACCAAAGCCACATACAACGGCGCCGCCATAGCCCCGTCGCAGTTCAATAAAACTGTCCGCATCCAATACGGTATTGATAATCGCTCTGACGTCGTAGGTATAACGTCTGTTTTCCGGTAAGGCCCGATCCAGCGACGCCTGATCCTTGCTGTGCCAATCGCGCAAGTCACCCTGAAACACGGCTAATACGTCCTGTGCAGCCCGGGTCGCCGCGGCCTCATCCTGTACCACGATATCGACTACTCCATTGGCGGACTGAACCTCAATCGGCCCGATTTCTGTTGGCCTGAAATCGCCCAGACCGCCGCCTTCTATCATGGCTGGCCCAGCCATGCCGATCCAGGAAGATTGGGTGGCAATGGTAATATCGGCGGCACCGAACAATGCGGCATTGCCGGCAAAATTATAGCCGTTGGCAACTGCAATACGCGGCACCACGCCAGCTAATCCAGCCCAGGCGGTGAATGAATGACAATGCAAGCCAGTGCTCATGGTCACCACATCAGTGTCACCAGGTCGGCCACCACCACCTTCGGTATACATAATCACCGGTAACCCCTGATTAGTCGCGACTTCGATAATCCGATCCAGTTTTTGATGGTGGAAAAAACCCTGTGTGCCGGCCAGTACAGAATAATCATAGATCGCCACCGCGGTACGGGTCCGTTGCTCGCCGAACCGCTTGGCGTTTATGGTTCCCACGCCGGTAATCACACCATCCGCAGCCGTGTCTATTTGCAACTCCTGTAACTCCCGACGTTGGCGCTGCGCCGCCACTGCGAGTTGACCGTATTCATCAAAACTACCGTCATCCATCAGATCTGCGAGATTTTCACGCGCGGTGCGGAAACCTTTACTGTGTCGCCGCTGCGCCGCCTGCGGCCGTGCATTATCTTCGGAAAACTCTCGGCGCTGCCGTGCCTCTTGTTGCAAAGACTGTTGGGTGCCTTCGGGCGCATCTTCGTCTGGCCCTGTGGCATCACCCTGCTGCTCAGGGAGCGTTGAAGGGGCAGACAAATAAGTCAGTAGATCGCTGCCCTGCTCTACGGTGTCACCCCGGCCGACCAGTACGTTTTTGATAACGCCGACATTCGGCAATGCGATCGGGATTTGCACTTTCATCGACTCCAACACCAATAGCGCGTCACCGGCTTGGCACTGCTGGCCAGACTCCGCCACAACCTCCAGCACCACACCGGTTACCGGCGATTTTATCGTAGCCACAGCGATTCAATTACCGGTCAAGACACCGCAATCACGTGATTGGTCCCAACGGCCAACTTAGTTGGAAGTGCCATAGCGTGCCCAGTAACGATCTCGCAAGCGCGTCGCCCGGCTTTGCAACGCATAGGGCTCGCCTTTAATAAATACTGCCTCCACGCTGGAACTCATTTCCAACGGGTCGCCCGACCACAGCACCACACTGGCCGCACTGCCAACCTTCAATTCTCCGTAACCCGCAACTCCAAACACCCGTGCCGGGTTACGACTAATGGCGTTGATGGCAGCCATATACGGCAAGCCATTGGCAACCGAATTCCCGGCTGACTGCCTTACTAAAAACGCATTGTGCGTGTTTTGCCAGCCCATACCGGTAAACAACAAGGTAACGCCGGCGCTGTGTAATAACGCTGCATTGTCTAGCCGGGTGCCGATAGCCTCATATGCGGTGGGCAGGTTTTGAATGGGGTCAATGATGACCGGCACTCGACGCTCTGCCAGCAAGTCGGCTACGCGCCAGGCCTCTTGCGCGCCAGATACAATCAACTTGAGCTTATTACGGCCGGCAAAGCGAACTATTTGCTCGATATCGTGAGCGCGGGAGGCGTGCGCGATCAGCGGAATATCACCTCTGATAACCGGCGCCAGGGCCGCCAGGTCCTGGCGCGACAGGCTGTAATCGCGTCGCCGCCCTGCGTTCACCGCAGCACGGTTGGCAGCATAATCGCGCGCATCTTCTACCGCTGCTCTTAACAGCGCCATGCTGACGGCCCGCGACCCGCCGGCCAGTTTACTGCCCTGGGCACCGAGCGTCACCACCACCCCGGCCGCAGAATTTATTACGGTATCCTGATCGGCCATTTGTATCACCGCAGCGGTGCCAGCAAACAGATTGGTCTTGCTTTCCGGCTGCACCAACGCATGCGTTAATCCCAACATTCGATTATGCGGAATCAGCGTGCTGTGAGGGTTAATTGCATCACTAACCCGTAATGCTGCGCTAACTCGATCATTCTCTGATTGTTCGTCACGAGTGCCGGGCACCGAGTTAACCTCGGTTAAACCCATGTGAGTCTCAGAGTTGAAAAATCCCGGCGCTAATACCCGCCCCGAACCATCAATGGCGCGGGCCCCGATCGGCAATGAGAGCTGCGGCCCAATCGCAGCGATCCTGCCGTCGCGCAACAGAACATCCACCGCCGGATCAGTACGGTATGAGGCGCTGACCAGCTTGACGCCTTCGATCAACACCGGTTGCGCAGCTTGCACCGCACCCACCGTTAAACCTAAGGCGGCACATCCAATAATCGTTAATAGTCTCATGGTCGATCCTCCGCCGGCTTTAAGATACCGAGATTGAAATCCGCCGTCGCTCGCAGGCCCGGCTGCTGTTTGTCGTACTGCAATACACCGTCAATCCATACCATATCAGCCCGCGTATACACGCTGAAGGGGTTACCGCTCCACAACACGACATCTGCATTCTTGCCCGCCTCTATACTGCCAACCTCGTTCTCCAGCCCCAACGACTTTGCCGCATTTGAGGTGACCCACTTAATTGCATCGGCGCCGCGAATTTTGTAGCCCATTACTTGAGCTGCCTGCATGACTTTGGCCACTTCCTGTAATAATCGCTGGGTCTGGATTCCGTCATCTGAATGAATAATGGCGCAACCACCCACAGCATGAACCAGGGCGGCATTCTCACGGATCATATCCGCCGCCTCCTGTTTAAAGCCCCACCAATCGGCCCATACCACAGCACAAACATCGTTCTCCGCCAGTATCGGCGCCACCTTATAGGCCTCTACTGCATGATGAAAAGCAGTGACCTTATAATTAAATTCGCGCGCCAAATCGATCATGTTTACCATTTCATCAGCACGGTAACAGTGGTTGTGTACTTTAATTTCGCCGTCCAACACACCGGCCAGCGTTTCCAGCATTAAATCCCGATCCGGCGCATCGGCTGATTTGCCTTTCTTCTTGTAGGCCGCCCATTTATCACGATAGGCGCTGGCGGCAATCCAAGCTTCACGATAACCGGCCATATTACCCATGCGCGTGGCCGGGCCGCCTTTATCACCATATACCCGCTTGGGATTTTCCCCACAGGCCATTTTCAAACTATGTGGCGCATTGGGGAATTTCATACCTTGCATCGTGATGGATGACACATTCTTTAGTGTCACGCCGCGACCACCAAAAAGGTTAGCGGAACCGGGTAAAATCTGTAGCGTGGTCACTCCGCCAGCGAGTGCTTTTTCAAATGCCGGGTCCTGCGGCCACACAGAGTGCTCGGCCCATACCTTGGCAGTATTGGGCGATACTATTTCATTACCATCGTTATGGGATGGAATGGCTGGCTCAGGATAGACCCCCAAATGCGAGTGCACATCGATTATGCCCGGGGTTAGCCATCGGCCATTGCCCTCTACAATCACCCCACCCTCAGGCAATTCAGCATCGTCTATGCTGACGATTTTACCCGATTGCAATAAAACGCTTACGCCCTGCAGTTGCTCACCGGTGCCGGTTAACACATTGACGTTGCTGATTAAGGTGGGCAAGCTGGGCGGCGCCTCATAGCTGGAGCCAAAGGGTGCCCGATCAGAGCCGGATTGTTTGCGTTTATTCGGCGCCGACGCTTGCGTTTGCCGATTCTTTTCAGCGGAGGAACTTGTCTGCCCCGACCGGCTATCGCCCAAGGGCGGCAGGGTTAGATTACCTCCGCAGGCACCCAAAATCAGGCACGGCAGCAACAAACCGACTCTCAGTTTAATCATGAATTTTCAACCCCTGGGTTGTGTTTAAAAACTATATTCCAGCTTTTCGCGTTGGCTCGACTTAGCTATTTTTAAATGTGAAATCAGCGAATTGTTCGCGCAGGCCAACCTTATGAATCTTACCGGTTGCGGTATGCGGCAATTCATCAACAAAAGCGACTTCGTCAGGCAACCACCATTTAGCAACTTTGCCATCCATATACTCAATAATCTGCTCACCGGTAACATCCGACCCTTCGGCCTTCACCACCACCAGCAGGGGCCGTTCGTCCCACTTTGGATGGGCAACACCAATGACACCCGCCTCAACCACATCAGGGTGGCCGACCGCGCAGTTCTCAAGATCAATAGAGGATATCCACTCTCCACCTGACTTGATCACATCTTTGGTGCGATCGGTAATAGCCATGTAGCCGTCGGGATCGATGGTGGCCACATCGCCGGTATCAAACCAGCCATCTTCATCGAGTAATTGCTCTTCCATCTTGAAGTAATTCTTAACCACCCAGGGGCCTTTAACCTTCAGTGCGCCAAAGGCAACCCCGTCCCAGGGCAGTTCCTTATTCTCTTCATCGACAATTTTCATTTGCACCCCGAATACCGGCAGGCCAGCCTTCAGGCGCAAGACGTTGTATTCCTCATCGGTGTACTGATCGCGAGGCTTCTTGGGAATATTGTAGGTGCCGAGCGGGGCCATCTCGGTCATTCCCCAGCCGGTATGGGTTGACACGCCATGCTCGCGCTCGAACTCTTCCATGGTGCTCAAGGGGCAGGCCGAACCACCCACGACAACGGCTTCCAAGGCCTCGACCTTTTTACCTGTCTCACGCAGGTAATTTAACAGTGACAACCAGACCGTCGGCACACCGGCTGAGAAGTTAACGCTTTCTTCCTCCATCAATGCCTGCAGGGTTTCACCATCGCCCATTTTTGAGCCCGGAAACACCAGATTAAAGCCAGCCAGCGCAGCGGAATAGGGAATATTCCAGGCATTGACGTGGAACATGGGCACGATGGGCAAAATAGTATCGGTATTTTTCATACCCATGGACCCACCTAAGCAGGCTGCATAACACTGCAATACCAGCGAACGGTGTGAATAAAGTACCCCCTTGGGGTTACCGGTGGTGCCAGACGTGTAGCACAAAGAGCAGGCCGCATTTTCATCTAAATCGGGCCAATCGAAATCGCTGCTTTCGCCATCGATCAACTCTTCATAGCAGTACACATTCGACAACTTTGTACCCGGCATGTGCGCTTTATCACTGAGTACGATAACGCCCTTCACATTGGGAATCGTATCGCCCAGCGCTTCCACCAATGGAACAAACATGGGGTCAACAAACAGCCACTTGTCCTCGGCATGATTGATGATATAGGTCAATTGCTCCGGGAACAGCCGGGGGTTGATTGTGTGGCAAACCGCGCCGGCGCATGACACGCCATAATATATTTCCATATGGCGAAAATCATTCCACGCCAAAGTCCCCAGAGCGTCCCCGTCTTGCATACCGAGCTTGGTCAGGGCATTGCTTAATTGTCCTACCCGATCAAAACATTCGCCCATCGTGTAACGGTGGCGGTCGTGATCGTGGGTTATTGAAACTATCTTACTGTCTTTCCAAATCAGTTTCGCATGGCGCATCAGCTGTGTAATGGTTAACTGCTCATCCATCATTAATCCAAGCATTGGCATTTCCTCAGTGGTGGGTTTAAAGGCTTATTGTTTTAAAATAGCTGGCCAATCTATCTAATAAGAACGGCTTAGTCCAGTCAGACGCAGCGGAAGCTGCCAAGTCGCCAGACAGTTGGCTGAATCGACCCAGTGGGTCGTGACATTGAATTCAGAGCTATACCCCCGTTACATTCTTGGCTATGCTCACGATTCAGCGCGATAACGATCAAAACCTTCGTGTTTGTTGCACAGTTTTCATGGCGGTAACCGTATCGCCAAACCATTCGTTAAAAGAGTATAAACCAGCTTCGGACTTGATCAATGTTGTCACAGGAAATCCTCAATGAATTCGCCCGCGATGATTTGATTTATTGGTTTGTGCCAATTTTTATTCTCGCATTTGTGCTGGAATATCAATACGCGCGCCGACACCAATTACAACTGCATCTGAAATCCGATACTCAGGCTTCATTCTGGATGATGGGCTTCGTTGTGATCGTCGATCTACTGCCTAAGCTGCTGTTGTTCGCCGTGGCCTGGCACTTGCATGAAATCAGCCCCTTGCGCGACGTAATTCAACGCCAATGGTGGGCCTGGTGTCTGCTATTCGTGTTGGACGATTTTATCTACTACTGGTTCCACCGCCTGAACCATGAAGTGCGCCTGTTCTGGGCTGGCCATGTGAGTCACCATTCCGCGGTGCGAATGCATTTTGCGACGGCCCTGCGTCAGGGCGTGGGTGAGCGTATTCATAAGTATTTTTTTTGGCTTCCCCTGCCACTATTGGGCTTCGACGCGTTAATGATCTTTATGATGATGAGCATCAATCTGTTTTATCAGTTCTGGGTGCACACTGAATTGGTAAGGCGGCTACCTAAGCCAATTGAATGGATCTTCAATACGCCGTCCCATCACCGGGTACACCATGCCTCAAACCCTCGATATCTGGACCGCAATCACGCCGGCGTTTTAATACTGTGGGACCGGATATTCGGATCTTTTTCGCAAGAACGCAACGACGACCCACCACGTTACGGCCTGACAGAGAACCTGACATCTCATCGTCCCTTGCATGTCGCCACCCATGAATATCAGGCAATCTGGCGCGATGTAAAACGTGCTACTCGCTGGCAAGATAAATTAAAGTACATTTTTTTCGCGCCCGGCTGGAGCCACGACGGTGAAGACAAGCGCTCCAGCGTAATTCGAGCCACCGTAACGGACTAGCTCACTGTTGGTCTTCAATCGAAGGCAACTGGCGACGAGGTGTAGGCAGCCAGCAGCTTGCCGAGTACTAGAACGTCGCTAACATTACGTCAGTGATCACTTGCTGGCCCTGCTGATTGGGGTGCACGCCATCGTCAACGATCAAGCCATCACCATTACCCATGGCACCGCGCACCTCGGCAATAGTAGCGCCGGCCAGACCGCGAATGCCCACACTTATATCGGCAGCGCGGGCGTTCTCGGATGCCGAACGCGGAATGGGTGGCAGAGTTGCCACCACCGCTATCACACCGCGTGCATTGGCGATATCCACCATGGCTTGCAGATTGGAAATTGCGCCACCCACCGAACCACGAAGCGCATCATTGGTGCCCTGCAAAATCACTACATGGGTCGGGTTGATTGCGTCCAGACGCTCTTCGATGATACTCAGGCCGAAACTGGTCTGCATATTAGTGACGCTGTTGTTATCGACCGGTGCGCCCAGAGCCGCCCCAAGCAAGACGGGCCAGGGCGTGGCTACACCAAAGCCATTGCCGATACTGTCGCCGAGAGCGACGATTGACAAAGCGGGTGCTGGCGTTGCACCCACCATCGGTGCCGAACCACCGCCACTAGAACTGCCACCGCCACCGCAGCCTGCGATGAACAATACAGCCGCGATCGACAATTGTTGAATGTAAGTCCTAATCTTTGTCATAAAACACTTCCAAAAATCATGGTTAAAAAGTTGCAGAGGTTGCGTCCGCCAGAGTGTAAAAAAATATCGTTAGAACGCCGCTTAGAGATCAAAAGTACCGCGCAGCACACAACACGCATGACCGCTGATTAGTACCCGATCACCCTGCACTTCGCATTGAACATCACCACCGCGCCGGGAAACCTGCCGTGCTTGTAGCCTGTTTTGCTGCAGGCGCTGCGCCCAGTAGGGAGCCAGTTTGGTGAACGATGACCCGGTCACGGGGTCTTCATCAATGCCGACCTGAGGCGCGAAAAAGCGGCTCACAAAATCATACTCAGCCGCAGGGCTGGTGACGATCACCCCGCGCGCATCGATTTTATTTATGGTAGCAAAATCAGGTTGTAGCCCACGCAGCTCAGCTTCATCTTCAATAACAATCAGATAGTCTTCATGCAGCCGGCAGTCGCTGATTGCGCTAGTTATCCCAAGCGCTGACTGCAACCCCTGTGGCACCTCACAGCGCTGGGCCTCCTGCAACGGAAAATTTAATGTGTATCCAGATTCACTTCGGCTAACACCCAGTGGGCCGCTGCGTGAATGGAATCTGATTTCAGACTGTTTACAGTCTAATTCTTCATACAGAACAGCGGCAGTGGCGAGCGTGGCGTGGCCACACAGATCAACCTCAAGCTTGGGGGTAAACCAGCGAATGCGGTAATCGTCGCCCTCGGCCACAAAGAATGCGGTTTCGGCCAAATTGTTTTCCGCCGCAATCGATTGCATCAAGGCATCATCCAGCCATACATCCAGAGGACATACACCCGCCGGATTGCCTTCAAATGCGCGAGCCGCAAAGGCATCAACCTGAAAATAGTCAACATTCATTGCGGAACCTGCCGTGTCAGGCATTGGCCTGCAAGTGTTCCACAACTTTGTCGCCAAAATCCGCGGTCGAAATCATCTTCACACCGCTGCCGGGCTTGGATAGGTCGGCGGTGGAATAACCGTCAGCAAAGACACTTTGCATGGCATCCCAAACCCGACGTGCTTCATCGACCATGCCAAAACTGTATTCCAGCATCATGGCCATGGAACCAATCATTGAATAGGGGTTGGCGATGCCCTGCCCTGCGATATCCGGTGCGGACCCATGCGATGGCTCATAATAAGCCTTGCCATTTTCACCTAAACAGGCAGACGGCATTAATCCAAGCGAACCGAGTATTCCGCCACCTTGGTCGCTCAATATATCGCCGAACATATTCTCCATAACCATCACATCGAACTGACCCGGGTTGAGACACAACGCGGTTGCAGCAGCGTCGACCAGGATATTGATCACCTCCACATCGGGGTACTCTGGTCGCATTTCCTCGACCACCTCATTCCACAGCACACTGGATTTGAGAACATTGCTCTTGTGAATATTGTGTAGAATTTTTTTACGATTCTGTGCCAACTCGAATGCCTGCGTCAGAATATTGCGGATCTGGTCTTCATCGTATTCCAGTACTTCACGCACGTAACGCTTTCCCTGTTCGTTAATGCCGGTTTCCTTATCGCCAAAATACAAACCGCCGACCAGCTCACGCACCATAATCATATCGATTCCGTCACCAATCACCTCGGGCTTGAGCGGTGAAAAGTGGGCCAATGATGGCGGCAGAAAAACCGGCCGGAAATTGGCGTAGGTATTCATCCGTTTGCGCATCGGTAACAAGGCACCACGCTCTGGCTGTTCATCAATGGGAATCTGCTTGGATTCTTCATGACCCAACCCAATCGGGCCTTTGACCACCGCATCTACGCTATCCACCAGCGCCTTAGTTTCCTCAGGAAACGAGCTACCATGACTAAACCAGGCGGCCGCGCCAAAGGGGGCTTCTATTAACTCGAACTGCACATCATTGCGCGCTTCGATCACTTTCAGCACTTTGATGCCTTCGTGCATTATTTCCGGGCCAATGCCATCACCGGCCAATATGGCTATCTTAAAATTCTTCACGCGTTGTATGTACCGCTGTTGACACCGCTGTTTGCCCGCTGGCTGGTTCGCCTCTGCAACAAACTTGGCTTCGCTAAAAAGCGTGCATTCTATCTGATTTATCGCCCCACACGAAGCGCAGAAAGCCAATCCACGCTGAGGTGCCAACGGCACTACTACATTTACATCATGCGTCGATCTGGCTACTATTTATCCACCACCACAAACCCCCGCACAAGAATATGGAAACTGAGTTTTTAATCGCCACCTTATTCAATCTGGGAGTGAACCTACTCTACACCGTGGTCGCGCTGGTTATCGCCGTGGTGGCACTCACCTGGGTTGACCGCAAACTTCTGAAAGACGTAGACATCCAACAGCAGCTTCAGAACGGCAATATTGCGGTGGCCATTTTCGCCTCAACGGTTCTCCTGTTTGTGGCATTGATCGTTTCGTTCGGCTTGAAGGGTTGACGCCACGATGCGCTCAGGCGGCTCGTGGTTTGCCTGGCTGATCGCCTGCCTGTTCGCTTTGTCCATCCTGGACAGCTTCAAAGAACGGGCTGAACAGCGACAAATTATCCAAAAGGCCGAACAATTCGCACCCGATGCCAGTATTAAAATCGAACAGATGGGTGAACAATTTGGCGTAGCCAATGCAACACAGGGTTACTACCGCTTTAAAACAGAAGATCTGTGGCAAAAGGTAGCCCAAATCCCCGCCCACCGGAGACACCGTTTTTATATGTGGTCCGGCAACCGTCAGACCGAATTTATCGGCTCCGCGTCGGGTGTCGATCGCAACCCCTACTTTGCCAACAGTTTTCTGGTCGGCTTTACGCCGTTTCAAACGGATTCGGTATGGGAGCCGCTGGCGACCCTGGCGCTGCGAAAATCCTACGTACTGGATCACAAACTGTATGGACCGGACATGGCTGAGGTCTGGCAAAACTCGCGCCAGGCTTACGCGTATTCGCGGGGTGACTGTGAAGATCATGCCCTGATACTGGCTGATTGGTTGATTGGCATGGGGCACGATGCCCGCGTGGCACTCGGTGAGTACAATGGCGGTGGCCATGCCTGGGTGGTATTACTGTATGAAGGTCGTGACTATATTCTCGAAGCCACCAGCAAGCGACGGCCGCGCGGCATCAACGATTTCATCCTGGCCTCGCTAGCGACTGATTACCTGCCCTTGTACCAGTTTAATCGAGACCAGTTCTGGGTCAACACTGGCAGCAAGTTCACTACCCGTTATCGCGATCAGAAGTGGCGCCTCAGCGCCAATTTTATCCGCAACAATTAGGCTCTATTCAAGCAACAAATCGACAATCACGGGGATTGCACTCATCGGGGAGCGTGCATTTAAATGAGCGGCTCTGGTTATATTCAAGTTGGCCGCAGCGGTTCTGATTTTATCAGCGGTGCCTCCCGGCACACCAAATGCAGGCGCCCAGATCAAATCACTTTGGTACAGAACCTTATAAATTGAAGCGGCAATAGCAAACTGCCCGGCCGTTGTTGCGTGGATCCCATCCGACACAAAAAGCTGATTGAACAACGCGCGGTCAAAATCGAATTGTTGCAGCCACAAATCACCCACGCGCGCCATGGCCAACCCATGACGGCTGGCCGCTTTCATGTATTGCGCACTAACTTCAACCTGTCTAGCCCTGTAGGTAAGCAATGGTAATTTTCGTGCCCAGGGTGCGTACAGTATTGGCTCAGCGCCGCGCCGCCGGATCTCCTTTACGAAAAAATCAATCGAAGCTTGAAAACCCGTCGGATTTTCCAGCGGACGAGTACTGAAGTCCTGCAAAAACACATAATCCCAGGAATTGTTTCGCAAAGCAGCCAGGGTCTCTTCGCGTTGACTGTGAGAGCCCAGATCGATGCCACCGACATACTGAAACGACAAAGTGTCGGATTCAAAGGGTGAAAACAAGGCCAGATTATTTAAGGATGCCTCCGCATGGCCAGTAAAGCTGTTACCGATAAACAGAATCCGAAATGCAAAAGCCGGTTGTGCAAAGCACAGCACGGACAGGACGCCCAGCACTGCTATATTTGACTTGAGTTGCGACACATTACGCCCCCAATAACTCGTACGAAACCCGCTTTGTGATTAAGCTATCACCAACTTGACGATACTGGCAAGCGGAATAAGTGCAATTTAGTGAGGCGTCAGCAACGCCAAATGGCTAGCCAGCAGCCAGCTCGGTCGCGCTGACAATAACCCCATTGTTGTCGGCATATACCCACTCGCCGGGACGAATGGTCTGGCCGGCAAAAGTCACCGGTAAATTTAAATCACCCAGACCACGCTTGTCGGTTTTCTGAGGGTGGGTATTCAATGCTTTGACACCAAGATCCAGCTGCGCTATCTCATCACAATCGCGGATACAGCCATTAATAATCAGCCCTGCCCAGCCATTATTCTGGGCATTTTCCGCCAGCATATCGCCCAGTATCGCGCGCCGCAGTGAACCACCACCATCCATGACAATCACCCGGCCTTGGCCCGGTTCATCGACCAGCTTTTTGACCACCGAATTATCTTCAAAGCACTTGATGGTAACGGCCTGGCCATGAAAGTTTGTGCGGCCGCCATAACTGCGAAACAGAGGCTCCAATATGCGCACCTGGTTTTCAAACTCATCGCACAAATCGGGCGTGGAAAACTTTTTGTTACTCATTCTGGATAAATCTCCTGTGACTCAAAGATGAGCCTGTAAAAAGCGATAGCTGCGAATTCCAAACCAGGAAAAACACTCACCATCAACCAGCGCACCATGATACCCCGCGGCGCGCAACGCGTCTGTATGACGGGCAAAGGGATAGGGTTCGGAGGAAAACAAATTTACACAGCCCTCAGTCTGCATTTGGGCCTCTTCAAGCTCAGGATACACACTATCAAATTCGGCCAGTAATGGTGCGTATCCCAGCCGTTCGAGCACCGAGCCGATAAACGTGTGCCTGGCCACCGCCATCCACGGATCGCGCCAGATTATATAGTTAAGCTGCTGTACGGAATCCGGAGGCGGTTGCAGCCAGTCGATTACGCCCGGCAATTCGGCGATTGGCGCCATCTGCCTGGCTGGGCGAGCGGCCAGCGCCACCCAGTCGGCGGCCATTTGCGCCAACCCGGCATTATTCAGCGACTCCGCTAATCGGGCCAACTCCGGGCCTGCAGAATCAACCGATGTAATATGCGTCGCATGCCAGGGAAAGGGGCATTCATCCGCCATGGCCTTGAGGTTCTCTTCGCGATCAAAGATCACCAGATCAGGACGCAATGCTGCGCAACGCGTCCAGTCCACGCCCTTGGTGCCGCCAACCTTGGTAATGTCTTTGACTGACTCGACGGGATGCACGCAAAACCTCGTGCGCCCCACGACCTCCACACCACACTCGAGCAGTGTTTCGGTGAGGCTGGGAACCAGACTAATAACACGCAACAGCGAATCGCCTATTTGGATACGTTTATATGCTCATAGGGACAATGCCGACAGGCATTGCCACAGCAGCGACCGCGCGCCAAATGGTAGGCTTCTGTGAATACCATAAAGCCGTTCTCCATATAAAAGTGCAGGTTTTCCTGTAACTCGGCTATCGGCCAGGCAGGGCTGGCCGCCTCGTCTGGCATGGCCGTTACCGCTGCTTGCTTATCCGCGTACTCAGGCATCAGGTCGAGCGGCGGTACTGGCCGCCAACTTCAAAAAACGCGTCCGTTAATTGGCCCAGCGAACAGTGTCGCACAGCCTCCATCAAGGCTTCGAAGCCATTGCCACCCGCACTGATGGTTGACTTTATTTCGGCCAATGCCTGCTCTGAATGTTCCCCATGGCGTTCCTTGAAATCGGCCAAACGCTGAATCTGGCTCTGCTTTTCCTCTTCTGTTGAACGTGCCAGCTCAATATTAAACTCTTCCTCTTCGCCTTCTGCCAGAAAGGTGTTTACGCCGATGATCGGCAGTGAACCGTCGTGCTTTTTCAACTCGTATTTCATTGATTCCTCCTGAATCACGCCGCGCTGATAACCTGTTTCCATCGCACCCAACACCCCGCCGCGATCAGAGATACGCTCAAACTCCTGCAACACAGCTTCCTCCACCAGATCGGTAAGCTCATCAACAATAAACGAGCCTTGATTGGGGTTTTCATTCTTGGCCAGCCCAAACTCACGGTTAATGATTAATTGAATTGCCAGCGCGCGCCGCACAGATTCCTCAGTCGGCGTGGTGATTGCCTCATCGTAGGCATTGGTGTGCAAACTATTGCAGTTATCGTTAATCGCCAGCAACGCCTGCAAGGTGGTGCGGATATCATTGAATTGCATTTCCTGGGCATGCAATGACCGCCCGGAAGTCTGTATATGATATTTAAGTTTTTGCGAGCGCCCGTTGGCGCCGTATTTTTCACGCATGGCGACCGCCCAGATACGGCGCGCCACGCGGCCGATCACGGTGTACTCAGGGTCCATACCATTAGAGAAAAAGAATGACAGGTTCGGCGCAAAATCATCAATATGCATGCCGCGCGCCAGATAGGTCTCCACAAAGGTAAAGCCATTAGCCAGCGTGAACGCCAATTGTGAGATCGGGTTGGCGCCGGCTTCGGCGATGTGATACCCGGAAATCGAAACCGAATAAAAATTGCGCACTTCATTGTCAATAAAGTACTGCTGAATATCACCCATCATGCGCAGGCTGAATTCCGTGGAAAAAATGCATGTATTCTGGCCCTGATCTTCTTTTAAAATATCGGCCTGCACGGTGCCACGCACTGAGCGCAGCGCATTGGCTTTAATCTCTGCAAGCTCTGCATCATTTGGCTGTCGGCCCTGCTCGACACTGAATTTATCCACCTGTTGATCGATGGCGGTATTAAGAAACATCGCCAGAATAGTCGGAGCTGGCCCGTTGATGGTCATCGACACCGAGGTGCTCGGCGAGCACAGATCAAAGCCATCGAATAATTGCTTCATGTCGTCCAGCGTTGCCACCGACACACCCGAATTACCAATCTTGCCGTAAATATCCGGTCGCGTGGCCGGGTCAAAGCCGTACAGGGTGACCGAGTCAAAGGCGGTCGACAAGCGAGCCGCTTCAGCATGCTCGGAAAGCTTTTTAAAACGCAGGTTGGTGCGCTGCGGGTCGCCCTCGCCGGCAAACATGCGCGCCGGGTCTTCACCCTCGCGCTTGAATGGAAACACCCCCGCGGTATACGGAAAATAGCCTGGCAGGTTCTCGCGCTTCATCCAGCGCAGCAACTCGCCATGGTCCTCAAAGCGTGGCAATGCCACGCGCGGCACCAACGTGCCCGACAGGCTTTCACGGCGCAATTGGGTGGCGAGTTCCTTGCCACCAGGTAGCACGTCGATTTTTTCATCGCCAGCGTAGTCGGCTTTCACTTGCTGCCAGCTCTCTAGCAGCTTTTTATTCTCGCCCGACAGTCGGTCTTCACGTTGTGCGATTAGATCCGCAATGTCCGCGTGGTCGGTGCCCAACAAGCGCTGCGTTCGCTGCAGCGCCTGACGCTCCCGCGCGAGCTCGGCCTGCGCCTCCGACTCGGCGTGAAAACCACGCACCGCATCGGCAATTTCGGCCAGATAGCGTTGCCGCTTGGCGGGCACAATCACCGAGCGCTCCGAGGGGGTGCGGGTATCGATAAACGGCAGTTGAGACTCCCATTCACGCAAGCCTTTATCGCGCAGTACCTGCAGCAAGCCATGATAGGCCGCGGTTACCCCATCATCACCAAAGCGCGAGGCGATTGAACCATATACACTCATCTGCGCGGGGTCTTTGTCCCAGGCCTCCTGATTGCGCTGCACCTGCTTGGCCACATCGCGCAACGCATCTTCGGCGCCTTTGCGGTCAAACTTGTTGATCACTACGATGTCGGCGAAATCCAGCATATCGATTTTCTCAAGCTGGCTCTGCGCACCAAATTCCGGCGTCATCACATACATGGAGGCATCCACATAGGGCACGATGCCGGCATCGCCCTGGCCGATGCCCGGTGTTTCAACAATCACCAGATCAAAATCGAAATGCCGTACTGCGGCGATAATATCGGTCAGATACTCCGGCACCTCACCTACCGAGCCGCGCGTTGCGATTGAACGCATAAACACATTGTCTGCATAAATCGAATTCATGCGAATCCGGTCGCCCAATAACGCCCCACCGGTGCGCCGCCGGGTCGGGTCGATGGCCAGCACCGCGACCCGCGCATTGTCGCCACTGTCCAGCCGAAAGCGGCGAATCATCTCATCGGTCAAAGAACTTTTACCCGCGCCGCCCGTCCCGGTGATTCCGAGCACCGGTGCAGTTTTGCCTGCGCCCAGCTTTAACTCCGCCAGCTTATCTTTAGCCACATCGCCGCGCTCGATCGCAGTGATTAGCTGCGCCAGAGCACGTTTATCCTGCGCATCCGCCAACAATGCAGACCAGCCGGTCGATTTCGCCTCGGCAGTGCTACAGCGGCCGATCATGTCTTCAATCATGCCCACCAATCCCAGATCCATACCATCGTGCGGCGAGTAAATGCGGGTCACGCCATAATCGTGCAGCTGTTGAATTTCATCCGGCACGATCACCCCGCCGCCACCGCCAAACACGCGTATATGCTCAGCATTATTGTCGCGCAGCATATCGACCACGTATTTAAAGTATTCAACATGGCCACCCTGATACGAACTGATGGCGATGCCTTGCACATCTTCCTGCAGGGCGGCCTGCACCACCTCGGCCACCGACCGGTTGTGCGCCATATGAATCACCTCAACCCCCTGTGCCTGCAGAATGCGGCGCATGATATTAATCGAGGCATCGTGGCCATCAAACAGGCTGGCGGCGGTGACAAAACGCAGTGGCGGTGAAACGCCGGCACGCGAAGTGCTGGCTGATTGGCTGTTATCTGCGACTTGCTTAATATTGGATTTACTCATGATGATTCTCTGTTAATAGCTGCGTCATGGTGTGTTTTAGACCATCGTGCAGCGTTTTCGTTTGTTCCAGATCTTCGGGGTTCACCAGCCAGTAATACACAATGCCACTGACCGAGGCACCGAACTGACCGGCAATATCATCGGCACGCGATTTCACTGACTCATTAATTGTGGGGTCATTTAAAATCCACTGCACTACATCCTGATGGCGGCGCTGGTGAATGTGTCGGATGGCATCGCGCAACTCAGAATCTGAGTTAACCGACTCAAACCACAGGGTATAAAAGGTGCGCACATAGTCGGGCGCATCTGCACAAAACCGGTAATGCTGATCAAGCGCCTTCTCAACCGCCGCCAAACCGGTATGGCCACTGGTGGCCTGCTTTAGCTGGCGCAACCAGATCTCGCCGACCTTTCTCAGGGTAAAGCTGAATAGATTGTCTTTATTGCCAAAGCGGTGGCTCGCCAAGCCACGACTGTAGCCCGCCTGCACACCCACATCCTTGAGGCTGGTCGCGGCCGGGCCATGCTCAACAATCAACTGCACAGTGGCCTCAAACATGCGCTGATCCGATATCTCGGTGCGCTCAGCCTGGGTAAGGCGTGGTTCAGATTGACTGGTTGCTCTCATGGTCTATCTCCAATCGTCGAAAACTCAGTAAAAACTATCAGCGCCTAACCGGCTACCAATCTCTGCACCATGGATCACTGCTTGCTGATGCGCGGCCGCCCGCGGTAACAACTGTGTGATGTAAAATTCTGCCGCAGTCACTTTGTTTTCATAAAAGGCCTGATTGCCCTCACCGGCCGCGAGTTTCTCGCTGGCCACCCCCGCACTGCGCAAGTGATACCAGGCACCGAGCACATAACCCATTTGCATCAGAAAATTAAACGCCACCGCACCCATCAATTTGGGACTGTCATCGGCGTGTTGCAAAATAAATTCGGCAGACTCGCTTAAATCATCTTTAGCTGAGGTAAAACGTTGCCGCATCAGCTCATGTTCACCCACTGGCAAGGTCGCCAGCGTTTGATCAAATTCCGCTAACATAGCTCGCATGCCGTGGCCCTGATTACGCACCAGCTTGCGCCCCACCAGGTCGTTGGCCTGTATACCATTGGTGCCTTCGTAGATGGCTGTAATACGTGCATCACGGTAGTGCTGCGCCACGCCGGTTTCTTCAATAAAGCCCATGCCGCCGTGAATCTGCACGCCCAGCGACGTCACTTCATTGACCAACTCGGTGCACCAGGCCTTGGTTATGGGGGTTAACAGCGCAAAGCGGTTTTGATGAAACTTTTGCTCGTCCTGGTCTTGAGAATGTTTGCGTAAATCATGTGACAACGCGTTGTCGGTGCACAGGCAGCGCATCGCACCCGTCAATGACTTCATTTGCATTAACATGCGTTGCACATCGGGGTGCCCGATGATGGTGGTCGATTCGCCGGTGACCGGATCACGGCCCTGCACTCGCTCGCGTGCATAGGCCAACGCGTCCTGATAGGCACGCTCCGACAAACCCACGCCTTCCAGACCAACCTCCAGCCGTGCATGGTTCATCAGTGTGAACATACAGGCCAGGCCCTGGCCCGGCTTGCCAATCATGTGCCCGATGGCGCCCTCGTCCTCCCCAAAACTCATCACGCAGGTTGGGCTGGCGTTGATACCGAGCTTGTGTTCCGTGGAGACCACGCGTAAATCATTACGCTCACCGAGACTGCCATCTTCATTCACCAAAAATTTAGGCACCGCAAATAATGACAGGCCCTTGACGCCAGCCGGCGCGTCTTCCAATGGCGCCAGTACAATGTGCACAATATTGTCCGCCATATCGTGCTCGCCCCAGGTGATAAATATTTTCTGACCCTTGATGCGGTAGTGCGCGCCGTCGGGGCGCGCCTTGGTCTTCAGATTCGAGAGGTCCGAGCCAGCGTGCGACTCAGTCAGATTCATGGTGCCAGTCCATTCGCTGGAAATTAATTTCGGCAGGTATCTGTCTTTCAATTCATCACTGGCATGTGCCAATAATGCATCGATCGCGCCAGCGGACAGCATGGGGCAGATCGACAGGGCCATATTTGAGGCACACCAAAACTCGCTGGCCACCATATGCACCGTAAACGGCAAGCCCTGGCCACCATACTGGGGTGGTTGCGCCAGGCTCAGCCAACCGTTTTCCGAAAACAGCTTGTAGGCCTCCTTAAAACCCGCAGGGGTTTTTACCGCGCCGTCTTTGGCATGGCTGTGCGCAATATCACCAGGGCGATTTAAGGGGGCAAACACGTCCGCCGCAAATTTACCCGCTTCTTCCACCACGGCTTCAACCAGTTCCGGCGTTGCCTCGGCAAATTCTGGAATGGAATTGAGTTGCGAAATATTTAGTAAGTCATTGATTACAAAAGATACTTCGTCAATTGGAGCGCGGTAATCAGCCATAGTCTCGGGATTAGTTGGGGTCAGAGCAACGGCCCAAAATAATACTTGTTTGCAACAAGCAAGTCAATATCCGCAAACACCCTTCGAGTTGTATACAAAACCGATCTTAATAAGCCTGATTATGGCTATTTCCTGTTAAAACAGAGCATATTGTTGACAATAGTGGCTCCAAACCGCATTATTCTCATCCCCAAAACTCGCGCCATATCTCAAAAACGTGCAAATTGCCCCCGCCGACGCCCCTAGCCTGACCGACCACGAGGACAACACCCTCAGCGGCCGCACTACGGCCGACCTGCGCGAGGCCATTATCAAAGGCGACATCAAGGCTGGCGAAAAACTCAATGAACCCAGCCTCGCCAAACAATTCAAGGTCAGTCGCGGACCATTAAGAGAGGCGATTCGACGCCTGGTCGCCATGGGGCTGGTAACCCATAAGCCGCATCAGGGTGCCACGGTGGTCACACTGGGGCTGGACAGCATAATGGAACTGTACGATGTGCGCGAAGCCCTGGAAGGCAAGGCAGCGGCGCTGGCCGCGCAAAACATGAGTGATGAGCAAATTGCACACCTCAAGCGTGTTTTGGAGATCCATCGCCGACACCACGAAGACACTGCAGGCGAATATCTGCAGGCCGAAGGCGATTTCGATTTTCATTATCAGGTAATTCAGGGCTGCGGCAACCGCATGCTGGCCGACCAACTGTGCAATGAGCTGTATCACCTGGTGCGGATGTTTCGCTATCAGACCAGCCGCTTTAAATCGCGTAGCCAGCGAGCGCTGGTCGAACATGAACAATTAATTTACGCCATCGAGCAGCGTGATCCGCAAATGGCCGAAATGGTCATGCGGCATCATATCGCCCGCGCCAAACAATCAATTCGTAATTTTCTCACCAGCGAGGAAGACCATGAGCAATAGTTCCGCCGGCGCACGATTCCGTAGCGCTTTAAGTCAGCAAACACCGCTGCAGATTGTCGGCACAATTAATGCCTACACCGCACTGATGGCCGCCCAGATAGGCCATAAGGCGATTTACATATCCGGTGGCGCCTGCGCCAACGCCTCCTACGGGCTGCCGGACTTGGGCATGACCAGCATGAACGATGTGCTGGAAGACGCGCGGCGCATCACGGCGGCGGTGGATACGCCGCTGTTGATCGACATTGATACCGGCTGGGGCGGCGCTTTCAATATTGCCCGCACCATTAAAGAATCGATTCGCGCCGGCGTCGCAGCGGTGCATATGGAAGATCAGGTAGCGCAAAAACGCTGCGGTCATCGCCCCAATAAAGAAATTGTCTCGGAGCAGGAAATGGTCGACCGCATCAAGGCCGCGGTGGACGCCAGAACCGACCCGGAGTTCTTCGTGATGGCACGCACCGACTCCTATGCGATTGAGGGCCTGCAGGCGTCCATCGACCGCGCGGCCGCCTATATCGAAGCCGGTGCTGATGGCATTTTTGCAGAAGCCATGGCCTCGCTGGACGAATACCGCGCTTACGACGAGGCCATTGACGCACCGCTGCTGGCGAATATGACCGAGTTTGGCATGTCGCCACTGTTTGACCGGGATGAACTGGCCAGCGCCGGCGTCAACATGATCCTGTATCCACTTACCGCGACCCGCGCCATGAACAAGGCCGCCGAGATGGTGTATCAGGATGTGTGGGATAAGGGCCATCAGAAAGACATGGTCGAGCACATGCAGACCCGCATGGAACTTTACGACTACCTGAATTATCACGACTACGAAGAAACGCTGGATAAGCTGTTCTCCGCAGGCAAGAATTTATAAACCGAAACTATTTATAGAATCTAAATATCAAACCTATATATCAATATTAAGGGCACAAACATTAGGAAAACATCATGAGCAAAGATAAAAAACTTTCCGGCGCAGGATTGCGCGGCCAGGTCGCTGGCGAAACCGCACTCTGCACTGTCGGCACACAGGGCACCGGCCTCAGTTATCGCGGTTACGATGTAGACGACCTTGCTGAAAACTGTATTTTTGAAGAAGTGGCGCACCTGATTCTCAAAGGCCATCTGCCTACCCAGGCTGAGTTGGATGCCTACCTTGAAAAACTCAATGGCTTGCGGGAACTGCCGGAAGCGCTGCGGTCAGGCCTGGAGCTGATCCCGGCGGATGCCCACCCCATGGACGTTATGCGCACTGGCGTGTCGTTATTGGGCAATCTTGAGCCGGAGCACGACTTTGCCGAGCAACAAGACAAAGTCGACCGTATTCTCGCCCTGCTGCCCGCCATCGTCGTTTATTGGTATCGCTTTGCCCACGATGGCGTGCGTATCGACACCAATACCAGTGCCAAAACCATCGGCGGTCATTTCCTGCACATGCTGCATGGCGAAGCGCCCAGCGAATTGCATGAGCGGGTAATGAATGTCTCGCTGATTCTCTACGCCGAACATGAATTTAACGCCTCTACCTTTAATGGCCGGGTGGCGGCATCTACGCTGACGGATATTTATTCGATTGTCTGCGGTGCGATTGGCACCCTGCGCGGGCCCTTACACGGCGGCGCTAATGAAGCGGCCATGGAAATGATTCAGCAATGGAACAGTGCCGACGAAGCTGAAGCTGGCATTATGCAGAAACTGGCTAATAAAGAATTGATCATGGGCTTTGGTCACGCGGTCTATAAAGAGCGCGACCCGCGCAACGGCATCATTAAAAAATGGTCGGGCAAACTGGCCGAGGAAGTCGGCGACGAGGTGTTGTATCCAGTTTCGGTGCGTTGCGAAGAGGTTATGACGCGCGAGAAAAATATGTTCTGCAACGCCGACTTTTTTCATGCCTCAGCGTATAACTTTATGGGCATTCCGACCGGCCTGTTTACGCCGATCTTCGTGATGTCACGAGTGACCGGTTGGGCGGCTCATGCCTTTGAGCAACGCGCCAATAATCGCATTATTCGCCCCAGTGCCGAATACACCGGTCCTGGCCATCGTGACGTAGAACCTATTGAAGCAAGAGGCTAAATCAAGTACTCGGCGTAACCGTTTTCACTCAGGAGTCGGCGAGCATCTTCGGCTGCCTCGGCCGCCACCTGCACGGCATAGGTGTGCTCAACGCCGGCAATGGAAACATGCTCGGCGTTGGCCGATTCAATGCAGGGAATCTCCGCCGCCACTAATAACGACTTCATTAGCGCGGCCAGCCCATAATCATAGGTTCGGGCAATAATCACGATTACGCTCTACTCACATTTCAGGGCCGACCCGGCGGCGTAATTTGTCGGTCAGCACGTCGGTGTCGAACTCCTCTTTGTCGATCGACTTCGGCACGATGTGATAGGCCCGGGGTTTGGTGTACAGCAAAACGTAGTCATTGTTTTGTTGCCACTTGCGAATTTTTCGCCAATGCATCACCCCTCCTTTCTCAGCAGAGCTTAGGCGTACACCTTCATCCTCCAGGCTAATGGTTACTGGCTCCTGAATGGTGGGGTAGGTCCGATACTGCCTGCGCGCCATCCACGGGTTGAGTATGTAACGGCCTATGAGAACGACCAGCGCCGAGCCGATCAACACCCCCATACTCAAGGCACTACTCATCGGCCCGCCCCATAGAATAAGAGCCAACAAGATCAGCAACAGAAGCAGAAGAAGCTGCTTTGCTAAATTGGTCACACGCCCATGCAGGCGCATGGCGTTGACGTAATCGCTCTCGGATATTTGATAGGTGGCGACTTTCATAGGGGCGAAATGTACATAAGCACAAGCGGTATTGCTTTGTCGGAGTTTATCACTCAAACACGCATGAAACAGCCAACGCAAATTTTGTCAGTCAAACTGTTGCGTATAAAACTCGCTGCTTTTAAGCCCCGTGCCGGTTAATACGACCACGGTTTTTTCGTCTTTGGACATCAGGCCCTCTTCCACCAACGCCGCAAAACCGGCCGCCGCATGCGCACAGCTGGGTTCAACAAACAGCCCCTGTTGGGCCAGCTCGAGGCTGACCGCGACAATATTTTTTTCAGAAACCGCTACGCTGCCACCACCACTTTCACGCAATGCCTGCACCAGTAACGGCATCCTTACCGGTCGCTGAATGGCTGTTCCTTCGGCAACAGTCGGTTTAAATTCAGCAAAATCAGCCGCCCCATCCGCCGCATTAAATGCCGCATGCACGGGTGCACAGTGCTGCGGTTGCGACGCAAACAATCGCGGCATGCGCTCGATTTCGCCAGCGGCCAACAACTCAGTAAAGGCCAGATAACAACCCAACAGCAGACTGCCCGCGCCCACCGGAATCACAATGTTGTCGGGCAAGGCAAAGCCGCTATCTTCCCACAATTCGTAACCCAGGGTTTTAGTGCCCTGCAGAAAAAACGGATGCCAGTTATGGCTGGCATAAAATCGCTCTGTCGATTGTTCAATCGCCGCGGCTGCCGTGTCCTCACGCGAACCTGGAACTAGCTCAATGTCTGCACCGTAAGCACGAATCTGCGCCAGCTTGGCCGCCGATGTTCCCTCTGGCGCCAGCACCTTCACCGCCATGCCCCCCGCTACGCCGTAGGCGGCAATGGATGCACCACCATTACCGGAACTGTCTTCCAACACTTCACTGATGTCCTGCTCACGCAGCAGCGATAACATAACCGAACTGCCACGGTCCTTAAAGGAACCGGTGGGCGCAAACCATTCCAGCTTAAACTGACAATCAAGACCTCGAAACGCGCTTTGTATTAGCGGCGTACAACCCTCCCCAAGGGTGATGGGTTGCGATATCGGCACAGGAAATGCGGCCCGATAACGCCAGATAGACCTTGTGCCCTGCTCAATGTCAGCGCGCGTAATCCCCGGCAAGGCCGTCAACATAATTGGTGCACCACTCTCGCCACACCAACGCGGCGGCAGCAGTGGCCAACTGGCCTGCGTTACCGGGTCTTGGTACTGAACGGCTGAACTATTCGGGAATTTCAAATTCAGTGCGCATAAAAGGCTTGGCATCCGGTGGGCCGGTGAGTAACACCTCCAGCCCGTTATTCACCTCACCTTGCAGCACCAGCTGCATAAATGGGCAACACAGCCGCTCCAACGCCAGAAACGATTCAATATCGTCACCAATATTTTTACCAGCTTGAAAATGCACCACGTAGCCCTCGGGTATTTCCACAAACTCCCGAACCAATGGGCGCAGTTGCGAGGCCAGCATATGGTGCTGTGCACGCTGCGCCGCCGTTAAGGTATCCAGATTACAAAAGTATGCGCCTAATGAATGATCTTGCATGTTTACGTCACCTCCTCGCAATCAAACCAACCTACTCGATCGGCAACCCCTGCGCAGACCACTCTTTCCAATGTCCATCAAGATCGCGCACGTTGCTGAAACCGTTCTCCAGCAACACCGCTTCTGCTATCCCGGCTCTACGACCACTCTGGCAATGCACCACAATTTCGTCTGATCTATCTGCACCAATTTCAATAAAACGCTCGGCTAGTTCCGTGTGCGGAATATGAACCGCGCCGGGTATATGCCCCGCGTCGTACTCCTCTGCTGAGCGCACATCGAGAATAATCGGTGCAGTATTCGAAGCAATCCGCTGGGCAACGTCAGCCGCACTGATGCGTGTTACCTGCGTGCCCAAACTGCTGTCCGCTTCTGAGCCGCAGCCAGCAATGAAACCCATTGCAAGGAAGGCAGTAATTAGTAAATTTTTCATGGTCAATCCTGAGCTGCTATATGAGCTGGTTTTTAAACTGTTATTTTGAGCGATGTATTATTTGAGTATAGCAAGCAATTTTAAGCGGCGGCGCAGCACATTTACATGGATTATTCCTGCCAGACGATCGCCCAGAACAGGAAACTGGCAAACGCAAACAGCAAGAATCCGCCGGTCACGCCTGCCAGCCAAGGCGTGTTGGCATACGCATGGGTCAGCCCCAGCGTGTCCAACGATATGGCTATGCCATCGAGCGTCATTGCGGGCAGCACAATCAGACAGGTGGGCGCCAGCATTTGATGTCGGGTTCGGTCGGTAAATCGCGCTATCAATGGCAAAACAGCCACCGGCAGCAAAAAATTAAGCAGCCAGAATACCGCATGCTGAACGCCGCCATCGAACACAAGGGGACCGACATAGTGCATAAAAATGGCCGCGACAACCCAAAACACGACGCCGATGCTTAAAAAGGTTAGCGTGCGATCCATAACCAACTCCTAAGCGTGAAAACGGTACACCTGCTCACAGGTTGGACCCTTGGGCGTTTCACTCAGGTCATAACCGGTGAGTGATTTGACCTGCGACTTGAACCACACGGAAAATTCATCCTGCAAAGCGGCGTAGTTATCAAAGCCCTGTTCCAAGTTCTCACCTTCAACAATCGCTATTACATAGGGTTTGCCTTCGATTTCCTGAAAGTACCAATCCTCAACCGCACCGTTAAAGTTGTCAAAAAAACATTTGCGTTCATCACAGCTGAATTTATCCACGCCCTCCGCCATTGCCATCAACGCCTCTTTGCTTGATACAGGAAACGCCCTTACGATTCTGTCCATAGTTCACTCCTTTATAATGTTAAGTTTCTAGCGAATGCTAAACCCCTTATACCACCTGTGATTTTCATCTGCTACCATGCACGTCATTCCCCAACCTTCAGGGCCTTACCATGAAACTGCTCACCCATGTTTGCTTACTCGTTGCGCTAACCCTTGCTAGCAGCGTTACTACTATCCAGGCAAGTGAATCGTCGTCCAAGGCTGTGTTGGTCACCGGCGCCAGCTCCGGTATCGGCCTCAAGATTACACAAGTGTTGGCGGCCGACGGCTATTTTGTCTACGCCGGCGCGCGCAAACAGCAAGACCTTGATGCACTTAATAAGATTGAAAACGTGCAATCAATCCGGCTCGATGTCACCAAGCAGGACGAAATCGACGCTGCCGTGGCTACGGTCAAAAAAGCCGGCAGAGGCCTATATGGCCTGGTTAATAACGCCGGCGTTTATGCCGGTGGGCCATTAATTGAAGTTGATGAAGACGACATGCAGTGGGTGATGGACGTGAATGTGTTCGGGCCCTACCGCATCACCAAAGCATTCGCGCCGATGATTATCGAAGCCAAGGGACGCATCACTACTATTAGCTCAATTGCCGGTATTCTGACCGGCCCATTCTCGGGCCCTTACAGTATGAGCAAGCATGCCGTTGAAGCCTACGCGGATGCCTTGGCCGCCGAGCTGGAACGGTTTGATGTTCAGGTCAGCGTGATTGAACCCGGCAATTATCGATCTAAAATTTCACTTAACGCCGGCAAGCGGATGGCCGCCAAGACGCTGGCGAAAAAAGACACTCTATATCAAAAAGAAATGCAGGCCATGCGCGACCGTGTATCCGACCGTAGCCAACACAAAGAACCGGATGAGGTCGCTGCGGCGGTGTCTCACGCATTGTTCAGTGATGCGCCCAAACACCGCTACATGGTGGTGCCCAATCAACGCGAGGCTGGCTGGACCATCGGCAAAGCAATAGAGGAGATGGTGCAACTAAACGCCGATCACCCCTACTCTTTCAGCCGCGAACAATTGGTTGAGATGCTGGATAAGGCCCTCTCCGCACAGCAACCTTAAAAATGGGGTCAGAGCCGATTTAATTTTCGCTTTTTACTTCACTAAGCGAACAGCGCCTCGGCATTATCGCGCAAAATGGCTGACCGGATATTTCGGCGCGCGGGCGAATCGGTTGTAATCAGCACCTTGGCCAGCGAGGCGCCCAGATGATAAAACGGCCAGTCGCTGCCAAACAGCAGCCGCTCACCACCAGTGCGGCGAATCATGGTATCGAGATTGGTCAGGCTCTGCCCATGGATACCCAACCAGGCATTGTCGTGACTGACAGCCAACTCGAGCATGGCCTCAAAATCACGTGCGCCGGCGTGCAGTAACACAAAATTCAGTTTTGGAAAATTCGCAATCGCGCCCTGATAATGGCGCGGCATGGCATAGGGATGAGACGCTTCCGGCTCAATACCGGCGCGGCCACCATGAAAGAAAATGGTCAACCCCAGTTCCTCGGCCAATTCATACACCGCCATCATGCTCTCGTCATCGGGGTAGAACCGCTGCACGGTGGGGTGCAGCTTTAATACTTTGCAACCTGCAGCCGCGCCAGCTCTGATCTGCGCCAGACGGTCATCATCGCGCGGGTGCACCGACCAGCCAGCCTTCAGTCGTTGCCCTGCCCCAGCCTTATCAATTTCAGCCAGCCAGTGTTCGCTTAAATTATCTCCAAACGGCAGACCCAGTTTGATGGGCAGAATGAAAGCCTGTTCAACGCGCATGGCATCCATCTCGCTGAGCAAGTTAGGAATGGTTTGAGTCCGCGCAAAAGAACTGCCCCACAAGCCCTGCGCCAGGGTCGACTTTTGTAGTTGATCCAGGCCGGCTTCAGTGAAATTGCTGTTAATGTAAACATCAAGATCCAGGTCACAACCGGGCTGCTCCGCATCACAGTCCAGCAGATGTTTGACCCGCGCGGTTGCGGCCTGCAGGTCCAGAGTTGGCCTGAACAGGTAAGACATGCCCAGATGACAATGCACATCGATGGCCTTGGGCAAGCTGTCGTCAACACAGATCAAGCCACCTTGCGCATCGAGATCAAACCAGGGCAACTCGGCAAGCCCGCGATAACCCTGATATCGATGCACACCAAAGGGGCCCCTACCGGATTGCGCGGCT
Source organism: Gammaproteobacteria bacterium (assembly GCA_013002025.1). Classification (GTDB taxonomy): domain Bacteria; phylum Pseudomonadota; class Gammaproteobacteria; order Arenicellales; family Arenicellaceae; genus Arenicella. The sequence goes on along the minus strand of JABDKW010000060.1, from coordinate 9,524 downwards.
TCCGCTGCTCGCTGGGCAGCCAGCAGAGCGATGTCCGCCTCGGTGTAGCGGCCTGCATCCGGCGAGCCACCGCAGGCGCTAAGTGCGACAGCCGCAGAGCCAGCGCCAAATTTCTGTAAAAATTCTCTACGGTCCATGTTTTACCAGTTTGTCACGGAGCCACATTGACGAGCAAGTGTACCCCTAAACCGGTGGGTTCATCGAGTTGTAACTATCTTGGGATGCAGGCCTTGTAACCAACGGCCGCACTGACGGCTATGGCCTGCTACGACTTGGGCTGCTTGGCTTTGCGCTGCTTTTGCTTCTTCGTAGCATAGTCAGATTTGCCCTTTTTGCTCTTGTCTTTCGTGCCGCGAAAAGCCTCTCGCTTTTTCGAGTTGTAGGATTTTCGCTTAGGGGGCGCGCTCTTTGAGTCTGTCGGTTTACCTCGGCCACCGCTGGCGCCAGCGGGTGCGCCTTCGTAAACCGAGATCGCCAATGGTCGCCCCGCCACACGGGCTTTTTTCAGTATGGCCAGAATACCTTTTGGCATATCCGCCGGCAGATCCACGGTTGAGTAATCGTCGCGTATTTCTATCTCGCCGATGTATTTGCTCTCCAGCTCGGCTTCGTTGGCGATCGCGCCAACGATATTGCCGGGCTTGACACTATTGCGGCTGCCCACGTCGAGCTTGAAGCGTGTCATTTCCATATCCGGAAAATTGGTCAGTGGTGTGGCCTTTCGCCTCGGCGCCGGCTTGTCGGCCCGCGGAACCGGGCGGTCATCAAATCTAGATCGGCCACCTTTATCTTGCTCACCATCAAAGGCGCGTGTCGCTTTGAGTTCTTTTTCGTCCAGCATCAACGGCGTGTCGCCCTGCGCCAGCAGCATGGCGGCGGCCGCAATCTGTTCCGCGCTCAATTCCTGATCACGCTGCATTTCAGTAATGAGCTGCGAGAACAGACTTAAATCCTCACTCTGCACTGCGTTCGCCACCTTGGCCTTAAAGCGCTCTAATCGATTTTTGTTGATGTCCGCCACGGTGGGCAATTCCATTGGCTCAATGGTTTGCCGCGTGGCACGCTCAATAGACGACAACATACGTTTCTCGCGCGGTGCGACAAACAGTATCGCCTTGCCGTCGCGCCCGGCCCGACCGGTACGGCCAATCCGGTGGATGTATGACTCGGTATCGTGCGGCACATCAAAGTTAATCACATGGCTGATGCGCTCGACGTCCAAGCCGCGCGCCGCCACGTCGGTGGCGATTAATATATCGAGTTTGCCTTTTTTCAAGCGATCGACGATTTTCTCGCGATTGGCCTGCACAATATCCCCGTTCAGGGCTTCGCTTCTAAACCCGCGGGCGGAGAGTTTGTCGGCCAGCTCGGTGGTGGCGTTTTTAGTGCGCACAAACACGATTACGCCATCGGTTTCTTCGCTCTCTAAAATCCGGGTAATGGCGTCCAGCTTGTGCGTGCCGCGCACCACCCAATACCGCTGCGAGATATTGGCCGCCGTGACCGTCTTGCTGGCAATTTTGATATGCACGGGGTCATTTAAGTGGCGATCGGCTACCTTTTTTACCTCTTTGGGCATGGTGGCGGAAAACAGCGCAATCTGGCGCTCCGGCGGTGACTGCTCCAGCACCCACTTCACATCATCAATAAAACCCATTCTGAGCATCTCATCGGCCTCATCGAGCACCAATGCCCGCAGACCATCAAGAGACAGGGTCTTGCGGCGCATATGATCCATCACACGGCCCGGTGTGCCGACCACCACCTGCACACCGCGCGCCAATTGTTTGAGCTGAATGGTGTACGACTGCCCACCATAAATGGGCAACACGTTAAGTCCCTTCATGTGCTTGGCGTATTGCTGGCAGGCTTCGGCCACCTGAATGGCCAACTCACGCGTGGGCGCCAAAATCAGCAATTGCGGGTGCTTTTTCTTTACATCAATGGCGGTTAACAGCGGCAACACGAAGGCCGCCGTTTTGCCGGTGCCGGTCTGCGCCTGACCTAATAAATCATGGCCCTCTAATAGCGGCGGAATACTGGCCGCCTGAATCGGCGAGGGTTGCTCATAGCCCTGATCCGCCACCGCTTTTAACACGGCCTCAGACAGGCCTAAATCGTCAAACGATGTTGCGATGGGTGTTTCTTTATCGGCGTGGTGTTTCGACATGGCGGGCTCGGAGGGCGGGCAATTCGCTAAAGTTCAGCCACAAAAGCAGCACTCTGGAACGCCGCGCGAGTATACCCGCGAGGGTGGTGAATAGCTAACTGAACGGGACAAGTTTATGGGGTTGTGCGGTCGGGCGTGGTCTACCCAGATTACTTTCGTTCGGTACGCAAGTAATCGCGCATCAGCGCTTTAATTTTAGTTTGATAAGGCATGTTTTCCAGCCGAGCCTGGAATTTAAACGCCGCCAGCAGGTCTTCCGGTACCTTGAGGCTGATGAGCTTGGATTTAACTTTGACCTGCCCATGAATCCTGCGGTAATCGTCCAGAAACCGAGCGATTTCCTCAGTGCTCATTTGGGCACATCGATCTAGGTATTCGTCGCTGAATAGCTGTGTTGCTTTTATCATTTCGCTATCCGCTCGAGAGCGGCGACATCCGCCACATCCTGAGCCCTGCCCGCGGCTCGCTTCATATCAATTAAATCACTAATAGCGAGCACCTTGATGTTCGTGTTCCCCAACGGCATGGCAGTTACCCTCTTTCCAGAAAGATCGTAATTGATGATGAGATCCACTTGCTTGGATAAATCCTCGGGGTGGTAAAAATTCCAGGCTATCAGGTTGCGGTTCTTGATGTATTCCTCTCTGAAGTCGAACACATCGGCCGCGGAAATCGGCAACCTGGACACCAAACCGAGTTCCGCCAACACCTTCTCAGCCTTGATTAAGGCGTTGCGACTCCACTTCAGCACGAAATCGATATCCACCGTACCGCGCACCGCACCATGCAGCGCAACGGCGTGACCACCCACCAGCGCGTAGGGCAACTTTGCGGCTTGAAACGCTTGGGCGACTTGTTCCAGAAAAGTCATTGTTGGTATATACCAATATATACTAAGAATGGCAACACCTTACAGATCGTTATCCTCTAGAAGAAGTTGGGCCGTTTGGCGTTAATGACGCAAGGCAGCGACACGAGCCGGCATAGACCTCAAAACCCAGAAGTTCATAAAATGTTTCCGATACTTGCAAATCTCTAACGGCCGAGCTTATAGAAAAACAAACTCGCTCCATCTTCGTCTACTACCTATATGTTTAGTTGAGCGCGTTGCATTCCGAATCTAAGCTTAGCAAATGAGCAAAGAGGCCCGCTCTCTACAATGGCCGGCAAACATTCAAACTAAAACGATAAAAAGCGCGAACTGACCCCGAAACGCGCCGTTAAATTAACCATGATCTGCCGCCGGTTATGTCCCCGGTTTTGTCCCCGGTTTTGGGGATTTATAATCGGCATAATCCACTCTCACTGAATGGATCATAAGCAATCGAAGTGCGGCCGGAAATAGTGAGCCAGAAAACCCCGTAAAGCACTGATCTAAAGGCGTTTCACCGCTTGCCCCTCGACCCCCTAGCCTGTATGATGCCGCGGTTTCGCAACCCACTCAAACGAACTCAAAATGACCATTAATCCGCAGGCTCTGGGCGTATTTTTTATTGCATTGTCGTCATTACTACTGGAGCTTACTCTAATCCGGGTGTTCGATGTTCTGTGGTATCCGAACATGGCTTATATGGTGATCACACTGGCCGTGTTCTCGTTTGGTCTGGCGGGAGTTTACCTCTCCCTCAAGCCGATCGACCTTACCGAAAAAACGTGGCGCATTCTCGCCGTCATTCCCATGCTTATGGCGCTTTGCATGCTTGGACTCAAGCCCGCTATTGACAGGTTACCGTTCAATTATCATATGTTGACCGGCGACCAGTCTGGCCAGACCCTGATTAACTTCTTTCTGATTTACCTGGTCATCTGTATTCCCTTCTTTTTGTCGGGCCTGGTGCTTTCTCTCGTGTTTTCTCATTACGCCAAGCAAATCCGGCAACTATACTTTTGGGATCTGGTGGGCGCCGCCATCGGCAGCGTGATCCTGATTCCGTTGCTGCCCAAGTTGGGAACTGCCGGAACGCTGTATATAGTGGCGGCCCTCAGCTTCACATCCGCCATGTTTTTTGCCCTGAAAAACAACCGTTTGGTTGCGGTTACGTTTCTGGCCTTTGCGGTCGCCTCGTTCGTCTACCCCTTTTCACAAGACGATTTGCAAACGTTCAAGCCGCATATGCAAAAACGCGGATTCAAAACACTGGTCAAGGATTTACGCGAAGGCACATGGTGGGACCCAATTTCCAAGATTGATGTTCTCAATTTAGAGCCCCTGCATCGGAAACAAAAATGGATCGCCTATGATGGCGGCACACAAAGCAGCTATTTTTACAAATTTGACGGAGACCTCGATGCCCTGCGCGAATCAATGCCAGCGGCCGCAAACAGCCAATTTTGGGGTGCGCACGTAGCTGTCTCACACTATCTGAAAGCCGACAGCGATTCTGAAGTCCTGATTATCGGCAGCGCCGGTGGGCAGGAACTGAAAGCGGCGCTCACCTACTCTGCTGGCAACGTGGACGCAATTGAATTGGTCGGCACGGTCGTGAGATTGGGTAAGACTAATTACGCTGAGTACACCGGCAACATTATGAATGACCCGCGCGCAAACGTGTTTCGGGGTGAGGGGCGCAGCTATCTGCGCGCTTCCGGAAAGAATTACGACATCATTCAAATGTTCAGCAACCACACCAGCTCCAGCATTGCGGCGGGCAGTGGCGCTATGCAGGCGGCATATCTGCAGACGGTTGAAGCCTACAAGGAGTATTTCACGCATTTAAACGATGATGGCATTTTGCACATCAATCACCACATCTACCCCAAAATGGTAGCAACGGCATCGCGCGCCTGGCGCGATCTCGGGCGTGATAATTTCAGAGCCCATGTGCTCGTGGCGGAAGTGCCTGGCGTGCAAGATAACCTGCCCACACTGCTGATAAAAATGTCTCCCTGGAGCACGGAAGACATACAAAAAATAAAAGCCTACCTGTCATCCAATCTCGCTTATCCCGTTGACCCCACAGCCCCGGATCAGTCGTTCCTCTCCGACGATTTTTTCACCGGCAAGCTACCGCAAACAATACTGGACAAAGCACCCTATCGGATTGAAGAGCCAACCGATGACCGGCCATTTTTCAACTCACTCAGAACCAATCTGCATACCCTGCCTGAGCATGATGCTGGAAGCTTCGTGAATCACGGCGTATCCGGGCTGCTTAACTCGCAGAAATCCAGTGGCTACCCTGTGGATGTGATGCATCTATTCATCACCGCCGGTGCCGCGATCATTTTTGCGATTCTGTTCACTCTCGGGCCTATGCTGTTTGCCAACACGGGTCGCAGCAAGTGGGAAGGAAAAGGCAGCTTCGTTGCCTATTTCTGCGCTTTGGGTGGGGGATTCATTATTTTTGAACTGGTCTTTATCCAGATTTTCATGAAGCTGATCGGGTTCCCGCTGTACACCTATACCACGGTGCTATTCACGTTTCTGTTTGGCGCAGGTATTGGCAGCCTGTGCTCGGAAAAACTGCAGCTATTCGAACGCAAGCGCTACGCCCTGCCATTCGTTGGCATTGCCGCATCCGCGTTGTTTGTCTACTTGTGTCAGCAATTTCTGTTCGACCACCTGTTGCAGTTCAGTGATATTGTCCGAATATTCTCGTCAATTCTGATCATCTTTCCCTTGGCCTTCTTCCTGGGCATGCCGTTTCCGTTAGGCGTCATGGCGATCAAAGACAAACCCAATGGAACCATTGCCTGGGCGTGGGCGTTAAACGGTTTATTCACCGTAGCCGGCGGTATTTTTTGCGCCGTCTTCGCCGTTTATCAGGGTTTTCTCAATACCATGCTGGTGGCGGTCATGGCCTATGTCATCGCATTCATTGCAATCCGCAAGCTGGCTGCCTCAACCGCTGTGGCTGAGGCTTGATCGGCCAGCGAATGATGGGGTCGTAGGGTAAAGTCTTCACCGCATGACTTTTTACACACAAGCCCTCCTTCCACTTCACCAACGTATCAAAAGCGCATCGCAATATAGGTGTAAAGTATCACGCAATAAAATACGCAATGCACCATAGCATTAAACGTGTTGTTGCTTAGCTGATAGCGCATCATGCCCAACCAGTTTACGTGCCGGCCCTGTTGAATGATGGGCGCTGCGTGACGATTAAATATTGCGGTCTCATAAACCGCTTTATCTGATCGTTTAACGGTCACGTACACATTTTGGTCGGCAAAGGCGTGCTTGGTATAGACCAATGTTTCAGGGTCAAACCTGAATGTTCGGCCATCGCCCAACACCCACAACAAATCCTGGCCCATTACCCTCAGGCGTTTTGGCTTACCTCTCGCCAAACGATAGATTACATAAACCATTAAACTGAAAAAGGCCCAGATAAACTCCGTTTGGCCTTTAGCGTAGGCTTTCGAAAAAAGAGTGTCGCCGCTAGCAGGCGAAGAATTAAGAAAAAAGCCCCAAAACATAAAAAGCGTAAACACGGCAAAACCACCAATCAGCCACCACCTTGCTTGGTCAAAAAGGCGACCGCTGCGTGACAAGGGAATGTCAAGATCGTGTTGTGACTCGATTTTCGATCCAACGCTTGCCGTCAGGTCAATTGATTCCTTGGGCTCGAACATTTTGGGGTCGAAGACGCTGTCCATCCAACTCTTGCGTGCGCCTTGCTCAATCGGAGTAGCGCCGCGCCACACCCACACCCCACAACCAAGCAATCCCACCAGGCCAAAGAGCATATTCCGCCACAGCGTTGAACGACCCTCGGCGTAAATTTGATTCCAGCGTTGAAACGCCTCCTCAAGGGCATGCGACGTGAGCAACCGAGTCTCTCCCGTCGCTATTTCAAATCGCTTTACTTCCTGTTTGTCGAACTCGGTAACATAGAGATAGCGATCATCGCCCTCAAACTCGGCCAGGTCTTGATAGGTAAGCCCGGCATGCACAAGAGAGCCCTCCGGCCCTACCATAAACAGACCTTTAATCGTCTTGTCATCGTCGCCCTCGGAGTAGCCGCGGTTAGTTACCCTCTCCCCCGTAATCCAAAACCCCTGCTGCGCGGGTATCGGCTTTGAAATCCACTTTAAACAAAACTTCCCGTTCTCCAACTCCCTTAAGTTTATGTCGCTCTTCTCAATCGACAAAGAATTGTCTGTCACCACAATGTACTCAATGCGCTGTCGTTTTGTGTTGGCCGCAATGTATCGGCCTGCGCCCAGCGCCGCCGCACCAAACCAGTACTCCTGCTTAGTTATGCGATCCAATATTACGCCGTTTCGTGACACCAAAAAAACTAGGGACTTGGCCGGGTTGAACAAGAGGAAGCGACCATCCTCCATCTCAAGGCCATCAAAGCTTCGCTCAAATTGCAAAGCCACCTCGCCCCAGGGAATGCAGCTATACAGACTCGAGTCGCAGCGCAGCAGGGAAGAGGAGTTTTGGTAAAGTTGTTCGGCCGACTCATTCGCGCGCCGAATAGCTCGAATTAAAAACTGACTCTGCGCACCTTTATTAACTAGCCAGCCACCATCCTGCAGCGCGATGATTTGCCCAACGTGCGACCGAATGCCCTCGCCCGCAAAAGAAATACTGGCGTCTGAGCCTTCCAGCGCCACAAGGTCAGTGTGATACAGACCCCAGGGCGTGCCATCTCGATCCACCACAACCTGCTGCACAGGCAGCGGCTCGATGTCTGCCGACACAGCGCCGTAATAAATAATCAGCACCACCAATAGAGTTAAAAAACAAATTGATGGAATGGTCGGCAGATTTTTGTTCATGGTTCGTCCCTGAAACAGGTTGTTAAAATCGGAAAACCGGGGTGGCAATTGGACTTACCCCCGAACGGTTGACACATCTTTGCCTAAAAATGAGGCTCTTTCAAAGGCCTCAGGACTGACGTCACCCAGATGTGAGTGACGCCTTTTTGGATTGTAAAACATTTCGATGTATTCAAAGATGTCTGATCGGGCTAAATCTCGAGTTTTATAAATACGTTTTTTAACGCGCTCTTTTTTAAGACTGCTAAAGAATGATTCTGCGACCGCGTTATCCCAACAATTACCTCGTCGACTCATACTGGGTTCAAGGTTGTTGGCGCGGCAGAACCGCAGCCAATCATCACTTCCATATTGCGAACCCTGGTCAGAGTGAATAATGACTCTTGATGTTGGCTTACGTCTCCATACTGTCATTAACAGTGCATCGACAGCTAACTCTCTAGCCAACGTTGGTTTCATCGACCAACCAACGACTTTACGTGAGAATAGATCAATGACGACGGCTAGATATAACCAACCTTGCCACGTTCGAATATATGTAATATCAGTCACCCAAGCATAATCAGGTTGACCCACATCAAACTGACGCTGCAACCGGTTCGATGAGATAATCGAGGGTCTACCATAGATCGTACGAGGTACTTTGTAGCCATAGACGGCTCTAATATTGTGTTCACGCATTAATCGAGCGACTCTCTTCTTGTTGACGATTTCGCCCATTTCTCTCAAATCAGCCCAGACTCTAGGAGAGCCATAAACACGACCTGAAGCTTCATAGGAATCTTGTATTAGGGTGAGGAGCCGCTTGTTTTCTCTGTCCCGGGTGCTGAACGGGTTTCTTAGCCAACTATAGAACCCAGTCCTTGAAACCATGAGCATCCGGCACAAACTTCTAATACTGTATTCGTGGCAATGTTCATGAATGAATCGGTACTTTACTCTGGGTTTCTTGCAAAGTACCGAGCGGCCTTTTTTAATATGTCGCGTTCCTCTTCAGTGCGTCGAAGTTCCGCCCTTAGTTTGAGCACCTCGCTCTTAGCTTCATTCAGTTCTTGCTTAAGCAGTTCGCTCTTGCCTGGTTTTACAGCCTTAATCCAGTTGTATAGGCTATGCGCAGAAACACCGAGGCGCTCAGCTACTTCGCTGACGGGGTGCCCTCGGTCAACAACTTGGCGAACTGCTTCATCTTTAAATTCCGGGGTATATCTAGTGTGACTCATATCGTTTCTCCTATGCTCAAATAATAGCTCGGAGGTGTCAATCAGTCAGGGGGAAGTCCATCTCATCCAAGCTGTGGTGCTAATGCAGGGGAAAGGTCAAAACCTCGCCAAGAAGGCGGATGAACAAATGTCGATCCGAGTTCGATTCGACAATGTCTTCCTGACGATCACCACGCGCGGTGACGTGGTATAACGCTCCTGCAAATTCTATCCTTAGCGGCCTGGCCATAAACTTAATCCTTTAAGTTTTCTTCAATAACCATTGTGACATCGAGTGGTCAATCCATGCAAGCCCTTGGCAAGATGCAAGACCTGACCCCCTATCCTTTTGCTCACAGGATTCAAAACGATGTACCTGGATAGCTCGAGCAGATAACTTTCCTTTTCAACATGAATGGCTTTGT
>JABDKW010000056.1 GCA_013002025.1 Gammaproteobacteria bacterium | reverse complement strand
TTTGATACTGGTCAACCAATTGGTTGATCTGGGCCTGTTGGGCGGCCGCAAACTGGCTGCGTTGCAGGTCGCGCAGCAACTTATCTGCAATGGCTTCCCAAGCTGGGTAATAAGCCGCTTGCATCTGCGAGATTTGCACCAGATGCGCACCGTACGCGGAGACTACAGGTCCCTGCCAGGTTGAAGGCTGGGGCGATAGTTTGAACAGGCTGGTAGCAAACTCATTGCCAAAATGGCGCGCCACCTGAGCGGCCGATTTTTTCACGTAATTTCGGTGATACGGAAAGCTATCGGAATTGACGGCGTAAGATTCTTTATCAGCCACCAAGCCCTCCAGGGCCTGTTCAGCACGCGCCATCGCACTGGCCGGGTCGGCGCCTTCCTGCTTGAAAAACAAATGCGTAAAAGTGGCCGTAGCGGGTACTAAATAGTCTTGCTTGTTAGCGTCATAAAACTGCTGCAGTTCGGCCGCACCTGGTTGGCTTTGCGCCTGAATCAGTCCTTCAAGAAAATATTTAAGCTTTTGAATCAGGCGCCGCCGCAGTACCTCATCGTTTTGGTCCAGTCCCAAACTCTTGGCTTCGCGATACAGGACTTCCTGCTCGGCATATTGGCGCGCCATGGCCTGCTGTTGGGTTGCACTCATGGCATTATATTTTTTGGTATACAACTCGGCGTCAAACACCTGATCGCGCTGTTGCATGAAGCTAACCAGATCCGATGGGCTGATTTCGATGCGCCGCTCGTTCATACTCACGCCGCTGGGCGCGAGCGAATTCATCAGGCTGTATATGACAACGCCGATTACAACGAAGTGCAATAAGGGTTCGCGCAATATCCGTAACAGCATCGCGGGGGGAAGTGGGGTTAGGGGCTGCTAACGGTCGACTGAAATCAATGAGGGGACTAAAAAGTTTCTCAACATCTCGCGTGAACGAACCCGGTTCTCAAGCACCGGCAATTTTACCACTTGCATGGAAATGACTACAAATGAAGCCCAATCTATATACTGATCGAGGCCGATGCCTTCTCGCAGGCGGCCTTCATCCCGGGCGCGTTCAAAGGTGGGTTTGGCGCAGGCCAGGGAAGCACGGCGGAATGAGGCCAGCGATTGAGCGGTCTGCTGATAGCCTTGCCATTCAATATCCGAAAACAATAGCGACAGAGCAGGGCGCACGGCGAACTGATCCAGAAACCAGATCATGTCTTCTTCAATTTGTGTTTCCAGCGATGCGTAATGGCGAGTCTGCGCTTCGAAGTCCGACATTAATTCATCAAAGTCGCGCATCAAAGCCTGATTGAGCAAATCATCGCGGTCTTTAAAGTGTCGATAAAAGGTGGTGCGGCCGACGCCGGATTTCTCGATGACGGCGCTGGTGGAGGTTTTGTCGACCCCATGCACTTGGTACAGGGCGACCGCCGCGTCCAGTACGGTGTTTCGCGTATTCACACTGCGCTTGCTGCGTTTGGTGCTGTTGGCACCGTTCAATTCCGCGGTTTTTATGGTTTCTGCGTACATTATGGAACATATTAGCATGTTATGTTCCTTTTGAGTAGACAAATGGAACATAATGCAATAATCTATCCCGCCTAACGATTACAAGCTCTGATATAACATCAGCGCGAGACCACCACCCTAAATAAGGAGCCCCGCATGACCACACATAAAGCACCCCAAGGTAACCCCGGCGATATCATGAACTGGCCGATGCTGAAGATTGAGTATCGGACTGATTCAGACGCCATCGCCAAGTTACTGCCGCCGGGCTTTACCGTGGGCAAGGATCCAATCGTGTATCTCACGGTCTATAACTACCCGGTAATGGATGTGCCTGAATATGGTTGCACCATGATGGTGGCCGCAGATTACGACGGCATTGAAGGCCAATACGCGTTGGGCTACGCCATCGATCAGGAAGACGCGGTTTATGTCAGCCGTGAACACTGGGGCCAGCCTAAGTATTTGGCTGATATTAAATATCATCGCCTGATGGCCGACGTGTCAGCGCGGGTTATTCACCATGGCCACACCTTCATTGAATACAATGGCTCGGTTTCGAAAACTGACGGCCCGGGTGAGGAATTTGAATTGAATGAGTGGTGGGTGAAAAGTGTTCGTGATGTCAGTATGGAACCGGGCAAATTTGAATTCCCGCCGCAGGTGGTGCGCGTGTACCAAAAGTACAAGACCGCATTTCGCCAGACCCTCAAAGGCGAATTGATTCTGCGCGAGAGCGCTTCTGACCCGATCGCACAATGTCTGCCGGTTAAAGAGGTAGTAGACGCCTATTTATGGACCCCGGATTTTCTGGACCGCAGCATCACCAAAGCGGGTGAACTGGATGCCGAAGCGTTCTGGCCCTTTGCCGAAACGATTGGCGGCACCCGTTTCCCTGCTAACGTTTAAACGAGTCTGAGACGTCGCTATGCAGGATTTTACTAATAAGTTGGCAGTGATCACGGGCGGCGCCAGCGGCGTGGGCCGCTCGCTGGCGTTTGCATTGGGTGCAGAAGGCGCGCGCGTCTTAATCGCTGATGTCGATCAGGCCGCGCTCAGCAGCACGGTGGCGGACCTCGCTGAGCAAGGCATTGAAGCTCACAGTCAGGTGTGTGATGTCACTTCTGCCGACAGTGTTAATCAATTAGCGGCTAAAGCGTACGATGAACTGGGCGGCGCACACCTGATATTCGCCAACGCGGGCGTGGCAGCGGGTGAAGCTGGCCCCATCTGGGGTTATGCTGATAACGATTGGAAGTGGTGTTTCGACGTTAATTTCTGGGGCGTGGTTAACACCATCAATGCCTTTATGCCGCGCCTGGTAACGCAGGAAGCCGAAGACGGTGCCGAGGCCCACATTATGATTACCGGCTCCGGCAACGGCGCGTTTCTAGTGTATCCGGATCAACCTGTCTATTCTGCCACCAAGGCAGCGGTGCAGGCGGTGACCGAGGCCCTGTATCAACAAATGCAGGCGGCCGGCAGCAAGGTAAAAGTACATGCTTTGTTCCCCGGGCCGCATGTGGTGGAAACTGGCATTTTCGATTCTGACCGGGTGCGCCCAGAGCATTTTGCAAAGGCCGCGGACGCGCCGGACAGCGGTATCCGTAACGCCGATGATCTGCGCGAGCTGATGGAAAGCTATGGCGCTGAATTACACACGACGCACCCCGATGAGGTTGCCCAGACTGCCTTGCAAGGCATTCGAGACGGCCAATTCTGGGTGGTTGAATGGAATGACCAAACGCGCGACAAAGTTGAAACGCGCATGCAATCAATTTTAAACAAAACAAACCCCGTTCCAGCCGTGTTGGGCTGAGGAGATATTCATGGGACACGCACACGACCTTTCATCCGGCCTGCCAATTCCGTTGGGCTGGTATGCTGTTTGTTACAGTAAAGACCTGGCGCCGAAAGAGGTGCAGGCAGTCAGTTTTTTCGGTCAGGAACTGGTTCTGTTCCGCACTGAAAGCGGCACAGCTCAACTGATGGAGCCCTATTGCCCGCATCTGGGTGCGCACCTGGGGCATGGCGGCAAGGTGGTGGGCGAAGGTATAGCCTGCCCGTTCCACGCCTGGGAAATGGACACCACCGGATCCGTTACCAATATTCCCTATGCCAAGACTACGCCCAAGCGCGCCACCGAGGGCCCTTGTCTGCATAGCTTCCCGATGCAGGAACGCAATCAGATGGTGTGGGCCTGGTATCACCCCAACAAGGAAGCGCCGTCGTTTGATATTACCGATGTGCCGGAATTCTCTGACCCCAATTGGAGCGAGTTGGATACCTATGAGTGGGAAATAAATACCTGCCTGCAGGAATCTGGCGAGAATGCGGTCGATATTGCGCATTTTGTGTATGTGCACGGCACTCATGAAATGCCGAACGCCACAGTGACGCTGGATGGTGCGCATCGCAAAACCGATATGGTGACCCGCAGCCCCGCGATTGATGACGAGGGCAATATCGACATGGAAAAAATGGAGGATATGCATCTGGTAACCCAGAATTTCGGGCCTGGCATGGCGTTGCAGGAATTCGCCCGTGCCTTTAAAACGGTGATGATGGCAACCATGTTACCGATTACGGCAGACCGCATTAAATTGCGCTTTGCCTTCACCAAGCCCAATGACATCACCGAGCAGTTCAATATGTTCACCGATGTGCTAATCGAAGAAATTGTGCGCCAGGTCGGCCATGATATTCCGATTTGGGAGAATAAAATTTATCGCGACAACCCGATACTCTGCGATGGCGATGGGCCGATTGCCAAGTATCGTAAATGGTTTAAACAATTCTACGCCGAAGAGGGCGAAGGCGGTTCTGCGTCAGCACCTCTGCGAGCCGTTAACTAGGAGTCAAACATGGGTGCTGAACGACATACTATTATTTCCTCGGATTGCCACGCCGGATTGCCGGCGGCGAAATACCGCGACTATATCGACCCGCAATACCGCGACATGTTCGACATGGCGCTGCCGATTCAAACTGAGATGACCGACATGGCAGAACGTGTGTTTCTGCTTAAGGAAATCAATGACGAATGGCGTAGCGGTATCGAAGACCAACTGGCTGGCGCCTGGGATTACGATAAACGCATTGAAGTGCTAAACGGTGATGGTATTGCCGGTGAGATCATTTTCCCGGATGGCATAACTGAACAGAATGCACCGCCATTTGGGGCTGGCCTGCAGATGCCAACCAAGGACGTGACCGCTGAGTTGCAGTGGGCCGGTGCGCGAGCACACAACCGCTGGTTGTCTGAGCTAGTCTCTAATAACCCGGCGCGTCATTTTGGTATCGCCGTGTGTCCGGTGTTGTGGGATGTGGAAGAGGCGATTAAAGAAGTGCGCTTGTGTTCCGAGAATGGTTTGGGCGGCGTTTTGCTGCCATTGCTAACCGGCGAGTATGAGTCGTACCACCACCCTAAATATGATCCCTTCTGGGAAGCCTGTCAGGATTTGAATATCGTGGTTTGTTTT
>JABDKW010000015.1 GCA_013002025.1 Gammaproteobacteria bacterium | reverse complement strand
GCCCACGCTGGGTCGCCATCGCGTGTGCTTTATTGGTTATTGGTACTGCCGAGAGTGCCGATAACAGTGTCAAGCAATTTAGTTATAAATCCACTGACATCAAAGCAGGTTTAACGCTGCTATCGGGCGCCGGCGGCAATATCGCGGTATTGCAAAGCGATAACGGAGTGCTGGTCGTGGACAATGGCTTAGAGCGCAATGATAAGGCTTTGCAGGCTGCCTTGGAGCAGTTTGGAGGGCGTGCAATGTATGTGCTCAACACCCACTGGCACGGCGATCATACTGGCGGCAACCGTGCGCTGTCCGAGCAGGCCACGATACTGGCGCACGAAAATGTGCGACTGCGGCTGGCTGGACAGGATAATGACGATGCAGACAAATCCGTTGCCGATGCATTCCCGGACATCACCTATGACGATGGCATAACGCTGCATTTTGGTGGTCAGACGGTGCGGGTAGTGCACTTTCCGGGTGGGCACACCGATGGGGACAGCGTGGTCTATTTTGAACCCGCGCATGTGGTACATCTGGGCGATTTGATGTTCGCCGATTATTTCCCCTATGTTGATGTGGATTCGGGCGGATCGGTGACGGGTTATATTAACAACGTCGCCGCGATTGAAGCGCAATTAGATGATGAGCACATTGTTATTCCGGGTCATGGTCAGATTACTGATAAGCAGGGCGTGCGGCGCTTTCATCAAATGATGATCGAAACCACCACCGCCATTGCGGAAATGAAAAGCGCAGGCCAATCCCTGCAACAAATCCAGCAACAGGGATTGGGGGATAAGTGGCAAGGCTGGGGTGATTTTTTCATCGATGAATCGCGTTGGATCAGCATTGTTTACAACGATCTTTAGACTGATCAAATCGATGCATCGTGGTGCATCTCGAGCAGCTTTGCCTCTCCGGCAGCTCTGCTGATGCGTCGTTATCAGGCGGTAATCATCGGTGCCGGTTTTGGTGGCATCTGCATGGCGGTCAAGCTTAAGGCGGCCGGGATTAATGATTTTATTATTCTTGAACAGGCATCTGGTCTGGGCGGTACCTGGCGGGATAATATTTACCCCGGTGCGGAATGCGACATTCCATCTTCCTTGTACAGCTTCTCGTTTGCTCTAAATTCACATTGGAAGTTCAAATGGTCCGAGCAGTCTCAAATACTGCAGTACCAAAAGGACACCGCGGAAAAGTATGGGGTGACGCACCATATACGCTATAACCAGCGAGTCGAGAGCCTCAGTTTCGATGAAAAAAGCGCTCATTGGAACATCCAGGTTAACGGTGCACAGCCCATCATCGCCCAGCACAGTATTAGCGCCGTGGGTCAATTACACGTGCCAGCGATTCCAACGCTTGCAGGTCAGCAGGCGTTCGGTGGCGACACCTTCCACTCGGCTCGCTGGCGGCAGGATGTGGACCTGACAAACAAGCGCGTGGCGGTGATTGGTAACGCCGCCAGCGCAGTGCAATTTATTCCGCAGATAGCGGAGCAGTGCGCGCAACTGACAATTTTTCAACGCAGCCCTAACTGGATGTTGCCTAAAGTGGACCGCTTGTATCGCGGCTGGGAGCAATGGCTATCAGACAAGGTGCCGGCATTGGCAAAACTCTACCGGTTTTTGGTATGGGCCTATGGAGAGTGGTTGATTCTGCCAGCGATCAAGGGCAATCGTGTAGCCGCCTGGATTGTAAAGACGATGTGTCGTTGGAATTTAAACAAATATATCAAAGACCCAGAACTACGACAGCAATTGACGCCCGACTACCCAATTGGCGCAAAGCGCATTCTATTCTGCGACGATTATTATCCGGTGCTCAATTTGCCCAACGTGTCGTTAGAGAGTAATGCGATCGATCAGCTCACAACCTCCGGTTTGCGCACGGGCGATGGGCGGGAGCACAGCTTCGACGTGGTAATTTATGCAACGGGTTTTGTAACCAATCCATTTCTCAGTGAGATCGACGTCATAGGCATTGGGGGCCAAACACTATCGGACGCGTGGGCTGAGGGCGCACACGCTTATCTCGGTGTGGCCACACATGGCTTTCCTAATTTACATTTTTTGTACGGCCCGAATACCAACCTGGGTCACTCATCGATTATTATCATGCTCGAAGCTCAGGCTGACTATATTGTGCAGGCGATCAATCATGCCAGCGCAAATGGCGTCGCGCTGGATATTGATGCAACGGTCGAACAGACCTTCGACGAGGAAGTACAGGCGCGCTTGCAGCGCTTGGCGTGGCATAAAATTGACGCCAGCTGGTATAAAGTGGGTGAACGCATACCGAACAACTGGGCTGGATCTACTTGGGAATACCGGCGGCGCTTGCGCCGTTTTGACGCGGATCGATATCAGCGTATCAGCCCTGTGTCGATTAGCGCCGCAGAGTCCTAAACCAGACAAACTCGTGACCACAGGCAACAAGACTAACTTATGAGTGAATCGCTTATTTCCTTTTACCAGAAGCTGGTATTCGAAAACGCCCGTTGGATTCTTTTTGGGTTTGCCTTGTTGATGCTGTTTCTGTCGCAGTTCGCTGGCAATTTCCGACTGGATGCGTCGTCAGACTCACTGGTTTTGGAAAACGACGCCGCGCTGAAATATTACCGTCAGGTAGTAAGCCGCTATAACACCGCTGATTTTCTGGTTCTGACCTATTCTCCAGATGGTGATTTGTTTAGCGATGAGGTGCTGGCCGACCTCACGGCATTACGTGAAAAAATCAGCCAGCTCGACAATGTTTCTTCCATTGTTTCCATTTTGGACGTGCCCCTGATCGAGAGCCCACCGGTCACCCTCACCGAACTGAACACCGCACCACAGTACCTGTTGAGCGAGAAAACAGATCGCGCGCTGGCCAAAAAAGAACTGCGTACCAGCCCCTTGTATCGCGATCTATTAGTCAGCGATGATTTTTCCACCACCGCAATTGTCATCTCGCTGGCAGAAAATGAACAGGTCAATGCACTGCTGGCGCGGCGTAATGAATTGCGTGACCTGCGTGCTGAGCGCGACCTGACGGCGGTCGAGCAGGCGGAACTGGAACAGGTCACATTAGAGCATCAACGGACAGCTGCGGCATTTCAGATCGAGCAGGATAAATTAATCGAGAATGTACGTGCGGCCGCATCCCAGCATGAGTCACAAGCGACCATGTTTCTGGGCGGCTTGCCCATGATTGTGACCGACTCGATACGCTTTATCGAAGATGACGTCGTGGTATTTGGCGCCGCGGCGATTTTGGTCATCATCCTGATTTTGGCAGTGGCCTTTCGACAGCCGGGCTGGGTGTTAATGCCGCTGCTTACCTGTGCGGCAACCGGCTACATTATGGTGTGCTTGCTGGGTTGGTTGAATTGGCCGATTTCGGTCGTCTCATCAAACTTTTTGTCGCTATTGCTGATCATTACCTTGTCGTTGAATATCCATCTGATCGTGCGTTACCGAGAATTACTCAGGCAAGCCAGCGACCCTCAACAGAGGCAGTTGCTGGCCGACACTGTGCGGTCCAAGTTTATCCCTTGTCTTTACACCGCGCTGACGACCATGGTGGCATTTGCCTCGTTAATTGTCAGTGGTATCCGGCCGGTAATCGATTTCGGCTGGATTATGTGTCTGGGTATCGGCGTGGCCTTGATCACCACCTTTATATTGTTCCCGGCACTGGCGCTGATGCTCAAACCGCAGGCGGCTAAGTCTGGCCAGGATGCAATTAGCGTCGCTGTGTTGAGCAGCGCCAAGCAAGCACATACAAAGCTGCGGGCGGTAACCGTTTTGTTTGGTCCGTTGGCGGTCGCGGCGGTCATTGGCGTCACACAATTGACCGTCGAGAACCGATTTATCGACTATTTCAAGCCGGACACCGCCATCTATCAGGGCATGCACGAGATCGATGAGAAATTGGGCGGCACCACACCGCTGGACATCATTATCGATGCGCCGGCTGAGTTTCTGGAGCAGGAGGCTGCCTACGCAGCGGCCGCGGCCGAGCGGTCTGAAACCGCCGTGCAGGACGATTGGTCAACGGATGATGATTGGGCTACAGAAGACGATTGGAGCACTGGCGATGACTGGAGCACTGGCGATGACTCGAGCAAGGGTGACGAAGGCTTTGGCGATGGCGAGTTCGACGAGGGTTCGGCCACCGAAGCGGTAAATCTGCCGGTCACCAGCTACTGGTTTAACGTAGATGGCCTGGCAAAAATCAAACGCATCCATGAATCACTGGAGGCGATTCCGGCGACCGGCAAAGTGTTGTCGCTGGCCAGCTCCATGAGTTTGTTCGACAACCTGAAAGACGCCACGCCGCTGGACAATATTGATATGGCGTTTATGTATAACGTCTTGTCTGACGAGAACAAACAAACTCTATTCGTGCCCTATATGTCGGAGGATGGTAATCAGATCCACATCAGTATTCGGGTATTTGAATCGCACAAGGGCCTGGATCGAAACCAACTTATTAACGACATCCGGGAATTGTTGATTGAGCAACACGGTATCGCGGATCAGCAGATCAAAATATCCGGCATGCTGGTGCT
>JABDKW010000013.1 GCA_013002025.1 Gammaproteobacteria bacterium | reverse complement strand
ACTCTGCATTTTATGGGGCTGCACTCCGACGGCAACGTGCACTCACACAATAATCACCTGTACCAGTTGATGTACAAGGCGGCTGAGCAGGGGGTGCGCAGTTGTTGCTTGCATATATTGCTCGACGGGCGTGACGTGTCGGCACGCTCGGCACTCAGCTATATTGAGAAGACCGAGGCCGTGATCAGCGAAATCAACGACCGTTACAATGCCGACTTTCGGATTGCCTCCGGTGGCGGGCGTATGCACATAACCATGGATCGTTACGAAGCAGACTGGTCAATGGTAAAACGCGGCTATGACTGCCATACCCATGGTATCGGCCAACAATTCGAATCCGCCGCTGAGGCGGTCACCGCACTGTATGAAAGCAGCGGCAAGGATGATCAGTATCTGCCTGAATTTGTTATCGTACGCGGCGATGAGGCCACTGGTCGCATGCAGGATGGCGACGCGATTATCTTCTACAATTTTCGCGGCGATCGCGCCATCGAAATATCCCTCGCCTATGAACGCGATGATTTTTCTGAGTTTAACCGCGAAGAATTCGGGCCCCACCCTAACGTGTTTTACGCCGGAATGTTGCAGTACGACGGTGATGAACTGATTCCGCAGCGCTATCTGGTAAATCCGCCAGAAATTGACCGCACCATGGGCGAATATTTGTGCGCTGAGGGTGTGCGCTCATTCGCGGTCAGTGAAACTCAGAAGTTCGGTCACGTGACTTTTTTCTGGAATGGCAATCGCTCCGGCTATCTTGATGAAGCACTAGAAACCTATATCGAGGTTCCCTCAGACAATATTGAGTTTAATCAGGCACCAGAGATGAAGGCTCGCGAGATCACCACCGAGACGATTCGCTTGATCGAGAGTGGTGAGTATCGGTTTGGTCGAATAAATTTAGCCAATGGCGACATGGTTGGCCACACCGGCGACCTCGCCGCCGCCATTACTGCCATGGAAGTCGTCGATGACTGTGTTGCCCAATTGATCGAAGCGGTAATAGCGGCCGACGGCATATTGTTGTTCACCGCCGACCACGGTAATGCCGACATTATGTTTACTGAGAAGGATGGGGTCAGGGTTGCCAAAACCAGCCATACATTAAGCCCGGTGCCCTTCGCCATTGTCGACGCCGCCTATGCCGGCGAATATACGATGCAGCCACCGGAAGATGCCGGGCTAACGCACATCGCAGCAACCGCATTAAATCTGCTGGGCTATCAGGAGCCGCAGGGTTACCAACCCGGTTTGTTGAGCTTTACCGAGTCATGAGCGAAGACTCCAGCCTGCTGCATGCCGGCTCTTTAATCTCCTTGTATAAGGAAAAGGTAGCGTTCCCCGATGGCGGGCATACTTATTTTGATATCGTAAAACACCCGGGCGGGGCAGTCATCGCCGCGCTCAATGAGAAGGATGAAATTTGTCTGCTGCGTCAGTGGCGACATGCTGTCGATCGATACATATGGGAACTGCCTGCCGGCTGCCTTGAAGCGGGCGAGGCGCCATTAATCACCGCACAACGCGAACTTGAAGAAGAGGCCGGTGTCACCGCAACACGGTGGACAGAATTAGGGCAGATTTGTACCAGCCCCGGTTTCAGCAATGAAATTCTGTATTTCTTTACAGCCCAAGAATTGCAACCCGGCACCGCACAGCTTGATGATGCCGAACAATTAGAGGTGCATTGGATGCCCTTGAGCCGAGTCGCCGATATGGCGCGAAGCGACGAGTTAATTGATGCGAAATCGCTGGCCTTACTTTATCGGCTGTCGCTCTAAAGAGTTGGGTCAAGCAAACTTTGCGGAAGCTAATCTCAGTTCAAGTCAAACTGAGTTGGGAAATGGTCTTCTTTAATTAATTGTTTGCCCACGTCAGTGCCAAGCGATTGTAATATCGGCATATTGTCAGGCGCATCCATAGCCGCAATGTCCTTAGCTTGATCCGCGGGCAAGTCCAGACCAAATTCCTGTTTCAAATACTCGGCAGTCAACGGGATGTTGTATCGAACATAGTTCATCAGCTCTCGGCCACCCAATACATCACCCTTAAGGGTGCCCAGCTCTCGGTCGATTTCGCCCGCGGTCGGGCTGCTCGACATCCATTGCAACAGCGTTTCCATCAGCGCAGCATTATCATCCATCAATGATTGCAGGGCGGCGAGCCCATTGGCCGCCTCGACGTCGCCAACTTCGCGCGTTACCTTATCGCTGCCAGTGCCAAGTGAGACCACCAGTAAATTATCGCTACCAGTGGGCCAGCCAACTCGATAGCCTTCTAAGGTGGCATACATCACCGCCTGCAGAGTCGGATTATTAAACGGGCTAACCCCGCCATCCACAAAATAGCCAGACACGGCATCGTCACCCTTGTCATCTTTAGCAATGGCGATACGTTCGCCCGCGAAGTAAGTGGGCGCGGCGGTGGAGGCGCGTACCACGCTCCACAGTGGATAATCCCCGTTGGCAATGGTTTTACTGCCCGGCCGGGGATTGAAGTAATGGCCGTCAGGGTTATTGCCAATTGGCCATGGGCTACCGGAATCCAGCCGCTTGGTCACTGCCAGAAAGCCGGTTTGCAGTTTCTCATCGCGCATCTTGGTGTCCGCTCCAAAAATGGACTGCAATTCCTGTATCAATGGCTTGCTGCTGTAGGAAGCGCGCAAGACGCCATGACGCAAAAGCGTTTTTCGGAATACTTTCTTACCCAGCCGGTTGTACTGTTCAATGATCTCATCCACGCTCATGCCCACCGCCAGTGCAGCGGCGATGATTGAGCCGGTTGAAGTGCCCGCGATTAGGTCAAAATAATGTGCCAATCGAAACTCGTCACTGCCGCCATGTCGTGCCTTGAGGATGTCTTCGACCCGCTTCAACATGCCCAAAGTGAAGATACCGCGCAGTCCGCCGCCGTCCATTGCAAGAATTCGTTTCGGCCCCGTTGACTGAAAATGTTGATCCCGAGTTTTAATTTGGTAGCTCATGTTATTTTCCATTTTTAGTGTTTATTGTTTAGCATAGGGCCATAATAAACATTAGTCTAGCAACAATAATAGTCGGCAAATCACAGCAATGGAGTCCATGTGAGTACAATATTTATAAGCCACAGTTCCAAAGACAACGAGATGGCCCACGCGTTAGAGCGCGAACTCGCTAAACAAAATCACAGCTCGGTATTTCTCGATGTGGACCCGAGCAAGGGCATTATCGGTGGGCAAAGTTGGGAGCGCACGCTGTATCGCAAGCTGCGATCGTGTCGCGCCATTATCGCGCTCTGCACCGATGATTATCTGGCCTCGCGGTGGTGCTTTGCCGAGATCGCTCTGGCTCGCATGGAAGGTAAACCGATTTTTGCTCTGAAAGTAGAGGGACTCAGTGACGATGCTCGACTGCCGAGCATACTGAGTGAGAATCAGTACATCAAAATGGTGCCAGATCCCGAACAAGGTTACCAACGACTGTGGCGCGGACTGAAAGAAATTGATCTATTAGGTGTGGCCGGCGACTGGAATCCCAATGAGCCGCCTTATTTGGGTTTAAGTGCGTTCCATGAAAAGCACGCGCCGGTCTTTTTTGGCCGCGAGGATGAATCTCGTGCGGGGGTTGAGCTATTAGAGCGTGGTTCGCCCAACTTAATTATGGTCTTAGGCGGTTCCGGCAGTGGCAAGTCGTCATTGGTGAGGGCAGGCATTATGCCGCGTCTAAGGCAGGATATGGATCGCTGGCTGCTGGTTGAGCCAATCCGGCCAGGCACCAATCCGTTCATCCAATTGGCGGACGCGTTAATTCGCACCTATCGTCGCTACGCACCGGACGCGCCCTCGCGCCTTGGCAATCTGGACGAACTTTCCCAACGGCTGCAATTGAGTTCTGGCGATGATGAAGACGATCTCGACCGGCAGGGTGAAATTGCCGCCTTATCAGACGACAAGCGGGTACAACGCCTACTAAAACAATTAGAAGAATTACAAACGCAGCCACCCGACAGCGCGCACGGCCAGTTTTTGAAATTTTTAGACTGGAGTCTGGATGATCTAAAGCGCCATTGTGAAGCACCATCGGACGGCGACTCTGCCAGCCTCAATATTAGCTCCTCTATATTAATCGACATTGCCAATGATTTGCGGCGCGCCGCCAATCGGCCACACGCCAGCCTATTGATTGTCGTCGACCAGTTTGAAGAGCTACTGAATCGTCGCTCAGGTCTGGATATGCGTAACGATTTTCTGCGCTTACTACGTGTCTCGATAGAGGCTGAACACAGTCCCTTGGTCGTGTTGGGTACCATGCGGTCAGATTTTCTGAATCAATTTCAACATAATGAAGCTCTGCGTGGCATTGATTTTGAGAATTTATCGCTGGGCCCCATGCGGGTGGAAGGTATTCGACGCGTCATCGAAGAGCCTGCCAAACTGGCCGCCCTGTCGCTGGAAGATGGCCTTGCCGATCGCCTGATTCAAGACACCGGGAGCGCAATCGCTTTACCATTATTGTCTTTCACGCTGTGGAAATTGTGGCGCGATTATCGCGATGACGGCCTGATTACTATTGATGAGTATGAGCAGTTAGGTGGTCTGGATGGTGCCATCGCCACCGAGGCCAATGGCTTATTAAAAAAAGAAGAAGCTAAGGATCTGCGCAGAGCCTTTTTACAAATGGTCCGGCTTAGTGATGATGGCGTGTACGCCCGCCGCCCAGTGGCATGGGAGGCGGAAGAATTGAAGCCGGTGCACGAAACATTACAAAAATTTATCGACCGGCGGTTGTTGTTCACGCTCGAGCATGAGGGCGAATTAATGGTCGAAGTAGCGCATGAGTCCCTGTTTCATGTATGGGCACCATTGCGTGGCTGGCTAGAAAACGACCGCGCGGAACTGCTGTTGAAACAAGAAATTCAACGCGAAGCCAAAAGTTGGTTGGACAACAAAAAGCGCGGCGACCATTTGTGGCGGGGCGGTCGCCTGCATCAGGCCAGGACACTTTGGAAGCAAGGGGGTCTGGACGAAGTAGAGGCGAAATTCATTCGCAGCGGTGTGCGCCGGCAACGTTGGCGGCGGGTGTTTGCAATTGGCTTCGTAGTATTACTGATACTCACATTGGCAGTGTTTCTAGGAATTGCTCTGGACGCTGAAGAGGAAGCAGAGCGTGCGCGTGACGAGGCGCTAGCGGCCCGGCAGGAGGCTTATGACGACCACGTATTTATGGTCGACTTTATTACGCGGTTTGTCGACAAACTATTACCCAAATTACCGGACGGAGCGGTGCCAGGAAAAATAAAATTGGACCAGTCAATATTCGTCAAGAGCGAGTCTGCCGTAGATGGCTCTTTTGTGGTTAACGGCACCGTTGGGGAGGGCCGAATATTTGCGGTCGCCCATGGCGGGGCGGTGTCCGCCGAGCACCCGCAAACCTTGGATTTTCTGGGGCCGGTTATCGAGTGGCTTAGCATCGAATACTATAATGACCCAAAAATTTTCTACTCCGTGGGACATTGCGAAATCGTCTCTAAAACGGCCTGGTCACAAAATTCGTTGCCCCTGGATTCGCTAGAGGAATGGTTCGGCCCTCCGACCCCATTAAGCGATCTGAGTGAACTGACCAATCACGGTACCGAGGAGGTATTGATCATCGGCGACGCTTGGGCATCATTCACTGAGAGTGAAGTAAATGCAGTGGCGGACTTTGTTAACCGCGGCGGCGGCCTATTGTTGGCCGGATTAAAGTGGTCTTGGAGAGACTACGCTCGCCCCGGCAGCGGCTATGACCCCTGTACGTTTTCGGAACTTTCTCCCGGGCGCACGCCTGCCACCGATGTGTACCCAATGGACCAACTCGGCAAACCGCTTGGCATTGAGTGGGTGAATTAAATTGCCGGCTTACCTATGAACTTGGATTAAACCGTCGCGAGATATTGCTCAAGCAAGATCTGATTTCTCGCCAACGCGCCACGATGGGCATCGATGAAGGCCAGCCCGCGGCTACCCATGTCATCGCGCAATGTGGGGTTGCTTAAGAGTTCGTCGAGAGCGTCAGCCAACTCGGTGCTATTTTGCACCATGCGGCCGGCACCTTCCTTAATCGTCCAGCGACTGATATCCGGGAAATTAAACATGTGTGGGCCGAACATCACAGGAATACCGTGCGAACAGGGCTCAAGTATGTTCTGCCCGCCAAACGGCTCGAGACTGCCTCCCACGAAGGCAATATCCGAGGCGGCATACATCAACGATAATTCGCCCATACTGTCGCCGAGGTAAACATCAACATCGGCACTTAAATCGGCGTGGCCCTCTGAGCGCCGCACGCAATTCAGGCCACGCCGCTGTACTTTTCTGGCGATCGTGTCAAAGCGTTCCGGATGGCGTGGCACCAGCAACAACAACAGACCGGGGTGCTCTGCCTTGAGTTTTTGATAGACTCTGAGGATACGGCCCTCCTCGCCCTCCCGGGTACTGCCTGCAATCCAGACCAACCTGGCCTGACCTAGCTGTCGCCGCAAAACCTCGGCCGATTCTTTAAGGCTAGGCGCGACCGTTACATCAAACTTGATACTGCCGGTTTCGGATATTTTATCTTTGGGCACACCCAACAATTTAAGATGGCGACTATCCTGCGGCCCCTGTACCGCAAAGTGATCAACCTGATCCAGAGTCTGTTTCACCCACTGCGGGAATTTGGCATAGCGCGCATAGGAGCGCTCCGACAGCCGTACATTGGTGTACAGCAATTGGCTGCCAGCCTGCTTTGTGGCATGGATCATGTTCGGCCAGATCTCGGTTTCCATAATCAAGGCGACCCGAGCTCGAACAGTATTGGCAAAGCGCCGCATGGCCCACGCCAGATCGTAGGGGAAATAACAATGGCTAACCCGTTGCTGAAGCATCAGCCGCAGCATTTCCGAGCCGGTCGGTGTGGTGGTCGTTACCAGTATTGTTCGCTCCGGGTGGTTGCGCAGAATATCTTCGATCAACGGCACCGCAGCACGGACTTCTCCCACTGATACAGCATGAATCCAGAGGTCAAACGGAGCGGTTTGACGCACCTCGGGTGGCACCATGCCAAAGCGTTCTGGCCAGCGATACCAGTATTGCCGGTTACGAAAGCCGCGGAACAACAGCGCAACCAAACCAAACGGGATGGCCAGATTGATCAGCACGCGATACAGGTGCAACATTAGGTCAGCCAATCCCGAGCTGGCAAATAATAGTCTAATAGTTCTGCTTCGGGCGTGTCGGGCGGGGGCGAGGCCTGGTAAGCCCAGGCCACCAATGGTGGTAGCGACATTAAAATTGATTCGGTACGGCCACCGGATTGCAGACCGAACAGGGTGCCTCGGTCATGCACCAGATTGAACTCGACATAGCGACCGCGGCGGAGTAATTGCCAATCTCGTTGGGCTTGCTGATAGGGCGTATCCTTGCGTCGCTCAAGGATCGGACTGTAGGCGGTTAAATAGTGGTCTCCCACACTGCGCAAAAAATCGAAACAGGTCTCAAAACCACCCTCATTTAAATCATCGAAAAACAAGCCGCCAATGCCGCGGGCCTCATTTCGATGCGGCAGGTAGAAATAGTCATCGCACCATTTTTTGTAGTCAGCATATCGGTTTTCACCGAAGTCGGCACAGGCCGCTGCCGCCGTCTGGTGCCAGTGCTGAGCGTCTTCCTTGAAACCATAATAGGGAGTCAAATCAAAGCCACCGCCGAACCACCATACTGGCTCGTCGCTGTCGGCACCGGCAATAAAGAATCGCACATTCATGTGCGAGGTCGGGGCATAGGGGTTGCGCGGATGGATCACCAGTGACACCCCCAGCGCTTCAAAGCTTTTGCCCGCCAGGTCGGGGCGTTTTAAGGTCGCCGCTGCGGGCAGTTGATCACCCCGAATATGCGAAAACAGCACGCCGCCTTTCTCTATCACCGCACCATCCGACAATACTCGGGTGCAGCCGCCGCCACTGCCATTGTGGTGCTGCCAATGGTCTTCAATAAACGCAGCACCATCGATTTCGGTGAGCGCATTACAAATTTGGCTCTGCAGGTTCTGCAGATAATCTCGCACCCGGTTTACTTGCTGCCTCATCTCAGGTTCGCCCCACTGACACCGTCTCGAATTTCGCTGGCTCGAGTGGCACCGCCTACCGCTGCCTGTACTACGAAGTCTACCTCGCTACCCAGTTCCTCAGTCACCGCTTGCGCGCTACATAACTCTGGCATGGCGTGTCGGTTGGCACTGGTCGAGACTATGGCCGAACCAACGGCATGGCATAGAGCTGCGGCAACTTTATGATCGGTCACCCGCATAGCGACGCTTGGATGCTCGCCCTTGATGAACGCTGGCACATCGGACCGGGCCGGTAATATCCAGGTAACTGCGCCGGGCCAACTGGCCTTAATGTTAGCCAATTGAGGGGCTGCATTTAAATCTGCAAATTGCTCAACCTGCGCAGTATTGGCGGCAATAAGAATCACCCCCTGTTTTTCGCTACGCGCCTTAATTTTCAAAATCCGGCGCACCGCAGACTCATTGAGTGGATCACAACCCAGCCCAAAACAGTATTCAGTGGGGTAAGCAACAACGCCCCCCTTTTTGATTACTTTGGCCGCCCGCTCTATCTGCGATGACAAATGCCGCCTCGTGCGTCGCTAGCGACCCAGCTTTTTCTGCAAGGCTGCATCTTTCGCGATAACTGCATCGGCATTGGCCTGACGGTCGGCCGCCACGCGCGCTGCCAAATCATCATCAGCCACCGCCAGAATTTGTGCCGCCAGATAGGCCGCATTTTTTGCGCCTGCTTTACCGATAGCAACACTGGCTACCGGCACGCCACCCGGCATCATCACCGTGGACAATAAGGCGTCCTGACCAGATAAGGGGCCCGCATCAATCGGCACACCGATGACAGGTCGCGTGGTTAGTCCGGCAACGGCGCCGGCTAAGTGCGCGGCCAAGCCGGCGGCACAGATAAACACGCGGCAACCGCGCTCTTCAGCGCTGGTCACGTAAGCATGGGTGGCAGCGGGAGTGCGGTGTGCGGAAGTCACTTTGACCTCCCAGGTCACACCCAGACTGTCCAGAACGTCAAGGGTATTTTGCATTACAGGCAGATCGGAATCTGAGCCCATCAACACGGCAACAAAAGGCTTACTCATATCGTCAATAAATAGGGGTTTTTTAAAGAGCGGGTATTTTAATGGCAAGCGTGCTCTAAAACTAGCCAATTTAGCCTACCAAAAGCCGCAGGGGCGCTCATTTTCGGCTAGTTAATCCGCCAGCGATGAAATTTCTCTATCCAACGCAGCAATCCATGCGGCTGATGAGCGCGCTTCCAGTTGCCCGCCACAAATTTATTAGCTTCCGCAAAACTCGGGTACAGATGAATAGTGCCCAATATTTTATTCAGCCCAATATTATGCTTCATCGCCAACACATATTCGGCGATTAGGTCTCCGGCTTGATAACCAACTATGGTGACGCCGAGAATCTTATCTTTCCCGCGCGGCGTAATCACTTTGATAAACCCATGTGCTTCGCCGTCGGCAATGGCCCGATCTAAATCGTCGATGTCATAGCGGGTAACTTCGTAATCGAGCCCTTGCTCCTGCGCTTCCCGCTCATTGATACCAACTCTGGCCACTTCCGGTGCGGTAAAGGTTGCCCAGGGGATCACCCGGTAATCGACCTTAAACTTTTTAGCAAAACCAAATAATGCGTTCACAACCGCAAACCAGGCTTGATGAGCAGCCGTGTGGGTAAACTGATAAGGGCCGGCAATGTCGCCCGCGGCGAAAATATTTTTTATTTCTGTGCGCAGATACTCGTCCGTCTCGATGGTGCCATTGCTTCGGGTTTTGATGCCGAGTTGCTCCAACCCCAAGCCCTCACTATTGGCTCGACGCCCTACGGCCACTAATATTTCATCAAAAGGCACCTCAATATCACCCGCTGTGGATTCACATATCAGTGATTTCTCAGAACCACTGTTAACACGCACCGCCTTGTGACCTGTGAGCACTCGAATACCGTCCTGCAGTAGGGTGTTTTTAATCGTATCAGCCACGTCCGCATCCTCGCGCCCCATCAATTGATCCATCATCTCGACCACGGTCACCTTGCTGCCCAGCTTGGCGAAGGCCTGACTCAGTTCGCAGCCAATCGGGCCGCCGCCCAGCACCACCAGGCGCTTGGGTTGCTCAGTCAGTTGCCAGACATTGTCTGAGGTCAGATAGGGTACATCATCCAACCCCGGAATCGGTGGCACAAACGGTCGCGCCCCGGCGGCAATTATGATGTTTTTGGCGCGCAGAGTTTGATCGCCCACTTGCACCGTATGGCGGTCGATCAGTGTGGCTTCTCCAGCGACGCAATCCACACCTAGTTCAGTATACCGCTCTACCGAATCATGCGGCTCGATGGCTTTAATCACGTTTTGTACCCGCTGCATGATTTTTTCGAACTGCGGCTGTACGGTTACCGACTGCAACCCGAACTCTTCGGCGCGATGCATTAGTTGCGCAACTTTGGCGCTGCGTAATATTGCCTTGCTCGGCACACAGCCGGTATTGAGGCAGTCTCCGCCCATTTTTTCCCGCTCGATCAGGAACACCTTGGCTTTTACGGCCGCCGCAATGTAGGCGCTTACCAGGCCTGCTGACCCGGCGCCGATGACGATTATATTGGCATCATACTTGCGCATCGGTGCTCCTTGTCTGTTTTAACCACTGCAACCCTCGCTTCGCGATGATGGGGAATAAGCCGAGCAATGCAAAAGCCAGCAATAATTGGGGTGACAGAATATCTGAGGTGCTGTCAATCTCAGCTAGTTGCGTGCCGGCGTAAACGTAGACCGCGGTGCCGGCCAACATGCCTATCTGGCTGGCCCAGTAAAAGGTCACGGTTTTAAGGCGGGTCAGAGCCAGCAAACTGTTGACTACGAAGAATGGAAATACCGGCACCAACCGCAGACCGAATACGTAGAACGCACCTTCTCTCTCAATGCCTTTATTTACAGCCGTCAATCGTTGGCCAAATTTTCTCTCGACGCTCTCATGTAAAAGATACCTCGTGATCAGAAACGCAATGGTGGCGCCAATGCTGCTGGCAAACGACACCAGTAAAAGGCCTTGCCAAAAGCCAAAAATCGCGCCGCCGGCCAGGGTAATGATGGCGGCTGCCGGAAGTGCAAAGGACGCGACGACAAGATAAATTGCGAAATAGATTGCAGCTGCCTGGGCCGGCTTACTGGTAGTGAACTCGTTCAGGGCGGCCTGTTGGCTTTTTAGAAATTCGAGATTCAGGTATTGCTGTAAATCGAAAAAGAAAAAGGCACCAATAACGGTCGCCACCACAGCCAATAAAAATATTTTTGGATTCATACTGTTATCATAACAATAACGTGACTGGACCATGGCAGAGAAAAACACCTCGAATCGCCTAATGAAAGGAGCTGTTCGAACAGAGACCCTCAAACCCTGATTTATATTGCGACAAATAAACCCTTACCTCAGAGCCATGACTCGTAAACCAAACAACGACCTGGGCCAGCAGTTGGACTGGCAAATGTCGCAAACTCTGGATCCGCCAGAGCTGACAGCCGAGCAA
The DNA here is from genome assembly GCA_013002025.1 of Gammaproteobacteria bacterium. GTDB lineage: Bacteria > Pseudomonadota > Gammaproteobacteria > Arenicellales > Arenicellaceae > Arenicella. The sequence goes on along the minus strand of JABDKW010000013.1, from coordinate 9,531 downwards.
CTGCATATTTGGTGTTTGCCACTGACATTGCCCGACGCGCTAGTCGCCAAGGCGATCAGCTTGCTAAACGACACACAGCGTGACCGCTATCACCGCCGTCATACGCCGGAGCTGCAGCAACGCTATCTGGCCGGTCGCTTTCATTTAATGAATTTGTTGAGTGGCTATGACGGCCGTGATCCGAGGGCAATAGAGCTCAGTTACACGCGACTGAATAAGCCCTATCTCAACCCAAACCCTCTGGACTTACGATTTAATTTTAGCGATACCGCGCTCGGGAGCCAGGCCTGGGGCTTATTCGGCTTTACTCGAGGCCGGGACGTAGGCGTCGATATTGAGTTCCTGAACAGAAGTGGGGATTTTGAGGCAATTGCCGAACGACGCATGGGGGTAGCCGAGTTAAACTATATTAAAACGGAAAATGCGGGCATCGATGCAGGGCGATTCTTAAGCTGCTGGACGCGCAAAGAAGCCTACGGAAAGGCCAGCGGCAAGGGCATCAACTTTAAGATGCGCGAATTGGACCTTGCCACCCCCGGCCAACATGAATTGCAGTTTATCGATAACCATGAACCCAGCAATCCCTATAGTTTGCACCAATTCTATTGCGGAGACGGATTGATCGCGGCCGCGGTCGTGAGCGACCACCGTGCCACGACTCTGCGAGCCTTTACGCTGGATGAGGCTGGCCTATAGCTAACCACTTTGATTAACAAAGTCAGTTAAGCGATACCAAAGAATGCCGTAATATTCATGCAAGGCGCGGGTGCTTAGGTCCAAAGCATGAGCCGCGGGAATCCAGCTCAACGCGACTGGTTGATTGGTTTGCCTAATCAGTACATCAGCGCTGGCCGCTGTCACCTTCAATCCGTGACCCTCGAACTGCGTCAATGCCCGTGGCATGTGCATAGCCGACGTAACTAGTAGTATCGACTGCACATTCTCCTGTAGCAGACCGGCAATCGTTAGACTTGCGTTCTGACGGGTGGTTCGACTGTCCGCTTCGATTTGGATGTCGCTTGCGGGCACGCCCCACCGTTGCAGGAGCTCGGCCGCATACTGCGCTTCCCCAGCCAGGCCGGGCTGCTCAAATGCATTGCCGCCACTGACCACGATGCGCGAGGCCTTGCCGGTTCGGTACAGGCGTGTGGCATGCCAATAGCGATCCGCCGTCGACCCTAATTGGGCGTGCCTGGCCGGTGGCGCTGGCAGCCTCAGGCCGCCGCCCAGCACCACAATGGCGTCGTGCGCAGCAATGTCCTCGAACGCTTGTTGCGGATACTGTTGCTCCAATGACAGCGCCAAATGCGCGGCAACTCGCGGATTCGAAAAAATCAGTAGCAGCAAGGCGGCCAGCAACCCTATGCGGCGGCCCGCACGGCGGCGACCAATCCAGAATGCTAGGGCACTCAAGGACAATAACAGCGTTGCCAGCCCCGCCGGATAACATAGCGCCGAAATGACCTTAGTACTCGCCACTGAATCCATAAACTTGTGCCCGGTTAAATGCCAACATAGATACCAACAGTAGGTTGATCGCTGGAGCGATCCGTCAAATTACGCTGTCGCCTTGACATCGCCAATGATACGATAAGCGGCCTTAATTTTGCCGGGCATTTGCGCTTCAGACGCACCACTTACGGTATGGATTTATTTGATTTTGAGAACGGCCGTGAAGGCTATTACGGAGAATACGGCGGCACCTTTCTGCCGGAAATTCTGCACACCACCATTGAGCAGCTAAAGACCGAGTTTAGAAAAGCTAAGCAGGACCCAGCGTTTTGGCAGGAATTTGTCAGCCTGATGCAGAGCTACTCAGGTCGGCCCACGCCGGTTTCACCATTGCCTAACCTGTCTGCCAAGCTGGGTGGCGCACAGATTTATATTAAGCGTGAGGACCTGAACCACACCGGCTCCCACAAAATCAACAATGTCATGGGGCAGGGTCTCCTGGTTAAGCGCATGGGTAAAAGCCGAGTCATTGCAGAGACCGGCGCTGGCCAACACGGCTATGCCACTGCGACCATGGCCGCACGGTTTGGTTTCGAAAGTAAAATCTACATGGGGGCAGTGGACGTCGCCAGGCAGCGGCCAAATGTGTTTTGGATGGAAAATATGGGCTCTGAAGTAGTGCCTGTAACGGATGGTCAGCAAACTCTTAAAGACGCGATTAATGAGTGCCTGCGCGATTGGGTCACCAATATGGACAATACCCACTATGTGTTAGGCACCGCTTGCGGGCCACACCCGTTCCCCGAGATGGTGAGTTGGTTTCAAAGCATCATTGGCCATGAAGCCCGCGAGCAAATATTAACCGCGGCAGGTAAATTGCCCGACCGTATTTACGCCTGCGTGGGTGGCGGCTCCAACGCCATTGGCATTTTTCAAGGGTTTATGGAAGACACAGAGGTAGAGCTAATTGGTTGCGAGGCTGGCGGTTTTGGACCCGGTCAGGGAAATCATGCAGCGCGTCTTGCTTATAAAGACGCCTCGGTCGGCGTGGCGCAAGGGATGAAAACGTATTTTCTACAAAACGACGACGGCAACATGCTGGAAACTCACTCGGTGGCCGCCGGGCTGGATTATATTGGCGTTAACCCCATCCTGGTTAACCTGTGGGAGAAGAATCGTGTGCGCTTCGAAGCCGTAACCGATCAGGAAGTAACGGAGGCGCTAAAGCTAAGTATGCGCCTGGAGGGGGTGATCCCTGCCCTTGAAAGTGCCCACGGCTTTGCGCAGGCGATCAAAGAAGCGACTCAGATGCAGCCTAACGAAGTCATTTTGATCAATATGTCCGGCCGGGGCGACAAAGATATTTTTACCATCGCCGATGCCTTAGACGACCAGCACTGGAAACAATTTATCAGTGAAAAAGCGGCCGGCTATCGCGGCGGGGAATCCTAGTATGAGTCTGCAGCATTACTTAGCGGATTGCCATGAACAGCTTGGCGATAAGAATCGCCGGGCAATGTTGATGACACATGTAGTCTGTGGCTATCCATCATTCGAAGACAACTGGCAGGCGCTGGAAGTAATGCAGGAATTTGGCGTCGAGCTGGTGGAACTTCAGTTCCCCTTTTCGGAACCCTCCGCAGACGGCCCCTTGTTTGTTAAAGCCAACCAAAGCGCGATTGATGCCGGTGTGCATGTGGCAGACTGCTTTGCGTTCATGCGCAAAGTCAGCAATCACTTTTCGTTTAAAGTGATCATGATGGGCTATTACAACACCGTTTTTAAGACCGGCTCCGACAGCTTTCTTAAACAACTTAAAGAGGCGGGTGGAGAAGCCTTCATTTTACCCGACCTGCCGGTCGACGAAGCCGGCGAGCTGCACAGTGCTGCGGCGCAATACGGGCTGGACCCCATTTTATTAATGACGCCGACCAATACAGATGAACGTTTACAACAGCTGGCAAATGCAGCCCGCGGTTTCATTTATACCGTGGCACGAAAAGGAGTTACCGGCTCGAGCACCGACATGAATCAGGACTTGGCTGAATTCATCAAGCGCTGTCGACAGCACACCGACTTGCCCTTAGCCGTGGGGTTTGGCGTGAGCAAGAAAAGCGACATTGATTTCATTGGCGAGCACGCGGATATTGCAGTTATTGGTACGGCGGCGTTGCAGGCCTGGGAGCAGGGAGGCGCTGTCAAACTGCGCGAATTTTTCACACAGCTTACCCAGAGCTGAATCTAAACCACCGCCTCGATTGAATCATGAGCGATAAAAAATCCACTCAATGCCCCAATTGCGGGGTCAGTATTGACGTCAATGAGCTGCTTTATCAGGAGCTGGAAAAACAGGCCCAACAAAAGTATCAGTCCCAGCTTGCTAGTGAGCAGGCCAAGCTCAAACAGCAACAGCTAGAGTTAAGTAAACAACAAGCGGATCTCGATGACGCCGTGGCCAGGCAGGTGACCGCGGCGATCGACAAAGAACGCCAATGCCTACAGCAGAAAATTGAGGCTGATCAAGCGGAGCGCATCAAAGCGATGCAGTCTGAACTCGAATCGCAATCCAAAAAAGTCATTGAGTTTAATAAGGCTCGTTCTGAAATTGAGCGTCTGAAACGAGAAAAGCAATCACTGGCGACAGAAATTGAGCTGGACGTTGAGAAAAAATTCAGCCGTCAATTAGCCGAAGAGAAAGCCCGTATTCAGCAGCAATTGATGGAAAAAGCAGCGTTCAAAGTGGCTGAGAAAGAGCAGGTTATAAACCAGCTTAAGCAGCAATTGACGGAAGCGCAGCAAAAAGCGGAACAGGGCTCGACCCAATTGCAGGGCGAGGTGCAAGAGCTGGTTATGGAAGAATGGCTGACCGCACAGTACCCGCTAGACACTATTAGTGAAATTAAAAAAGGCGCGCTGGGTGCCGACACGCTGCAAACGATCAATACCCATACTCAGACCGACTGCGGCACAATTTATTATGAAAGCAAGCGAACCAAAACGTTTCAACCCGCATGGGTAGAAAAATTCAAGGCGGACATACAGTCCAAGGGCGCTGATATTGGCGTGCTGGTGACTCAGGTTATGCCTGAAGGCATGGGATCTCTTGGTCAGATCGATGGGGTTTGGATCTGTACCTTTGGCGAATTTAAGAATCTCAGTCAGGTGTTACGGCAATCACTGATTCAGATATCACAAGCCTTGGTTGTGCAGGAAAATAAGGGCGACAAAATGGGAATGTTGTACGATTTTCTCACCGGCAATGAATTTCGCATGCAGATAGAGGCCATCGTCGAAGGCTTCAGCCAACTGAAGACCGATCTTGAAAGTGAAAAACGCTCTATGCAAAGTATTTGGAAAAAGCGCGAGAAACAGATCGAGCGCGTCTTGTTGAATACCAATTTTATGTACAGCAGCATTAAGGGCATCGCCGGCAGTGCGGTTCAGGATATTGCGCTATTAGAACTGTCGGGGGATGATCAGGAGCCGGAATAAATGTGCCCGGCAGTATTGGCATCGCGAGTCCTAAGTTGCGATACTACTGTGAACCCATGTTGGAGCTGGAAGGATGCGAAAAACCCGTGCAAACTCTGATTAATTTTATCCGCCGAAGCTGGCCAATTGTCGTTGTGCCGGTGGTACTGTTGGGTCTGGTGGTGGTGTTTCAATGGTCCGCCATTGAACGCAATATCGCCGAAAACGCACGTCAAGCGCTGGCACAGGATTTTCCCTGGGCGGGTGTGGAAAACTACCGTCTGGGACGCAAGGTATTATTAACCGGTGAAGCACCATCACAGTCTTCTGCCACCGCGGCGGAGAACCAGGCAGCAGCAGCGCACGGCGTAAGCGCGGCCAAGTTTATCGGCAGCATTGCACCTGAATTGCAAATGGCCAAGCTACATTTTCAGGTACGTGGCACTAAGGTTCTGATAGAAGGAACGGTTGCGGATGTCGCTGCACGTAACGCTGTGATTGCCGGTGCAATCAAGGAGTTTGGCAGCGACTCAGTATTCGCCGAGTTAGCCACCGATTCACAAACTGCGGATATCCATACCAACGTGTTGCGGGGTTTATTGAAAGGCAGCTATGGTCAATCGGCTGACTTCGCTATTTCGTTTCACCCAGAAGGTATGGTAGTGGAGGGAGAGCTACCGTCTGAAAATTTAACGGCACGATTGGAGCGGCAGCTACATCGCGCTGGCTTTGACGGGGAGATAATCGATCAGAGTACTAAACCGGAGTTGATCGAAAACAATGTCTGCCAAGATCAACTCAACAATATACTGAGCGAGTCAAAGATTAATTTCGCCAGCGGCAGAAGTGTGATCCAGCCCTCCAGTTATGAATTGCTTGAAACATTGGCTGGCATCGCAGTGCGATGTCCCAGCGCCAGCTTTGAGGTTGCCGGCCACACGGACAGTACTGGCAACGCAGACGCCAATCTTCGCCTAAGTCAACTAAGGGCCGACCGTGTGGTGGACTTTTTTGGTAGCCTGGGGCTGGATGCCAACCGTTTTCAAGGCGTAGGCTACGGTGCCCAGCAACCGCTGGCGGACAACGAAACGCGGGACGGTCGTGCCGCAAACCGACGAATTGAATTCAAGCTACGCAATTAACCCATTCAGCGCACCCGATCGGTAAAACTCAAAGAGGACAAAGTCATGTGGTATTTATTTTTGCAAATCTGGTTCTGGTTATTGCTGGCATTTGTCGCTGGCTGGATTTGCGCACGCGTAGTCGCGGCGGCGAACAACAATGACAATGACACCAAGGATTTAAAGGCCAGCTCTTCTGAATAACCCTACTGCACACCCCGTGATAGACACGGCGCTCAGACCTCCACTACGATATTTCATGACAAGGCGTCTAATTTAAATCTGTTTTGTAGCTGACAATTTGCTCCGACCGAGTCATTTACCTAGAATTAGCCGGAGCTCTGAAGTTGCGCAGCCGCGACGGCCCCTACCCAACCCAAAACCCATCCGTGGTCGCTGGGTGACTTCTTAGCTCACCCACGCCGTTGCTCTACTAACATACTACCTATAGCCTTGCGGATTTAGGCTCTGCCAGCGCCACTGATCACGCATCATTTCGACCAGATCACGGTGTGCGCGCCAACCCAATTCCCGTTTGCTCCGTTCACAGTCTGCGTAGCATTCGGCAATATCGCCCGGGCGACGGTTGGTGATTGTATAGGGAATATTGACCCCACTCTCCGTTTCAAACGCGTCGATCATCTGCAGCACCGAATAACCTACGCCAGTACCGATATTGTAGGCACGGACGGATGTTTCCTGTTGTGGCAATTTTAGCAACGCGGCCAGGTGTGCCGCTGCCAGGTCCATGACATGAATATAGTCACGCACCCCTGTACCATCTTTAGTCGGGTAATCATCCCCAAATACCGACAACTGCTGCAGAGTCCCGGCAGCAACCTGTGTAATATACGGCATGAGGTTGTTTGGCGTGCCATTCGGCATTTCACCAATTGAACCGCTTGGATGCGCACCCACCGGATTAAAGTAGCGCAGCAATGCAATACGCCATTGAGGGTTGGCATTGCCCAAGTCAGCGAGAATTTCCTCCACCATTAGCTTTGTTCGGCCGTAGGGGTTGGTAGGAGATAACCGAAAGTCTTCCTTAATTGGCACGCTATCAGGGTCGCCGTAGACGGTAGCGGATGAACTAAATACCAAATTCAGGCAAATATGTGCCTGCATGGCCGCAAATAAATTTAGCGAGCCTGCGACGTTATTTTTATAATAGAGCAGTGGGTTTTGTACCGACTCGCCGACTGCTTTGAGGCCCGCAAAATGCACCACCGCATCAAATTGATGAACCGAAAATAAGTCGTCGAGCGCGGATCTGTCTAATAGATCGGCTTCGACGACCTGCGGCTCCACGCCGGTAATTTCCGCCATGCGCGGCAACACCAGAGGACTGCTATTGCAGAAATTATCAACCACAACCACTTCAAAACCACGCTCGATCAATGCCACAACGGTGTGGCTGCCGATATAGCCTGCGCCGCCGGTAACTAGTACTTTTCTCATGATTAGCGTGTATTGAAATGTGTATGGAGTAGATTGATTTGATAGAATATCAGCCTTTCGGAGTGCCCTTATTTACTAGCCTGACTAATCGCCAAATCATTGGCGCAAATTATAACAGCGTATAGCTCCTCCTTGATCATACTTTCAATTGCCGTTACCGAAGGTGCGCCTGAGCGCGCAATCAGACATCGCATTCTCTGCCGGTCGCTTACAAACATCTAACAATGTCTCAACTCTATCGAGATCGCCCCCTATTGGTATTGGCCATCATCTTGGCGAATGTCACGCTGTCTGCGTGGTGCATCTTCAATGACCCGGTTATCAATAATGATGGAGTGACCTATCTGGCGCTGGCCAAATATATGCAACAGGGCCAGTGGGCGGATGCCTTCGCGTACTACAGCTGGCCGTTCTATTCCATATTCATTATGGTCACGTCGAAGCTGTTTTTTGTCGACATTGAAACAGCGGCTTATATTTTAAATACGCTGCTGGCAACAAGCCTGACCCTGGCTTTTGTCTGCATTGTGGCTGAGTTATCCGACAACGATCGGAACCTGATATTACTGGCGGCTCTGGTTATTCTGTTGTTCCCCAGTATTAACAAATACCGCTCCTTCATTATTCGTGATTTTGGCTACCTCAGCTGTTATCTGTGGAGCTTATTCTTCATCTTCAAATTTTGTCGCACATTCGACAAGCGACACCTCGGTGGTTGGTTGGCCTTTGCCGTTTTAAGTTGCCTATTCCGTTTTGAAGGTATTGTGTTTCTACTGATCGCACCGTATTTTTTGTTGTTGTTCAGTGCCACAAACCTGCCACATCGTCGCACCGTTTTAATCGCCTTATCCGGTGCCTTAGTCAGCGTCTCAGCAGCGCTAGTGTTCTGGTACCTTAATGACAAGTACGCCGCCATGTTGACCATGGCTGCCCGCACCGGTGAAGATATTAATGGAATTGCAGATTTGTTTTTTGCCAACATTAAACAGCAAGTTGGGCAGGAGGCCCTGGGCGCCAGCGCCTATCTGAAGGCTTTTGTCGCCGGTATTGGGGTCGTATTTTACGAATTAATGCGCAGAATGGCGGTACTGTATTTCGTATTCTCCGTTTATGGCTACGTCAAAAACCTGGTGCTGCACAACGCCTTGCAGCGCAAAGTGTGGTTGGTTTTTGTCGGCACAAATTTGGTGGTCTTGATTGGTTTCAGCCTTTACACCAGTTTTTTAGTTTCTCGCTATACGCTGGCCACGGCTTTAACGCTGTTATTGCTCGCGCCATTTGCCATGCAACATCTTTGGCGTATGAGTTGGGCAGGCGGGCGAACAATTCGAGTCATGGCCATTGTAGTCGCCATTGTACTGGCCGGCATTTCCGCCGATCGGCTCACGCAAACCACCAATAAGTTGCACTTGAAAACCGCTGGTCTGTGGTTGGCGGAAAATGTCAGTGCCGGTGAACGAGTTTACAGCAATGATAAACTCATAATCTATTACGCGGATCGAAACCCTGAAGAGAATTTGAAGCACCTCTACTCAACGGATATGTTGTATGAGTTTCACCAAACCAATCAAGTGCGAAACTATGATTTCATCGCCTTTAATTTAGACAATCGTATTTATCGAGAGGCGTCATTGCGACAAACATTGATCTACACCTGGGGTCAACCGGCACACATTATTGAGGCCGGCACAGCACAGTTTGTGGTCATTTTTGATTTGCGTGCGAAAGAAAATGGCTGACGGTGCTACTCGTCGCAAGCTGTTAATTTCGGCAGTTGCCGGATTTATTGGCGTTGCTGGCTACAGCTTGCATCGTGGCATCCGCTATCCGCTACTGAGTTGGGAGCCGGAAATGCCGGCAAATTCGATCAGACGAAACAGCAATCTTTTCATGCTTGATCAATTACTGGCTCTACCATCTAAGGATGCAACCGAAGTCGCTATGCGGGCACTCGGCCCGGAACCAAAATTGACGATTTCTCCTTCGAAAACCTCTAGCCAACTGCGGTTGCGACTTAATAATGTCTCTC
>JABDKW010000051.1 GCA_013002025.1 Gammaproteobacteria bacterium | reverse complement strand
ATCAACTCCGGCATTTGCCGGTAAAAGAAGGTGAGTAATAAGGTTCTGATGTGGGACCCGTCTACGTCGGCATCGGTCATGATAATGATGCGATGGTAGCGAAGTTTTTCGATATTAAAGTCGTCGGCGCCAATACCTGCACCCAGAGCGGTTATTAAAATGGTTATCTCATCCGAGGTCAGCATCTTATCAAACCGCGCTTTTTCCACGTTTAAAATCTTTCCTTTAAGCGGCAAAATAGCTTGAAATGATCGGTCTCGAGCCTGTTTAGCTGAACCACCCGCAGAATCACCCTCCACCAGGTAAATCTCTGATAATGAAGGGTCTTTTTCTTGACAGTCTGCCAACTTACCAGGTAAACCACCCAGATCAAGAGCGCCTTTACGGCGTGTCATTTCGCGCGCCTTACGCGCTGCATCACGAGCTCTCGCGGCGTCTACAATTTTTTCTGCAATCCGCTTGGCATCAGCGGGGTTTTCTAATAAAAACTCCGACAGCTTTTCATTCACCACCGACTCAACCACGCCCTTCACTTCGGAAGACACCAGTTTATCTTTGGTTTGGGACGAAAATTTCGGGTCCGGAACTTTCACCGACAACACAGCGGTTAATCCTTCTCGGGAGTCATCACCACTTACATTTACTTTTTCCTTCTTTGCCAGACCTGATTCGTCTATATACGCGTTCAGGGTTCGTGTAAGCGCACCGCGAAATCCGGAGAGGTGTGCCCCACCATCGCGTTGCGGGATATTGTTGGTGTAACAGAAAATACTTTCTTTATAGGAATCATTCCACTGTAGCGCGACTTCGACACCAACCCCATCTCGTTCACCCACAACACTGATAATTTCCTGATTCAGGGGCGTTTTCATCTTATTCAGATGCTGTACAAAAGCCGAGATACCCCCCTCATACTCAAATACTTCGCTTTTCTTGCTGCGTTCATCACTTAAGGTGATGCGGACACCGGAATTCAGAAATGACAGCTCTCGGAGCCGTTTAGCGAGGATATCGTAGCTGTACTCAGTTAACGAGAATATCTGCGAACTGGGTTTAAAGGTAACTTTAGTGCCCGTTGAGTCACAACTACCAATAACCGCTAAATCCTCCTGCGGCACGCCCAGGTGGTACTCCTGAAAGTATATTTTCCCATCACGATTAATTTCCAGCTTTAACCAATCAGAGAGTGCGTTCACGACCGACACACCTACCCCATGCAGACCACCGGATACCTTGTAGGAATTGGAATCAAACTTACCGCCGGCATGTAGCACGGTCATAATGACTTCCGCGGCGGATTTACCCTCTTCTTCCAATATTCCAACCGGAATTCCGCGGCCATCGTCCCAGACCGAGATCGAATTATCCTGGTTAATCACAACATTTACGCCGGTGCAGTGCCCAGCTAATGCTTCATCAATGGAGTTGTCCACCACCTCAAAAACCATGTGGTGTAAACCGGTACCATCGTCAGTGTCGCCGATGTACATACCGGGCCGCTTTCTAACTGCGTCCAGGCCCTTTAAAACCTTGATACTACTGGAATCGTAACTCATCTTTGGGGGGTCAAATCATGCCGATATGAAGCCCCAAATTATAGCAAATTAGTGGCTCAGACACACGTCATTCGCACGCCATCCAGGGCATAGAAAAGGCCGGTGTTCCACGTGGAACACCGGCCTCTAGAATGGGTTTAATGTGGTGATTGTTTCACGTGGAACAATCAGCGAGCGTTTACAGCCGCATCGGCATAATTAAGTATAAAGTATCGTCCGAATCGGCTGCGTGGAATGTGCAACTGGTGTTGGGATCCAGTAGGCCTAGATCGATTGTTTCCGAATCACAGGCTTTTAAGGCTTCCATCAGATAATTAACATTAAATCCGATTTCGATAGAATCACCGCTGTACTGCACCTCCATTTCATCGTGAGCGTGCTCCTGATCCGGGTTATGCGACGCGACCTTCACTAAATTGTCGGACACCGTGAGGGACACGCCGCGGAATTTCTCATTGCTTAAAATGGCCGCGCGACTGAGTACTTCAATGAGTTTTTCGCGGTTTATCAACACGTGTTTATTAAGGTTGGCCGGAATCACCTTCTCATAATCTGGAAAACGCCCGTCAATCAATTTGGAGATAAATGTGAAATCACCGGATTCAATGGAAATATGGCTGGCATTCAATCGAATCTGCACTGCATCATCACTGCCTGCATCGAGAAACTTGCCTATCTCCAAGACCGCCTTGCGCGGAACGATACTCTGAACCAGCTCAAGACCCAAACCGTCCACGCTTATTTGTGTTTTGGCCAAACGATGACCGTCCGTCGCCACCGAAAGGATCTGATCGCCTTTTATTTCCAATAGTAAACCGTTTAAAAAGTAACGCACATCCTGTTGTGCCATTGAAAAAGAAGTTTTAGTTAAAAGGTGGCTTAACTGCTTTTGACTTAAGCTAAACTCCTGTTTCCATTGAGTTTCTTCAAGTCTTGGGTAGTCTGTTGCTGACAGCGTTTGCAGCGTGAACTGACTTTTTCCTGCACTTAAAGACATTTTATTGTCGTCTTCAACCACCATGGATATTTGTGCCTCAGCGGGCAAGGAACGACATATATCAAAAAGCTTGCGAGCCGATACAGTGGTCTTTCCGTCATTGCCACCAACATTACTGACCCGAGTAGTTATCTCTGTTTCGAGATCGGAACCAACCAGCGTCAAACGATTGTTATCCAACTCTAATAACACATTCCCCAATATTGGCAGGGTTTGTCTTTTCTCTACTACACCGATGATTTGTGAGAGAGGATGCTCCAGGGTTTCTTTACTAATATTTATGTTCATTTTCTAAACTATTTTTTGTTGTTTTTATTAGGTCGGTTGGTAACTCTAATAAAGACTAATTATCTAATTAATTCAATCACTTATAATACTTTATTTCTGTGGATAACTAGCCTCGGAACTGGCTAACAAACTGTTGATAATATGTGGGTAAAAAGCGTTCAAGAATCATACCTTATTTATACCGCACTTATCCACAGGCTAACTCGCTTAGCACCACGTTTCAGACCGACAAGATCTTTTGCAGGCTGTTGTAGTCGTCATTAATTTTCGAGTCGGTTTTGGTAAGCTCAACGACTTTTTTGCACGCGTGGATCACGGTTGTATGGTCCCGGCCACCAAACGCATCACCAATATCAGGCAGGCTCAAACTGGTTAATTCTTTTGCTAACGCCATGGCGACCTGGCGTGGTCGTGCTATCTGACGGTTGCGTCGTTTTGACTTCAGATCCGCCACTCTAATGCTGTAGTAATCAGCCACTGTTTTCTGGATGTTGTCGATGGATATTTTACGTTCCTGAAACAGGGTTAAATCCTGCAAGGTATCCTTAGCCAGGTCCAGATCGATATCTCGGTGAGTAAAGCGTGAGCTGGCAACCAAGCGGTGTAATGCACCCTCCAGTTCTCGAACATTGGAGCGAATCTTTTTGGCCACCAAAAAGGCCACCTCATCGGTTAGTTCTACCTTATTTTTACGAGCTTTATTCTTCAAGATAGCCACCCGTGTTTCCAGCTCCGGCGGGTCAATTCGAACGGTCAACCCGCTCTCAAACCGGGAAATTAATCTCTCTTGTAAGTTATTGATTTCTTTTGGAAATTTATCGGATGTTAGGATTATCTGACTACCCGATTCGAGCAAGGTATTGAAGGTGTGAAAAAACTCTTCCTGGGACTGGTTCTTGCCAGCAAAGAACTGAATATCGTCGATTAACAAGGCATCCAGCGATCGATAGTAGTTTTTGAACTGATCCATGGAATTGCTTTCAATCGACTTAACCATGTCCGAGACAAAACGTTCGGAGTGCACATAGGCCACCCGTGCAGCGTCACTGTTCTCGCGGATTAAGTTCCCCGCAGCGTGCATCAAGTGGGTTTTACCCAACCCCACGCCCCCATAAATAAACAGGGGGTTATAGGCTGTGCCAGGGTTCTCGCTTACCTGGCGCGTGGCCGCTCGGGCGATCTGGTTAGATTTACCCTCGATATGGTTCGCAAAGGTAAACGCACTGTTTAAGACATTGGTACCAAAGGGTGTTGCCCTGTTTGAGCCTGCCGGAGCACCAAAATCAGACTGTTTGGCGCTGTTCGGGGTCGAAATCGAACTGGAATTGTCCAACTCAATCTTAATTTCCTTATTCTCGCCGTTAAAATGCTCAATTGTTGCCGCTAACTGCTCTAACAGGTTGTCGCTCAACCAATCTCTAACGAACCGGTTGGGCGCGTGTAATCGAAATGCCGTCTCGTCATTGATGGCACTTAATGGGCGCACCCACATATTGAAATCATGCTGATCGATTTCGTCTTCCAATTTACTTAGGCATTTGTCCCAGAGAACTTGATTTTCCAAAATAATACTCAAGAATGAAGGTGGTTTACGGCACTGCCGGATGGTTCCCTGTCGATGCGGGCAGCGAGTGCGGCGCAGACGGTCGGATAATATAACGCCACGGCCCCCAATTTAAAAACATTTTCGCCAGAAACCGGTGATTTAAAATAAACCAAAGATTCCCTATAAGCGGTTGACTCTGCTGTGCAAAATCAGTACCTTTGCAACCCGTTTTTGACCCAGCCAATGCATTGCGAATATGCTGCCGAGGCGGGTTTACAACACTGAATAGAAAAAGGGTTCACAGACATGAAACGTACTTTCCAACCTAGCCAGATCAAGCGCAAGCGTACCCATGGTTTTCGCGCCCGCATGCGCACTAAAAGTGGTCGCGCCATTATCAACGCGCGTCGCGCCAAAGGCCGAGCGGTTCTAACTGCGTAGCAGTTTATTCCGCGCCTGAGCCCCGCGCCAAGCGGTATCGCGCTGCGCCTCTTGCCAGCCAACGGACAACTGCCGCAGATATTTTTCAGCCGGTATTCTAGAGCCGGCACTTCACCGCACACGCGAGCCACCGCACACGCAATCAAGCCACAGCGGGTTTGTTCGCCACTTTTGAACTCACCATCGTCCAGTGCCGGCCGTAAAGCTGGCTTGAACAAATCTCAACGATTGCGAACGCCGGAAGAGTTTCGGTCTGTTTACAAAAGCAAACAGTTTGGTGTCAGTGAGCTACACAGTTTTAATATCAGGGCTCGCGATTGTGGGCCGTCAAGGTTGGGCGTCACCGTTTCCAAAAAGGTGTCTAAACTGGCCGTACAACGCAATCAGATCCGGCGCCGAATAAAAGAGTTTTACCGCCTTCATCAACACCAATTGGTATCGGCAGATGTTGTGATCACCGCCAAAGCAAATTGCAGTAACGCCACCGCTGCCGAGCAATGGCAGAGCCTGCAACAGCTATGGGAAAAATTACTAAAGTGGCAACGCTGGCATCAGGCAAACCATTAACCTAAATGGCACCTTGGCTCACCCTGTTACCAATATATCGCTTCGAACAAAACTACGCACTGCCCAATAACAATGCCGGTCACCCTGATTAAAAAACTGATCCGCTTCTACCAGCTTGCCATTAGCCCCTGGTTAGGTAGCCGCTGTCGGTACGCACCCAGTTGCTCTGAATACACTCTGGGCGCCGTAGAGCAATATGGCGTGCGCAAAGGTTTGGTGCTAGGCATTAAACGAATCAGTCGCTGCCACCCCTGGGGCGGTAGTGGTTTTGACCCGGTACCCGCTTCGCAGGACAACAGCAACTCAAGCGACGCTTGCCCGCCGTGTTGCCAATCACCTACATCCGAAACTCTAACAATTATTAAGCCAAAGCATTCGCTTTAGTGACGACAGCAGATGGAAAACCAACGCACTTTTTTATTTATTGCTCTGCTGGCTATCAGCGCAGTGTTGTACCAGAAATGGATTGAGTTCAGCACCCCGCCTCTGGCGGCGTCCGGCCAAACCAATAATGCGACTGGCAACGTTGTGCAAAGCGCACAAATACCGGCAAGTGGCGCGGTGCCGGACATCACCACCAACAACACCGCAGCCGTCGCCGATGGGTCAGTACCATCGACGCCCACTGCTACGCCAGTGGCCGTACCGGCGACCCCCGATACCGCGCCGCAGATCGATGATAGTGCCCTTATCCTCGTTGAGACAGACTTGGTAGTCGCGGCCATAAACCCAAAGGGCGGCGTGATTGAACGCCTGGAGTTAAAACAGGAGCCGGTGGCCATCGACCAACCGGACCGAGGTTTTCCATTACTCAAAAGCAACCCCGGCGAACGCTTTGTCTCCCAGGACGGGTTACTGGCCAGTGGTGTCGCCGTGCCAAACCACTTAAACACCGAGTACCGGGCCGAGCGCCGCGACTACACTCTGGGCCAGGCAGACACGATTAGTGTGCCACTCAACTGGGTATCTCCCGAGGGCGTGCGTTTTACTAAAACGATTACCTTTCGCCGCGACTCTTACGTGGTGGATATTGACTACCAGATCGAAAACCCCCTGAGTGAACCCTGGCAAGCCTACCTGTATGCTCAATTCAGCCGCAACGAACCGAAGAGCAGCGGAGCCGCCTTCGGGCAGTTACCGAGTTATACCGGCGGTGCGATTTATACCGAGGCCGACAAATATCAGAAAATTGATTTTGATGATATGCGTGACGAAAATCTGGCCTTGCCCACCGACAACGGCTGGGTTGCCATGTTGCAGCATTATTTTGTCGCGGCCTGGATTCCTGCTAACCAACAAGCCAAGCAATTTTACACCTCAGTAGGTACTGGCCCCTGGGGGCAACAACACCGAATTGGTTTCAAAACAACGGAACCGTTGACAGTGCCTGCTGGCCAATCAGCTAATTTGGGTACCCGCGTTTTTCTGGGTTCCAAAGAGCAACGCCGACTCAAGCAGATTGAAGACGAGCAGGGCATCAAGGGTCTCGCGCTCACCGTGGACTATGGCTGGTTAACGTTTATTGCTGACCCCTTGTTTACCGTGTTGAGCCTGATCCACTCCTTTGTGGGCAACTGGGGGTGGGCCATCATATTGCTCACCATCCTGATTAAATTGGTGTTTTATCCGCTGTCTGCGGCCAGTTACCGTTCCATGGCCGGCATGAAAAAATTGCAGCCGCGCATTCAGACACTCAAAGAGCGCTACAAAGACGATAAACAGAAGTTTCAGATGGAAATGATGGCGTTGTATAAAAAGGAAAAGATTAACCCGGCCGGTGGCTGCCTGCCGATTCTTATTCAGATCCCCGTGTTCATCGCGCTGTATTACACGCTTTTAGAAAGTGTCGAGATGCGCCAGGCGCCATTTGCACTGTGGTTACAGGACCTGTCGGCACCTGATCCTTACTATGTGTTGCCCGTATTGATGGGCTTATCCATGTGGGCGCAGCAGAAGTTAAACCCCGCACCCATGGATGACATTCAGAAAAAGGTGATGACCATTATGCCCATCGCCCTGACCTTTTTATTCCTCACCTTCCCGCAGGGTCTGGTGCTGTACTGGGTGGTGAATAATATTCTCTCCATGGCACAGCAATGGTTGATCAACAAACAACACGCGGTCTAGACCAAGGCGCCACGGCGCCGGACACGATTGCCGCGATTGCCACACCGCCCGGCAAAGGCGGGGTGGGTGTGATTCGGATTTCCGGCGCGCTGGCGGCTGATATTGGCCAACAAGTATGCGGTCGGCCGATCGCACCTCGAAAGATAATCAACACAAATTTTACGGATGCAAATGGCGTCGTGATCGACAGCGGCTTATGTCTGCGGTTTGTGGCTCCGGCCTCTTTTACCGGAGAAGATGTGGTGGAACTGCAGGGGCATGGCGGCCCGGTTATTCAAGACCTGTTAATGCAGAGGGTGCTGGAACTCGGGGCGCGCCAGGCCCGCGCCGGCGAATTTTCCGAGCGTGCATTTATAAACGACAAAATTGATTTGGCGCAGGCCGAGGCCATCGCTGATTTAATAGACAGCAGTACCGCCCAGGCCGCGCGTGGCGCAATGCGCTCCCTGCAAGGCGAGTTCAGTGCCCACGTCCGTGCGTTGCTCAAAGAACTGATCGCGCTAAGAATGTATGTGGAAGCGGCGATTGATTTTCCGGAAGAGGAAATCGATTTTCTGGCCGAACAGAAGGTTCAGGATCAAGTGCAGAGATTAACTACCAAACTAAGCGATACGATTGCGCAGGCCGGACAAGGCGCCATATTGAGAAACGGCTTCAATCTGGTGCTGGCGGGCAAACCCAATGCCGGTAAATCCAGTCTGTTAAATGCGCTGGCCGGCGAGGACGCAGCCATTGTCACAGACATTCCCGGCACTACCCGCGACACCGTGCGGGTCACCATTGAGCTGGATGGTTTACCGGTGCATATTGTTGACACCGCGGGTTTGCGTGACAGCGACGATACGGTTGAAAAAATCGGCGTTGAGCGGGCACGAAGCGCCATTGCGGCGGCGGACCATGTTTTAGAGTTGGTTGATTTAAGCGACCCTGATCAATCAGCCTTGCCCGAGTTTGATGTGCCGACCACCCGTGTATATAACAAGCTGGACCTTGCAGCCGAGCGTGTGCCTGAAGGTGTGATAGCAATATCCGCGACCCGCGGTGACGGAATGCAAGAGTTAACTGCGATGATTAAAGCCTGGGCCGGGTTTGAAGGTAACAGCGAGAGCCTGTTCACTGCCCGTCGGCGTCATTTAAGCGCTTTGGACGCAGCACAGGCCGCGGTGGAGCGGGGCTTGCAACAACTACAAACGCAACGCGCCGGGGAATTATTGGCGGATGAACTTTTGCAGGCGCAAAACGCTTTAAACCAGATAACCGGCGAGTTTAATGCCGATGATTTACTGGGCGAAATCTTCGCCGGTTTTTGCATCGGTAAATAGGCCAAATTCAGGCCGCATTGCTACAATGCGGGTAATAAACGACCTATATTGCAAATCAACAACGTGTTTCATACTGAACCCTTCGACGTTATTGTCATCGGCGGCGGCCACGCCGGTACCGAGGCCGCGCTGGCCGCGGCACGCACCGGTGCGTCTACGTTATTGATCACTCACAACATCGAGACCATCGGCCAGATGTCGTGTAACCCAGCCATTGGTGGCATTGGTAAGGGACACATCGTAAAAGAAATCGATGCCATGGGCGGCGCGATGGCCGAAGCCATTGATGAAGGGGGCATTCAGTTCCGCACCCTCAACGCCCGCAAAGGGCCAGCGGTGCGCGCTACCCGAGCGCAGGCTGATAGAGTGCTGTATAAGGCGGCCATTCGTGAACGGGTTGAAAACCAGGCAAACCTGTCGCTGTTTCAACAATCTGTCGATGACCTGATTGTCGAGCAAGGCCGGGTTACCGGCGTACTGACCCAGATGGGACTCAAGCTTCATGCCAAAACCGTGGTGCTGACAACCGGTACATTTTTGGGCGGCATCATCCATGTAGGCATGCAAAATTATCAGGGCGGCCGCGCCGGAGATCCCCCATCTAATGCGTTGGCTGATCGTCTGCGGCTGCTGCCCTTTCGAGTTGATCGATTAAAGACCGGCACTCCGGCCAGGCTTGACGCACGCACCATTGATTTTTCACAGCTCGAAGCGCAACCCGGCGATACACCTACACCCGTGTTTTCATTTTTAGGTGACGCCGCACAACACCCTCGTCAGGTAAATTGCTACATCACCCACACCAACGCGCACACTCACGATTTGATTCGCGAAGGGTTGGATCGGTCCCCACTATACGCCGGTGTGATCGAGGGAGTGGGCCCGCGTTACTGCCCCTCCATCGAAGATAAAATCATGCGTTTCGCAGACAAAGACTCGCATCAGATCTTTGTTGAACCGGAAGGCTTGAAAACGCATGAAGTCTACCCCAACGGTATTTCTACCTCGCTGCCTTACGACGTGCAACATGCGTTTATTCGCAGCATCGCGGGTTTTGAAAACGCACAGATCGTGCGACCCGGTTATGCCATTGAATATGACTTTTTCGACCCGCGTGATTTAAAGCCCACCTTGGAAACCAAACACATCGAAGGTCTGTATTTTGCCGGCCAGATTAACGGCACCACCGGCTACGAAGAAGCCGGCGGGCAAGGCTTGTTGGCGGGCTTGAATGCCGCTCGCCAGTCTCGCGACCAGGAAGGCTGGTATCCCACCCGAGATCAAGCTTACATCGGCGTGCTGGTGGACGACCTGATTACCATGGGTACTAAAGAGCCTTATCGCATGTTTACTTCGCGCGCTGAATATCGTCTGTTGTTGCGCGAAGATAACGCCGATTTGCGGCTCACTGAAGTGGCACGGGAATTAGGCTTGGTGGATGAGGCCCGCTGGGCAGCCTTTTGTGCCAAGCGGGATGCCATTGAGCAGGAACAACAGCGATTGAACGGAACCTGGTTGCGCCCTGGCACGGTACCCGATGATGTCGCACAACGGGTAGTCGGTAACGTATTGAAAAAGGAAGCCAATCTGATGGAACTGCTGCGCCGCCCGGAAGTGAGCTATCAGAGCCTCCACACGCTACCCGGGTCTGGTCAGCCGGTCGCAGACCCCAAGGTGGCGGAACAACTAGAAATTCAGGCCAAGTACCATGGCTATATCGAGCGCCAGCAGGCAGAGATTGAAAAACAAAAACGTAACGAAGAAACGGCGTTGAGTCTGGACTTTGATTACACTCTGGTGAGGGGTCTTTCCAACGAAGTCGCGCAGAAGCTAAACGATCATAAGCCGGCCACCCTGGGTCAGGCGGCGCGAATCTCAGGTGTTACACCAGCGGCCGTTTCATTGTTATTGGTCTATCTGAAAAAACACGGGCGCGCCGCGTAATACAGGCGGTAAATACAGTTACTAAACAGCTTGCACACAGACATAAAACGGTCGCTAAGCAAATAATGGTAATTTTATGGCGTTTTCGAAAGCATTGGCTTTGCGCTTGGGAGAATTTTGCCGCTTACCCTATAATCGATAGCCGTTCAGACCTTAACTCCCGGCGTGGGAGGCACAGGATACCCCATGAATGAAGCACAACAATTACAAAAAATAGAGCCAGAGGCCGAGGTGGAACTAAGTTTGGAGCAGCGCATTATGCGAGGCCTCGATGCACAGGATGTGCCCTATGGAGAACAGGCTATATCAAAGCTGGTCGAATATTTACATCTGCTACAGGAGTGGAATAAGACTCACAACCTGACCGCAGTTGATGACATCGAGGAGATGCTCAGCGTACATGTTTTTGATAGCACCAGCATCAAGCCCTATATTAAAGGCCCCGATCTGTTAGATGTTGGCAGTGGCGCCGGCCTGCCCGGCATGATCTGGGCTATTCTTTCGCCAGCCTTGCAAGTGACCTCGGTGGAATCGCGCAATAAAAAGGCGCAATTCCAGATGTACGCGGCCAACAAACTCAAGCTCAAGAATTTCACTGTCGAGAATATCCGCATTGAGGACTATCAGCCCAAAGATAAATTTGCCATGGTAGTAGCGCGCGCATTTGCTGATATTGAAACTTTTGTGCAGGGTTCCCGGCAGGCTATTGCGCCCAATGGGCGCTGGTTGGCCATGAAAGGCGCTATCCCGCACGACGAGCTTAAGATTCTGAAAAAATTAAACCTCAAGTACGATACCTTTGCTTTAAAAGTGCCGGAGTTAGACGCGGATCGAAATCTCATCGTCATTCAAGCCGGCAAATAGTATAGTAGCCCCCCGGCCCGTCACCACGGGTGCATTTAAAGAGAGCTATGGCGAGAGTAATATCGGTAACCAATCAAAAGGGCGGCGTAGGTAAAACCACAACCAGCATTAATCTGGCGGCTTCACTGGTCAAGCGAGGCCAACGCATTCTATTGATTGACATGGACCCACAGGGCAACGCCACTGTGGGCTGCGGCATCGACCCGGAAGAAGCCGACACCACCATCTATGATGTGCTGCTGTTGGAAACCTCCGCTCGTGCTGCCGTCATCAAGAGCGCCAGCGGCATCGATGTGTTGCCGGCCAACGCAGATCTGGCCGGCGCTCAGGTAGAGCTACTCAATGAAATCGGCCGCGAGCTGCGTTTGAAGAAAGCGCTGCAATCATTGCAAGAGGATTACGATAAGATTTTTATCGACTGCCCGCCCGCATTAAATGTGCTTACCATTAATGCGCTGGTGGCCTCCAATTCAGTATTGATACCCATGCAATGTGAATATTTTGCCCTGGAAGGCCTGAGTGCGCTCATTTCCACGGTCCGCAAGATTCGTGAAACATTAAACCCCCGGCTATCTATAGAAGGCCTGTTGCGCACCATGTTTGACGGCCGCAATTCATTATCCAATGAGGTCAGCCGCCAATTGCAGGACCATTTTGGTGACAAGGTGTACGAGACCCTGATCCCTCGCAACGTCCGTCTGGCTGAAGCACCAAGCTATGGCGAACCGGCAATCCTGTATGACCCCACCTCTAAAGGCGCCAAAGCGTATCTGGCTTTGGCCGATGAAATTCTGGCTGCAGCGAGCAATAGCAGCGCAGCACAATCAGCGTAAAACGTATTATGACTGCGAAGAAAAAAAGACTGGGCCGCGGCCTCGATGCGCTATTAGGCGGTTCCGACGAGGCATCACTAGAGCGAGGTGAAGCAGCCAAAGCGGCCGCACCGTCTACGCTGCCGATCGAAAAATTACAGCGCGGCGAATATCAGCCACGTACCAATATGGACCCGGATTCCTTGCAGGATCTGGCCGCTTCAATTCGCGCTCAGGGAATCATTCAGCCGATTCTGGTACGCCCGGTAGGCAACGACCAATATGAAATTATCGCCGGCGAACGCCGTTGGCGTGCGGCGCAGATTGCTGAGCTAGATGAAGTGCCGGTATTGGTGCGTCATATTCCCGATGAAGCGACGCTGGCGGTGGCGCTGATCGAGAACATCCAGCGCGAGAACCTCAACCCGATTGAAGAAGCCGTTGGACTAAAGCGGTTGATGGATGAATTTGACCTTACCCACGAAGAAATGGCCAAGAGCATTGGTCGATCGCGCACAGCCGTGACCAACTTGCTGCGGCTGCTGGGTCTGAGTCACGGCGCAAAGCAATTATTGGAGCATGGCAAAATAGAAATGGGCCACGCCAGAGCGCTGTTGGGCCTGCCCATCGAGCGCCAGGATTATGTGGCCGCCGAAGTCTATGGCAAACGCCTCTCGGTAAGGCAAACAGAAGCGCTGGTCCGCTCCTACGCCGAGCCGCGCAAAAAGCCTGTGGCCAAAACTAAAAGCCCCGATATCCAGCGACTGGAGGAGACGTTGTCTGACAAGCTCGGAACCCGAGTCACGCTACAGGATAAAAATGGCAAGGGGCGGCTGATCATTGAATACAAAAGCCTCGACACCCTGGACGGGATCATCGCGCATATCAAATAGCGGCGCAGATCAAAATCCAGTGCGCATTATCGGCTGATCTCGCGTTAAATTAGCTTGGTAAATAGTCGCCATATCTAGCCCGCCAAGCGTTGCGAAAACGCAGGCCAGCCTTTATACTCCACGCGCAGTTCGGGCTGGGCCTCGAAACAAAGCAGAAATACCAAGCTTTGCAGCCACTAAGCGGCTATTTGAGACCCCTGTAAGCCCCGGCTTTCTGCCCCTAAAACAAGCTTGAATTACCATGACCGCCGAGCCTTCTGACAGTACGCCGGAATCGTCGCTGGCGGCAAGCGTGACCGCGGTGTTTCGACTGCAAGTAATTGCAGGCCTGACACTGCTGGTGATCACCATGGCATATTCGCTGTGGTCGGATGGGCTGAGCTGGGTGGAATTGCAAAATCGCCTGTTGGCGAGTGGCTATGGCGCTGTATTGGCGTTGACCGCCACCTGGTTGTCAGCCCGCAGTGTGCGGCGCGCCAGCCCCGATACCAACAACGGTGATAAAGCCCTGCCGGGGCGGGCACCGGTGTCATTGGTGCCAATTTTTTCGGGCTTGTTGAACAAGCTGGTTATTGTCGGCGGCGGTATTGGCTTTGGCCTTATAGTTTTGGGATTAAACCCTATATTAGTAGTACTGAGTTATATGGTGGTGCAGCTCGCAGGAGCCAGCCATTTGATGCAACAGCAAGCCTGATTCGAGTCCGGCAAATTATCTGGAAACAGACGTACTGATTGATTAAAAACCATGGCAGCAACAAACCCTACACCCTCTGAGTTTATCCGTCACCACCTGACCAACCTGACCTACGGGCAACACCCGGATGGCAGTTGGGGCTTGGCCGAGAGCGCTCAGCAAGCGGCCGATATGGGCATGATGGCGTTTCATGTGGACAGCCTGTTCTGGTCTCTGGTGTTGGGCGTCACATTTTTGTGGGTGTTTCGCAGTGTGGCCAAGAAAGCCACCGCTGGTGAGCCCGGCATGATGCAGAATTTTGTTGAATGGATTGTTGAGTTCATCGATGACAATGTGCGCGGCTCGTTCAGAGCCAAAAACGATCTGGTCGCACCCATGGCGCTGACCCTGTTCTGCTGGATTTTCCTGATGAACTTTATGGATTTACTGCCAGTTGAGGTTCTGCCGCGCGCCGCTGAATTTTTCTTCGGCCTGCATTTCCAGAAAATTGTGCCCAGCACCGACCCCAATATTACCTTTGGTCTCGGCTTGAGTGTATTTGGGCTAATGCTGTATTACAGCCTGAAAATAAAAGGCCCCATCGGTTTCGCAGCCGAGCTGACCATGCACCCCTTTGAGGCAAAAAATCCGCTACTCAAAGTATTGTTTATTCCGGTTAACTTTTTCCTCGAGTTCGTTAGCCTGATTTCTAAACCTATTTCCCATTCGCTACGGCTGTTCGGCAACATGTACGCCGGCGAAATGATTTTTATCCTGATCTCAATCATGTTCAGCAGTCTATCCGCCTGGATATTAGTCGGCGGCGCACTGCAATTTGTTTGGGCAGTTTTTCATATCCTTATCATCACACTGCAAGCCTTCATCTTTATGGTGCTGACCATTGTGTATATGGATATGGCGCATGATAACCATGCGCATTAACGACTCGTTATAACGACAGAGCATTTTTATTAACTTTATTTTTTAATCCACATTTATCTTCGGAGATTTAAGATGGAACAAGCACTTTTATATATCGCTGGTGCGATCATGATGGGCCTCGGCGCAGTTGGCGCTGCTGTTGGTGTGGGCATTTTGGGCGGCCGTTTTCTGGAAGGCGCAGTGCGTCAGCCGGAACTGATCCCAATGCTGCGTACCCAGTTCTTCATTGTGATGGGTCTGGTTGATGCGGTACCAATGATTGCTGTTGGTATTGCCATGTATGTTCTGTTCGCGGTTGCTTAATAAGCCCACTCAGAACACCAACCTGAACTTAACCAAAATCAATTTAGATAGAGGCTCGAGATGAATCTTAATCTCACCATGTTGGTACAGGCCGGGTTCTTCTTTCTGTTCGTCTGGTTCAGTAAGGTTTACGTTTGGACGCCGCTTATCAGCGCGTTGAATGAACGTAAAACCAAGATCGCAGACGGCCTCGCCGCCGCTGAAAAAGGTCAGGCAGCTGAGGAAGAAGCACGCAAAGAAGCCGAGCAAGTTATCGCCGAAGCCAAAAATCAAGCCAGCCAGATCATTGCCAATGCTGAAAAGCGTGGCGGTGTGGTGGTCGAAGAAGCCAAAGCAACGGCGAGCTCCGAGAAAGAGCGCATCATTGCCTCGGCCCAGGCTGAAGTTGAGCAGGACGTACACAAGGCGCGTGAATCATTGCGCACTCAAGTGTCGTCTATCGCGGTGGCTGCAGCCGGCAAGATTGCTGCCAAAGAAATCGATGAATCTGCGCACGCCGATCTGTTACAGGATCTGGTGCAGCAGTTGGAATCGTAAGCCGGAGCTGATCCATGGCCGATAACGCATCCACTGCCCGACCCTACGCCAAGGCGCTGTATGAGTTGGCGCAGGAAACCGAGTCCTTCGCGGGCTGGTCTAATGCGCTGTCGCATCTGGCCGCCGTAGCGGCCGACGATGACTTCAGCGGATTGGTCAATGACCCGCGCGTTGAGGCCGACAAGATTGCCGATTTGCTGATTGATATCAGCGCTGAGCAACTGCCCCCCGGTGGCGATAACTTTGTGCGCTTGTTGGTGCAGAATGATCGTCTTGAAGCGCTGGATGATATCCATCAACAGTTCACCGAACTGGTGGCTAAGGCGCAAGCTTTGGTCAATGCTGAGGTGGTTACCGCGATGGCGCTTACTGAGCAGCAAAAGTCAGCGTTGGAAGCGGCGCTGGCAAAACGTCTGGGCTTGAAAGTCAGCTTGCAGGAAACCGTCGATGCCTCCCTGATGGGTGGCGCGGTGGTAAAAGCGGGCGACCTGGTGATCGATGGTTCTGCCAAGGGCCGTCTGGACAAGTTAAGCACCACGTTGCTTCGCTAAAATTAATTTACAAATTTAACTAACGTTGAGGACTTGACGTCATGACAACGCAATTGAACCCATCTGAAATCAGCAACCTGATTAAGGATCGGATTAAAAACTTTGAAGCATCAGCCGAATCCCGTACCGAAGGTACGGTGGTTAGCCTGACCGATGGTATCGCACGCATTCATGGGCTTACTGAAGCTATGCAGGGTGAGATGCTGGAATTCCCGGGCGATGTATTTGGACTGGCACTGAATCTGGAACAGGATTCAGTCGGCGCGGTGGTGCTGGGTGACTATAAGCACATTTCGGAAGGTGACACAGTCAAATGTACCGGTCGCATTCTGGAAGTGCCAGTCGGCCCCGCTCTGTTGGGCCGTGTTGTGGATTCACTGGGGCGCCCGATCGATGGCAAAGGTGCGGTGGAAACAACCGAGACGTCTCCGATTGAAAAAATCGCACCTGGGGTAATTGAGCGTCAAGGTGTGGATCAACCATTGGAAACCGGTTTTAAATCAATCGACGCCATGGTGCCGATTGGCCGGGGTCAGCGTGAGTTGATTATTGGTGACCGTCAGACCGGCAAAACGGCCGTTGCAGTTGACACCATCATTAACCAGAAAGGCGCCGGCGTGAAATGTTTCTATGTGGCCATCGGCCAGAAAGCATCCTCGGTTGCTTCTGTGGTTCGTAAGCTCGAAGAGCACGGCGCCATGGAATACACCACCATTGTGGCAGCCAACGCTTCTGATTCTGCGGCCCTGCAATACATTGCGCCCTATTCCGGTTGCTCCATGGGTGAGTACTACCGAGATAACGGCGAAGACGCACTGATCATCTATGATGATTTGTCCAAGCAGGCGGTTGCTTATCGTGAAGTATCCTTGCTATTGCGCCGCCCGCCGGGCCGTGAAGCGTATCCCGGCGACGTGTTCTATTTGCACTCGCGCCTGTTAGAGCGCGCTTCACGCATCAACGAAACTGAAGTAGAACGCCGCACCGGTGTGAAAGGTAAAACCGGTTCTTTAACCGCGTTGCCGATCATTGAAACGCAAGCCGGTGACGTATCCGCGTTTGTACCAACCAACGTGATCTCTATTACCGATGGTCAGATTTTTATGGAGACTGACTTGTTTAACTCCGGTATTCGTCCGGCGGTAGACCCGGGTCTGTCGGTATCGCGAGTGGGTGGTAATGCACAAACCAACATCATTAAGAAATTGGGTGGTGGTGTTCGATTGGCACTGGCGCAATACCGTGAATTGGCCGCTTTCTCGCAGTTCGCATCCGACCTTGATGAAGCAACCCGCGCACAATTGTCGCGTGGTGAGCGGGTTACTGAACTGATGAAACAGAAGCAGTATTCACCCATGTCCACAGCGCAGATTGCTGCGTCTCTGTTTGCCGCCAACGAAGGTTATTTCGATGACGTAGACAAAGACAAAGTGGTGGCTGCGGAAGCCGCCATGCAGGCGCATTTAAAAGCCAACTTCGGCGATTTGCTGGACAGCATCAATGCGACTCCGAAATTGTCAGATGAAGTGGTTGAAGCGTTGCATGGGGCAATCAAAGACTTCAAGGCCAACGGAAGCTTTTAATTTTTAACCATGACCTTTTGCCCTCACTCGTCGTTACAAACATGCTCGAATGATCACGTACTTTGTGTACGCTCACATTCTGCGCGTGTTTGCGCCTCGATTGAGCACAAAATCTCAAGCTTAAAAGTCAAAACCACGTAGAGGCACAGAAATACTATGGCAGTCGGAAAAGAAATTCGTGATCAGATCTCCAGCGTAAAAAGTACGCAGAAGATCACCAAAGCCATGGAAATGGTGGCGGCGAGCAAAATGCGCAAAGCGCAGGACCGCATGTTGGCGGCCCGACCCTATGCGCAAAAAATTCGCTCGGTTGTCGCGCATATTTCCACGGCCAGCCTGGAGTACAAGCACCCGTTTACCATTGAGCGTGATGTGAAGCGTGTTGGCTACATTGTGGTGAGTTCAGACCGCGGTCTGTGCGGCGGATTGAACATGAACGTGTTCCGTAAATCGGTCGCCGAAATGGCTGACTGGGATGCCAAGAATGTCGAGGTAGACATCGCGACTATAGGCGCTAAAGCGCTGGCGTATTTCCGTCGCGCGGGTGGCAAAGTCGTGTCAGAAGCGTCTCACTATGGTGACCAGCCAAATCTGAGTGATTTACTGGGTGCCATCAAATCCATGCTGGATGCCTATGAAGAGGGTCGAATCGACCGCCTGTTTGTAGTGTCGAATGAATTCGTGAACACTATGACCCAGGCGCCGGAATCGCTGCAATTATTGCCGATCAAGAGCGATGAGCAAGCCGCTTCCGAGGTGCCCGATTACTTTGACTATATCTACGAGCCCGACGCAAAACCAATTTTGGATACCGTCTTGTCTCGTTATATCGAATCACAGATTTATCAGGCGGTAGTAGAGAATGTTGCCTGTGAGCAATCGGCCCGTATGGTCGCTATGAAGGCTGCCAGCGACAACGCTGGTGATTTGATTGGCGAATTGGAACTGGTCTATAACAAGGCTCGTCAGGCAGCGATCACTCAGGAGATTTCTGAGATCGTTGGCGGCGCGGCCGCAGTCTAAAAAGCAGTAAAACTGAAAATTTATTTAGGTATTTAAGAGGAAACTAAGATGAGTTCCGGAAATATTGTAGAAATCATTGGTGCGGTTGTGGACGTTGAGTTCGCCGCCGATTCAGTGCCAAACATTTATGACGCCTTATTGGTGGACGGCGAAGGTCTGACCCTGGAAGTGCAAGCGCAGCTCGGCGACGGCATCGTGCGTACCATTGCCATGGGCGCGACTGAAGGCTTGAAACGCGGCATCAGCGTGTCTGACACGGGCGCGCCAATTTCGGTACCGGTGGGCGCTGGCACCTTGGGCCGTATTATGGACGTATTGGGCAACCCGGTGGATAACGCCGGCGACGTTAAGGCTGAGCGCCGTGACCCGATCCACCGCGAGCCTCCGGCTTACGCTGATCAGGCGTCTGACGTGGCCATTCTGGAAACCGGCGTAAAAGTAATTGACCTGATTATGCCCATCGCCAAAGGCGGCAAGATCGGCCTGTTCGGTGGTGCTGGCGTTGGTAAGACAGTGACCTTGATGGAGTTGATTAACAACATCGCGGTAGCACAGGAAGGCCTGTCCGTATTCGCAGGCGTTGGTGAACGGACTCGTGAAGGTAATGACTTCTACTATGAAATGAAAGAAGCCGGCGTACTCGATAAAGTAGCCATGGTCTACGGACAAATGAACGAGCCTCCGGGCAACCGTCTGCGAGTGGCCTTGTCTGGTTTGACGATGGCCGAGTACTTCCGTGATGAAGGTCGAGACGTATTGATGTTTATCGATAACATTTATCGTTACACCCTGGCGGGAACAGAGGTTTCCGCACTGCTGGGCCGTATGCCTTCAGCCGTGGGTTATCAGCCGACGCTGGCCGGTGAGATGGGCGCTCTGCAAGAGCGTATCACCTCTACCAAAGCCGGTTCGATTACGTCTTTCCAGGCGGTCTACGTACCGGCGGACGATTTAACGGATCCGTCGCCTGCCACCACTTTTGCTCACTTGGATGCAACGCTGGTACTGTCGCGACAAATTGCTGAGCTGGGTATTTACCCCGCGGTAGATCCGCTGGATTCATCCTCGCGTCAGCTTGATCCGTTGATTATTGGTGACGATCACTACCAGGTTGCCCGTGGTGTCCAAAACACCCTGCAACGCTATAAAGAGCTGCGCGACATTATTGCGATTCTGGGTATGGATGAATTGTCTGAAGAAGACAAACAGGTGGTTGCCCGCGCGCGTAAGATGCAACGTTACCTGTCGCAACCGTTCGCAGTAGCGGAAGTGTTTACCGGCTCGCCGGGTAAGTATGTGTCGTTGAAAGAAACCATTACTGGTTTTAAAGCCATATTGAGCGGCGAGATGGATGAATATCCTGAGCAGGCGTTCTATATGGTCGGCGGCATCGAAGAAGTTATCGAAAAAGCGAAAGAGTTAAGCTAAGGTTTAATCGGGGGTTGCCGTAACTTCAGTGCGGCACTTCCCTGAACTAATTCTTTGCCTACAGGCTAAGCCGATTTAACAACAGGTCGAAACGCAAGATGAGCACAATACAAGTTGAAGTGGTCAGTGCCGAGCACGAGATATTTTCGGGCAAAGCCGCCGTGGTGATTGCCTCGGCGGAAGCTGGTGAACTCGGAATTTATCCGCAGCATGCGCCACTGCTAACGAACCTTCGCCCTGGCGATGTTCGAATTCAGGATGAGGACGGCAGTGAACAGGTTATCTACGTCTCTGGTGGCATTCTTGAGGTAACCCCCAAGAAGGTAACGGTCTTGTCTGATACCGCTATTCGAGCAGATGACCTGGATGAAGCGGCCGCACTGGAAGCGCAACGCAAAGCCGAACAGGCACTGAAAGACAGCACCGCTGATATTAATTATGCCAAAGCCAAAGCCGAACTGGCTCAGGCCGCAGCGCAATTGCAGGCCCTCAAAAAGATTCGTCGCAACACCTGAGTCTCAGGCCCGGATTAAAAAACCCGCCGTGTGAATACACTGCGGGTTTTTTTGTGGCCAAAAATTGCCGCCGGTGGAATTTTCACCTTTTGCCCTTATCTGTTATAAAGGGTTGGCATTTTTAAGCCGCTGAGCATTCTGTCATCGGCGCAGTCAATTTTGTCGTTTACGGCAACTGTCAAAGCACATATCACAGCAACCAAGCGAGGCTCTTACACATGGGTACTGGAACCGTTCTGTTAATTATATTCGTCGGCATTATTTTGTTTCTGGTCGGCCTTTACAACCGCCTGGTCGCAGGCCGCAATGCATACAAAAATGCCTTCGCACAAATTGATGTGCAGCTGACCCGCAGACATGATTTGATTCCCAACCTGGTGGAAACCGCCAAAGGCTATATGGCGCATGAGCGGGAAACGCTGGAGGCGGTTATCAATGCCCGTAATGCCGCCGTTACCGGTCTCAGTAACGCCAAGGCAGACCCCACCGACCCGGATGCCATGGCCCAACTGGCCCAGGCCGAGCAGGGCTTAAGTGGCGCTCTGGGGCGCTTGTTTGCACTCTCAGAATCCTATCCTGACCTGAAAGCCAATGAAAATATGATGCAGCTGTCTGAAGAGATAACCACTACGGAAAATAAAGTCTCCTTTGCACGCCAGGCGTTCAACGACGCGGTAATGATGTACAACAACCTGCGTGAGCAATTCCCCAGCAATATTGTGGCCGGCTGGTTTAATTTCACGCCCGCGCAACTGCTCGAAATCGAAGACGAGGCTAAGCGCGAAGCGCCCAAGGTAGACTTTTAAAATTGCCAAAGTTACCAACCCCTTATAACAGCTGCGCAGGGCCTATCAAGCAGCGATGAATTTCTTCGAACATCAGGCGAAAGCGCGCAAGCAATCGCGCTGGATTATCATTGCGTTTATCGCGGTCGCGGTTTTAATTGTCCTGGCCGTTGACCTGATTGTACTGGCTCTGTTTTCGCTGCAGGTGCCCCTTAGCACCGGGGTCGGACACATCTCGCAACCCGGGGTCGCCACAGTGCTCGACCCACAAACCTGGGCCAATAACTCAGACCTGTTGCTCGGAAGCAGTATTGCCACCGGCGGCGTTATCGGCTTGGCCAGTCTTGGCAAAATTGTCAGTTTACGCAGCGGTGGCGGCAAGGTGGCTCGCGACATGGGCGCTGCCATCGTAACCCCCGATGCGCGGGACCCGTTACGACGGCGACTCTACAACGTGGTGGAAGAAATCGCCTTGGCCTCTGGCACCCCCGTACCCGAAGTCTATGTGATGGAGAACGAGCCCGGCATTAATGCGTTTGCCGCTGGTTACTCGCCGGCTGATGCTGCGGTGGCGGTTACGCAGGGCACGCTTGAAAAGCTTAGCCGATCAGAGTTACAGGGCGTGATCGCACACGAGTTCAGCCATATCTTTAATGGCGACATGCGCATCAACATCCGCATGATGGGCGTCATTTTCGGTATTACCGTATTGGCAATTTTCGGCCGCAAACTTTTGAGTAGTAATCGCTACCGTATCTCATCTTCTCGTGATAACAATGCAGGTGCAGTGGTGGCCATTGGTTTAGCCTTAGTTTTGATTGGTTATCTTGGATTATTTTTCGCCCGCTGGATGAAATCCGCCCTGTCGCGACAACGAGAATATCTGGCAGACGCGTCGTCCGTGCAATTCACTCGCGACCCCAGCGGAATCGCCGGCGCCTTGAAAAAAATTGCCGCCTACAATCACTCCTCTTACCTGAACACCGATGCCGAAGAAGTCAGCCACATGCTGTTCGGGGCCGGCTACCGTAGCTTTTTGTTCGCCACGCATCCGCCCCTGCCCAAGCGCATCGAGCGCATTGAGCGGCGCTTTGATCCGGAAGAAATTGCCAGCCTGGCCAAAAAACTACAGGCTCAGGAGCACCGGGAACACATTCAGGCCGAACAGGCAGAGCGCGAGCAAGCCAATGAAAAGGAGGGCCAACGATCTGGTGGATTTTTTAGTGTTGACGGTTTAATTGAGAATATTGGCAACCCGGAAATCGAGCGCATCCTCGCTGCCGCCGTGTTGGCGGCTGATATTCCGGGCGGGCTCAGCTCTGCGGCGCGTAGCCTGGAATGGGCACCGGAAGTATTGTTTTACTGCTTGCTGGATGACAATCCGCAGATTCGTGAACAACAGATGCTGGCCGTATTGCGATACATGGGGGATATCTCTGAAGGCAAACTTTCGCACCTTTTAAATGCCAATCCGCCACTGGCGGCGGACCAGCGCTTGCCATTATTGGAGATCTGTTTTCCAGCCTTAAAGCGTCGGCCGATCGCAGAAATCGAAAAAATCATGATTATGATTAATCATCTGGTGAGCTTTGATCACAAGGTCGATTCGTTTGAGTATCTGTTGTCTCGTCTGGTCAAGCAATATCTCACTGAAGCAAAAAACCCCAGCCGCAGCCGCTTGCATGGTCGCAAGAAATTGTCCGGCCATCCACATGAGTTATCGACCGTGATATCGATTGTTGCCTCGCACGGCCAGCAGATGGACGGCGGGGCGGGGCTGCAGTTGGCCCAGCGCGCCTTTAAAGCGGGCATGTCTTCAGTCGGCATCAACCATACCAATCTGAGTTTTAAGGATGACTGGCAGCAGTCGCTCGATAAAGCACTGAATACGCTCGATCAGCTGCGACCCAAGGACAAAAACGAGGTGGTCAAAGCGTTGGCCACCACGGTTGCCGATGACAAAAGAATCGTCACTGCGGAGCACGAGATGTTGCGCGTGATTTGTTCCCTGATTCATGTGCCGCTGCCGCTGTTGCAATACGTTGGCAAGCCAAGCTAGATTAACAGTCGTTTCACGCTAATGTATTGCAGCTAACTCAACCTACCGTCGGAGACTTGCTATGAATAAATCACAAATAGGTCATTATCTTTTTCTTGCCGGAGTAATTATTGCCGTCATTGCCGGCCTGATCAATCTCGGCATTCCCCATCTTGGCACAATCCTTGTTTTGTTGGGCGCCATCGTTGGTTTTGTAAACGTCAGCGGCGCGGAATCGCGCACTTTTCTAATTGCCGGCATCGCCTTTCTGGCAACCGCCAGTGCACTCAATGGCTTGCCCGGTTTGGGCGACAGTATCGCCGGCATTGCCGCCAATTTAAGTGCCTTTGCGTCACCCGCTGTATTGATTGTGGCGATTAAATCTCTGTTAACCACCGCGGGTGATTAGCGCAGCCCCGGCACGTGCCGAGCAGACAAAGAAAAGGCCAGCAATGCTGGCCTTTTCTTTTACTTATCTGAAAACAATCAGCTGAGCAGCGGGGCAATTACCAGGCTGACAATTGCCATCACATTAATCAGGATGTTCATGGAGGGGCCGGAGGTATCCTTAAACGGGTCGCCTACCGTATCGCCAACCACTGTGGCGGCATGGGTATCAGACCCCTTGCCACCGTGATTACCACGCTCGACATATTTCTTGGCGTTGTCCCAGGCACCACCGGCGTTCGCCATGGTGATGGCCAGCAACACGCAGCCAAGTAATGCGCCACCCAGCATGCCGCCTAACGCTTGTGCGCTGATGCCAAAGCCGACCACCACAGGCGCGGAAACCGCCAGAATGCCAGGCAGAATCATACGTTTTAGCGCGGCCGTGGTGGCAATGTCGACGCAGCGTTCGGTATCCGGTTCGGCGGTGCCTTCCAGCAAGCCAGGGATTTCCTTAAACTGACGCCGCACTTCTTTGATCATATCAAAGGCCGCTTCGCCTACCGCGGTCATGGTCAGGCTACTGACCAGGAACGGGAAGATGCCGCCGATAAACATACCCACTAATACTTCCGGGTTATTAATCTGCAAACTAAAGCCAGGAATTCTCAGCGTCACTGTTTCGATAAAGGCAGACATAATAGCCAGCGCCGCCAGTGCGGCTGCGCCAATCGCGAAACCCTTACCAATGGCCGCCGTGGTGTTGCCCACCTCGTCCAGAGAGTCGGTGATCTTACGCGTGTCTTCACCCAGGCCAGCCATTTCGGCAATGCCGCCGGCGTTATCGGCCACCGGACCGTAGGCATCAATTGCCATGGTAATACCGACCGTCGCTAACATGCCCACCGCCGCAATCCCCACGCCATAGAGACCGGCGAACTCACTTGAGAAATAAATAATTCCGCTTAGTGTGAGAATCGGGATCACAACTGATTCCATACCAATCGCCAGCCCGGCGATAATCACCGTCGCGGCACCAGTGTCGCCTGCGGCAGCAATGGTGCGGATCGGTTTGCCGGCAGTGTAGTACTCAGTCACCAGGCCAATAATAATGCCGCCTACGGAACCAATTAACACAGACCACCAGACAGAGCTGCTGATGCCAAACTTCTGCACCAGGATGTAAGAGGTCAGAATAAACAGCACTGACGTACCCATGGTGCCGATTCGCAATGCCTTCTCGGCAGACATGCTGCTCATCAAACGCACCAGAATAATCCCGGCGACGGAGCACAGCAGGCCCAGTGATGATAATGCCAAAGGCAGGCCCATCAGCGCCTGTTGGTCGCCCAACTGTGCCAGCATCGCCGCAGACAGCGTAGCGGCGATTGCGATAGTGGCAATCATTGAGCCGCAATAGGATTCAAAAATATCAGAACCCATGCCGGCCACGTCGCCCACATTGTCACCAACGTTATCGGCGATCACCGCGGGGTTACGGGGGTCGTCTTCCGGAATGCCGGCTTCGACCTTACCCACCAGATCCGCGCCAACGTCGGCGCTCTTGGTGAAAATACCGCCGCCCACACGTGAGAACAAAGCAACGACCGATGCACCCATGCCAAAGCCATGAATGGTATGCGCACTGTGCGGGTCACCGCCGTAGAAATAGTACAAAATGCCAAGACCCAGCAAGCCCATGGCCGCGACGGTCAGACCCATCACCGAGCCACCATAAAAGGCGATGGTCAACGCCGCAGACGCGCCTTGCTCATGGGCTGCGGAGGTGGTTCGAGTATTGGCTTTAGTGGCCGTAAACATACCAATATAACCCGCGAATGCGGAGCAAAATGCGCCTAACAAAAAGGCATACATAGTGTGCAGGCCGAGATCGGACACCGCGACCAATACCGCCAACACCACCACAAAAATGGCCATGATAGAGTATTCGCGGCGCATGAAGGCCATGGCGCCGATGTGAATTTGGTGGCCAATGCTGGCTACTTTCGCATCGCTGACTTTTTGCTTGACGATTACCGCATAAATCATAAATGCGGCGGCCAGACCAAAGAGCCCAAGAAGCACTGGAACTGCTTGTAAAGACATAATGTCCTCCGTTAGCTCCCCATTTGTTCCATGCCGTACCGCACCTGGCTGCTCGCTCTGAGGCGGCTGACCCTGATGCTAGTAATAAATGCTTGATTGGCCTGATTGAGAGCGCATATTA
This sequence comes from Gammaproteobacteria bacterium, assembly GCA_013002025.1. Classification (GTDB taxonomy): domain Bacteria; phylum Pseudomonadota; class Gammaproteobacteria; order Arenicellales; family Arenicellaceae; genus Arenicella. Next base: position 69,492 of record JABDKW010000051.1, on the reverse strand, counting down.
CGCGGTCAATCAGCCCGCTTGTGTGAAGTAATAAGCCGGTTTTAGAATGGAATCGGTCGGGAAAATAAAGTTGTTGTTTTAAATAGAATGCCGCTGTATTCAGCGGCGCGGTCAGTATAATACAGCCCCAATTTCAAGACCATTCATTCAGAGCAATTTCACCATGCCTTTAAATAACGTTGGCCCCGGCAGCGCGCTGCCGGATGATGTAAATGTGATCGTCGAAATCCCCCGCTACGGTGACCCGATCAAATACGAAGTGGATAAAGATACCGGCGCCATGTTTGTCGACCGCTTTATGTCTACCGCCATGCACTACCCCTGTAACTATGGCTATATTCCACAAACCTTGTCAGACGATGGTGACCCGGCTGATGTGCTGGTGTTGGCCCCGTTTCCTCTGGTCACCGGTTCCGTGGTCCGCTGCCGCCCGATTGGCATGTTACAGATGGAAGACGAGGCTGGTGACGATGCCAAGATTCTGGCCGTGCCAATCGAGAAACTCACTAAGTTCTACAATAATGTTTCAACATTTAGAGATGTTCAGCAGGAGATGCTGGATAAGATCGCACACTTTTTCGAGCATTATAAAGACCTGGAGCAGGGTAAATGGGTCAAGGTACGCGGTTGGACCGGCAAGGATGAGGCCCGCAAAGAAATTCTTGATGCGGTGGAGCGTTATAATCAACTGTAATGCTCGTGCAGCGCCGCTGCCCAACTAACACCCTAAAGCCCGGCTCACGCCGGGCTTTTTTTTCGCCCGGCAGCGCCAAGTTACAAAATGGTCACCACGCCAGGATGCTTTTACGCTTGACCTGAATGGATTACGTTTGTAATCTAATTGCTCGATTACATGTGTAATCAATAATTTAACCGGGACACAGCTATGCCAATTTCAAAACCTATTAGCGAATCCGAAAAGCGTGTAATGGAAGCGCTGTGGCAATCCTCGCCGCTGACCAGCCAGCAGGTGGTGGAGCGTTTGTCTCATCAGGATTGGAACGACAAGACCGTAAAAACATTTTTGAATCGGCTAGTAAACAAGGGGGCCTTGAGCTTTACCCGGCAGGGACGCGCCTATCTTTATTCGCCAATTGTGGGCCGCGATGAATTCCTGGCAGCAGAGAGCGCGGGCTTTTTGCAGCGCGTGTTTGAGGGCGACATGAAGGAACTGCTCACCACCTTTGTTGCCAACAAGCAGCTCTCGGAGAAAGAACTGAATCACCTCCGAGAGCTATTGGATGAAGAGGCGCAATCATGAATGTCTGGATGCCTGATTTCTGGCAGCTCAATATCGAATTAAGTCTGTTGTTGGCGGCAATTCTGTCAGCGCGGTATTTAATGCGACGTACCACACGGAACTATAACGCCTATTTATTGTGGTTGAGCGTGCCGGCCGCCGTCTTGTTCTCCGCGCTAGCAACCAATGTACAGTTTAGCCAGCCACCGGCACCGGCGGTCAGCAATCTCGTACAAGCCTATGTTGTGGTCCCTGCCGCCGCCGCAACAGACTGGGCAGCATTCGGCCAACTTTGGCTCTGGGTTGCGATTGCTCTGATCGGCCGATTGGTTTGGCAGCACCGGCAATTGCGCGCCCAGCTACGCGCCATCACAACGCCCATGCCGATTGAAATCAATGCCCAATATCCGGTCATCGGCATTGACCAACCTGAGTTTTCGCCAGCTGTATACGGCTTTATAAAACCGCGTATCTATTTTCCAGTGCATTTGCTGCAGAAACTGAGTAGAGACCAAATCGCCCTGATAATTGAGCACGAAGAGCACCACATAAAGCAACAACATCTGTGGCTCAATCTGGCCTGGGACGTGCTGGTTTGCCTGTTGTGGTTTAACCCGTTCGTGTATTGGTCGCGGCGGAGCTTTCGCCACGATCAGGAACTGTATTGCGATTACCTGGTGTTACATGAAGACCGGGGTCGAAAACAACAATCCTATGGACACGCGTTGCTGTCAACCGTAGCTGCTACTCACTCGGTCAGCCTGCTGTGCTCTTGGAAATCAATCAACCATTTAGAGGAACGCATTATGAACATCAAACAATCCGCCAGCCCACTCAGTAAACTGCTCATGGCGTTTTTCGGGCTGGTCATTATCGCTGTCTCATCCATCTATGCGGTGTCGGCTCATGAACCCGAGCAAGGCGCCAAGCAGGTAAAACGCATAGTTAAAAAAATGCATGACGATGGCGCTCATAAAGAAATTGAACTGCGCCTCAATGACAAAACCTTTGTGCAGAAGGGTGATCAGAAAATGATTATGGAAAACGGCGTCAGCCGGCCCATGAGCGAGCAGGAAATGGCCGAGTTCGAGCGCGAGATGCAAGCGGTAGACAAAAACACGCAAATGAATTTCAGCGGTGGGCCGATGCACAAGGAGATTCGCATCATGCGAGGTTCCGAGGGCGACATGAGCGAATTTGACATCGAAATGGATGCGCACTCTAAAGAACTAATGGCTGGCGACATGCAGCAGATTGAAATTGAAATGATCCGCAGCGAACACGAAATTGACCATGTGGAGCGCGCACTCAACCAGGCGATTAACGAACTGGAAGCCGCTAAAGCCGCCGACCTGCTGTCCGCCAAAGAAGTCCGTAAAGCCAGAAAACAGTTGGAGAAAAGCAAAGCACAACTGGCTAAAGACAGAGCAAACATGCAGCAGTCCATGCAGCAGGCGCAAGCCGAACTAAAGCGCGCCCGCGCCGAATTGGAAGCTAAGCGAAAACAGGCCCACTGATTATGTTCGCAATGCCTGGCGATCGGGCTAGAATAAGGGGGCGCTAAACCGCCCCCTTATTTTTGGTATGGCCCTACAACGGCAATACGACGTCGCCATCATCGGAGCCGGCATTGCCGGCATCGCCACCGCTTACTATGTACTGCAGCGCGACCCCGCGGTGCGGCTGGTGTTAATCGATGCGCGCGAACCGATGTCCTATACCAGCGCGCAATCCGGCAATAATTATCGTGATTGGTGGCCGCGCTCGGAAATGACCGCGCTATGTGAACGCAGCATAGACCTTATGGCGGATATCGCCGAACAAACGGACAACGCCATCCATATGCAACGCCTTGGTTACGCGCTTGCGACCCGACGCGACAACATCCAAGAGCAATTGCAGGGGCTAACCAATAGTTATCGCACACAGCCGCACAACATCCGTCTGCATGAGCGCAGCCCCGCGAACGCATACATCGACTCGCTGCAGGGTGATTGGCAGAGTGATATCAGCGGCGTGGATGTGCTGAGCGACCCGGCCATCATTCGGCAAGCCTTCCCGGCATTCAGCAAAGAGATCAAACACGTTATGCACATCAGGCGTGCCGGTGACATTGATGGTCAACAGCTCGGGCAGTTTATGTTGCAAGCAATCAAGGCCGCTGGTGGGCAGCGGCTGCGGGGCCGAGTGCAGGAAATCCGTCGTGACAAGGGCTATCAACTCCTTGTAACGACGCAGCAAGAGGCCGTTAAGGTTAACTGTGAACGAATGGTTAATGCGGCTGGCCCCATGGCGGGCGATATTGCCGGCATGCTCGGAATACAACTGCCGATACACAATATCTACCAGCAGAAGATAACCTTTGAAGATACATTGGGTGCCGTACCTCGCGAGCAGGCATTCGCGATCGATATCGACCCTATAAAGCTTCCCTGGAGCGACGAAGAATCAGTAATGCTGAAACAGGACCCCCAGCTCGCCTGGTTAAGCGAGCAACAGATTGGCGGCATTCATTGCCGCCCGGATGGCAGCGGCCGATGGATCAAGTTAGGCTGGGCGTTCAACCGCAATAGATCGGAACCCAATACAGACTACGAATTTCAGGATAACCCCGACCACAATGAGTATTTCCCCGAAATCGTGCTGCGTGCCGCCGCACGCCTCACGCCAGCACTGCAGCCCTACTATGAAAATCTGCCGAGCAAGCTGGTGCACTACGGCGGTTACTACAGTATGACCGATGAGAATTGGCCCTTGATCGGGCCGTTGGATGAGCATGGTGCGTACATGGTGGCCGCGCTGTCAGGCTTCGGCACCATGGCGGCCTGTGCTGCGGCCGAATTATGTACCGCCTGGCTGTACCAGGACACGCTGCCACAGTACGCCGAGCCGTTTAGCCTGAGGCGTTATAAAAATGCAGCGCTGATGGCCGAGTTACGTGCAGCCTCGGATGTTGGCTTGCTCTAGACCGCAAGCTGGCGAAATGCCAACGGGAGGCTATACTGTGTGACCACGCACGTGAGTAAATTAATTCCGGGCATCGTTCGAGCACGACAATGGGAGCAAACGCATGAGTTTTTATGATGAAAAAATACTGCCGCATGTTATTCACCTCGCCTGCGAAACCAAGCCGGTTTTAAAACAGCGCGAGAAAGTCGTGCCACAGGCCGAGGGCCGCATTCTGGAAGTAGGCATGGGCTCAGGCATCAATATTGCCTATTACAATCCCGACAAAGTCGAGAAAGTCTGGGGTCTGGAACCCTCCCATGGCATGCGCGATAAGGCCGCTGAGCGGGTGGCCGCAGCACCGTTTGATCTGGAGTGGTTGGATTTGCCCGGCGAAGAAATCCCGCTGGATGACAACTCCATGGACACTGTGGTGCTGACCTACACGCTGTGCACCATTCCCGGTTGGTTGGCCGCCGTTCAGCAGATGAAGCGGGTGCTCAAACCTGGTGGCAAACTCCTGTTCAGCGAACATGGTGAAGCGCCCGACGAGAATGTGCGTAAATGGCAGAACCGGATTAACCCCTATTGGGGCAAAATTGCCGGCGGTTGCCACATCAACCGCAACATTCCTAAACTACTTAAAGAGGGTGGTTTTGATATCAAACAATTGGATACGATGTATGTGCCCAGCACCCCGAAAATCGCTGGCTTCACCTATTGGGGCTACGCCGAGTAAATGGCTCGGGTAGGCTTTATTGGCACTGGCGAGATTGCCAGTGCCATGGTTCACGGCATAGCGGTTCACGGATTGGCGGAGCAGGGATATCAAATTTTTGTGTCGGAGCGCAATGCAGAACGCGCGGCGCAGCTCGCAGAGCGCTACCCTGAAGTCAGTGTATTACGCAATCAGGCCGTGCTGGATCACAGTGATGTAGTGTGCTTATGTTTATTAAAGGATGTCGCTGAGGCGGTACTGCCGTCGCTACAGTTTCGCGCCGAGCAGCAAATTATATCCGCCATGGTAGACGTGGATCTGCCGACACTTAAACACTTATGTGCACCGGCCAGCGATATCAGCATCACTATTCCGCTGCCGTTTATTGCCAATGGTGGTTGCCCCCTGCCGGTGTTCCCCGATACCGGCAGTGTCGCGGCCTTATTTGGAGAGCGGAATTTAATATTGCCCATGACCTCACAACGCGCCCTCAATGCCCACTTCGCCGCCACCGCCATGGCCTCGGGCATGTTTGCGCAGATGCAAACCGTGAGTGAGTGGTTGGGTGGCATCACCGACGACCCAGCCGCTGCCGAGGCTTATGTGGTCGCCATGCTGGGCGGCTACGTGAGTAGCTTGCCAACCGATGGTCAGGCTCGTTTGCTGGAGGCATTGCAAAGCCTCAATACCGAAGGCGGCCTGAACGCCACTCTGCGCCAACACTTGCAAGACGCCGGTGTGCTTGAGTCGCTTAGTAAGGGCTTGGACAATTTTAAGCCGCGCCTTGGCTTGAGTTAGTCGCCCAACCTGTGCAACTGTTAATGGTAATTGCGGGTACCGGCCCCATAATTAGTGCATGGGTAATTGGCGCTTTCGGCTAAAAAACACGTTGCCAATCGGGCTTCTGGGGGCACTGTTGTTGGTGGCCATGCCGGGGGCGGCCAAACCCTCTCTGCAACGTATTGAAATCGCGGGTGATGGCCTGCCCACGCCGTTGGTCATTGATGACCCCGCCATCATTTCTCAATTCAGCATCTGGTTCACTCCATTCCAGTACCCGGCCACGGCCGAAGACACCGCGCCGGCACCGTCCGTCAGCGTGCCAACCGGCCCGGTATGGTTTGCCGATGCCAGCCGCGGTCTGGCACCTAAACCGAGCGCCGACCATCGGTGGTGGTTGGTAACCATGCACATGGGCGACGCACCTCAGCCCCTTACCTTTCGGTTTGTCTACACCAGCACAGCCGAGCGGCAGAACGGGTATGTGTATTTGCCTGATTGGACCAACTCGGCCATCGTGTATGGCAGAGAACTCAATTGGTTGCACGGCCACCCACGCTGGGATGAATTGATTCTGCCCATCATTAAATCAGCGGCTAACTTGTCCGCAGCCCCCGTTGACCTGGGTTGCTGGCTCGGCCCCGCTTATGTCACAGCGAGTGGCGAGATCAAGTTTAAGCTGCTCGACGAGCGCGGCAACCTATTGAGCCGCTGGCACTATCAAAAGGACACGCCGGGCTACCACAAAGTTCAGGACCATATCGGCGCAGTGCCCGCCGAACAGCAGTTTATTATGAGCTGTTGGCCAGCACGGCCCCTTTAAAACCACTCCCCCGCTCTTTTTTTCACTTTCGTTACTCTTCTTAGACGGGTAAAATCTGCTGTATAATCAAGTCGTTAATAAAACGGCGTCGCGTTTTAATACTCCTACCTCATACTCCCAGCATTCAATCTCGGATGTTACTCGATATAAAACTCAACTAAGGCATCATTCAGCTCATGATAAGCACTCGTAAAGTATTCCTGATACCAACAGTCACACTTTTAATTGCCTCCTGCGGTGGCGGCAGCTCCGACTCCGGCGCAGGGCTTGAGGCGGGCAAGGTTATCCAGGGTAAATATGTCGGCACCCAATCCATAGACTCGGTGGAAAACGGTGTAATCGAGTTTGAACCACAAAGTCGCGAGTTAGAAATAGAGGTTTCGGGAAACACGCTGACGGTATTAGAAGAAGACTTTCAGGTGAGCACAACCATCGCTGCGGATGGGTCATTCAGCCTTAACTCAGGCACTCAGACCGTTGTTTTGCCTCTCGATGAAAACACCGATGTGACCTGCACGGGTGTGGTCGAATATTTGGGTCAATTTGAAGGCACAACGGTATCCGGCACCAGCAGTGCAGAGCTGGAATGCGGCCCGCTTTTGGGGCAAGACAGCATTAGCGTCAGCGCGCAGGGATCGTTTAATTTGACCTCTACGGGATAGTAAAACGCCTGCCTAAACAGGACAAAATTAGACGCTACTAACGGTGTTATCGCCACCAGCAGTGGGAGGGGAAAACAGCGCTCAAATACCGCGAAAATGGTCGCATCTCAGGGCGCAGAGCTGTTTGTGAGATGTATGACAATAATTGTCGCATTCTCAGTATGTGTGTCAGAAATGAGTACAGGTTAAGAAAAGCCAGTACAGGCCTCGCCTTTGATCAATTATCAGAGCCTTAGGATGGCAAAACTCAATCCTCGGCCATTTTGGAGTACCATTGATCTTGAATCAATTGTCACTGGCAGCGCGTAGAGCTGTGGTTTTAAGCCAATCATGCTGAGGCCACCACCAACGCTCGACTGCCATAAGAGGTGATGGCACTCAATTATATTGCGGGACGATGAAATTAACTTTTTCAGGATGGGTACTTTACTGTGGCTTACGTTAAACGTCTGCCGGGGAGTACCCATGGTTTTACTCTTATCGAACTGCTGATCGTCGTAGCGGTCATCGGTGCTTTGGCGGCGATCGCATTACCTGCATACAGCGATTACTTAAAACGTGCCAAAGTGTCCGAGCTTCTCATCGCAGCGACCTCCTGTCGTGCTGCCATCTCCGAGGCGTACCAGATGGGTGATTCAAACACGATCGCTGCGGACACCTACGGTTGTGAAACACAGGCTGGGCCAAATGGCGCTTCCAAATACGTTAAGCGAGTTCAAACCGGCGCTGGATGGATAGCGGTGACGGCACAGAACTTTGGCGACCCGCTGATAGATGACCGAGTGGTTGTCTTGACACCGGTAGATTCGGATGGAAATAAATTGGCCCCCGCAGCCGAACCACTGGTAATACATTCCTGGCTTTGCGGTAGTAATATCGACGTCAGATATCTCCCTGGGACATGCCGCGATAGCACGTTCGGTATCCTTCCCCTCTAATAAATAGCTTGTCTGAGATTTTAAAGGTAGCCATGACTACCGCCTAAAACGAAGTGTGGGGCAAAAACATCGAATTGATTCGCCATGGTTGCATGACGCGTCCGTCTGTTCCATCCACATGTTGGACCTTGGGCATGCTCGCAAATAAACGTGTTCCGCCCTTATTTATCTATTTAAATGCGCTACGTTCCAGATGATCCAGATTTCGGTAAACTATCGGCTGCTTGAATATTTGAAAACCTTAAGGGACTTTTTGCCAATCTCATTGAAGAGGGATGCAGAAGAAAAAGGTAAAACTTATCGAGGCTATAAGTGGCATCACTCAGTAATGCTTTGGCTGGTTGGTCCGCCAGCCTTTGCCTATAAGAAACTTCGGGTTGGAGAATGCAATTTCCAAATTGATGGAGAGGGGGTTACCCGCAAATCGAATACTGGCGAAAAAGTTATAGCGTGGAGTGATGTAAAGCAAGTTCATATATTAACAAAGGCATATTTAATTGAGTTGGAAGAGGGTGCGCTCCCGCTCCCTTTTCGGTGCTTCACCAAAGAAGAGAAAGTAATATTTCAAGATTATATTGATTTGGTTAAACCTAACAAATCACTTAACTCTGACGACCTAGACGCCGCCAGTTATTGAGGCGGCGGCATTCACTTAGGGCACTACGCCGGGTCAGTTTCATAAACATAGCGGTTATACAAATATAACGGGCTTTGGAGCCTTTAATTTTGATTTCCCACCAAAATTTTGGAATGAAACCGCGCGCAATTAATCAGAGCCTGAAGGCGCTAGTGTTTAAGGATATTCTGTTCGTGCTAAAGTCGGGGTAATTCAATAATAAAGGGCCGGCCAGCCATGAAATTGCTATCTTTGATTTTGATTGCATTTGTCGCCCTGTCTCATTGCGGTATTCTGGTTTTAGAGATGTTTTACTGGGATCACGAAATAGGGCGTAAGGTCTTTAATATGACACCGGAAGTTTCCAGCAGTTCAGCAGTACTGGCCATGAACCAGGGTTTGTATAACGGTTTTCTGGCCGCGGGCTTGTTCTGGGGATTGTTGCGAGACCGCACAGATGTAAAGGTGTTCTTCCTTGCGTGTGTAATTGTAGCAGGTGTTTTTGGAGCACTCACCGCCCAGCCAAGCATCTTCTTCACTCAAGCCACTCCGGCGATCCTCGCGATGCTGGTCTTGTTGCTCGCTAAACGCTCACATAACTAGCTTAACCCTTATTTTGAATCAGGCATTACAACCATGATCACCCTACAGCACATTGTCGCTCGATAACTGAAGTCGGTTTCATACACAGAGCCGTCGTTGGCCTACTGAGCCTCTGAATCCACCGAACTACCAATCGCCCATCAACTGCGAAGCTGTGGGCATGATAGTGTCCACAATGGTGAGCAAGTCCAGTACGCGTAAATCGGTGTCTACTTTTCGTGGGTTAGACCAGAGTCTTAGCCAACATAGTGCCAGTTGCATGAGTGTATCCATTCGGATACACTACTCTAATGTATCAAATTCAGCAGACCGATGTCTTCGCCAAATGGCTTACCAGGCTCAAGGATCGAAGGGCGGCTGCAAGAGTATTGGCGCGAATCGAATCAATCCGCCAAGGTAATTCCGGCGACTCAAAATCATTGGGCCCCGGTCTGCATGAACTTAGGATACATTTTGGGCCAGGGTATCGGATCTATTTCACCCGAAAATCTGGTCTTGTCGTGCTTCTCCTGTGTGGAGGAGATAAATCGAGCCAAAGCAAGGATATAGCTCGCGCTCGGAGTATATTGTCCGAATTATGAGTGGAGTATCTAATATGGTTAAAATTACAGAGTTTGATCCAAGTGTATATCTCGATAGTGAAGAGGCTATCGCAGAGTATCTCTCTGCTGCGCTTGAAGAAGATGATTCAAGTGTATTTCTTGCTGCCATTGGTCATGTTGCCAAAGCGCGAGGCATGTCTGCAATTGCACAAGAGTCAGGATTGGGGCGGGAAAGCCTATATAAGGCGTTTTCCCCGGGAGCGAAACCAAGATATGAAACGGTGCAAAAAGTTCTGCATTCTCTTGGTGTAAAGATAAATGTATCAGCCGCGTAACGACCGCTACGGGCACAAAGTTGAGGCGGTTACAATACACAGAGCGGTCATTCAGTGTTGGTCAAAAGATGCTACTGGGACAATAATGCTCGGCATGAAAATGAAAAAAGCATCATTGTTCACTGCATTAATTGTTGTCACCGGGTTGGCCATTGCGCACTGGTATTTCTCTGATCGTGGTCGTTTTACTACCATGCCCGAAGAAACTAATCTTGGCCGCTCTGTCATCGGAAATGATCTAGTATCAACCTATGATCCAGCTTTAACACTACGCTTCGATTCAAAGTATCAACATTTGGGTGGGCAAAAGTTTGTTTTGTACGGCGTGGCTGATACCGAGCAGCACTTTTTTGTTGAGACGACCCCTGATGGCAAACTAAAGAGTTTATATTGGGTGCAATATGAAGCTTATCTGCGTGGTAAATCTTACACATACGATTATGACGATTCGCCGCTGCGGTTGAAGTTAGGAGATTACGAGTTTTATGCAGACACAGACGCTTTCCGGTTCGACCCTAACAAGAAGCGGAAGCGGGGAACCGATAGCGCATTGGTGCGGCAGTTTCTTGCAGGAAAAGGCTATTCGTACCCTCAAGAAGTACTCTATGCACGAATGGTGTACCTCACCGATGCGTCACGACAGAAAGAATTAATGATTATCTTTATGGATGACCTTGCCGCGTATGGCACGACCGCAGCAGACCTTAAAGATGACGGTGCTGAAGCTGAACATTGGTCGGAAATCGAGCGAGCGCACCTCGAACGGATCAAAAACACACTAACGGTACTTGGGCCGGGAACAAATTAAAAGGGCCAGAGCCCTTTATCTCCAATGTCCGCTTCGACCGGTTGAAACCGCAGCACAAAGCCGCCCCACAGTTTCCTCATTAATTAGCTATCGGTCTTTCTTTTCTCGGCGCTCCCATTCCTGCAGCAGGATTCCATGGCGCTGTTCCCACTCTGCTAATTGATCATAGTAGTAATCGAACACACAGGGGTAGCACCCGCCACCACAGCACTCCAGGGGCTCTGGCTTTTGCGGAGGATCTGGAATATCAGGCTTCCCAGATAACAATGGCTTTTCTTTTCGGTTCGGCAATGAAGAGTGAGTGACAGCTGTAACGGTCCCATAATAGCTCGGCAGTATGCCTTGCTGCGGGTAATTTTCTGGCTAATTGGATGGTATGCCCTACGTGCGTCGTATCGTTTTTATATTATTAAGCCAAGCCGTCTAGCCTCTGTCGGGTTGTTGTCGGGCAATAGTCGTGTCCGACAGGGGTGTTAAACTGTCAGTATTTCCTTGCCGAGAGGTAAGGTAAACATGAATCGTTAACTGGCTATGGGTTTTGGATAATTATGATTGTTAAAAAATTACGCGATAAACATGGTTGGTCTCAGGAACAACTGGCTGAATTCTGCGATTTGAATGTGAGAACCATTCAGCGCGTGGAGAGCGGTCAGAAAGCCAGCATGGAAACACTCAAATGCCTTGCCTCTGTATTAGAAGTCAACATTGAACAACTAACAGAGGAAATTACTGTGATAGATAAAGAGTCGGAATCCTGGAAGGCCCTGCCTTGGTGGTATCGGGCCAATATGATTGGTATTTATAAAAAACGCACCATGATCTGGTTTGAAATATTCTTTTTGGTGGGCGGATTTGTGTTTTGGTTTTTTATTGATAAGCCGCCGTTAGCCAGTGCCTTTTTTCTGTGTGCCTACATCTCGGCGGTGTTTGTACGATACGGGGATGAACGCCGGATTTGGTAGGCGCGCTTATAGGAAGATGTAATAGAGATGGCGAGCAAACTTAGCCATAAGCTGATTGCCGGCACAATGATTGTTGTGTCGGCCGTCAGTGCCGTGCTGGTGCAGGCACCCTTTACGCCCGCAGTTGTCATCACTCTGCTGATGTTTGTGGTGGCCTTGCTCTATATAGTTAAGAAGCAATACCGCGTGGCTATAATCCTATTGTTAATTAATTCTCTGGCTATTTTGGGTTTGATTTATGCCTAACTGGCGCGCGGGTCGCCGTAATCGTCATGCACAATTAACTCAACACGGGAACTGTTTAGTGACAGCGCCGGTGTCTGTTAAAGTAGCGCCTTTCGATCAGAGCGTTCACTCTAATGCTTAAAACCGTCCCCGGTGAGAACGGCCTGCCCTGGCTGGGTCAGACGCTGGCCTTCATGCGCAACTGCAACCAGTTGTATGAAACCATGTACCAGCGCCATGGCGCGGTGTATTTCAATCGCTTTTTAGGTCAGAAGGCGGTGCATCTGTTGAGCCCTGAAGGCAATGAGTTTGTATTGCTCGACCGGGATAAGAATTTTTCCAGCCGGCTGGCCTGGAATCGCTCACTGAAGGAGTTATTTCCCAACGGCCTTATGCTGCGTGATGGCGATGACCATCGTTTTCATCGGCGTTTAATGGGTGCGCCATTCAAGAGTGATGCATTGGCCTTGTATGTCGATGCCATGAACCCCGATATCGATGCCGCAGTGCAGGCCTGGTCTCAGCGTTCACCGTTTCTGTTCTACCCCGCGATCAAGGAACTGACGCTTGATCTCGCCACCAAAATATTTGTTGGTGAGTCACTGTCTGACGAAGCCAATGACGTAAACACCTCGTTTGTTGATTTGGTGAATGCGGCAATGGTGATCGTGCGCTACCCGATGTTGGGTAATAAATATCAGCGCGGGCTGGCAGGGCGGGCCTACCTTGAAGAGCATTTTGGTAGCCGCATCGAGGCACGGCGCAAATCCGCTTATAACCCCTCGGAGGCGGATATGTTCACCGAGATTTGTCGCGCACAGAGCGATGAGGGCGAAGGGTTTTCAGATCAGGACATCATCGACCATATGATATTCCTGATGATGGCGGCGCACGACACCACCACCAGCTCGCTGTCCAGTGTGTGCTTTGCGCTGGCCAAGCATCCGCAGTGGCAGGACAAGTTACGCGAAGAACACGCAGCGGTTGAGAATAACTCTGTTAGCTATGCGCAGTTGGGCGACATGCAGTTGACCGGTCTGGTGTTTAAAGAAGCCTTGCGCCTGTATCCCCCGTTGCCGACCATCCCTCGCCACGCAATTCGTGATTGCGAGTTTGAGGGCTACGCTATAAAGCGCGGTGAGCAGGTGCATGTCAGCCCATACTTTACGCACCGCCTGGCATCAATCTGGAAGGACCCCCAGTGCTTCGACCCGCTACGTTTTGACAAACAGCGGGCGGAAGACAAAATACACCGCCACGCCTATATCCCCTTCGGTGGCGGTGCGCATAAATGTCTGGGCTTGAAGTTTGCCGAATTGCAGGTGAAGCAGGTGCTGTTCCATCTGCTGCGCTATTACCAGCTCGAGGTGCCAACTGATTATGAAATGCCCTATCAGCCGGCCCCCATTGGCAAACCCTCAGACGCTTTGCCCCTTTCTCTGAAAACCCTTGGCTAGTTGTTCTCGGGTTTGCCTTTTTTGGCGCGCGGGTGGGCATCGTCGTAGACCTGTGCCAAATGTTGAAAATCCAGATGCGTGTAAATCTGGGTGGTACTGATATTGGCGTGGCCAAGCAGCTCTTGCACCGCGCGTAATTCGCCGCTGGATTCCAACAGGTGGCTGGCAAAAGAGTGTCGCAACATATGCGGGCTTACTGGTATATCAATGCCCTGTCGTGTCGCCCAGTATTTAACCCGCTGTTGAATGGTGCGTGGATTAATCCGCCGACCATGCTTGGACACAAATACCGCTTCGTAATCTTTCAATGGCAACTCATTGCGTTGTAACAGCCAGTCTCGTAGAGCCTGATCGGCGTATTTGCCAATCGGCAAGTCGCGGGTTTTATTGCCCTTGCCGGTGACGCGCACCAGACGCTCCGGCAGCATCAGATCATTTAAATCCAGATTACACAGTTCGGCTAATCGCATGCCTGAGGAATAAAACAGCTCCATGGCCGCTTTGTCGCGGTAGCTAAGAGGGTTATTGGCTTCAATCTCAATCAGCGAGGTGATCTGATCAACGCTTAGCGTCTTAGGCAGGCGTTTCTCCGCTTTCGGTGCTCTTACGTCATCGAAGGGGTTGGTGGTCAAACTGCCACGCTGGATTAAAAATTGGGCCAGGCCGCGACCCGACGAGAGTATGCGTTGAATGCTCTTGGCACTCATGCCCTTGGCATTGAGGCTGGCGGCAAACTGGCGCACCACATGGGTGGTCAGGCCCTGCCACAGCAACAGGCCGCGTTGATCACAAAACGCGAACAGTTTATTGATATCGCGCTGGTAGGCAGCCAGGGTGTGCGGCGACAAACGGCGCTCTACCTGCAAGCTGCTGAGATAGGCCTCAACGTCAGCTTGAGGGGCGCCAGCCATGGTTACTCGGTGGGTTGCAAGCGCGCTAGACAGATACCCGCCATTTGGCCGAGGCGATCCAAATGCGCGGTGCCTAAATCATGCGTATAGCGGCTGGCGTCATTTGAGCCCAGCGCCAGAATGCCAATGGTCTGTCGATCACTGGTGAGCATGGGGATCAGTGCGGCTGAGCCGATGGCCTCGCTGAAGAACAGCTTCAGAATACCGCTTGGCCAGCGTTCATCACAGACTGCATGTTGATGGCTAAGGCGACGCAATGCATCTTCGTAGGCGGGCTTTTCATCTGGGCGTTGTGCCACGCCGCGAGCGGTTTTGAACGCTACCTCATTCACGCCAAAGGTTTTACGCAGGGCCTGTGGAAATTCACCGGCGAACTCCGAGAGGTTTTCAAAACCGATTAACTGACACAGTATGCGGCTAAAGCTGTCGCTGATTTGTTCATTTTCGCGCGCCACCTCGATCAGTTCTGAGTGTTGTGAACGAAACTGTGCGAGGCGGGATTTGAGGGTGTCGATCTGCCGCTCTAACAGCGATGCCGTACCGCGATTGTCATTCAAGCTGATTAATTCCAGCAGCTCGGGATGGCGTTGAAAGATATCGGGGTTGGCCTTTAGTAAAGCCAATAGCTCGTCGTCCTTATGATATAGATCGGTTTCTGTTTGCGTCATATGGTGTCTGGGATAGGAAAAGGGTTAAAGCGTGCTCATAGCTCACTAAGGTCAATTTCGCCGGTGAAGGAAGTATACGCTGGGCCGCTCATAAACACCGGTTCTGCGTTACCGGCCCATTCTATCTGTAGGCGACCGCCCGGTAATTGTGCGCTTACCTGATTGGCCAGCTTGCCGGCTCGAATGCCGGCCACCACGGCCGCACAGGCGCCGCTGCCACAGGCCAAAGTTTCACCTGCGCCGCGCTCGAATACGCGTAATGCGATATCAGTTTTGCTGTTGATTTGCATAAACCCGACATTGACCCGTTCCGGGAATAGTGGGTGCGACTCCAGCATCGGACCAACCAGGTCCACCGGTGCACTGCTAACGTTATCGACTTCGATCACTGCGTGCGGGTTGCCAATAGACAGAGCGTAAAACTCGATGGCGTCGCCATCCTTTTTAATCGAATATTTAGGCGCTTCATTGTCTACCGCCAGTGGAATATCAGCCGGGGCAAATTTGGGGATGCCCATATTGACCCGCACCTGGTCATCGTCGAGCAATTCAAGTAACAGGTCGCCGCCCAGCGTTGCCACCGACAGCGTGCGTTTGTCGGTGAGGCCCTGTTGCCGTACAAAATGCATAAAACAACGCGCCCCATTTCCGCACTGGCCTACTTCCGAGCCATCGGCATTGAGAATGCGGTATTTAAAGTCGATAGCGTCACGGTCTGAGGCTTCAACCAGCAGAATCTGATCGCAGCCAATGCCGAGCTGCCGATGGGCAATGCGCGCGGCCATTGCCGCTGTCAGAGACAGCGCTTGGCGGGTGGCATCAAACACAACAAAATCGTTGCCCAGCGCCTGCATTTTTGTGAACGGGGTTTTCATTCATCAGCCTCTGGCATAGCGCGTATTTAACCATATAATCTGCGCTGTAACCCGCACATTGCCAAGGGCGCTGAACAAACACCGATGCAACTCGATTGGCCCAATATTAAGACGGTTCTGCTGGACATGGACGGCACCCTGCTGGACCTGCACTTTGACAGCCATTTCTGGCTGCATCACCTGCCGCGTGTATACGGCGAGGCCAAGCAGCTGGAACCGGCGCAGGTGGCAGAAAAGCTCAACCCGCTGTTCACCAATCACGCGGGTACCTTGAACTGGTACTGCGTGGATTTTTGGTCGCAGGAGCTGGAGCTGGACATCATGCAGCACAAGGCGGATGTGGCACACAAAATTGGTTACCGACCGCTGGCGCAGGAGTTTCTCGAGCACTGCCGGGCGCAGGTGGATGATTTACGCTTAATTACCAACGCACACCGCGAGGTGTTGAATCTAAAGGTTAAACACACCTCGCTGGACCGATTTTTCGATACCATGGTGTGCTCGCACGAATTAGGTGCGCCCAAGGAGCAGGCCGATTTTTGGTTACGCCTGCAGGCCATGCAGGGCTTCGATTTACAAACGACTTTGTTTATCGATGACAGCGAAGCTGTACTGGACGCCGCGGCGCATTATGGGGTCAAACATATTTACAGCATTGCACAACCTGATTCGCAACGGCAGCGCAAACAAGCCAGTAAGTACCCAATGCTGGATAGCTTTTTTGTCGAGTCGGGCTAAATTATTCCGCCAGCGATAGATTGGCGTAGGCCAGTACCAGCCATTTGCTGCCTACCTCCGAGAAGTTGATCTGAATGCGGGCGTATTCACCCTGCCCTTCGAGGCTTACCACCACACCATCACCAAACTTTGGGTGGCTGACGTTCATGCCTACGGAGACACCACTCTCGTGCGCACTTTGATCATCGACCCAATTGCTGTGCTTAACTGGCGCACTGTAGGTCTTTTTGGGCTTGGCACGAATCTCTGAGATAAGTTCTTCGGGTATTTCACCGAGAAAGCGCGACGGGCTGGTGTACTTTTCTGAGCCGTATAGGCGGCGTAGTTCAGCGTAGCTCAGCCACAGTTGTTGCATGGCGCGGGTCATACCCACGTAGCAAAGGCGGCGCTCTTCTTCGAGGCGACCTGAGCCTTCTTCCAGCGAGCGCTGATGCGGGAACAGGCCTTCTTCCATGCCGGTTAAAAACACCAGTGGAAATTCCAGCCCTTTGGCACTGTGCAGGCTCATCAACTGCACGCAGTCTTCCCATTCCTCGGCCTGGCCTTCGCCGGCTTCCAGCGCTGCGTGAGCGAGGAATGAGGCTAGCGGCGGTAGATCATCTTCGGTTTCTTCAATTTCAAAACCACGCGCCGCGGTAATCAGCTCCTGCAGGTTTTCAACCCGGGCCTGGCCTTTTTCCCCTTTCTCTTTTTCAAAATGTGCTATCAGCTTGGATAGATCCAGCATGATCTCAATCTGTTGGAATAAATCTTGATCTTTGATCTGCGCGTCGATTTCCTGAATCAGGTTGACGAACACCGCCAGCGCGGACGTGGCGCGACTGCTTAGTCCGCCATTGGTGATCAATTGATTGGTGGCATCCCACATCGATAGCTGCCCGGCGCGAGCGAACTCGCGCACCGTGTCGATGGTTTTATTGCCGATGCCACGGGTGGGGGTGTTGACGATGCGTTCGAACGAGGGGTCATCGTCGCGCCGCGTGCAGAGCCGCAAATAGGCCAGGGCGTCTTTAATTTCAGCGCGCTCGAAAAAACGCAGGCCGCCATACACCCGATAGGGCATACCCACGTTTAGCAGCACTTCTTCAAACACTCGCGATTGGGCATTGGAGCGATACAATATTGCCACCTCGCTGCGCAAGCCCCCCTGATCGACCCACAGCCTAATCTGATCAATAACAAACCGTGCTTCATCCTGCTCGTTGTAGGCGGTGTACAGTTTTACCGGCTCACCTTCTTCGCCTGCGGTCCATAGCTTTTTACCAAGTCGCGACCCATTGTTCTCGATCACTGCATTGGCGGCATCCAGAATATTTGTGGTGGAGCGATAGTTCTGCTCCAGGCGAATCATCTTGGTATTGGGGAAATCACGTTCAAACTGCAGAATGTTTTCCACCTTGGCGCCGCGCCACCCGTAGATGGATTGATCGTCATCACCCACCGCAAACAGGTTGTGAGATTTTTGTACCAATAGCCGCAGCCAGGAATATTGAATGGAGTTGGTGTCCTGAAATTCATCCACCAACACATGCTGAAAACGGTTCTGGTAGCGCTCGCGCAGCACCTCATTATTGCGTAAAAGTTCATAAGCGCGCAGCAACAACTCGGAAAAGTCGATCAAGCCAAAGCGTTGACAGAGATTCTCATAATGCGCATACACGGCCAGCAGTGTTTGTTGTTGCGAATCATTGGAGGGTGGCACCTGAGCCGGGCGCCGCCCTTCTTCCTTGTGGCCATTGATGTACCACTGCAGTTGGCGCGGCGGCCAATAGGCCTCGTCCAGCGCCAATTCCTTGAGGCTGCGTTTGATCATTCTGAGCTGATCATCGCTGTCCAGAATTTGAAATGCTTGCGGCAGGCCAGCCTCTTCATAATGCTGGCGCAACAAACGATGCGCCAGGCTGTGAAAGGTGCCAATCCACATGCCGCTCATCGGCAGGCCGAGTATTTTCTCGATGCGGCCGCGCATTTCGCGGCTGGCTTTATTGGTAAAGGTGACCGCCAGAATGGACAGCGGTGAGACTTGATGTGCCTCGACCAGATACGCAATGCGAGATGTTAAAACCCGGGTTTTGCCGCTGCCAGCACCGGCCAGAACCAGCATCGCCTGGGGCGGTGCCGCCACGGCTTCGCGCTGGGCGTCGTTGAGTTCATTAAAGATGTGGGAGATATCCATTATATGGTTGGCTGCCCATAGATGTGGCCGCCTAACGACCTACTCAACGGTAACGGATTTGGCGAGATTGCGGGGTTTGTCGATGTCTGTGCCCTTGTTAAGCGCCACGTGATACGACAACAACTGTAAGGGGACGACATACAGAATAGGTGCAATATAGTTATTAACCGGCGCCACTTCCAGTACCATGGCCTCCTCATCAGAGGTCAGGCCAGAGTGTTGATCGGCAAACACAAACAACTTGCCACCACGCGCGCGCACTTCTTCCAGATTGGACTTGAGTTTCTCCAATAGCTCATTATTGGGTGCCACCGCGACGACCGGCATATCTTCATCGATCAAGGCCAGCGGGCCGTGCTTTAGTTCGCCAGCGGCATAGGCTTCGGCATGAATATAGGAGATCTCTTTGAGCTTCAATGCGCCTTCCATCGCAATCGGGAAGTGCGCACCGCGACCGAGGAACAGCGCATGATGTTTGTGGGTGAAGTGCTTGGCCATGGCGATGATATCGTTCTCAAGATCCAGCACATTCTCAATCTGTTGCGGCAGCGAGCGTAGCTCCTGAACGATTTCACGCTCCATATCATCGATGGTCTGACCATCCCCCACACGACGACGGCGCAGGCAGATTGCCAGCATTAACAGCACCACCAGTTGGGTGGTAAAGGCTTTGGTCGACGCCACACCGATTTCGCGCCCGGCATGGGTAAAAATAGTCAGATCACTGGCGCGTACCAGCGAGCTCTCTGCCACGTTACAGATACAGAGGGTGTTGGTATAGCCGAGGCCCTTGGCCATATCCAGTGCCGCCATGGTATCGAGGGTTTCTCCAGATTGGGAAATCGTCACAAACAAAGTGCCGGGGTCGACCACATGTTTGCGGTAGCGGTATTCGCTGGCGATTTCGACATCGCAACGGATGCCAAACTCTTCAAACCAGTAACGCGCTACGCTGGCTGCATAGAAACTGGTGCCACAGGCAATAATCTTAATCTGCTTGGCAGCATCGAAGATATCGCGTGCCTCATCACCAAATGGCAGTTCCAACACGCTGTCGGCACCGAGCCGGCCCTCAAGTGTTTCGGTTATGGCGCGGGTTTGCTCGTGAATTTCCTTTTTCATGTAGTGGGCATAGCCACCCAATTCGATCTCATCATCGCTTAGTGTGCTGATACGGATATCTCGTTGTACGGCTTGTCCGTTGGCATCAAAAATCTCCACCTTGTCGGTGGTTACCCTGGCGATGTCCCCGTCTTCCAACACCATGTATTTTTTCGCGACCGGTATAAGCGCCGACATGTCACTGGCGATAAAGTTCTCATTTTCGCCCAGGCCAACCAGCAACGGCGATCCACTGCGGGCGGCAATCAGTACGTCTGTTTCCTGCTTGGATACAACGCCCAATCCATATGCGCCTTTGAGCTCACCCACGGTAGCCTGAACGGCGGCGAGCAAGTTTTTGCCCTGCTGCATATGCCAGTCGATCTGGTGCACGATGACCTCGGTGTCGGTTTCTGAGGAGAACACAAAGCCCTGCTGTTTTTGAGCTTCACGAAGTTCGTGGTGGTTTTCAATGATGCCGTTGTGTACTACGGCCACCTGAAATGACGAGGTATGTGGGTGGGCGTTGTGCTCGGCCGGTCTGCCATGCGTGGCCCAGCGGGTGTGGGCGACACCAAGATGGCCTTCCACGCCATCGCAAATTTGTTCCAGACTCGCTACCCGACCGACGCTACGACGCAGGTCCAGTGCCTGCTCGGCGTCAACCACGGCAATGCCCGCCGAATCATAGCCACGGTATTCGAGTCGTTTGAGCCCATCGATTAACACCGGGGTTATATTGCGCTGCGCAATCGCGCCGACGATCCCGCACATACTTATTTGTCCCTGGGCGCAGGTTTAACCGGGCGCTGCCAGCCATCAATTTCACGTTGCCGCGAGCGACTGATGGCAAGCTGACCGGGTGCTACATCCGAGGTAATGGTTGAGCCGGCACCAATGGTTGCGCCATCGCCGATCACCACCGGCGCCACCAATTGACAATCGGAACCTACGAAAACGTTTTCTCCAATGGTGGTCTGGTGCTTATTGGCACCATCGTAATTGCAGGTGATTACCCCCGCGCCAATATTGGTTTTTTCGCCTACGCTGGCATCACCGACATAGGTCAAATGATTGGCTTTGGAGCCTTTGGCAAATTTGGCGTTCTTAGTCTCGACAAAATTACCGATCCGCACTTCGTCTTCGAGTTCGGTGCCGGGCCGCAGCCGCGCAAAGGGACCGGCATTGACCCGCTGACCCAGTACCGCCTGCTCGATCACCGTATTGGGGTGAATAATGCAATGGTCGCCAATTTCGCTGTCGCGAATCACGCAGTTGGGGCCGATTTGTACGTTACTGCCGATCTTCACGTCGCCCACGAATACACAATTAACATCGATAATACTGTCCTGCCCCGCGCTGACTGATCCGCGCACGTCGATGCGCGCCGGGTCTATTAGCGTCACGCCTGATGCCATAAGGTGGTTGGCCTGATGAGTTTGATACAGGCGCTCTACTTCTGACAGTTGTTGTCGACTATTGATGCCGATAATTTCGTCGTTGTTCTGCGGTTGGTGGGCTGCGATTGGTTCGCCTGCCGCATGTGCCGCTGCCACAATGTCGGTCAGATAGTATTCGCCCTGCGCATTGTTATTGTCGATCTTATCGAGCCAACCGCGCAGCGCCTTGGCGTGCGCGCACAGAAATCCGGTATTAATTTCATTAATTGCGAGTTGCGCAGCGCTGGCGTCTTTATGCTCCACAATGCCGGTGACCTCATTGCTGTCATCACGGGTGATGCGCCCCAGGCCGCTGGGGTTGGTCAGGCTGGCGGTCAGCAGCGCCAACGGAAAACTGTCGCAGGCCTCGATCAGCGGGGTGAGGGTGGCGACACTGATCAAAGGCACATCGCCGTATAACACCAAAACGTCAGCGTCATCGGGCACGCCCGGTAACGCCTGTTGCACAGCATGGCCGGTGCCTAATTGTTCGGTCTGCTCCACCCAGTTAATCGATGCGTGGCTAAAGCGTTCGGTAATTTGCTCCCTGCCATGGCCAACGACGACATGAATCGCGGCAGGCTGCAGGCTGATTGCGGTGTCCAACACATGCCCCAGCAAGGGCGTGCCAGCTACTTCGTGCATCACTTTGGGTAATGACGATCGCATGCGTGTGCCCTTGCCGGCGGCGAGGATAACAATATGTAGTTCAGAGGTCGGCATGCGGTGGGTAGACGATGGTGGTGCGGCTGCGGCCGGGGTCAAATATGACAAAGGGGGATTTTAGCAAACAAACTGTGCTTCGGTGAAACTAACATCGGCGCAGAGGCGCACGTTATAATCGCCCTTTGCCGCTTTTATTAAAGACTATTTTGAGCCCGCCAAACGTCACAGAACCTTCCAATATCATTGCCTATACGGCCGGAGAGCCGGCCGGTATCGGCCCGGATATTATATTGCAGTTGGCCGCGCAGTCAGTGTTGGAAGATGTGGTGTGCATCGCGGATCGAGAACTGCTGACTTCACGCGCAGAGGCGATGGGCCCGTCGATGGCCTTGCTGGATTATCCGCAACGCCCCGCAACCGCCGGGGAACTGTCCGTTCTGCACCAGCCATTGGCCAAACAAGTGCGCGCCGGGGAGCCGCAAGTCGACAATGTGCCGGCCGTATTGGCATCGCTGGATCGCGCGGTGGATGGCTGCTTGACTGGTGAATTCGCCGCCATGCTTACAGGGCCCTTGCATAAGGGCATTATTAATCAGGCCGGTGTTGCCTTTTCCGGCCATACCGAATACATCGCTCAGCGTACCAAAAGCACTCAACCAGTCATGCTACTGGCCTGCGATGACTTACGGGTAGCGCTGGCAACCACGCATTTGCCGTTAAGCGCGGTTAGTGGCGCTATTAGCGAACAGGTGATCTGTTCGGTGTGCAGAATATTGCACGCTGATCTGCGCGACAAATACGCCATCAAAAGCCCGCGAATCCTGGTATGTGGTTTGAATCCGCACGCTGGCGAAGGCGGTCATCTGGGGCGCGAGGAGATTGAGATTATTGAACCCGCTTTAGAAAAACTGCGCGCAGAGGGCATTCAGGTGATCGGCCCCTTGCCGGCCGATACTCTGTTCACGCCGCGTTATCTGGAAAACGCCGATGTGGTGCTGACCATGTATCACGATCAGGGCTTACCGGTGTTGAAGGCGCTGGCCTTCGGCCGCGCAGCCAACATCACACTGGGGTTGCCCATTATCCGCACCTCGGTCGACCACGGCACCGCCTTCGATCTGGCTGGCAGCGGGTCGGCTGATATCGGCAGCCTGCAAACAGCGCTGCGGGCCGCGCGAGATATGGTCAAGCGAGCTAATGCCTAAGCAGCCCACCACTGTCAGTTCTGGCGAATTCGCCCGACCCAGGAAATCACTGGGCCAGAACTTTCTTCAGGACCCGAATATCATTCGTAAAATCGCCGACAGCCTGGTGATTACGCCGGCCGATACGGTATTGGAAATCGGCCCCGGCCGCGGCGCGCTCACTGAGCAGTTATTGGCTCGTTGCACTGATCTACATGTGGTGGAGTTTGATCGTGAGCTAATCGCTTATTGGCAACGACGGGCAGAGCAGCTTGATAATTTAACCGTGCATGGGGCCGATATACTCAAGTTTGATCTGTCACCTCTGTTGAGCGGGTCAAATCAGCCGCTCAAGGTGATTGGTAATCTGCCCTACAATATCTCCAGCCCGGTGTTGTTTCACCTGTTGCCATTTGCTGACCAAATTCACTCCCAGATAGTGATGTTGCAAAAAGAGGTGGTGGATCGCATGGTCGCCGGACCCGGCAATAAACAGTACGGGCGATTGTCGGTGATGTTGCAGCAGCGCTATCGGATAGAGCGATTGTTTGATGTACCTCCGGGGGCGTTTTTCCCACCGCCCAAGGTGGATTCTGCGATAGTGCAACTGACGCCATTGGTTCCGCAGCCTTTCCCTGTGCAGGATCACGCAGTGTTTGAAGCGGTAGTAAAACAGGCCTTCAGTCAGCGGCGCAAGACCCTGCGCAACACCTTAAAAGGAACATTGAGCGCCGCACAGATTGAAGCCTGTGGAATCGACCCGGCGGTGCGGGCAGAAACCCTGTCGGTAGAGGACTTCACCCGGCTTGCAGAGGCGGTAACCAAGGCGGCCGGATGACCGTTTAATTGGCTTAAAAGCCCTTGAATTGGGGCATTGATTGCCCTAATATCCCGTGCCCTGTTAATGAATTCGCGCCAAATCACGAATTCGCGCCCGGTTGCTCGCATATAGCTTGTAAACCGGCACAGTTAAAAGATTCCGAGGAACTACCATGAAAGCCGATATCCACCCCGATTACGATCAAATTAAAGTAACCTGTGCCTGTGGCAACACATTTGAAACCGGTTCTACTTTAGGCAAAGAACTGCACGTTGAAATTTGCTCAGAGTGCCACCCGTTCTATACCGGCAAGCAAAAAGTAATGGATACGGAAGGTCGCGTAGGCCGCTTTAAATCCCGTTACGGTAAAAAGTAATTTGCTGGCGTCTGTGGGTCGTTAATTCAAACGATTTTCAGACAAATTGACCAGCTTGAAGGGCGCTCTATTGAGCGCCTTTTTTAGTTGTGGAGCGGCAAAGTTCGCTATACTCAGCGGCCGTTTTGCCAAAATAATAAAGCATGAGCGATTCCAGATTTGACCAAGCCCGCCAGTTTATTCCGGGCGGTGTAAATTCACCGGTACGAGCCTTTAAAGGAGTGGGTGGCGAACCGGTTTTTATTCAACGTGCCAAGGGCCCCTATCTATGGGATGCCGACGGGCGGCAGTACATCGACTATGTCGGGTCCTGGGGCCCAATGATCCTCGGCCATGCGCACCCTGATGTCGTCAAGGCGGTACAGGAAGCCGCCGAGAATGGTCTGAGTTTTGGCGCCCCCACCGAAATTGAAACAGCGCTGGCCGGCAAGATCTGTGAACTGATTCCAAGCATCGATAAGGTGCGTATGGTGAGTTCTGGTACCGAGGCCACGATGAGCGCTCTGCGCTTGGCCCGGGGTTTTACTGGCCGCGATAAAATCGTCAAGTTCGAAGGCTGTTATCACGGTCATTCGGACAGCCTGTTGGTCAAAGCCGGCTCGGGTGCGCTGACCTTCGGCGTGCCTACGTCACCTGGCGTGCCGGCCTCTTTGGCTGAGCACACTCTGACCGTGCCGTTTAACGACTTGGCTGCCGTGCAGGCTCTGTTCGATGAATTAGGTGACCAAATCGCCGCCATTATTGTTGAGCCGGTGGCCGGCAACATGAATCTAATTGCACCACTGGATGGGTTTTTAAGTGGGCTGCGTTCGGTGTGTGATACACATGGCAGCGTATTGATTTTTGATGAGGTGATGACCGGCTTTCGGGTTGGGTTGCAGGGCGCGCAAGGCTTATATGATGTGACGCCGGATTTGACCTGCTTTGGTAAGGTCATCGGCGGTGGTATGCCTGTAGGTGCGTTTGGTGGCCGGGCCGAAATTATGGATCAAATCTCGCCAGACGGTCCGGTGTATCAGGCCGGCACCTTGTCCGGTAATCCGGTGGCTATGGCGGCGGGTTTAACGACCCTGCAACTGATCTCGGTGCCGGGCTTCTACGAGAATTTGACAGTCAAGGTAAAAAGCCTGTTACTGGGCCTTAAGGGAGCCGCCAAAACTGCGGACGTGGCGCTGGCGGTCGAGGGTGTCGGCGGCATGTTCGGCGTATTTTTTACAGAGACTGAAAAGGTAACCAGCTTCAGTGAGGCCACCGCCTGCGATGGCGAACGCTTTAAACAATTTTTTCACGGCATGCTGGCACGCGGCGTGTATCTGGCGCCCTCTGCTTTCGAAGCGGGCTTTGTGTCAGCCGCGCATAGCGAAAATGATATTGCCGATACCATCGAGCACGCGGCCGAGGTTTTCGCTTCCCTTTAAGCGTTGATAAGTCTTAGGCCCTGGTTGGCCGGCCTTCAATAATGGGGATATTGGCGGGGTAGTTGAAACTGCGGCCTCGCAAGATCTGCAGGCAGGCCAGCAAAGTGCAAACCAGGTGCAGCAATAGCAGTAGCGGCGTGGTAATCACCCCCAAAACCGCGAACACCATAAAGGCCGATAACAACAGATAGAGATAGATGCTGATCTGGAAGTTAAGCGCCTGAATGCCCTGTTGATTAAGCCAGGGAGACTGCTGACGAAAGCGGCGCCACAACCAGAAACACAGTAAAAAGTTGGCCAGCGGAATGCCGCTATACAGCAACAAACCACTACCATGCAGGGCCAGAGCACGACTCCGCTCAACGGCTGCAGGCGAGCCCGCCGAGGGCAGCATGGGCTGTCTGCGAACCATTAAAATCATCGCAGTGAGGCCGCACATCAGGCCACCAATCATCCACATCGCCATACTGGTCGGCGACAGTACAATGGTGGGGCTGAGCCCTAGCCCGAAACGCATGAGAGGATACTGGGCAAATCCCAGCAATATCAATGAGATAGAGAGAAAAACCCAGACGGGCAAACGGGCGGCCATAGTGCTGAATAATGAGGCTGGAAGCGGTGTATTAAAGCACAATAGGTGCTAGAATCGCCGCTCAATTTTTAATCGATTAATCAAGTACACTTAAAAAGGTACCCCATGCGCGATTTCCTGTTTACTTCTGAGTCAGTCTCAGAAGGTCACCCCGACAAAGTAGCCGATCAAATTTCCGATACGGTATTGGATTATTTACTGGAAGAAGACCCCGCTTCGCGGGTCGCCTGCGAAACGCTGGTCAACACCGGCCTGGTCGTCTTATCGGGCGAAATCACCAGCAAACGCAATTTAGACGGTGTGACCGATCGGGTGCGCCAGACCATCAATGAGATCGGATATAACGAATCAGAACTTGGCTTTGATCATCGCAGTTGTTCTGTGATGACGGCACTGGACCCGCAATCGGTTGACATTGCACAGGGCGTGAATGAGGGCGAAGGCATCGATTTGAATCAAGGTGCGGGTGATCAGGGCTTGATGTTTGGTTACGCCTGTACTGAGACCGATGTATTAATGCCCATGCCAATTGAGTATTCGCATCGGCTGGTTAAGAAACAATCCGAGTTGCGCAAAAGTGGTCAATTGGCCTGGTTGCGACCGGACGCGAAGTCGCAGGTGACCGTGCGCTATGTGGATGGCAAGCCGGCTTCCATCGAAACCGTGGTGTTGTCTACTCAGCATGATGAGACGGTAACGCACTCGCAAATTGAGGAAGCGATTATCGAGGAAATAATTAAGCCAACCCTGCCGGCTGACATGATTAACGACAAAACCCGCTATCTGGTCAACCCCACGGGGCGATTTGTGATTGGTGGGCCGGTCGGTGACTGCGGCATTACCGGGCGTAAAATTATTGTTGATACCTATGGCGGTGCAGCACGACATGGCGGCGGTGCTTTCTCGGGCAAAGACCCGTCAAAGGTAGACCGTTCAGCAGCCTACGCCTGCCGATATGTGGCTAAAAATGTCGTCGCTGCGGGCTTGGCAGACCGCTGTGAAGTTCAGGTGGCCTACGCGATTGGTGTGGCCGAGCCGGTGAGCCTTAATGTAAATGCCTTCGATACCCATCATGTGCCGGAAGAAAAAATTGAAGCATTGATAGCCGAGCATTTTGATCTACGCCCCAAAGCAATCATTCAATCACTGGATTTATTGCGACCTATTTACCGCAACAGCGCAGCCTATGGGCACTTCGGCCGCACTGAGCCGGAGTACAAGTGGGAGGCGACGGATAAGGCCGATGAATTGAGAGCGGCTGCTGGTTTATAAGCTCCATCATTGGTTACTAAAAAAGGGCCGCAACCGCGGCCCTTTTTAATGTCCGTTATCGATGCAACGGAGCCTAAAGTTTGGAGCCCAAAGTTTGGAGCCCAAAGTTTGGAGCCCAAAGTCTGGAGCCCAAAGTCTGGAGCCTAAAGTCTGGAGCCTAAAGTCTGGAGTCCAAAGAGTTCGGTTCAGGCGCGCAGGTCCGGAATAAGATTACTCTCCAAGCGAGATATCGCGTCTTTCAGTTTAAGCTTCTGCTTTTTTAAACGACCCACCTCAAACTGGTTGTGATCCAGTTTCTTCTGCAGATCGGTGATCGCAAGATCCAACTCGCGATGTTCCTGCTTAAGCTCAGCCAATTCCTGCATGAGCATGTGTTTTTCTTCCTGGGTTATCGCCACTGCATTGGGCCTTTTGGTAGGTCGTTATCGAAATAACAACGTAGGAATTATGTTTGGGGTTATATCAAACATAGTACAACAACGGGGCCCACGCGAGTCAGAGTCCCAGCCGACTTAAGCCATAACCGATTAAAGTCGACACATCCTCCGGCCCCTGTTGCTGTTGAGCGATTAAGGAATCTCGCAATTGGGTTTGTAATTCACCGGCCAGTGCCTGTTGCTGAGCCAACTCCAGCGCCTCAAACGTGAGTAGCCAGTCGGCCTTCTGCAAATTACTTATCTCGGTGATCATCGAATCAAGTTCGGCCGTATTCACACCCTGAGTTCGGGCATTGCCGAGCTTTTGGTACCATTCAAATTGTGCCTGTGTCGCCGCATCGTATTGTTGAGATTGGGTTACCTTTTGCGACGGAGAGTCATACAGCGGGAAGCCGTGTTGATCTGCAGACCCCCCTTCCACGGAGACAATTTGATCGCCTACGCTCATGTCGTAGGTGCCCCAATCCGGTTCAAACAGTATATGACCCGCTTCATCTTTGACGGTGCAATTTTGAAAACTGAAAATGAGATTTTTTTGATCGCGCCGGACTATCCTGCTCAGTTTCCCGTCCACCATGATGCCGGATAGAAAATTCAGAACCACCCGCTCGCCTTCAACAATATGATGTCGCTTTAATTCATCGACGGTGTAACACGATAGACAACGTTCAAAGGCACGTAACCGACCGACCGGCGAGCCGAATCCGGGCTTATGATAGTCGATACCATGGCCGGATAATTCTTTGCCCTGATAGGCTAACTGACTGGGCCCCTCGGTATTAAAGTACACCGCATTGCCCACGGCATCGGTGATGACGCGGCTGAACCGCCCTGATATTTGCAGGCCCGCATTGGTCGTGGCGGTATTGACTGAGCCCGCTTCAACCGCCTCCTGTAAGGCACTGGCACCGCCGCGGTGACAACACATATGGCGACTGAATTCTTCCAGAACCTGAGACAAGTGTCGGCAGGACTCGGTAACAAACAGTTGCGGTTGCGGGTCAGTAATCTGATAGGGTGTATGGATGGCGTTGACGGTCAGGGGTAACTTTTTAACCGCCGTATCATCCAGGCAAGACTGACTCTCGCCGAGAGAGGACAATAGCCCGGCACCGAAAATTTCATAGTTCTGCAGTTCACCCACCAGTCCGTACTCCACCGTCCACCAGTGCAGCCGGGACAATAGCGCGGCTTCAGAGGGTTGGCTATTGGCCGCGTTGGCCGCCTCCAAGCGGGCTTCGGCAGCGGCAATCTCGCTGGGGCTGGCATCAGCGCGTTCCTTAACAATAGATAGCTCCCGAACTGCTTCGTAAACGTCCCAGTCTGCTTTGCTGGCAATGGCCTGCATGCCACATTCGCCAAATCGCTGCAGGAATTCGGCGTAATCAATATCAATTAAAAACGGGGCATGCCCGGCCGATTCATGCACGATGTCGGGCGCTGGGGTATACAGCATGTGTTCAAACGAGCGAATATTGACCGCGATGACCAATACTTTAATGGCCTGAAACTCCATAAATACTGCGGGTGGTAAAAAGCCGTCTACCACCACTGCCCGCCAACCCAGTTTGCTGAGGCAGGCATTCATCTCTTCGATGCGCGGTATGGCGTCTAACCCAATGCCGGTGGCGGCCAAACCTTCGAAGTAGGTGGGGTGCGCGCTGTGCTTGAGGTTGGCGTTTAACTGCTGCAGCAAAAATCGCCAGATCGCGTGGTCACGCGGCGTGTAGGCGTCGTAATCCTGACGCGCCACAAAGGGGCGTAAATGTTCCGGCAGGCTGGCAATGACTTGTTCGTGACTGTGCATGGCTTTATTGCAACAGATTCTGTTGCTCCAGAAAGCCCAACACGGCATCGCGAATCAGCGGTTGTGGTGCCTCAGTCGGGTGCATACCGTCTTCCTGAATATAGCCCGGTTGATCAAAGAATTCGGCGCGATAAAAGTCGATAAACGGCACCTGTTTGGCTTCAGCAACCTTGGCAAACAGGCTGCGAAAGCCGTCTACATAGCGCGGTCCATGGCTAGGCGGCAATGAGATGCCGATCACAATGGGTTGCGCACCGGCAGCCTCTACCAGGTCTACCATCCTCTCTAGATTTGCTTGAATACGCGTGAGCGGGTGGCCTCGTAAGCCATCATTGGCACCTAATTCAATGGCCACAATATCGGGCTTAATTTCTTGCAGCGTGACGGGCAAGCGGGCAAGTCCGCCGTCTGTGGTTTCGCCCGAGATGCTGGCATTGGTCAGTCGATGTGGCTTGCCGTTCTGTTGCCAATGCTGGGCCAGCAAACTCGCCCAGCCCTTTTCAATGTCGATGCCATACGCGGCACTGAGGCTGTCACCAAACACGAGTAGGTGCTGACCATCACTACTGCGGGCCTGAACCGCTGTAGTCAGCAGCACAGCCATCAACACTAAAACTTTTGTCATGAATCGCATTGCCATACAGAATCCGCACCGCGGGTCGGGTAGAATCGACCCCTATTTTAGCAGACCATGGATCAAGCCAGATTGACTGAATTAATTATTCGCGCGGACGCAGTTACCAAGCGCGTCAGCACACCGGATCACACGCTTACTATTGTCAGGGACGTTTCACTGCAAGTTCAAGCTGGGCAGAGCCTTGCCATTATTGGTCCTTCGGGCGCCGGTAAGTCCACTTTGCTCGGCTTGCTGGCCGGTTTGGATACACCCAGTGAAGGTGATATCTGGCTCGGTAAGCACCAGATTACTGCCATGAACGAAGAAGGCCGCGCGGCTGTGCGTGCCGAACTCGTGGGCTTTGTATTCCAGACTTTTCAATTGCTTACCAGCCTAACCGCGCTGGAAAATGTCTGCCTGCCTATGGAACTGGCCGGCGATAATCAAGCACGCCAACGAGCCACGGAATATCTAAGCAAGGTTGGCCTGGCAGAACGCCTCGGTCATTACCCGAAACAGCTCTCTGGTGGAGAGCAACAGCGAGTTGCCATTGCGCGCGCCTTTGCCTGCCGGCCCAAGGTGTTGTTCGCCGATGAGCCGACCGGCAATCTGGATCAGGGCACTGGGCAGAAGGTCAGTGACTTGTTGTTCGAGTTGAACCACGCCAGCGACACGACGCTGGTGCTGGTCACTCATGAGCAGCGCCTGGCGGAGCGTTGCGACGATATCATTGTGATTAATGATGGCCAGGTAGAGAGTCGCAACGGATGAGTATGGTAGATGCCAAACTGCTGTGGCGAGATTGGCGCGGAGGCCAATTAAACCTGATTATCACGGCTCTGGTATTGGCGGTCATGGTGGTGACGGCAGTCAGTCTGCTCGCGGATAGGGTAGAGCGCGGTCTGAACGATCAAATCAGCAGCTTTCTGGCAGCCGATTTATCGCTGCAGGGCGGGGTCGCGATCCCCAATCAATATGAGTCTCAGGCCAATGAGTTAGGTTTGGAAACCGCCCGCGTGGCACGTTTTCGATCGATGGTGTTTTTTGGAGATGCCAGCCATTTGGCATCGGTTAAAGCGGTACAAAATACCTATCCACTGCGCGGCCAGATGGAACTTTCCGGCGAGACTCAGATTGAGCGGCTGGAACGCGTTGAACATGGGCCCCCAGCGGGCGAAGTGTGGGTGGAGCCACGGCTGTTGAATCTACTCAACATTAAGCTCGGTGATGAACTGGAAGTCGGTTACAGCAAGCTGCGTGTATCGCGGTTAATCTCCAAAGAACCGGATCGTGGCAGCGGGTTCTCGGTGGCCGGTGCGCGGGTCATGATGAGTTACGAAGACCTGCCTGGCTCGCAACTGGTTCGACCCGGCAGCCAAATTTTTTATCAATTGTTATTAGCCGGCAGCGAGCCGCAGATCAGCTCTTTTACGCAGTGGTTTGAACAGGCGGATATTGCAGCCAATGGTGAAGATGGCGTACGCCACCATCGCCTGCAAACGCCTGACAATGCGGAAGAGCGGCTCAGTGAAGCCCTGCAACGGGGCCGCGCCTTCCTGTTACTAAGCGGCACCATTGGTGTGTTACTGGCAGGTCTGGCAATGGCGCTGGCCAGCCATCGATACGCTACGCGCCTGACCGATCAAGTCGCCTTGATGAAGGCCTGGGGTCAATCCAGCGCGGCCATTCGGCGTAGCCACCTAATGCGCTTACTGATGATTACCGTCAGCGCTACTGTAGTCGGCATGCTGCTCGGCTGGGCCGCGCATTATCTGTTATTGCAGGTGGCTCGCGAATTGTTTGATGCGATTCTCCCCGCAGCTGGCTGGCGACCGTGGCTGGTCGCGGCCATCACCGGCATGGTGTGTGTGATGGGCTTTGCCCTGCCTGCTTTATGGCATCTGCCCGCCATCGCGCCTTTGAGAGTATTGCGCCGGGATCTGCCCGATGATCTTGTGAGCCAGGGCAAACGGCTGATCATTGGTATTGCGGCACTATTGGCGCTGACCCTCTGGTACAGCGGCAGTGTGGTGCTGGCGCTGATGTTTCTGTCGGCGCTGTTCGCGTTGTTCGCTATTTGCGCGATTATTGCCTTGCAAATTTTAAAGCTGGTGCAGCAGTTCGGTAATTGGCATGGCAGTTATGTGCGTCTGGGGCTGGCTAATCTATGGCGTCGTCGAGCGCAAACGCTGGTGCAGTTGGTGGGGTTTTCCATCACCTTGATGTTGCTGTTGGTGGTGGTCGGGTTGCGCACTCAGCTTATCGGCGAGTGGCAGGCACAATTACCGGACGACGCGCCGAGTCACTTTCTCTTCAATGTCGCCAGTGATGAATTAGAACCAGTCAAGACGCTGTTAGCGGAACAGGAAGCGCAAGCACAACATTGGTACCCGATGGTAAGAGGTCGTCTGGTGGGGCTGAATGGCGAGCCTTTAACCCGGGCGCGGTTAAGCCGCGCCGGTGGCCTGAGTCGTGAAGTCAGTCTTACTCAGGCGGCGCTGTTGCCCGAGGCCAATGAGATTGTGGCGGGTCAGTGGTGGGATAACGATTCGCAAGCCAGTGAAGAGTTTCAATTTTCCATGGAGATTGATGTCGCCAATGAGTTGGGTGTCGGTTTAGGCGATGTGATTGAATTCAGTATTGGCGGACTTACATTTGCGGCTCGCCTGACCAGCCTGCGCAGCGTGGATTGGCAGAATATGACACCGAACTTTTTTATTATTTTTCGGCCCGGCGCATTGGATAAATTCGCGCCTAACTGGATTACCAGCGTGCGCGCTAAGCCGCAACAGCAGAGCGGCCCATTTGTGCAATCGGCGCCGTTTGTAAATCAGATCATTCAACAATACCCGACCGCCGTGGTGATTGAGCTGGGCGCCATTATCAAACAGATTAGAGATGTTATTGACCGCGTTACTCAAGGTCTGGAAATGATTTTATTATTAGTGCTGGCCTGTGGGGCGCTGGTGTTGTTTGCGGCAATTGGTGTGTCCTTTGATGAGCGCTTACGAGAAAATGCCGTGCTGCGCACCCTGGGGAGTTCGCGCAAAATCGTGGTCGGGGCATTGGCGACTGAATTTGTGGCTCTAGGCGCCATCGCAGGCCTGATCGCCAGTATTGGGGCAGAGATAATTTTGTACTTCCTGCAGTTAAAGGTATTCGAGATGACGCCACTGTGGCACCCGGAGCTGTGGATACTGGGCATAGTGTCTGGTGTTGTGCTGATTACCACGCTTGGACTATTGCGCAGCCGCGAGATTATTACCGTGCCCCCATTGCAATCTCTACGCCAGATTGCCTAAGCATGCCATGCGTTGGGCACGGCCTTGGTCTACACTCTTGATAACCATGCCGATGATTAGCAACAAATTTAACTTTGGCCCCGGCCGCCGCCTGTTATTGGCCTACGGACTGTGGATTGCCAGCAGCCCCGCACTGGCGCAGTCCATGCAAGTGTTGGGTGGCTCCAGTTTTGCCAAGGAATGTTTTGAACTCTCCAGCACTGCCTCCATGACCGGCTTTGCCAGCCGCAGCGATGTGGAGGTGTGTGACCGTGCCATATCCTATGGTAGCTTAAAGAAAAAAGATCTGGTGGCCACCTATGTGAACCGTGGTGTATTACAGGTAGCAATTGAAGATTACGAGGCGGCGGTGAAAGATTATAACCGCGCCATTGAGCTTAGCGACGATACAGCAGAAGCCTATGTTAACCGGGGTAATATGTGGTTTCTGGTGGAAAAGTATCCAGAGGCAATAGCGGATTATGACCGCGCTCTGGAGCTGGGTTTGCACAAAGCGCATATTGCCATGCTCAACAAAGGCATGGCGCTGGAGGGTCAGGGCCGGCTTGAGGAGGCGCGCGAACAATATCTGGCGGCGCTCGCCATCGTTGAAGATTGGCCTATGGCGGTGCGAAAGTTGGAGCGGGTCAGCAACAAAATAAAGCGACGCCAGTCGAGCAATGATCCCGAGTGAGTAAAAACAAGAAAAAGCCATCGATCAAACCGCGCAGCAAGGTCAGCCTGAATCCGTTGATGCACAAATCCCATGTGCATGGCAAAAGCAAGAAAGCGGAGCGGGCAGCTGCCAAGCAGGAATTGAAGAAGGATCTTGAAGGCGATTGACCATGCCTGATCAGCAGCTCTGTATTGACCAGGTGCGACGGTGGCTTGAGACGATTGTGATTGACCTCGGCTTATGTCCATTTGCCGAGCGCGAGTTGTTTCACCAGCGGATTCGTTTCAGTGTGACGGACGCCAATGAAGAAGTTGATTTATTGATCGCGCTGGAAGCTGAACTGCGGCGCCTGCAACACGACAATAGCATCGAGACGACATTGCTTATTCACCCTAATGCGCTAACAGCCTTCGATAAATATAATCAGTTTTTGGATTTAGCAGAAGGCTTTCTGGCCCAGCTGCAGATGCAGGGCGTGTATCAGATTGCCAGCTTTCACCCCGATTACCAATTCGCGAATACCGATCCGCAAGACGCCGAAAATTACACCAATCGATCACCCTACCCCATGTTACATATATTGCGCGAAACCAGCGTATCGCAGGCGATTGCCTCACACCCCGATATTGATCGGGTACCCACTCGGAACATCGCACTCATGCAACAACTCGGCGGTGATGAATTGGCCCGTCGGCTGGCGGCCTGCATGGTGGCAGACTAGCCCTTGAAAAGCCCCTCGCAGTCTTACGGCTTTGGTGTGTGGGCGCTGGTTTCGCTAGTCGTCGGCAATGCAGTGGGCGCAGGAATCTATACCACCTCGGGCTATGCGCTGGCGGATCTTGGTTCGCGTGAATGGGTGCTGCTGGCCTGGTTTGTGGCCGGGCTAATCGCGCTGTCGGGCGCCGCCAGTTACGCGATGCTGGTGCGTCATATCACCGAGTCCGGCGGGGAGTATCTGTATTTATCGCGGTCGATTCATCCGTTGGCGGGCTTCATTGCTGGCTGGATTTCGCTGTTGGCCGGGTTCCCGGGTGCGATTGCGTTCGCAGCTTCCGCGCTGGAGGCCTATGCGCATTCAGCCTTGCCCGGATTACGAGACTTGCCGCAAGACACCATTGCGGTAGCGGTGGTGCTGTTGGCCGGTGCAATTCACATTGTGCGCACCAGCAGTGGTGCCCGTACACATGAATTTTTGGTCGGTGTGATGCTACTCTTGCTGTTGGTGGGAGTAGTCTGGTCGGGTTGGCAGTTTGCTGTATCGCCTGCACTACCAGCCCTTGATACAGGGACTTTAGCTACCTTTAATGCGCTGGCCTTTGCTAACAGCCTGGTGTGGATTTCATTGAGTTATTCAGGCTTTAATGCCGCTGCCTATATTGCCGGGGAAGTACGTGATGCGCGCACGACGGTACCGCGTGGCATGATAATCGGAACCTTTATTACCATGCTTCTTTGTGTCTCTGTGAATGCGGTATTTTTATATGCCCAAGCACCGGCCGTGATCCAAGGGCAAGCAGAAATCGCAGCGCTAGCGGCCCAAGCGCTGGGCGGCGATAGCGCGCAACGCGTGATCGAAGTGGTGATCGTTATATCCTTGTTAACCTCGATCAGCGCGATGGCGTTGGCTGGGCCACGGGTCTACGCCAAAATGGCAGAGGATGGCGCTTTGCCAAAATGGTTTCGGGCGCAGGCCGGCGAGCCGCCGCGAATGTCCATCTTGCTGCAAATCGGCATGTCGCTGTTATTAATTCTGGCCTCCGATCTGCGCGGCTTATTGTCGTATTTGGGGCTGACCCTGTCGCTGTGTCTGGCCTTGGCGGTCAGCAGCTTGTTTGTCGTGCACTGGCGCAGTGGAGACCGGCCGTCGACACCCTGGTATCCCTTTGCCCCGCTGGTGTTTGTCAGTTGCACGGTGTTGTTCGCGATGCTGTCGGCACTAAACGATGTACGTCAGTTTTATGCGGTACTACCGACGGTGGCGATTGGTTGTTTAGCCTATTGGGTTTCGCTCCATTTTCAGCGGGCGGCAGCGACGCAATCCTGAGACTCGCCTTGTTGCTGAATAAGCAATAACAAATGCGCGGTGGCGGTGGCATCACTGAGTGCACGATGTGCATTGTTTAAATCAATGTCTAAAGACTGACATAAGTTGCCCAAGCTGTAGGAAGCCATGCCGGGAAAGGCTTTGCGCGCCTGACGAACGGTGCAATATTTGGGGTGGCGAAAACCGCGATTCATGCGCTCGAATGCAGCTTTAATAAAGCCATAATCGAAGCCCACATTATGCGCCACAAAAATGCAGCCTTCGAGTTGTGCCTCAAGTTGGTCCGCAATGTCCTGAAATTTTGGTGCGCCCGCTACCATTTCGTTGGTGATGCGGGTCAGGCGCGTTATATGTGCCGGAATCGAGCGCTCCGGGTTTACCAGAGTAGACCATTGTTCGATGACCTTGCCGCCCTGTACCTTAACCACTGCAATCTCGGTAATGTTGTGTAGGCCACGGCGGCCACCGGTAGTTTCAATATCAACCACGGCATAGCATTGATTGGGGTCGGTGGACCATTCAATCTGAGTGACATCCACCCTAAGACCGGCGCGCCGTAAGCGATTAATGCTGACCAACTGATTGGGGCGCAATACATCCCCCGGGGCTTTGATTTCTTCAAAACGCAGCGCTCCGTCCTGCACCACCATTAGGTCAGGATAACCATCGCGGGTATGTCGGTAGTCTTGGGCCATACGCCGCAGCACATTCGCCAGCGCCCCCGGAGGTGCGAATTCTATACAGGGTTTGATGCTGTCTAACAGGCCAGCTCGCCAGCGAAACAAACCGCTCGGATAACCATAATGTTGTGTGGCTCGGCGGGTGAGCAACTGCAGACTGGAGAGGCGATCATCCAGTTGTGCCAGGCATTGCTCGATAGCATCCCCATATTCGCGATAGAATCGACCATGACGCAAAATCGGTGGCAGCCGATCAAACTCACTGTGTTGCAATTGTTCGCGCCCAAATAGCAATGGCCAAAACGTTAGCCCGAACAGCACGCGCCAGTGTCGATTTTCGGTAAACCACGCATCGATGCCGCGTTGTTGATAGTGGCCGATGGCGCCATCTTCTACTGAATTCAGAAACGCTTGGTCGATGGGTAAAACACGGGCCGGTTCCCGCAGCATATCGGTGAACACACTAGTGCGTTTGCCCTCAAACTTGCGTGCGTAAAAATCTTCAATAAAGATTTTGGCGGGGGCGGCAAGCTGTTGTTCGCGCATACCACTTAGCTCGGCCTGTAAAGTGGCCTTATCCTGTGA
The DNA here is from genome assembly GCA_013002025.1 of Gammaproteobacteria bacterium. Classification (GTDB taxonomy): domain Bacteria; phylum Pseudomonadota; class Gammaproteobacteria; order Arenicellales; family Arenicellaceae; genus Arenicella. The sequence continues at coordinate 31,475 of JABDKW010000051.1, read as the reverse complement.
CCGATAGGTCTCTCGCACCCATTTTTCAATGGCCTGCGGCTCGTTGGAGTTGCGCCACAACGCGATAGCACGATCCGGCGCGTCCGCCGCATAGGCATCGCCTACTGCCAGCAACAGGCGGTCATGCGTCTCCTGCGCAGCGCCGCCCTGCGCAGGATTTTCCAATAGATAGTCGGCGGCTTGTTCACGGGTTTGTTGCGGCTGTGACAAGAAGCGCCTCCTTAATAACTGTAGTTCAAATGCACTGCGCGCTTCGTTAAGGGATTCAAAGCGTGCCACCGGCTGGCCCTTTTTTCGGGTTTTGAGTACCCCCAGATCGCGCATGGCAAATTTCTGTAAGCGGTTCCGAAGATCACCAAAAAACAGGAATAAAATGTAATCGACCGTGGCTTGCTGACGGCGCGCGTAAAACTGCTGGCAGTGTTCGAGTGCGGGCGGTTCATCGCCGCGCAGGCATTGTTGCGCCAGCGTCAGCAGTTCAGCTTTGGGCGCAGACCGCTTGACCCGCACTGGCGCGGCCTCCAGACACACCAGTAATTGTGGTTTAGTGAGTACCGCACTGAAGTTTGGCCAATCTTCGACATTCGGCGTGGCGATAAAGTTGGCCGCCGCCAACTCAGCGCAGGCTGCTTCAATGTCGTCAATTTCGGGATAGTCCAAACTGACACGCTTGAGGTAGCGGGGTTTGCGGGCCAGAAATCGCACCAATAGACACTGAGCGTTTTCACTTAAGTTGCTGAACCCCGCTATATATTCCCGTTGCTCAGGCTGCAGCAGGTGGGCACACTGGTGTTCGACGAAATCAAACAACTCGTGCGCGTGACTTAAATAGTATTTGTCTGGCAGGGTTGGGAGCATCGGGTGAAAGGACGATCAGGCAGAGATCAATATACTATATAAACATACAGTGATATGCAATTCACTCGGGTGACCAATCAATTTGCGGTTGCCCCGCGGTCACCATCTGGTACACACTCGGGCTCTGTTTTGATTGATCGACTACTCCTGAGGCCCGCTATGCGTTTGAACACCACGTTTCTTCTCTCATTGATACTGCTCTCTATCAGTTCCCTTGCAGCAGCGAACGATCTGTCGCGCAGCATAGACAAACAGTACCAAGCCCATCTGGAATCGCTGTTCAAACACTTCCATGCCAACCCCGAATTAAGTCTGGTGGAAAATCAAACCGCTGCTCGCATGGCCAGCGAATTACGCGCGGCTGGATTTGAAGTGACCGAAGGCGTGGGCGGTACTGGTGTGGTGGCCATGTTGGAAAATGGTGAAGGCCCTCTGGTTAGCATGCGGGCTGATATGGATGGTTTGCCGGTGGAAGAAAAATCGGGTTTGAGCTACGCGTCAAAAGCCAAACAGGTCAGCCCGATAACCGGTCAGGAAGTACCCGTTATGCACGCCTGTGGCCATGATGTACACATTACCAGTCTGGTTGGAACCGCGCGCGAAATGGCGGCCCGCAAACAGGACTGGTCCGGCACCCTGATGTTGATTGTGCAGCCCGCCGAGGAGCGCGTAATTGGTGCCAAAGCCATGATGGAAGATGGGCTGTATCAACGCTTTGGTACCCCCGATTATGGCCTGGCCTTTCATGTGGGGGCGGGTGTGGAAGCCGGCAAGATCGTGGTGGTGGATGACAGCCCCTATGCGGGAGCTGACACCGTCGATATTATTATTCATGGTGTGGGTGCGCACGGTGCCAGCCCGCACGCAGGTAAAGACCCCATTGTTCTGGGATCGCAAATCGTGCTGGCTTTGCAAACACTGGTGGCACGAGAACTGCCGCCGCGGCACCCGGGCGTGGTCACCGTTGGCTCGTTTCACTCGGGGACCAAGCACAATATTATTTCCGATCGCGCGGTGCTGCAGCTCACGGTGCGTAACACCAGCGAGAAAACCCGCCAAACGCTGCTCGACGGTATTAAGCGAATTGCCACCAATATGGGTCGGGTTGCGGGGCTGCCAGAAGACAAGCTACCGGAAGTGATCGTGTCTAATGAAAGCGTACCGCCGACGGTTAACGACACCAAGTTGGCTCAACGCCTGCGTGCAGTTTGGCAGGAGCAAATGGGCAAAGACGCGCTGGTGACGCCTGATGCACAGGGTATGGGTGCGGAAGATTACCCGTTTTTCACAACAGATCCTTACGTGCCGAGTGTGTATTTTGGGATAGGCGGTACACCGAGGAAAGATCTTGAAGCGGCCGCCAACGGGGGTCCGCCGGTTGCCAGCCACCATAGTCCGCTGTTCAAAATTTCACCGGAGCCGGCCGTTAAAGCGGGTGTGGAGGCCACGGTACGAGCATTGCTGGACTTAATGGCGAACTAGGTCGCTGCAAAATCCGGGAATCCTTGTATGCGTCGCTTATTATTGGTCCGCCATGCTAAATCGAGTTGGAAATTTCCCGAACTCAGCGATCACGATCGGCCGCTGAATAAGCGTGGCCGTCGCGACGTGCCCCGAATGGCGGCGTATTTGGCGAAACGAAATGAGCCGCTGGATGCCATTTACTCGAGTAGCGCTGTGCGTGCATTAGCATACGCAACGCAACTAGCCGAAGCCTGTGAGGTACCGTTGATCGAGACATCGGAGCTGTACACTTTTTCCGCCGAGAAACTCCTGAGTTTTGCGCGCAATTTGCCTGAGAGTCAGCAGGGGGTAGCTTTGGTCAGTCATAACCCAGCCACTGAAATCGCGATTGAACAACTGAGCGGTCAAACATTCAATAAAGTGCCCACCGGCGCCATTGCTGCATTTGATTATGCCGCGCCGCATTGGCAGCAACTGGCGCCGCAGCAGTGCCAGCTAGACTATTTTATGGCGCCTAAGCTGCTGCCTTGATTGACAGCAGATCAGGCGTCAGGTGGTTGGTTCGATGGCGCTAGTTGTAATCCGGAAGATTGCCGTAGTTTGCGCCATAGTCGAGCATCTGCTGCACAAAATCATCCGGGTAGCTTACCACTACATCTTCAATCTCACCGTCAGCACTATGCACTGCGGTTAATTTAGCATTGATAAAACCGCCATAGGGCGGAATATTCAACGGTGCTGCTCGCGCCAGCACTTCTTGATGCAACGCCTGATCGACCTGCACGCCATAGTTCTCAATCAGATCACGCCCAGCCTGATAATCGCCTTGTGACTTAATGCGTTGTACTTCTTTTAGCAATTGCCCAAAAAGACCACGCAGTTTTTGGTAGTCATTAATCTCAAAGTAGGTCTTGCCGTCGCGCCTGATGCGCGAGATAACATTGTCTGCCTGGCCTTTTTCAAACACCCAGGCTGCGGCCATCTGGCGGTTACGCATGTGCGCCTGCTCGATCGTTTTACCGGGCTCAATGCGCCTTAACTGCAGCATTAAACCGTTCAATAAAAACGAATCATAGGCCGCTTTGCCGGTCTCCAGCGACGGCATTAAGCCGTCTTCAACCAGCTTGGGGTCCATCATAAAATACAGGGCTACCAAATCGGCACGCGCCTCTTCCAGCGGAGAGGCGTAATTTTTTAGGGTCTCTTTGGGCGTGCCCACACCGGCTTCTAATTTACCGGAGGCGTGACCGATTACTTCGTGCAGCGCGGTGCGCATCTTGCCGGCCAACTCACGATGCGCTTTGTTACGCGCAATTTCTTCATCATCATGTGCGAACTCTGCCAGCAAGCCGGGGTCCGATGCCTTGCTGTAGCCATTGACGATGTTCCCGAGGCTGACAGACTTGGAGCCATGCTCGGCACGGATCCAGTTTGAGTTCGGCAGGTTTACGCCAACCGGAGTGGATGGAGAGGCATCGCCGATTTCACCGGCCACTGCGACTACGTTGTAGCTGACGCCTACCACCTTGTCTTTCTTGTGCGCTGGATCAGTGCTCGAATTGTCTTCATACCATTGCGCATTATTGGCAACTTTCTGCATGCGGCGTGAGGCTTCAAAGTCTTTGATCTGAACAATGCTTTCAAACGCGCCTTTGTATCCCTTGGGGTCCTGGTAAACTTCAATGAATGACTGAATGTAATCAACATCACCTTCCGTCGCATTAACCCAGGCAATATTGTAGTCATCCCAGGTCTTGAGATCGCCGGTTCGGTAATAGTCGACCAGCAATGTGAGCGCATCGCGCTGAGCGTCATTTTCTGCCACGGTCACGGCCTTTTCGACCCAGGGAATCATTTTACGTATGGCTTCGCCATACATACCGTCGGCTTTCCACACGCGCTCGATTAACTCGCCGTCCTCGCCTCTGGCGACTTGAGAATTTAAACCATGTAACACCGGTCGGTCGGGGTCAGCGTCAGTCTTGGCGGCGTAAAAATCGGTGACTTCCTGTTCAGTGATGTCGGGCGCGTAGAAATTGACCGCAGATGCTTTTACCAAATCTTTATCCGGATCTTGATTTACCTTTTTGGCATCGAACTGAGGGTCAAAGATGGCTTTCATTGCCTCCTCGTTGAGACTGGCGCCCACGCTGCTTAGTTGCTGGTTGAAATAGTCCTGACTAAACCCGGGGGCGAACTTATCACCCGAATAGTGGTGGTGAATGCCATTGCTGAAAAACACTCGCTTGGCATATTCCATAAGCGCGGCCCACTCATCGCTGTTTTGGTCTGCTTGGGCCCCGGAGATGATGCTTTCAAGGGCGCGGCGAATACTCAGGTTATGGCGGTAATTTTGATCCCACATAATGTCGCGCCCTTCCAGGCCTGCCTGGACCAGAAAGTAGACCAGCTTCTTCTGATCCAGAGACAATTCATCAAACCCTGGCACCTGATAGCGGATGATCTGAACGTCAGCAAAGCGTTCCGGACTCCAGACAAACTCATCATCATTCGGTGCTGGGTCTTGCTGAGCCGGCGGGGGTACCAATGCCTGATCGGAGGCACTCGTTGAATCAGTGGTTTGCGGGGCGTTATTGTTTTGGTCGCACGCGCCGATGGCGAGCATCGAAGCGAGCACGAGTAGAGTAGGTAGTCGCATGGTTATTTTGAGTATGGAATGAAATGCCAACAAACTACCCGCGATGCCGTCGCTTGTAAACCGGGCAGTCACAGATTTAATCAGTGGATGGTGTTTGCATTAGGGGGCTAAGCCGTCTAGGGTTAGCAAATCGCAAATTTTTGAGATATCTATGAGCAACCGTCGCGACCCAAGCGTTCTCCACGCCGCTATCACTTTGCTGGGCCTCGCCGTCTGGATTCCATTTGCAATATTCAAGCTCGAAGCGGGCCTGCATGGGATTTTGTTAATCGGCATGGTGTGGGTGGTGTTGTCATCGATGCCGTTACGCGCCACTCTGCCGCAGGTGCGAGCAGCCATGAGCGACGGTATGGACCGCGCGATGCCCGCCATGTTTATTTTTCTCACCATTGGCGTGGTGATTGCGACCTTTATCTTAAGTGGCACCGTTGGCACGTTGATTTACTACGGCCTTAAATTTATGCATCCGGCAATTTTTCTGCCGGCAGGCTTGATTCTGTGCAGTGTCATGAGCCTCGCGGTCGGCACATCCTGGGGCACCGTTGGTACCGGTGGTGTCGTGCTGATCGGGGTCGGGGCAGCCATGGGTATGCCACTGCCGCTGGTGGCGGGGATGATAGTATCGGGCGCCAGCTTTGGCGATAAAATGTCGCCGGTCTCTGACACCACCAACCTGTCAGCACTGTCAGCGGAGACCGACCTGTATGCTCACATCAAGAGCATGGCCTACACCACCATCCCCAGTTACATAATAACTCTTTTCGCGTTTAGCTGGCTTGGTATGCAATTCGCAGAAAAGCCATTACCGCAACAGGAGCTAGATACCCTGTTGGCAGGTCTGGATGCCACTTTCTCGATTAATCTGTTGACGCTGCTGCCGTTAGTGGTGTTGTTGTATCTGTCGGCGCGCGGAATAATCGCCGAGGCTGGCATGCTAATAGCCTCCTTGGTGGCGGCGATAATAGCGGTGGCCATGCAGGGCCATTCGGTGAGCGAAGTAATCAGCAGTTTCTACGATGGCGCTAAAATCGAGACGGGTAGCGCCAAACTCGATCCGCTCTTAAACCGCGGCGGCATCACGGAGATGGCCTGGACGTTTACCCTGTCATTTATTGCCATTTCCCTGGGCGCGATATTGGAGCATATGGGTTTCTTACGCGTGTTAATGGACTGGGCCTTGAAGCAGGTCGAGCGCGCCGCCAGCGTCGTGACCTGCGCCATTAGCGGGACCTTTCTTGCCAATCTTTTATTGGGCGAAAGCTATGTCTCCATCGTTTTGATGGGGCAAATGTTCAAGGATAAATTCGATCGTATTGGCGTAGACCGAAAGGTATTGTCGCGCTCGATTGAAGAGGGTGGAACTCTAATGACCGCTTTGATTCCGTGGACCACGACTGGCGCGTTTTACACCGCGACTCTCGGCGTCGCAACGCTTGATTACGCACAGTGGAGCTTTTTAAACTGGATTAATCCGCTGATGGGAATTGCTTTTGCCTGGCTGGGTTTGGCCCTTTTTCGCACCTCTCGCAAGTCTGGCGATGCGCCCTCTCACGAAAAAGTGACCGCTAGCCAGTGAACAGTAATTGAACTCAAAGCATGGTCTTCTGTTGGCCAGCGTGCTAAATCTATACAACAACTATAACCACTGGGAGACGTAGCATGGATATTTTAGATGTGAACTGGATTGCTGTCGTAGTGGCAGCAGCCATGGGCTTTGTGGTCGGCGGCATTTGGTATGGCCCGATCATGGGTAAAAAGTGGTTGGGCGCAGTGGGTCTCAGCGAAGAAGATGCCCAGAATGGGCATATGCCATCCATATACGGTGGCGCCTTCGCTTTTAGCCTGCTGGCTTCCTGGGCTCTGGCCCATACCTTCGCCACCTATATGGTGGACTTGAGCTTCTCCGTAAAGGTATTGACGGCGCTCGGTGTGGCTCTGGGTTTTATTATTCCCGCACTTGGCACCAACTATCTTTTCTCGCAGAAAACCAAGGCGCTGTTCTTTATTGATTCAGGCTACTGGATTCTGTTCTATACAACGATGGGCGTGGTACATGGCCTGTTACCTTAAACCCGTAGCGGCTTAAAAAAAGGGCGCACCGTGTGCGCCCTTTTTTTGGGTTCCGGTAATGAGAAGTCATTTTTGGGATTGAGTTTCAGAGTCAACCTCAGGCAAGATCAACACATCGATCTCCTGATGAGCATCTAACGCGTCGAGAATAACTTGAAGTTGGGGAAAGCTTTGCTGCAGGTCGTTGATTTCCCGCTCGCTGGTTTTAAATTCAATCATGGTTTTACTCCTGTCTGTCATGCTGCGGAAGAATACAGACAGGCGCTCTGCCCCGATTCACCCGGTGGGGTGAAATTGCGCTCTAATCATGTAAAGAATTGTCAATAAACAAACGGCTATCTGTTATCTAGCGAAAATATGTTTTGCCTAAAAGACGCCACGTTGGTCGCGCAGTATCTGCTGTGCTGCATTGTGCCCGGGCGCACCGGTAACGCCGCCGCCCGGATGCGTACCCGCGCCACACATATACAACCCCTTAACCGGTGAACGATAGGCCCCGTTGCCCAGCACTGGCCGCGCTGAAAACAACTGGTCCAAACTCATCCGGCCATGAAAGATATCACCACCAATTAAACCGAATTTCTGCTCCAGGTCCCAGGGGCTTAATACCTGGCGGCCAAGAATGGAATCTCTGAAACCGGGTGCTTGCTGTTCTACCGTGGCGATGATGTGATCGGCAGCGACGTCACGCTCGTCGTCCCAATGGCGATCGCCCGGTAAAGAATAGGCAAATTGCTGACAGAACAGGCTCGCGACATGCTTGCCCGCTGGTGCCAGACTGTCATCCAGCGTCGAGGGAATCAACATTTCGATAATGGGCTTATCAGACCAGCCGGATTGTGTAGCGCTGACCCAGGCATTGTGCATGTATTGCATATCGGGCGCGATGATAATGCCACCAGTGAGATGGTCCGCCCCTTCCAAGGTGTTTAGGGGTGAGTTGATGAATTTAGGTAATCGATCCAGAGCCACATTCATCCGAAAGGTCCCGGAATGCGATTTATAATTGTCGATACGACGTCGGAAATCAGGTTCCAATTGCTCGTCTTCGAGTAACTGTTGGAACAACACTTGAGGATGCACTGAACTAGCGACCACCGGTGCTAAAAAAGTTGTTCCATTACTGCGTGCTCCAGTTACTTTATTATTCTCGGTGAGAATCTGCTCGACCGACGCATCGGTGAGCACAGTAACCCCAGCCGTTTCGCAGGCGCGCAGCATGGCCTGTGTGATGGCGCCCATGCCACCAATGGCGTGGCCCCAGGCGCCAGCCACGCCAGCCGCTTCGCCGAACACATGGTGCAGCAAAACGTAGGCGGAGCCCGGCTCATGTGGTGAGGCAAAATGGCCAACGGTTGCATCAAAGGCAAACAATGCCTTGACCGTATCATTTTCAAAATAGGAATCAAGAATTTCGCTGGCCGATTTAGTAAAAAAATCCAACAGGTCGCGCTGGGTTTCCAGCGACAGTCGTTGCGCGACTCTCCCTGCTTTCAATAGCGCCAGCAAATCTGCGAAACCGCCGCCGACATTTGGGGGCGCAACCAACAGGAATTGTTTGATGCAATCGACAACATTATCGAGCGCGGCCGAGTAACGAGGGTAGGATTGAGCATCGCGAGCTGAGTGCCGTTCGATTTCGCGCACCGTTAGCCCGTCTCGGCCGGACAATAAATAACCGTCTTTGGTGGGTAAAAAGTTATCGACTTTGCGCAGCACCACTTCCAATCCATGCTTGGCGAGGCCCATGTCTGCAATGACTTTGGGTTGCAGCAGCGAGACCGTGTATGAGGCAACGGAGTTTCGAAACCCCGGGTAAAACTCTTCGGTGATTGCCGCGCCGCCAACGGTGGAGGCGCGTTCCAGCACGCCAACGCGCTTGCCTTTGCGGGCTAGATACCAGGCGCATACCAGCCCGTTGTGGCCGCCCCCGATAATCAGCGCATCAAATTGATTGCCGGCCTTATTCATGCGGTTACTGTTTCAGTTTGTAACCGGTTTTAAACATCCAGGATACGATGGCCATGCATAACAGCAAAAAGAATAAAATCATACCCAGACTAACCCAGACATTAACGTCGGCCACCTCGAAAAAACTCCAGCGAAAACCACTGACCAGATACACCACCGGGTTAAACAGAGTGACGGTCTGCCAGAAAGGTGGCAGCATGCTGATCGAATAGAAACTTCCGCCAAGAAATACCAAGGGCGTGATAATCAAAATGGGAATGATTTGCAGCTTCTCAAAATTATCGGCCCACAAGCCGATGATAAAACCAAATAACGAAAAGGTGACGCAGGTTAACACCAGAAAGGTCAGCATCCAGAATGGGTGATCGATGCGCAGGTCCACGAATAGATTAGCTGTGACCAGAATGATGATGCCGATGATCAGCGATTTGCTGGCGGCGGCGCCCACATACCCGATCAATGCTTCGTAGAAAGAAACCGGCGCGGCCAGTACTTCATAGATAGTGCCGATAAATTTAGGGAAATAGATTCCAAACGACGCATTGGAGATGCTTTGGGTAAGCAATGTGAGCATGGTGAGCCCGGGCACGATAAACAGACCATACTCGACCCCATCAACGGTTTGGATACGCGAACCAATGGCGCCACCGAACACAATAAAATACAAAGATGTAGAAATCACTGGCGAAGCGACAGTCTGAAACAGGGTATTCCAGGCACGCATCATTTCTGAGCGATAAATAACCCGGATGGCTTGAAAATTCACGCCGCCGCTCCTGCTTCTTGCGCCGGTTGGTCGCGAACCAGGTCAACAAAAATGTCTTCCAGCGTGCTTTGACTGGTTTGTATATCTTTTAAAGTCAGACCGGCGGCGCTTATATCCTGCAGTAATCGGGTAATCCCAGTTGCCTCGGCGCTGGTGTCATAGGTGTAGATTAGTGATGCTCCGCCCTCACCCAGCTCTATGTCGTAGCCCTGCAAGGCGTCAGGGATGGCCGCGGCGGGTTCTTTCAATTCAATAATCAACTGCTTCTTGCCGAGTTTGCGCATCAGCTCGAGTTTGTCCTCAATCAGCAATACTTCGCCGCCGTTAATGACGGCGATGCGGTCGGCTATCTCTTCGGCTTCTTCAATATAGTGAGTGGTCAAAATGATGGTGACGCCCGACTCACGCAAGCGATTGACCAGTCGCCACATATCTTTGCGCAATTCTACGTCGACGCCGGCGGTAGGCTCATCCAGAAACAGGATGCGAGGTTCATGGGAGAGAGCCTTGGCGATCAGCACGCGTCGTTTCATACCACCCGATAGCATGCGCAGCTGATCATCTTTTTTATCCCACAGCGACAGATCTTTAAGCAGTTGCTCGATATGCGCGGGCTTGGGTTTAGCGCCATACAGCCCGCGCGAGAAGGATACTGTGTTCCACACCGTCTCGAATGAACCCAGTGTGAGTTCCTGCGGCACCAGACCGATTAGTTTGCGGGTATGACGATAGTCTTTGACGTTGTCTTTATCGTCAACAAAAATGCTGCCCTCGTTAAAAGAAATGATGCCGGTGACGGCCGAAATCAGGCTGGTTTTGCCCGCACCGTTGGGCCCCAGCAGGGCAAGAATTTCACCGCGCTGGATATCCAGGCTGACGTTGTTAAGGGCGCGAAATCCATTGTCGTAGATTTTGCTGACCTGTTTGATAGAGACGATTGCATCCATCCGCGTATGCTACTCGAAATCACCGGGTCGGGATACGCCTGCGTTGTGCAAGCCGCAGGTCAGGCGGGGAATTTAACCCTGTCGCCCTGATTAAACTTAATGAATTCATCGAGCGCCGGTTGTAGGGCTGCTTTGAATTCACGCGCATCTATGCCTTCTTCGAGGTGCAGACTAAGCACATGCAACACGCCGCTGCTGCGATCTATTTTGGCATCCATGCGCCCGGCAAAACGGTGCCCCCAGAGAAGCGGCAGGCAAAAATATCCATAGCGTCGCTTTGCTGCAGGTACGTAGCACTCAATCTGATAGTCAAACCCGAATAGCGCGACCGCTCGTTTGCGCTGAATAACCAGGTTGTCAAAGGGCGATAGAATCGCGACACGGTTGCGGCTGAGGGGTTTGGCCAGCAGTTGCTCGAAATCAGGTAACACAAAAAACGATTCGCCATTGACCTCCACCTCGAGCAACTGGCCATCTTCGGTTAGATCGATACAGCGCTGTTGTAAGCGGGCTCGCTGGCCTTTAAGCAGGTAGCCCATTTGAGTGGCGTTGCCCAGCCCGTGAGCTCGCAAATAGCTATTAATTAAATGGTCGTGATGTTCTTCTTCTGAGGGCAGAGTGGTGTCTATGTTGGGCGGCAGTACGCGTTCCGTCAAATCATAGACTTTCTGAAACCCTTCACGGTGGCTGATCATCAATGCCCCCTCCATAAATAGCTGCTCCAGAGCGCGCTTAGCCGGCTTCCACTCCCACCACTGGTTAGCGCCGCGGCGAACGTGTTCGAAGTCTCTGGATTGCAGCGGACCTTCCCGTTCAATGCGCTGCAATACCTGTTTGGCGAGCTTCGGGTCTTTGTCGTACCAATGTTTGTCGCCGCTGGCGATGGCGTGTTTGCGTGGTAATGAGAATCGATAGTCACGCATCGGCAGATAAGCAGCGGCGTGTGACCAATATTCGAAAATGCATTTGTCGCGCTGCAACCGATCGAGATGTGATAGCTGGTAATTGTTTACCCTGCTCCACATTGTGTGATGGTGGGCGCGCTCTACCACGGCAATGGTGTCGATTTGAATATAGCCGAGATGTTCAATGGCTCGCCGAGTGGCCGGCAAGCCGCGACCGAATTGGCGCGGCCGATGTACGCCCTGTGCGAGCAATGCCAATTTACGGGCCTGTTGAGGTTTTAGAGAAACAGCCATTTTCGTTCGGCGCGCGGCGGCGTTTTACTATAATTATCCAGACCAGCGATCATTAACTACGCGAGTCAGGCTTGGTTAACACTGCAGAGTACATGAGTATGAGCGACAACGCATTAACCGCACTTTTAAAGCAAATAAGAGCCTGCAAAATATGCGCTGAGGAGTTGGCGCACGAGCCGCGGCCCATTGTGCAGGGGAGCACGCAAGCAACCATTGCGATTATTGGTCAGGCTCCCGGGTTGGCGGTGCATCGCAGCGGCGTGCCCTGGGATGACCCCAGCGGTGATCGATTGCGTCATTGGTTGGGTCTAGACCGGGCAACGTTTTACGGGCCGCAGGTGGCATTGATTCCGATGGGGTTTTGCTATCCGGGGCGCGGCAAATCCGGCGACCTGCCGCCCGACCCGCGTTGCGCACCCCATTGGCACGCGCAATTGCTGGGCTTATTACCAAGGGTTGGCGTTACGTTATTGGTAGGGGCCTATGCGCAAAAATATTATCTCGACGTGGGACGACAATCATTAACCGAGATCGTGCGCGACTATACAGCGTACCAACCACAGTTTTTTCCGCTGCCGCACCCGTCGCCGCGTAACAATATCTGGTTGAGTAAAAATCCCTGGTTTGAGCAAAAAGTGATTCCCGCCCTGCGGCGTAGAATGCATCAGAGCGGGCTATGAGCGGTTTCAGTGATGCTTTAGACCGCTGAGTGTAAGGCAAATGCATAACCTAGCAGCGGCAGTAACACGATCAGATACTGTTCAGCGTTCATGCGACCTCCACGGTTGATTGGTTGATCACTTAAAGTGATGTCTTCATAAGCTAAGATGCTTAAATCTCAAAGTCAGATTCCTACCAATTGTTAACGCAGCCTCTGCAACGTTATGGTTGCCAGTTGCATTGCGCAGACGCAGCTGCCGAATCCTGCCATCTCAGTTTGCAGGAACCCGCTATACTGCGCCTTTTGCTAGTCTAGTGATCGTCAATGGCTCCAATCCATTTAGCGCAACTGGTGTTGCTGGCCGCACTGTGGGGCGCATCGTTTCTGTTTATGCGAGTGGCGACGCCGGAATTTGGCCCTGTCGCGCTGATTGCCATACGGGTCACTATTGCCGCATTGTTTTTATTACCGGTCTGGTGGTTACGGGAGGGTAGGAAGCGAGCGAGCGTCTGGCAATCCCAGTGGCCCCATTTACTGGTAGTGGGCGCACTGAATTCAGCGATACCCTTTGTACTATTCGCCTATTCAACACTCTCAATTACCGGTGGGCTGGCGTCCATCTTAAACTCCACGGCACCATTGTGGGCGGCGCTGGTGGCGTACCTATGGTTACGAGAGCCTTTATCATCAGGGCGCGTGGCCGGTATGGTGCTTGGTCTTGGCGGGGTGGCGATTTTGGTGTCTGATACGACCGGTGGTGCGGTAACCGGGGCGCCACAGGGAATTGCCGCGGCTCTGGCGGCGACTCTGTTGTATGGCATAGCGGCCAACTATACGGTGCAAAAATTGAGGTCTGTTTCTTCCTTAACTATTGCGACCTTCTCATTGGTGGCGGCGACCATATTGTTGGCATTGCCAGTGTTATTTTTCATCCCAACCGACGCTATTTCAAAACAAGCCTGGTTGGCGGTATTAGCCATGGGCTTGCTGAGTACCGGGGTGGCTAATATTTTGTATTTTCATCTAATCGCCAGCGTGGGTGCCACCCGTGCCATCACGGTGACGTTTTTAATTCCAATATTTGGAACCTTGTTCGGCGCGGTGTTTTTACAGGAGCCGGTTACTACGGGCATTATCATTGGAACAATCGTAATTCTATTCGGTACGGCGCTAGTGACTGGCGTATTAAAGTTACCGGTAACCGAGCGGGCCGGCGATTAGTCTTGCCTAGCCTTCTGCGAGCAGCTCCAACTCTTCCCAGCGTTGCAAGGCTCGCGCCAGCTCCGCCTCCAGATGTTTGAGGTTATTACCGGTCGTTGCTATCTGCTCAGCATCCTGCTGATAAAATTCAGGGGCGGCCATTTGGTTCTGCAATTCGCTAAGTTGTTGTTCCAACCCGGCGATGGTCTCCGGCAGAGCGTTTAGCTCCCGTTGCAACCGATAGCTAAGCTTTTGCCGGGATGCCGATGCTTTTGGGCTACTGTCGGGTTGCGCCTGAGCTGGGGGCTTGGCAGAGGGTTCCGGTTGTTGATCGGCGGTTGATCGCTGCGCCAACCAATCATCGTAGCCGCCCACATATTCACGCACCCGAGCATCGCCCTCAAAGGCAATGGTGCTGGTAACCACATTATTCAAAAAGGTTCGGTCATGGCTGACCAGTAGCAACGTGCCCGAGTATTCGAGTAGCAGTTGTTCTAATAGCTCCAGAGTTTCGTAGTCCAGATCATTGGTGGGTTCATCCAGAATCAGTAAATTGAACGGCCGGGTGAACAATTTTGCCAACAACAAACGATTGCGTTCACCACCGGACAGTTTGGCCGCAGGCGCTCTGGCGCGTTCGGGGCTGAATAGGAAATCCTGCAGATACCCCATGATGTGTTTGGTTTTACCATTGATGCTGATTTGGGTATTGCCGGAAACGTTGTCCTGCACGCTCAGGTCTTCGCGAATTGCACTACGATGTTGATCGAGATAGGCGATCTGCAAGTTAGTGCCTAATTTCACGCTGCCACTGTCCGGGGCCTGTTCGCCGGTTAGCAGGCGAATCAGCGTCGATTTGCCACAACCATTGGGGCCGATGATGCCCACTTTGTCGCCGCGCATCAGTCGACAGGAAAAATCCTCGATCACGGTGCGCCCGTCAAACCCGGCCACCAGGTGCTCGGCTTCGATTACCACCTTGCCCGATTTTTCTGCTTCGTTGAGCCCGATGTTGGCGACGCCTACCGCGTCGCGTCTTTTACGCTGCTGCTCGCGCATTTTTTTGAGTGCCCGCACCCTGCCTTCGTTGCGAGTGCGGCGAGCCTGGATACCTTGGCGAATCCAGACCTCTTCCTGCGCCAGCTTTTTATCGAATTTGGCATTGTGCCGCTGTTGTTCTTCGATTGCCTTTGCCTTATAGCTGAGATACGCCTGGTAATTGCCCGGCCAGGAGCTCAGTTCACCTCGGTCGAGTTCGATAATGGTATTGCACACACGATCTATGAAGCTGCGGTCGTGTGATACCACGATCAGCGTGACATTCAGCCCTAATAACAGATTCTCCAACCATATAATGGTGTCGATATCCAGGTGGTTCGTGGGTTCGTCAAGCAGTAGCAAGTCGGGTTCGCGGACCAGAGCGCGCGCCATTAGCACGCGCCGTCGCACGCCGCCCGACAGCGTATTGAAAGCGGCTTCGGGGTCCAGTTCAAAGCGGGAACAAAGTGTTTTGACTCTCTGGTCTAATGGCCAGATCTCAGGCGTATCAGCAGCGTTATGGTCGCCCTGATAATGTTGTCGCAAAGCTGCGCCAGCATCAGGGTCACCTTCTGCTATAACGCCACGCACATCCAATTCAAGTGACGCGGGCACCTCTTGTATCAAGCGGCCACAGACCAGATTCTGCTGCCGAATCACTTCACCGCTGTCTGGCAACAACTCGCCCTCAATAAGCTTGAGTAGGGTCGACTTGCCGGCGCCGTTGCGGCCAATAAGGCCGAGGCGTTGATTGGGTTCGATAATTAGGTCGGCCTGATCTAGAATGGCTTCTGCGCCGAATCCGATAGTGACGTTTCTAAGGGTGACCAGTGGCATTTAGTTGCTGAAGTGGGCGTAAAACAGGCGGCAGTGTAGCACTTTCGAAACGCATTCTTTATAGGTCTTAGATATGTTGGTGAAGCAAATACCGGTTAATAACAGTTTACGCAACTATATGTATTTGATTGCCTGCCCGGAAACGCGCGAGGCGGCGGCCATTGATCCATTGGATCATCAACTGTGCTTACAGAGCGCGCACAACGAGGGCTGGCAAATTCGCTCGGTGATCAATACGCATGAGCACTACGATCATACTGGCGGCAATGAGGAGGTTATTGCGGCGACCGGCGCGACTTTATATGCGCATCACAATGCGACCGACAAAATTGCCAATGTTGATGTCGGTCTGACGGCCGGCGATGCGGTGCAAATCGGCACCACTGTGCGGTTGCTGGCCATGGACACACCGGGGCATACATTTTGCCATACATGCTTGCTGTACGAAGGCGATGACCAGCAGTTACCGGCTTTATTCTGTGGCGACACCCTGTTTAATGCAGGCGTGGGCAATTGCCATAATGGGGGTAACCCGGAGACGATGTATCAGACCTTTGCTGAGCAGATCTTCGTGCTGGCCGATATCACTCGTATTTATCCGGGGCACGATTACATTGTTAATAATCTGCAGTTTACGCTGGCGCGCGAACCGGATAATCAAGCTGCGATGAGCTTATTGGCCGCTATGCAGCAATGGCAAAGCGATAAGCACTTTATCTCAAATATTGCTATGGAGCGTGCGGTGAATGCGTTCTTCCGGCTCGACAGTGAAACCGTTATCAGGCTATTACGCGAACAATTCCCCGAGTTGCCAACGCAGCCAGATCAGGAACAGGTATTTTTGAAGTTACGAGAGCTACGCAATAGCTGGTAACAGCGGCATGCAGGGAGGTGGTGCTTGATTCGCTTTACAGTCTAACGTTTCATTGAGTTGAAAAACTCACTGTTGGCCTTGGTAGCCTTAAGTTTATCCAGCAGAAACTCGATGGCTTCTATTTCGTTCATCGGATGCAACAACTTGCGTAAGATCCAGATTTTTTGCAGCTCTTCTGGCTCAATCAATAATTCTTCCCGACGAGTGCTCGACTTATTCACGATAATTGAAGGATACACGCGCTTTTCAGCTATGTAGCGATCCAGATGCACTTCCATATTACCCGTGCCTTTGAACTCTTCGTAAATAACCTCATCCATTTTGGAGCCCGTTTCGATCAGCGCGGTTGCCAGAATGGTCAGGCTGCCGCCTTCTTCGATATTCCGCGCTGCGCCGAAGAAACGCTTGGGGCGTTGTAGCGCATTGGCATCAACACCACCGGTGAGCACCTTGCCTGAGGCAGGCGCCACCGTGTTGTAAGCGCGCGCCAGGCGGGTGATTGAATCGAGCAAAATCACCACGTCTTTTTTATGTTCGACCAGCCGCTTCGCCTTCTCGATCACCATTTCAGCAACCTGCACGTGGCGGGCCGCAGGTTCGTCAAAGGTCGATGAAATAACTTCACCGCGTACCGAACGCTGCATTTCAGTGACTTCTTCTGGTCGTTCATCAATCAGCAATACCATCAGCTCCACATCGGGACTGTTGGTGGTGATAGCCTGCGCAATCTGTTGCAGCATGACCGTTTTACCGCTCTTGGGAGAGGATACGATCAAGCCCCGTTGTCCTTTACCGAGCGGTGCAATCAGGTCGATGACACGGCCGGTTAAATCTTCTGATGTGCCATTGCCCTGCTCCAGTTTGAGGCGTTTATTCGGATGCAGCGGTGTCAGGTTTTCAAACAGTATCTTATTGCGCGCTTCCTCAGGTGTTGAACCGTTTATGGTTTCAACTTTCAGCAGCGCAAAGTAGCGCTCTGAGTCTTTTGGGGGGCGTACTAATCCCGAAACCGTGTCTCCGGTTCGCAAATTGAAGCGGCGAATCTGGCTGGGTGACACGTAGATATCGTCAGGGCCCGCCAAATAAGAGCTATCTGCCGAGCGCAGAAAGCCAAAGCCGTCTTGCAGTATTTCAACCACACCTTCGCCGGCGATATCTTCGCCTTTCTTGGCAATGGATTTTAGGATGGTGAAAATCTGGTCCTGCTTGCGCATGCGGCCAAGGCCGTCCAGTTCCATGGTTTTACCGATCTCGGTGAGTTCGGTGGCGGTTTTCTTTTTAAGGTCGGTAAGTGATGCTGACATGATAATAATGAATGCGAGCGCCGGAGCGGCGCGAATTAATTGAAATGTGGATGCTGAAACCTTTCAGCAATTAGAGCAAAGAATAGTTAGAAGCTTGGTTTTGGAAGCTTAAAATGCCCGGCGGGCCATCAACCGGAAGATGACAGGCGCCTGCTCTTAATAATAATTTTTGGATGTATCGTTCTTTGGGAAATGCGATTCGTCAGATGCGAATCAAACTCGACCTTACCATGACCAACAATAGCTGTCTAGCAGCAGGCAGAGAGATTGTTAGCCGGTTTCGAGTCTCAAAAAAATTTGCAACGACCCCGCTGTATGCCGCATCTTAACATTATTGTTCTCAATAAAATTGCCGTAGAAATTGGTTAAGTGAATTGGCTGCCGCGGTGGCACATCCGAATCCATTCCAAGTCTGCAGTCGCTCTGTCATCATTTATGCGAAACTCGTTTTTGTTTGTTTTACTAACCCTTAGCGGCCAGGTACAGGCCCAGACCGCGACGCCATCTCGAGTCGAATTGCCTAGAGCGAGCGCATATAAAATCAGCGCCGATCAAGCTCCGATAATCGATGGGCAATTGGATGAAGCGGTCTGGCGGGCCGCTACCCGAATTGTCGATTTTCACCAGACCCGTCCGGATGACCACGGCATACCAACTGAAAAAACCGAGGCACAAATCGCCATCGATGCGAAATTTGTTTATGTGGCGTTCCGTAATTACGACACAGAAATGGACAAACTGGTCGCCAAGGGATTGATTCAAGGCCAGAATTTTTTCTCAGATGACCGGGTGGCTGTGAATTTAGACACCTTCAATGACCGTCGGAACTCATATTTCTTTCAGGTTAATGCCAATGGCATGCGCCGCGATTCATTGCTGGGTAACAATTACTTTATCGATGAATGGGACACCATCTGGTATGCGGCAACGGCGAAACACGATTGGGGTTGGACAGCGGAAATGGCCATTCCCATCAAATCAATTGCCTTTGACCCTGGTTCTTCGACCTGGGGAATGAACTTAACGCGTATCTCTCCTCGGCGCGGCGAAGAACTGGCCTGGTCATCCATCGATCGCAATGCCAACCCCTCCGCCTTCGGTTATCTGGAGGACGCCAGTGGCTTCACCCAGGGTCTGGGCCTGGAATTTGTGCCTTCCGTGTCGCTGTCCTATTTGGATAACAGCGATCCAGACAATGGTCTGACTGGTAGCGACACGCGGTTCGAACCCTCGTTAACGACCTTTTATAATGTAACGCCTTACCTGACTGCGGGCGTTACCCTCAACACCGATTTTTCGGGCACCGATGTGGATGAGC
Organism: Gammaproteobacteria bacterium; assembly: GCA_013002025.1. GTDB lineage: Bacteria > Pseudomonadota > Gammaproteobacteria > Arenicellales > Arenicellaceae > Arenicella. Next base: position 12,309 of record JABDKW010000051.1, on the reverse strand, counting down.
GGCAAGTGAACCTGAGTCGTTTCTCGTTGTTCTTTCCGGAGAAACGGGAATTCTTTTTACGCGACGCCAGCATTTTTGAGTTTGGCGATTTAGAACGCAATGCACGGCCGTTTTTTTCCAGACGAATAGGCCTTAGCAGTAAGGGTGCCCCGCTTGATATCGATGCGGGATTTAAATTGTCAGGTCGTGCAGGTGCCTGGAATGTAGGTGCTTTGGGGATCAAACAAAAAACCGAGCTGGATGGCGCTGACGATGCGTTATTCGTGGGGCGCGCCAGCCGGAATATTATGGAGGAGTCGGAGTTCGGTTTCATCGCAACCCACGGCGACCCCACCAGCCTGAATGGGAACAGTCTGGTCGGCACCGACTTTACCTACCGTAACAGTCAGGTGTTTGGCGACAAGCAGTTTTCTGCCACCGCATGGTATCAACAATCCGAAACCGACGGCTTGGTAGATAATCAGCGTGCTTATGGCGGCGGCGTGTCCTATCCCAACTATAAATACAGCGGCTATTTGGACTATCGTGTGGTGGAAGAAAATTTCAACCCTGCGCTTGGCTTTGTCAACCGCAGCGGTGTCACGCAAGTAGATGGACAGATACGCTATCGCCATCGCTTGAGCGGTGAATTTTGGCAATGGCTCCGTGCTCGTGCACAGTACTTTCGTAGTGACCGGATCGACGGCGGAGTGCAAACCGAGAGTATTGTATTCAACGTATTAGAAGGCTTCTCGAGCCGCAATGATTTTTTCACGTTCTGGTATGAGCAGGAAAAAGAGGGCCTGATAGAGGACTTCCAATTGACCGACGACATCGTGGTCCCGGCAGGACTTTATACATCAGACCGGGTGGGCACGTTCTTCGAAACAGGTCGGGCGCGAAACTTTCGGGCTGAAGTTGAAATTAGTGATGGAGATTTTCTGGGTGGCAGCAACCTGAGAATTCAGCCAACGCTTGAATGGCGGCCAAATAAGCATTTCTTCGCTTCGGTATCTGCTACCGAAAACCGTATTGAATTACCACAGGGAAGGTTTACCAGCAGACTGTACTCAGCGCGCTTGAATTACGCGATTAACAGCCAATGGGCCTGGCTGAATGTGATTCAGGCAGACAACTTCAGTGACACCGTGTCTCTGAACAGCCGCTTACGTTACCAGCCGCGAGCCGACCGGGAATACCTGTTGATCTTTGACCAGACGCGGGATCGCGTCAGCGACGATATTCTAAATTCGGCCGTGATTCTCAAGTTGGCCTTCAATTTTAGAATGTAGTGCCTGACAGGCGCGTCAGATATTTTCGTCAATAAACGCCGTCAGTTGTGACTTTGACATGGCGCCGACCTTGGTCGCAGCCACATCTCCTTCTTTAAACAACATCAGAGTTGGAATACCACGAATGCCGAATTTTGGCGGCGTATTGGGGTTGCTGTCGATGTCCAGTTTGGCCACCATGATTTTGTCACCATATTCAGCGGCGACTTCATCCAATATCGGCGCCAGCATTTTGCAGGGTCCGCACCATTCAGCCCAATAATCTACCAGCACCGGTTTGTCGGCTTGCAGTACATCAGTGTCAAAGCTTGAATCGGAAATTTCAACGGTGTTTTGGGACATAAGTTAATCGCCTATTGGGTTCGAATTTAGGGTATAGTGTGCGGATTATTTTGCATATTGCAAGTACCAATAATGGCATATGCGTAACGCCGAATTCTGTACTCTTGTCAGCTAACGATTTAGCGGAATAGACCGAGGAAGCATCGGCGGGTAACCAAGCCGGCAGTTCGTGCCGCAACTCATTAAATAGGAATACTCGGTGTGGTGTGCAATCGTACACGGCAGCGAAAAATTAACAGGCTTATCATGACAGACACCCACCTAAGCGATACCCGATTCAGCGAATTGGACATCCATGCCGATGTGCAAAAAGGCATTCAGGACACAGGCTTCGAATTTTGTACGCCGATTCAGGCAATGGCATTACCGATTTCACTGGCCGGAAAAGATCTTAGCGGTCAGGCCCAGACCGGGACTGGAAAAACGGCTGCTTTTTTAATCGCCTGCTTTCATCATCTGCTTAACAAAGAACGTAGCGAGAGCAGCAAGAAAAACCCGATTCGCGCACTGATTTTGGCGCCGACGCGGGAATTGGCGATCCAAATAATGGAAGATGGCAAGCCGTTAGTAAAACATACTGGCTTGAAGCTGGGGATCGCTTACGGCGGCACCGATTACGATAAGCAAAGACAGCACATTGAAGCCGGTGTTGATGTTTTAATTGGTACGCCCGGGCGCATCATCGATTATTTCAAGCAGGGTGTATTTGCCCTCGACGCGCTGGAAGTCATTGTGCTGGATGAAGCTGACCGCATGTTTGACCTCGGCTTTATCGCTGATATTCGTTACCTTTTTCGACGTATGCCAGAGCCCGAACAGCGGATGAATATGCTGTTCTCAGCCACCTTGTCGCATCGTGTGGCAGAACTCGCCTATGAGCATATGAGCGAGCCTGAAGTCGTTAAAATTGAAGCCGAAGCAATTACCGCTGATCGGGTTGAACAAATTGCCTATATGCCATCAAATGAGGAAAAAATTCCCCTATTGATGGGCTTATTGTCCCGCGCTGAGAACGAAAAATGCGTGGTGTTTATTAACACCAAACACATGGCTGAGAAAATCGAAGCATGGTTGGAAGCCAATGGATTTAAAGCGGCGCTGCTGTCCGGCGACGTGCCTCAGAAGAAGCGCGAGAAACTGCTCAACAATTTTAAAGAGGGCAAATGCAATATTCTGGTTGCCACTGATGTAGCAGCTCGTGGTTTGCATATACCCGATGTCAATTACGTAGTGAATTTTGATTTGCCGACCGATGCAGAAGACTATGTGCACCGCATTGGCCGCACCGCGCGCGCAGGCGCCAGCGGAACTGCTATTAGCTTGATCTGCGAAACCTATGCCATGAATATCGTCGATATTGAAGAGTTCATCGAACACACCATTCCGGTCGAGCGCGATATTTCGGACTTAATTAATAAAGACGCGATTAAACCTGATTTGAGTCAGATCCGCTCTAATCGGAAAAAAGGCAAAGATGGCAGAGGCGCAAAGGGCGGCCGTGGTGCTAAACCGGACCGCAAAAAAGCCCACGCTGAGAAGCGCGCTGGCAGCGAAAAACCCAAAAAACACAAACGTGATGATGACCTGACCGCTAATATTTCCGCAGGCGCTGGCGGCGGGGGTGCTCGCGATGTACAGTCAGAAATCTTAGTGAAAGAATCACCGGCACCGGTTGCCGAGGTTGTCGAAGACGATATTGCAGCCGTTTCATCAGAAGACGAGGCAAAGCTGGCTCGCATCGAAGAATTACAGGCTTCAGAGCCTCGCACCAAACCGCGCACACCCCTGCGTGGTCGACGTGGTCAGGAAATTCCTGCTATCGGTTAGCTGGACTTACGGACCGCGAACTTGCAGATTTAACCAATAGGATTTTTTCAGGAGCATTTCAATAAATGGCGAGTGAGCCCGGCATTAGCGCAGTAACGCCTTCAAATGAGCGGCCAGCGCCCTGCCGCACGGCTCTGCTATTGGGCGGTGGTGGTGCCCGAGCTGCCTATCAGGTTGGCGTGTTAAAGGCGATTGCGGAATTGGTGCCAGCCGGTAAACCCAATCCCTTCCCCGTTATCTGCGGCACCTCGGCAGGCTCGATAAATACCGTTGCCATGGCTTCCTATGCAGCCAATTTCCATCTTGGCGTAGAGCGGATCGTGGAGGTTTGGTCTAACTTTCAATTACACCATGTGTTTTACGCTGACGGCAAAAATCTTGCTAAGCGAATTGGTGGTTGGTTTTGGAGCAACATCGGTTTTGGTGATTGGCATAAGGGACCGGGTTCATTACTGGATAATGAACCATTGCGGGAGCTATTGACCAAGTACATCAGCTTCAAGCGCATAGATCAGGCCATTGAGGCCGGACAGTTGCACGCTTATTGTCTCACTGCATGCAGTTATACTACTGGCGAATCCACGACGTTTTTTGAAGGCGCCCCTGAGATTAAAGATTGGCGTCGTACTCATCGGACCGGCCAGCGCGAAAAAATGGGGCTAGATCATATGATGGCCTCATCGGCTATCCCGGTTATCTTTCCATCGGTAAAGCTGGGATATGAATACTATGGTGATGGCTCAATGCGGCAGATATCGCCAATTAGTCCCGCGCTGCATCTGGGAGCGGACAAGTTGCTGATTATCGGGCTGCGCAAGGAAAGCGAACTGGGCCTTCCTGAGCCGCCAAAATACCGGCCTTCCTTGGGTCAGATTTCCGGTTATGTGCTTGATACTCTGTTTTTGAACAGTTTGCATTCCGACATTGAGCGAATGGAGCGCATTAACCGCACGCTCAAGGATCAGAACCAGATCAAAGGCGACCGTCTCAGGGTGATTGATCATCTGGTAATCAGCCCTAGCGAAGATATCGCTAACATTGCATTACGATATTTTGAGCACCTGCCGCGCGTGTTTAAGTTTGCCCTCAAGCTACTGGGGTTAAAGCGTGGTAATAGCCGGCGATTTATTAGTTATCTCATGTTCACCGAGGAATTCTGTCAGGAGCTCATCGACCTCGGCTATCGCGATGCGATGACGCGTCGTCAAGAGCTGTCAGAATTCCTCAACTGTTAATTCTCTTTTGCACCTTCTTCGTCTCGGCTATCAAACAGAGCCAACAATTCCGGGTGTTCTCGCCAGTTTTTCAAGAATCGTTTGCGGTCGCGAATATGGGCTCTTTGCCAAGCTACACGGCTGCGGTGCTTACGGGCCGCGTCCAGATCTACAAAATATAAGAGATCATTAAACCAAAGCAGATTAGTCGCTTTCATATCACCGTGACTGATCCGGTGTTTGTGCATTAGTTTGAAAGAATGCTTGACCGCGATGGCGACTTTTTCCCGTTGCGCAGCATCCATTTCCGGCAATGCGGTTAATAATTCCTGACCAGGGATAAATCGGTTTGCGAAGTAGGCCATAAGCCGTATTGGACCAAAACGGCGTTCATACATCAGTGCCGGGGCTGGCACGTTTAGTCCGGACTGCTGAAATTCATAGCTCATCAACCAACAACGCCGCGCACGAGAGCGACGCAGGGCTCGTTTAATCTTGTGCCAAGGGCCCCGCGGGTTATAGCGTTTTAGTACAAAGTGATGACTCTCAAACACCCACTTAACAACCGTTGTGGTGCGGTCATGTTTTACTGACTCCGGGGATTGTGACAACGCGCGGTCGAGTTTTTTTTGAGTAATGGGCGTGCTCAGTGCAAATACCATCGAGGCCCAGTATTGCTGCCGCCATTCTTTTATCGTTACAAGCTGTTGCCCCAGCCAGTCTTGGTTGTTCATTCTGCTATTTTTCTATCGATGCACAAAAATGGAGAAGGTGAGTTGGCGTATAGGTAGCAGGAGACGAATAAAACTTTTGGTGGTCGTTGCTGCAAGACATTTAGTCGCGTGTATAAAATAAATTCAGTGTCACCGAAACAGATATCAGCGCGCTTATTTCCCGACATATTGCGAGGCGCTGCTTCGCTTGCTCCACGCCAATTTTCCGGATTGAGTTGGGCCGGATTCTTTGACCAGGGCTTTGCGCTTTTCAGAGTCATACAGCTTATTACCTCTGCTAACGACTTTATTCCAGAATTTGCGCTCGGTTTCAAGTATCTCTCGCAATGGTTTTCCGCGATAAAGTTTAACGAAACGCAATAAATCACGATTGGTCAGGCCGATGTCCTTGCTGGAATAATATAAACCGGCAATGTCTTTGACCGCCCAACGCTCCGGAGTCTTTCGCCGCATTTGTATTCTGTGAAGGTCGATCAAAAACAACTTGCTCTCCGCAGACACCTGTTGGCTTGTATCAAAGTGTGCATCTAACAGAAAATGGCACAAATAGAAGTCACGATGGTTGGCCCCGTTTTCGTGAATCACCCGTGCGGTTTCTACGACCTTATTTAAAATCCAGCGTTTTAAACGAATTTCTTTCTTGCTGCGCGGCGGATTATTTTTCCATCCTGCACAAAAATCTTCGAGGCTGGTCTCGGTGGGCAAGGCTTCAGTAACGATAAAAGAATGCTTGGTAGCAGGATTGCGGCCCCGAATTCCATAAGCCGCCACCGTCATTGTGTCTATCTCGAGGTCGTTCAGACGATGCACACCATGCCATTCGTTAAAGGCTCCCACTACGGGTGCCCGCAGATAAGAAATGTTTTTCAATATTTCTCGCCACCCCACACCGGTATGCATTTTCAGAAAATAATCTTTATTGCCACGGGTAAATCGCAGTGTGCGCCGGCCCAACGCTTCACGGTAGACCTTGCCCTCGATATTCATCATGTCTTTAAATGAATCCTTGCCATGCAGCGCCTGGCGCAGTTCATTGTTTATATAGAGCGACTCATCGCGTTCATGATACTGGTTCGGATTTATATATAGATTCCGCTGTGCATAGGTCTGTTCAATAAAGTCGACGGCGCGCTCGGGCATCACATACAGGCTCGGGTTCTTGCCGTACTCCAAGCCGTTTTCACGCCACTTTTGTTTCTCATCCGACAGCAACATTTCGTTAAGCTTGTTGTTGAGTTCTTCCTGACTGAATCGCTTGCGTAATACATGCCCGGCTTCGGCCACTTTGATATGCGGTGCGTAGCCGCACACTGGCGTTGCCAGCACCGGTAACCCAGACACAATCGCTTCGAGCAATACCCCGCCGGTAGTTTCCGCATAGGCAGGGTGCAATAGCATATCGCCCGCTTTCATGAGCGCGGGTACATCTTTGCGCCCCCCCAGAAAATGCACATTGTCTGAGACATCAAGCCGCTTGGCCAGGCGTAGGTAAGGCTCGATCTTATCCTGCCCCACTACATACAGTTTGGTTTTCTCCAGTAACTCGTCGGGCAATGCCGCCATCGCAATGATGGCGCGATCCAGACCCTTGGTACTAAAACCAGAGCCAATCAAAAGAACCAAATTTTCGTCTTCCGCGATGCCTAAAGAACTGCGTAGCGCGTCGCGATCAGGAAGTTCCTCCAGATTCGCCCAGCGGGCTTTCTCTAGCGTCGGCGGCAGACATAAAAATCGTGAGTCCTGGGTTAAATAATATTGTTGATAAATCGACTTTTCACGATCTGACAGTGACAGGATGTTGGTGCTGGAAGACGCTTGGAATACCCCCCGTTCGAAGCTGGAGAAGTATAAAAAACGGGGCGTGAATCGATAGAAAAAGGAGTGCCTTAAAAACGACCGCCCCACATAGCAGTAGTCGCCGCAATAGTAGATGTCCATGCCGGGAATCTTGTTGAACCCGACCAGAACATCATGCTTGGCATTGCGCAGAGCACTGCGCAACTTACGATGGAACGCGCCCGCTCTGGTGTGATTTGTCAGCCCGAAATGCTTAACAATGACAACTTCCACACCAACCGGCACATCGCCCTCCCAACTGCCGGTGTACACGGTAGCTTTGTGACCCCGCTGGGTGCACTCGTTCGCGATGCGGAGCATGTCCAGAGACAAGCCGCTGTAAGGGAAGTGTTTGTAAAGGCAAAAAGCGAAGTGCATAAAAGACTCAAAAATCGCAGGGAGACACCTGATTATACGCCGAATACCATCAGATCGCGTGAATTAGCCGGCCGCGACTAATTGTTGTGAGAGTGCGCCCCATATTTTTTCTGGACTAATAGTTAAATAACAAGGGGGATCACTGCTATCGTGATCGATTTTGTCGCAGCGTTTCAATAGGCACGGGGAGCAGGGGTAATTCGTTTGCACCAGCGTTTGATTGCCGCCCACGGCACCCGTTAAGCGGGCATCAGTGGCCCCATAAATAGAGGCGCAGGGCGTGGCAAGCGCCGCGGCGATGTGAGCCAGGCCTGTATCAACCGCTATGCATGCCGCCGCCGAATTAATCTCATGCGCGACTTGATTCAGGCTTAGTGGTGGCAAAACGGCTGCATTGGCATGTGTTGTGGCGATGGACATAGCGCGCTCATGCTCTGCTTCGCTACTGGAGAACAATTTTACGTCGTAGCCCGCGTTACCGGCCAAAGTCGCAAACTGACGCCATAGAGAGACTGGTAAATGCTTAGACGGCCAGGTCGTGCCATGCAATAGAAGTATCGACCGAGAATCGCAATGCCGAGCCTGATTCTGACCCAGCTGAATCTGGTAATCAGGGGTTGAGGTATCGATTTCATAACCAAAAATTTGCGCAAATAGCTGACGCAATCGCGGTACAGCATGCTGATCTCGAGCAATGTCCGCGGTAGAAGTATAAAGCCGCGCGGCCGGAGATTCTTTAATGGAGCTGGCGCTGAATCCGGCTCTAAACCCACCTTGATTGAGTTTCACCAGCCGTGCCAGCAAAGCACTTTTCATCAAACCCTGTGCGTCCAGCACGACATCATAGCGTTCTGAGCGGAGCCGTTTCCAGCTATCTCTGATTTGCCCCACATGTTTACGTCCCGGCCGTCGCCAGCGACGCGTCGCAACCGGAATAACACGCTTGATCAGAGGGTGCCAAGTTGGCACTTCAGCAAAGCTGTCTTCGACCAGCCAATCCACCTCGACCCCTGGTAGATGCGCTTGCAAATCACTCAAGGCTGGCATCACGTGCAATAAGTCACCCATTGACGTGAGCTTGATCAATAACACTCTCATCGCAGACTACCGGCTAACTCAATGACTTGCGCGGGCAGCAGATCTTGCATGCACCGATGATGCGACAAAGGACATTGACGCTCGAAACAAGGACTGCAATCGATTTCTATTTTTGCAATGCTGTGGTTATGGCTTAATGGCGGTGTGTGCCCGGGGTCGGTCGAACCATAGATAGCTACGAGCGGAACCTGCAATGCCGCAGCGATGTGCATAAGCCCGGAATCGTTGCTAATAACAAGGTTGCAGCAGGCTATCAAATCAATCGCTTCAGTTAACTCAGTCTCACCGGCCAATGATAATGCCAGGTTTTCACAAGCGTCATTGATCGCCGCGCAATCATCGATATCATTGGCGGACCCCAGCAGGAGTACCTGCCAGCCTTCGCTTGAATAGTACCGCACTAACTCGGCGTAGTGCTGCGCCGGCCACTTTTTAGAACTGCCGAATTCAGCGCCTGGGCAGAGAGCCAGCAGTGGACGTTGGTCATCCAGCCCATGCGCTTTGCGTAGTTGCCATTGCTGATCCCTGTCGCTGCTCAATTTCGGAGCCGTAATATCGTTAATTGCGACCGGGGCTGCACTCGGGTCGAGACCCAGCGATATAAATCGCTGCACGGTCATAGGCAGTCGCGATTTATCTAACTTGCGGTGGTCATTGAGTAAACCATAGCGCATTTCTCCGACAAAACCGGTTCGCGTCGAGACTCCGGCCAGCCATGGGACCAGCGCAGATTTAAGAGAATTAGGCAGTACAATTGCCTGCTCGTACCCCTCTGCCCGCAGTTCTCGGCCAAGCTTGATTCGTTCACCTATACTCAGCTTGCCGTGCTGAAAATCAGCGGGTACCAGACGCCTCACCTCGGGCATACGATCAATCAATGCTGCAGTCCATGCCGGCGCCAGTACGTCGATTTGGCAGTCAACGTTTCGTTGTTTAAGCGCGTGAAATAGACATTGCGCCATTACCATATCGCCCACCCAGGAGGGGCCGACAATCAAGTACTTCTTGCCCGGATCTGACACTGCAGTTCGCTGCACCGGTGCCCGGTGACTAGATGAACGTCAGCCAGTCGAGACGATTGGCATCTTTGCCATTGACCACATCGAAATAACGTTGCTGTACGTCGAGCGTGATTTGTCCGGCTTTGCCAGACCCGATTTCGCGATCATCGAGCGAGCGTATTGGCGTGACCTCAGCGGCAGTGCCGGTAAAAAAGGCCTCGTCTGCCGTGTAGACTTCATCACGCGTTATTTGTTTTTCGACCACCTCAAGACCCATATCGTCTCGCAGTAGCTCGGCAATGGTGTCGCGTGTGATGCCCTCCAGCGCAGACGTTAAGGTGGGGGTATAAACCTTGCCTCGCCGCACAATAAAAATATTCTCGCCACTACCTTCGGCAACATAACCATTGGTGTCGAGCATTAGTGCTTCATCATAGCCCGCGCGTTCTGCTTCCTGCAGGGCCATGATTGAATTGGTGTAGTGCCCGTTGGTTTTGGCTTTCGCCATGCTGCTGTTCACATGATGCCGGTTAAACGATGATGTTTTAACACGAATCCCGTTCTGTAATGCATCGTCGCCCAGGTAGGCACCCCACTCCCAGGCAGCGACCATCAGATGTACCTCTAAATTCTGTGCATGCAGACCCATCGCCTCAGAGCCGTAAAATGCCATGGGGCGTAGATAGGCCGAGTTTAGGTTGTTGCGTGTAATCGAATCCTTCTGAGCCTGATCTATTTGCTCAGCGCTGAACGGCAGCGTCATACCCATTATTTTGGCGGATTGGAACAAGCGTTCCGTGTGTCGATCCAGCCTGAATATTGCCGGGCCGCGATCTGTCGCATAGGCCCGTACACCCTCGAAAACACCAACGCCGTAATGCAAGGTGTGAGTTAAAACATGGACTTTGGCATCCCGCCACTCTACAAATTCGCCATCAATCCAGATGACGCCATCACGGTCGCTGAAGGACATAGTCACTCTCCGCTAAAAAAGGCTGTTTATCGTACCGATAAAAAAGTCTACGCCGGTACCGGCGCAGACTGTATATAAACAGGATTATAAAGCTTTGGAAGCGGCGCGAGCAGACTTTTTATGTCCGCTGGCACAGGCTTGATCCACCGCGGCGACAGACTGGGCATGGGGTCCGTTGCGCAGGGTGGCCTTGACTGCTTCGGTACGTGGGTGGCAGTGCAGAGTCAGCGGCATCATCAGAGGCAGAAACTGCCATTCGACTGCGCCCCCCGACTGAATTGTTCCCAGGGCGATTTTTGACTCTGTGATGTCATTAACCAGCAAATCCTGATGCCCTAATCCCTGGCCTACGACAATCTGATCCAGGCTCCCAATCTGAGAACGCGAAAAAATATGAATATGGCCGCACAGCATTGTGTCGGCACCCATGGCTTCGAATTTCTCTAACAACCAGGCACGCTCTCGCTTGCTGCCCAGATCATGGTCATCGTCTTTATCGGGGTCAACCAATGGGCGATGGGTGACGATGATCGTGTGTTGATCGATTTGGGTATCGGCCACCATCTGTTGCACAAAGCGGCCTCGTGCTCCACCCGAGATTGGCATGAAGCTAGCGGCGGTATCAAGGTTAACAAAGCGGGTTTTACCCAGACTGAACGCACTGTTAAATGGTCCAATTCTGGTCAAAAAATCAGCATAGACCAATCCGCGATCATGAAAGTCATGATTACCAACGCTCACATAACAGGGTATTTCCGCCGACTCGAACGCATGCAGTGCCCTGGCGTAGTCACCCTCTGCATAATTGAAATCTCCCAGATGGAATAGAAACGTTGCCCCGAGTTCGGCCGCTCGTTTGATACACCATTCGAGTTCAGAGCCCGCGCCGGTATCGCCAATGGCGGCAAATTGTAGGCCTTCATGTTGTGGCAATTGCCAACGCAGTTCTATTTCTGAGCCAGGCTCAAGCGATATCGTAATCTGCCGGGTAAGGCCTAGAGTTTTTTCTTCGACTTGGCTCCCGATAGAACCATCACGAATTAGTCTGGCGCGTGGAGAGACATTATTAAGTCGCAACTGCAGTTGGCTAGAGGTTTTCGAAGGAGAAATCGTCAATTTTGGTTCCGGGCCAAGTGCCCGCATAGCGACTTCGGTTGCATCCTTAGATGGTAGAGCCAGTAATTGATCAAGCATGAAAAGATTGCTATTTCGTCTGATCGAATTTGCCGGCATTTCCGGCTCCCAACTCATTAGCGGATAACGGATGCCACGATGGTTGCTGTAGGCAGCGATTCCGAAAATTCCAATGATGGTCGAAAGCAATAGGTTTCGACGTGAGACACCGTTAGTCATTCTCTGTCTCGCGCAAATCGAATATAAACACGTATTGTTCCATGCCAGCGTCAATAATATGCGCCGGATACCCCCAGAGATGGGTTAACGTTTGTCGCAGCAGCGATTCCCGAAAAACCCGATCATCTAAACTAAACACGATGAAGTCGTAGTTGCGTAGTTGATTGGTGTGGTAAAACTCATACAACATATCCGTTGAGTAGAGGTGCTTCAAATTCTCTTCAGGGTTTCGATCCGCGTAATAGATTATGAGTTTATCATTGCTGTAAACTCGTTCACCGG
>JABDKW010000031.1 GCA_013002025.1 Gammaproteobacteria bacterium | reverse complement strand
GGCACTTCCAGATTTTGCACCGCCTGCACCATCTTTGAGCCGTGCTTAATCATGCCCGCCTGTTCCGATTTGGTGCCCACAATATAGCCGGTGGTGTTTTGTAAAAAGATCACCGGCAGATTGGCCTGCTCACACAATTGCATAAATTGCGCTGCCTTGGTCGCACCCTGTGGGTCAATGGGCCCGTTATTGCCCAGAATTCCGCAGGCCTGACCAAATATTTCGGCCTGCAGGCACACAGTTGAGACACCATAGCGCGCTTTAAAGTCCAAAAACTCCGAGCCATCGACGATGCGTGCTACCAATTCCCGCATATCGTAGGGCGTGCGGTAGTCGACTGGAATCACGCCCGCGATTTCATCCGGGTCGTAAATGGGTTCACGAAAACCGCTGGGCGCTTGCGCACTGCAATTTGCGTTCCACTGCAGTCGTTGCATTAGCTCGCGCGCCAGACTGATGCCATGGCCATCATTCTCTGCCAGATATTCCGCCAGCCCGGAAGTGGTCGCGTGCATCTCCGCGCCGCCCAACTCTTCTTCGGTGGCAATTTCGCCAGTTGCTGCCTTCAGCAACGGTGGGCCAGCCAGAAACGCCCGGCCACGCCCCTTCACCGCAATCACATAGTCACTCAAGCCTGGCATATACGCCCCGCCTGCGGTGGATGACCCATGCAATATCGAGATGACTGGAATCCCGGCCTTACTCAGCTTGGCCTGATTGCCAAACAGGGTGCCGCCCTCGGTGAAGCCCTGTACCTTATAATTCAGCAAGTCGCCACCCGCGCTTTCCGCCAGATGCACAAAGGGGAGTTTTTGCTCAAAGGCAATTTCCTGCGACCGCATAATTCGGTAACCCCCGGCTTCGGTAAGCGAGCCCGCCATAATGCCGCTGTCGTCCACCACCACCACACAGCGCACGCCGGCGATAAAGCCAATACCCGATATGATGGTCGAGCCGGGCAACGATTTTTCCGGGTCTTTGGTATCCAGCAGATAGCCAGCCAGATTGCCTATTGCCAGCCAGGGCATCCCCGGATCCAGCAATTGAGCGAGCCGCTCGCGCGGTGTCAGTTGGCCGCGTTCAGCAAAACGCTGCGCCCGCTTACCGGAAATAAGCGCGCCGCGCTGATTTAATTCCTTGAGTTGACCTATCAACTCCAACATCTCGGCCCGATTTTGCTGAAAGGAGTCGGAACCGCTGATAATTTTCGATTTAAATACCGGCATGATTAATCCTTGATTAAGTCGGCGGGAATGGACACCGGCATTTGCAACAGCAATTGCGCATAGCCTTTACCCTGAGCATCGTTACGCAGGCTGGCGATTCCGCCACCACCCAGCACTGCATGTAACAGAAAATTCAGTGCCGGCAAACCGGGTAGCACAAAACGCTCTACCGCGGCATTGGCCGTCGGCGGAGTTTTCGGGTCAAGAAAGTGCGCAAAGCGCTGCGCAACCGCATCGATGCTCAGAGCCGCCGCTATGTAAGGAAAGTATTCTTCGCGGCGCGCAATAATCCCGATATTGGCCTTATTGCCTTTGTCACCACTGCGGCCCCAGGCGAGTTGAACCAGCGGCACGCTGACCAAGTCATCGGCTGCTTCAGCATCAGGAGCACTCGATCGCGCTGGCTCAGGGTAATCGCCGCAAGGTCCAACACAGGAGACCGGGAATTGCTTCTCGCCCATATCCACCACTACCTGCACCTCTTGCTTAGGCAAGGCAAAGGAGAACAGCCGCACCACCGGCGACGGTTTGGCGCGGCCACCCTGAAAGCCAGACAAGCCTGGCGGTGTAGCAAGGCCCAGGCCGGAAGCCTCCCGTAAAAACACAGCGATACCGTCTGCCGACGGGTGCTTGGCCGCCACTTTCATGGCAACTTCCCGCGACCCGTCAATCTCGGCAAACTCTCCATATTGGCTCTCCGCTCCGATTAGCTCAATGCTGGTCTCTGATAATGGCGGCAGTCCTCGTTCATTCAGGCTGCGGTTGGCAGCGCGGAACAGGGTCTCGCCCAGAGCGCGGGCTTTGCGATCAGCCTCAATGCCGTAAAAACTTAAATAAGTGCCACCGCGAAATTCATCAGCGTAGGTCGCGCATACTTTATAGGTGGGCGGCGACGGATAGCCGACCGCGCCGCTGACCCGCACCCGATCGGGCCCGATCTCCGCTAACTGCACGCCAGAAAAATCACAGGCCACGTCTGGCAACAGATAGGCCTGCGGATCACCTATTTCATACACCAACTGTTCGGCCACCGTGCCTCGACTCACCAGACCACTGGTGCCTGCCGGTTTGGTGCACACAAACTCGCCGCTAGCGCTGACCTCGGCAATCGGATAGCCAATATTTTCCAGGTCACCCGCCTGCTCCCAATCAGTGAAGTTGCCACCGGTGGCCTGTGGCCCACATTCGAGAATATGACCGGCCAGAGACCCCATAGCGAGTTGATCATACTGATCGGCCTGCCAACCAAAGGCATGAATGCAGGCGCCGAGCGTTACGGCGCTGTCGACCGAGCGACCGGTGATGACGATATCAGCCCCCTGTGACAGTGCCTCAGCAATCGGAAATGCGCCCAGGTATGCATTGATACTTTGCACTTTTGCAAGGTCTGGAAACGACTCCTGACTGAACATTTCAGTAATACCCCTTGCGGCCAGCTCGGCACGCTGGGAGATCAGGTCATCACCTAATACGCAGGCCACGGTTAAAGCCAAACCTTGGCGGTCAATTTCAGCTCGCAACGCCGCTGCGCAAGCCGCCGGATTCACCCCGCCTGCGTTGGAAATCACTTTAATTTTTTGAGCCGCGATGTCGCTTAAATTTCCGGCCATGGTAACCGACACAAAATCCAGCGCATAGCCCTTCGACGCGTCCTTGGCGCGGGCGCGGGCCATAATCGACATGGTGATTTCGGCCAGATAGTCATACACAATGTAATCGAGCTGACCGGACGCGATCAGTTGTGGCGTGGCTCGCGCTGCGTCGCCCCAAAAACCACTGGCGCCGCCAATATTGATTATTTTGTCTGACAACTGCCGGAACTCCGTTAGGGTCTGCCTCTGTGTGCGCCGTTATAAGCGCTCGATTATGCCAAATTTCGCGGCGCTATGTGCGGTATGACGACTTGAATGAATTTGCACTGTCGCCGAGGTTGCAGTATTTTGGTTTTCAATAACAGCGGCGATCATCGCCATGGCAGTTCGAATAACAATAAATACAATTTGGGTCTATACATAGATCTATACACTTATCGTCAGATAGGAGGAAACATGCCAAAACTCTTTGGAACCAATATTCTTATTATTCTGCTCGCGGCATTCCTGTTTTTTGTGCTGGGTGCCATCTGGTACGGCGGCGTTTTTCACGATCAGTGGCTCGAGCTGACTGGCGTTAATCCGGATCCCGAGGGCGGTGCGCAAGTATTCGTCATCGGGTTCGTTATCGTATTACTGCAGGCACTTGGCATCGCCGGCATTGTGAGCATGGCGCCCAACAAGGGCCTGCGCGGGGGCCTTAAGGTGGGCATGCTGTCGTGGCTGTTTTTTGCCTTGCCCATTTCCGCCTACGCCTGGAACTACGAGGAACGCTCGGTTACGTTACTGCAAATCGACGCGGCGTATTTACTGGTCGGCTATCTGATTATGGGCGCGGTGTATGGCCTGCTGCGAAAGGAGTAAAGCATGATCATTTATCCCGATATTGAAATTCATCAAGGCAAGTGCGTTAACCTGAAACACGGCAGTATCAGCAAGCCGACTGTATTCGATATCTCACCGCTAGACGCGGCCAAACAGTTCGAAAACGACGGGGCCGAGTGGCTCCACATAATCGATCTGGACCGCGTGTTTGATAATGAGCATGACAACCGTGACCTGATTCGCAACATCATCAAACAAGCCTACTTTCCGGTGCAAATCGGCGGTGGCTTGAGTTCACAAACCGCCATCGAGCACTGGTTTGATGATGGTGCGGAACGCGTGGTGCTGGGCACCGCCGCAGTCACCGACCAAAAGCTGGTGTTTGATGTGTGTGCCCACCACCCTGAAAAGGTGGTAATCAGTATCGACGCACGCGGCGGCAAGGTGGTTACCCACGGCTGGGAAACCGAGTCATCATTTTCGGCGCTCGATTTAGCCAAACACTTTGAGGCAGTCGGTGCGGGCGGCATTATTTATACCGATATTGATCTGTATGATGAGTTACCCGAAAGCAGCATGGCCAATACCATTGAAATGGCATCGCAGTTGAGCTGCCCGGTGATCTCCAGCGGCACCATCCGCACGCTGGATGACGTTTCCATGTTATCGCAGCTGCCCAATGTGTCGGGGGTCGTGATCGGCTGGGCTTTATTTAATGAGAAAGTGGCGCTGGCCGATGCGCTGGCGGTTGCCCGTCAGAAACGCACCGAAGCTGCCTTTATCTAGTCACTGAAAATTTAGCCACTGAAAGATTTAGTCACTGAAAATTTAAGCACTGAATCAGCTGGCGCCAAGTCGGCGTTGGTAAAGCTGTTCATAGAATGGCATGCATTCATCCACCACGCGCTGCTGCGCGGCGTTGAGTTGTTGCTCCTTTTCCTGATAGGGGCCAAAGCCGGTTGATTTTTCCACATTGCCGTACCAATGCGGTGCCCATGCGCCGTCACTGTCGCGCGGGCCGGCCGGCCAGGACAGCATGTTTTTATGAAACGGCACTCCGAGGCAGTCACACAATTGCTGCAGACTGTGTTGCGGGTCCATCAATACATCCCGCGCATCAATAACCGGCAACTCGGATTGCACACTGCGGGTGGCGAGGTCGTACAACTTCTTTTGCTGCCGGTAGCCAATATCGTCGCTGGTCACTGTTTCGCGCTTGGCCGCATACGAGGCGACCACTTCAGCCGGGTGACGGATTAAGAACGCATGCTTTAGCGAGCCAAACCACTGTGGATCCACATCAACCACCATATGGTGGGTCATGTGTTTCTGGTAGTGGATTGTATGGCCTGACGGCAGGTCGGCCTGCAGTTGCTGTTGCACCTTCTGCCAATCAGTGGACTGGCTGGCCATGATTTCTCGCTGCATGGGGTGCACAATTCCTGTGGTAGCCAGATAGCAGGCATAAAAGGGCTCATCAACAACCACAGTATCGGGCCGGTTTTCCCAGGCCCGCATCATGGCGGTGGAAATATTGCGTGGCCCCGACCACATGGCGACGCGAGTCACATCGGCCGCGCTATTAGCCATCGCCACACTCGCGGTCCAACATCTCCGCGTACAGACTTTGCAATCGGGTCACCATCGGGCCACGATTATCCTTATTACCCTGCAACTCGCCAATGTCGCGCCCATCAATGCAGGTGACTGGCACCAAGCCCGCGAAGGTGCCGGTGACGAATGCTTCATCTGCACTGTAAACGTCGGACAGTGAAAAATTAGTTTGCGCGGCAGGAATATCATTCTGCCGGCAAATTTCAAGCACCGCTCCGCGGGTGACGCCGTCAATACAATATTGCCCCGTCGAGGTGATCACCTGACCATCTCTGACGATGAAAAAGTGTGTGCTATTGCAGGTCGCCACGAAGCCATGTGGATCTAACATGAGCGCTTCAGCAGCGCCCGCTTTGGTGGCCTGAATACACGCCACAATACAGTTGATTTTTGAATGGCTGTTGAGCTTTGGATCCTGCACGTCAGGGAACCCGCGCCGCACATGCACAGTAAAAAGATCTATGCCGCGCGTCACCGTTTCCGGCAATGCTTGCTTGTACTCGGGGATGATCACAATGGTCGGCGGAGTAATGGTGACACGTGGGTCCTGATAGGGCGTGCTCTTGGTGCCGCGGCTGACCATTAGCCGTAGATGCACACCATCGCGCATCTGATTCTCGGCCAGCGTGTGATAGATGCGTTCGCTTAAGGCCTGTTGCGTAATTCCCGGTGTAAAGTCCAAGGCCTTAGCCCCGGCATACAGGCGGTCTAAATGAGTTTGTAAAAATGCCACCTTGCCGTTGTGAACCCGCAGCCCTTCCCACACGCCATCACCCAACATAAACGCAGAGTCAAACACAGAGACCGTGGCCTGCTCGCGCGGAAATAACTCGCCGTTGATGTTAATCAGAATGGACTGATTACGTTCATCATCATGGTAAGTGTGGGTGGAGTGGCTCATCGACGTGGCTCCGCGGGCTACGAGTCGGGTAATTCTACGTGCTGCGGTAATCCTTGACCAGCTCACCATACTGCAGGGCTTCTGCTTCGTGCGCGAGTTCGCGCCATGGCTCAGCGATGGCCGCCCGCTCCCACTCCAACAGTGCATCGGTTGCCAGCAGTCGCTCAACATAGGCGGCGACCGGCTCACTCACGCTCAATGCAAACCCACGAATACGATACGCCACAGGTGCATAATAGGCATCGACGGCCGTAAACTTCTGGCCGGCGAGGAATGGCCCGCCAAAACGACTCAGTCCCTCGTTCCAGAGTTCATCAATGCGATCAATATCGCGCTGTAACCTGGGGCTTATCTGTTTGATCGCAACCCGCAAACCACAGTTCATGGGGCAGTGATTTCGCAAAGTCGAAAAACCGGAATGCATTTCGGCACTGGCCGAGCGGGCCCAGGCACGGGCAACTTTATCAGCCGGCCAGACGGCGGGGTGATCCTCAGCCACGTACTCGATGATGGCCAGTGAATCCCACACCGTGGTGTCGCCATCAATCAGACAAGGCACCAGCCCATTCGGCGCGAACTCACGAAATTCATCGTAGTTAGACCCCTCACCGAATACCGATAACTTTTCGTCAAATGGTATACCCAATTGACGCAACAATGCCCAGGGTCGCAATGACCACGACGAGTAATTTTTATTGGCAATGTGCAAGGTATACATGGGCGAGCCTATGAACCTACGAGCTGATCTTTTGTTTCATGGGTGGCAACTCACTGAACTCGGCTGGGCGCTTTTGCGCGCGCGCCGCCATCGCCTCCATCATTATCTCAGGCTGCAAGTTACTGGCATTCCAGATGCCAATGTAATCCAGAGAATCCGCGGTGCTGTGGTCGCGAGAGTAATTGATGATGCGCTTACAGCCATACACAGCCAGCGGTGAGTGCGCAGCGATCTGGGCCGCGATCTCCATAACCGCCGCCAGCATCGCTTCCTGAGTTTCATAAACACTGTTTAATAACCCGTGTTGCATGGCTTCCTGAGCATGGATTTTACGACCGGTGTAGGCCAATTCGCGGGCGATGCCTTCCGGCATTAAATTGAGTATGCGCGGAAAGGTGCCCACATCGGCTGTCATGCCGATGTTGGTTTCCTGAATCGTAAAGTACGCGTCCTCGGATCCGTAACGCATGTCACAGGCGGTTGAGAGATCGACCCCGCCGCCGATACAACCACCCTGAATGGCCGCCAATACCGGTATGCGGCAGTTCTCCAACACACTGAAGCTGTGTTGCATACGCTGCACGGTGCTGTAAAACGCGGCGCCATGGCCCAGCGAATCATCCTGCGCAGATTGCTCGGGCGAAAAGAACGCCTGCAAATCCAGCCCGGCGGTAAAGTGCGGCCCGGTCGACGAGATTACGATTACTCTGGCTTTGGCCCCGGCGTCTATCTGTTCAACAATCTCGGGCAGTTCATCCCAGAACTCCGGAATCATCGAGTTGCGCTTTTCCGGGCGCGTTAAGACGATGTGGGCAATCTTGTTTTCAATGGAGACTTCAAAGCATTTGTAACTCATGACAACACCCATTTAAGCATGTGGCGTGATGACGACCTTACCGGTCACCTGACGGTGCATCACTTTGTTTAGCGCGTCGACAGTCCGCTCCAGCGGAAAAGTCTCGTCGACATGAACCTTGACCTTGCCCTGCATATACCAGCCGACCAACTCCTGCATATTGGCGGCGAAAACCTGCGGCTCGCGTTGCGTAAAAGCACCCCAAAATACGCCGATGACCGAGTAACTTTTTACCAGCGTCAGATTGACTGGCAATTTAGGGATGGTGCCGGATGCAAAGCCGATTACCAGCAATCGACCGCCCCATGCCATGCAACGACTGATGGCATCGAAGGCCTCGCCCCCAACCACATCATAGGCCACGTCCACGCCCTTGCCGTCGGTTACCGCCTTAAGCTCGGTCTTAAGATCTTTTTCAGAATAATTAATGAGTATGTCGGCGCCGTTTTGCTTTGCCACCGCCAGCTTTTCTGCGGTGGAACAGGCCGCAATCACGGTGGCGCCAATGGCCTTGCCAATCTGCACCGCCGCCAGCCCGGTACCCCCGGCTGCGCCGGTCACCAACAAGGTTTCCCCGGCCTGTAAATTACCGCGCTGGCGCAGGGCATAATGGGCGGTCGCGTGGGCGGTCATAAACCCGGAGGCTTCCGCATTGCTGATACCTTCGGGGATCGGCATCAGCGTTGCTGCCGGCACCACGCTCTGCTCTGCAAAGGCGCCAGTCTGGCTAAAACCAAGCACCCGGTCGCCGATGGCAAAGCCCTTAACGCCCTCACCAATTTCGAGGATTTCACCGGCCAGTTCTACACCCGGCACAAACGGCAGTTCGGGTTTGTGCTGATACAAGCCCTGCACTGTTAAGCCATCCGGGAAATTGACTCCGGCTGCCAACACCTTAAGGAGCACGGCCCCCTTGCTGACCTTGGGATCATCAATTTGCTGAATTTCCAGTTGTTCTATTTCACCAAACTGCGTACACACTGCTGCTTTCATCTTAGATCTCACCCTCAGCTTTGGTTCTGGCGGCCGCCATATCGCGCATGATATTGCGCCCCAACTGCATCATGTGTACCTGATCGGGACCATCTGCCAGACGAACGGTACGGGCGTAGGCGTAGCCCGTCGACAGGAAAAAATCCTGCGATAAGCCAGCCGCCCCGTGCAGTTGCATGGCGCGGTCCATCACGCGGCACGCCATATTTGGCGCTACAATTTTAATCATCGCAATAATGTCTCGCGCGGCCTTGTTACCGCCTTCGTCCATGACTGCGGCGGCTTTAAGCGTCAACAAACGTGCCTGTTCAATTTCGCAGGCCGATTTGGCAATATCTTCGCGCACCGATTGGTTTTTATTCAGTGGCTGACCGAACACCACCCGATCAGCCCGTACGGCCATCATTTCCAGGGCTCGCTGCGCTTGACCAACCAAGCGCATGCAGTGGTGAATACGGCCCGGGCCTAGCCGGCCCTGGGCAATCTCAAAGCCACGGCCCTCACCCAGTAAAATATTCCCTCGTGGCACCCGCACATTATCGAAAATAATTTCGGCATGGCCTTCCGGCGCGTCTACCGAGCCGAATACTTTCATCGGGCGAACCACGTTTACGCCTGGCGTATCCATGGGCACCAATATTTGCGATTGCTGAAAGTGGCGGCTGGGATTGTCCGGGTCGGTCTTGCCCATCACGATCATTACCTTGCAATGCTTGTTCATGGCACCGCTGATATAAAATTTGTGGCCATTGATCACCCACTCATCTCCATCCAGCACCATCGACGTCTCGATATTGGTCGCGTCGGAGGAAGCCACTTTCGGCTCGGTCATGGCGAAAGCCGACCTGATTTCGCCATTCAATAATGGTTTCAGCCACTGCTCCTGCTGCTCCGCATTACCGTAACGCGCCAATACCTCCATGTTGCCGGTATCAGGTGCACTGCAGTTAAACGCCTCGGCGCCAATGCGCGAGCGCCCCATAATCTCGGCCAGCGGAGCGTATTCGAGATTGGTCAGGCCCGGGCTGAACTGCTCATAATCTTTGGGCAGGAAAAAATTCCACATGTCCTGTGCCTTGGCCTTGGCTTTCAACTCCTCCATCACCGGCGGCGTGTTCCATTGGTCCGCTTCAACCTGCTCCTCCCAAAGCTTTTCAGCGGGGTACACGTGTTCTTCCATAAACGCGGTTACGCGCTCGATAAGGTCTTGCACTTTGGGGGTGTGATTAAATTGCATAAAAGGTTCTCGGATAAGGGTTTATTTTCGAATTAACTTTCGAATTAACTTTCGAATTAACAACGTAAATGAGCTTGAGGGCTGCTTAGCTTACTAAGCACATCAATCAAGTGGCATATTCTATGGCATAACCTCGGTCGGAGCGAGGAGAGAAACCAGCAGCGAGCCATAATAGTTAATTTTGTCTCCTGAAACCATAGCCACAGCCCGGTTGAAGTTGGCTCTTCATATTGTTTGGCTTTGGATGCCAGAGCAGTGAGGTGCTAGAGTGTGCACCAGTGTTATTTTTTCGAAACGGAGCTATCAATGATTGATTTATCCACGCTGACAACCTTTTTTGGCTGGTGCACCGTCATCAATATTGCCTTTTACTCATTTACTGCCCTAATGCTGCTGGTCATTCGCGGGCCTGTCATCAAACTTCATAGCTCGCTTAGCGGCGTTGCCGAGGAACGTCTGCCGGAGATGTATTTCAGTTTTCTTGCAAACTATAAATTGGCCTTTATCATGTTCAATTTAATCCCCTATCTGGC
>JABDKW010000066.1 GCA_013002025.1 Gammaproteobacteria bacterium | reverse complement strand
TGCAGCAGTAGCTCAGGGTCCCAGCGGTGCACGAACTGGGCAAAGTTAGAAAACGCCAGCTGCTTCATCTTCATCGTGGTAGTAAGCCTCTGGCCATCCTGTTCGGTGGTGACCTCCACCACCATTTTATCCATGGCCATTTCCCCGGACGCTGGCAAACGGCTGAACTTGGCCACATAGGTTTGCCCTCGGTGCCGCCAGCTAACGGCCTCGGGCGCCTCTTCCAAATCGTCTATTTTCTCTGCCCATTTCTTAAGCTTCTTATCGAGCATGCGCTTTTGCCGTTGCGTCATCGAGACTTCAGAGGCTGTCTCCGGGTGTGGCGTTGGCTGGGCACTGGATATCGTCAATTCGCCCGTCGCCTTCGTCAGCACGGGCGCTTCAATCGGCTGCGTCTGTGCACCGGCCGCGATCTCTGTGGCTAGGTCCGGGGCTGTATCGCCGGGGGCATCGGATAAGTTGGCCGTATGCACCGTGGTCGGCGGCGCCGATTCCAAGACGCTTGTCGCCGGGCTCACCTCGCTGGTTTCTGAGATCTCAGCGCTGGGCGTGGCCGCTGCTGGCAGCCTGATTTCAGCCGCAGGCTTGGCCATGGGGGTGTCATTCAGTTGGCTCAGCTCACTTGGCTCGAAGCGCGGCCGCAGGCTCTCTGGGGCGCCGACCTGGGCATCGTTAATCGTATCCAGCGCTGGGGCGTCAGGCGCTTTTAAACCTTCGCGCAGCGCCTTATCCAGCGTGATCACAATGCCCCGGTTGACATCAGACGGCACCGAAAATTGACTAATCGTCCAAAACCCAAATGCAAACAGGAGACTATGCGCCAGCAGCGCAGCCGTCGCTGCGCGTAGCAGGCGTTGATTATCTGACCCAAGAACTATTTCACGCAGCGCCAACTGTCCTCCGAACACAAACTAACTGCGACCCGAGGTGCGCGATTCCCTCGCCGCCCTTCCCGTCGCTATACCTTAAAGCATAGAAACGAAAGAGGCCTGTTGCCTGCTTTTAGTCAGGAGGGGTGATGGCCGCTTTGTCTAGACCTGCACAGCTCAACCTGCGTGCACATCGATCACTTTCAAAGGTGCTTCATTAGCAGGCTTGGCCAGTAGCAGAGCATTTCCTCGCGCAGCTGCCCAGAAAGTTCCCTTAACGGTTTGCAGGCCCTGCTCTCTGGCGTGCATCGCCATGTGCTTGGCAGCTTGTTCGCCGAACCGAGCCACAGAAAATGCTTTGCTGACACTGTCGCCTTCCGGCCCCGGCCAATTCGCCTCCCAGTACCAGCGTTCCTTGATAGTGCCGTCACTCAACTGATAGGTTTTTCGATATTTGTAGACACCCGTGATGCCGGTTCGGTTATTCCTGCGTTTCGCATCACAGAACTCCCGTCGGCTAAGCGGCGGGTATTTTGCCAGCAATTGATCACGAAACTCTTTCGCTCGCAGCAATGCCTGCGCCTTACCCTGGTACTTTTTATCGGGGAAGTTTTTAACATGTCGTTTGCCGCGCCGGCTCAAACTCACGCGCCAGGCGTGGGTGTAATGCCGCTGGTCGTCGATGCGTGATACACCGTACATTTCATCGTCTGTAAAATTGTTCCGCTTCATGGGCTGCTCCTTTGTATTTGTATGCTGTGTTTTTACCTATTAAACTTTTAAGGACTGTGAATCGACGGGCGTGGGGTTCGGCGGGAACCCCACGCCGCCTAGATCACATGCGCTCAACTATCAAACGTCGCCTTAAGGACGTCTCCGGAATAGCTGATCGTGCACGTCACAGTACCCAGGTCCTCGCCAGAGGATTTGCTGTTGACCTGCATGCGATAGCGTGTGGAACGGGGCGAAGTATCATGGTCAAGGTCGTCCTGAGAAAAGCCGCCGTTATCGACGACAATCGCTTTCGCAGTTTGCCCGCGCTGCTCCAGAGCGGTTGTTACACAGCGCTCAAAATCCTGATCGATGGTTTCAGCGTAAGCACCCTGGGTTTGCAATAGAACTGCTGCCGAGATTGCGATAGTGCGGTGATAAGACATGGTGAAACTCCTGCCGAAGCATTTTGCTTAATGAGTGACAGAAAGTATTCTCCTTGGGCATTGTTTCAAAATGATGAATTCTTATGCGAAACATGACTGATCGCTATATCCGGCACCACCCTGGTGCTGGCCGATTCCCTAAGAGTGTGCACCCCGCTCAAAGGCTTATAAATGCTGATAGTAGAGCTGCACTGAAAACGTGCAGGTAAAAATAGCCTTTGCGTTGCCTCTTCAGGCAGTGGAAAAATAATGACTAACGGGGCGTGTCTTTCGAGTTAAGTCGGTGCGATACCTAAAAGTTCATTGCGAGGCAACGCCGGCGTAATCTTCAGCGTAACCATTGCCGATCACTACGATAATGTCGGCATGCTGTTCGCTGACCTGGTTGGCTTCACGCCCCTGTCAGCCCTATTAACGGCGCGCGAATCGTTTGCCGTGTTAACCGAAGTGTTCACCTATTTTGATGGCGTGATCGAAGCCACCGGGGTGGAAAAGGTACGCACCGTCGGCAACGGTTATTATTTGGTGTCTGGGGTGCCTAAAGCGCGCGCTGATCATGCGCATGCGCTTGCCGCCACCGCGTTGAAAATGATGAAGTTCGCCCAGCACTCCGATTCACCACTGCTGAAAAACCTGCAATTGCGCATGGGGATTCATTCCGGCTCGGTGATCGCCGGCGTGATCGGTAATAATAAGTTTCAATTCGACCTTTGGGGTGACACGGTGAAAACCGCATCACGCATGGAGTCGCATGGCGAGCCGAATAGAATCCAGATCTCTGAACAGAGCTATGAATTAATCAAGGGCCAGTTCTATTGCGAGCCACGCGGCGAGATAAGGATAAAAGGCAAACCAACCATGCGAACCTGGTTTTTGCTCGGGCACAAGTGATAGGCTGTTAACAATGCAACTATCTCGAATGATCACATCTTTGTTATTACGCTGTGCGCCGTTGGCGCTGGCGGTGTCGATTTCGGCCTGCAGTTATAAGAGCGTACCCACGGTGGCAGTTGTTCCAACGGCGCCGGTTACCGAGCTACCAGCGTTCAACACGAGTTTGTTCGCGACCCATCAGGGCACGATCGCCCGTGCTGACATTCATCGCTTAACTGAAGCTCAGCAGGCGGCTTTTCTAGCCTATTTTAATGACCCGGCAAATCAATCCACGTTGCCTTATCGGCGGCTGGCGGATTACTTGTCTATTGTGTTGGATGGCTTTCGTTATTCCAACGCCACCTACACCGCCAGCGAGACGCTGCAAACTCATAGCGGTAACTGTTTGTCGTTGACCAATTTGACGGCTGGGCTGGCGATCCTTGCCGGTGTGGATTTTGGCTTTCAGTTGCTCGACCAAAATACCGCCTATGACCTGACCGGCAATTTATTTATCCGCTCTGATCATATGCGCGCTGTGTTGAAGGATGAAGAGAGAGCCATCAGCCCGGATTCAATATTTAACACCCGCAGTGTTATTCGCATCGACTATTTTGTGTCAGATGGCTTGCGCTATATTGATGACATTTCTCCAGCCCAGCAGTCGTCAATGTACTTCAGCAACATCGCGGCGGAGTTGTTGCAAGACAACCAGATAGATGAGGCTTTTGCATACGCGCAACGTGCCCTGCAGGAGAACCCGTTGAATGCGTCTGCGCTCAACACCATCGGTATTCTGCACCGTCGCCGAGGTGATGATGAGGGGGCCGAACGGATCTTTGCGCATGGAGTGCTGCATTTTCCAAACTCGTCAACCTTTGCCCGTAATCTGATCTTGCTGATGGAGAGCCAGTCACGAGTCGCCGAGGCGCGGCAAATTGAACGGCAACATCGAGCCAAGGATCGTGACAATCCATGGCACGCAATTCACAACGCCTGGGTGGCGCACGATCAAGGTGAGTACCAGGAAGCGATTAATTACTATCGCGAGGCGCTTGCTCTCGCACCCGATTTGCATCGTGTGCACATGCTGCTGGCGGTGAGTTATTACAAAGCAAAAAATGTCAGAGCGGCGGCGCGGGAGTTTGAAGCCGCTCTGGCCAAAGCAGATTCACCGGAGGCATCCGGCTTGTATCAGGCAAAATTGGCGGCGTTATTGCAGCAAAAGTGATCGCACTCAGTTGAGTGAGACTGCCGCAGCTTCTTCAGTTGGGCCGCGCAAAAGTATGCTCGCGCAAGGGCGCATTGATGCTCAACGCCTGCACGGACGCGCGCCAGGTGCCCTCTGCATTGGAGACCCAGGTTGGGTGATGGATGCCATCCTGCACGAAATCCCATGGCCCGCATAGCCCACCGATGCCGTCATCATAACTGCCGAACCGATATGGCTCGCCGCTAGCGTCCAGTTCAAACCATCTTAGCCGTTCGCTACCTTCATACACTTCGAGGCGACCGCGGTCATTAATCTTCAGCGACAAAGCCGGGTCGCGCGCCGCGATGCGGTGAATGGTGCGGTACAGGTGCGAGGCATACCAGCGCATCTCGTCTTTGAAAAAGTCATCGTCTACGTCCTCGACTTTACCGTTGCGCCGTTGGCGCCAGCTTTTTTTGCCATTGATCACGCGCGCCACATGCAGCCCGGGTGCGGTGGTCTCGATGCGAAAACGCGGGCGCTCGAAATCCATGGTGATGATGGCGTACACCTCAGTGGGCTCGCCCGCCCGGTTCTGTTGCGAGCCGTTGATCGTGTTGCGCAACTGCGCCCAGACATCGCGGCCGCCAATCGCCGCCAGCATCTTGTCTGCCAGGGCTTCGGCGGCAGCATTCTCGCTAGCCTGCGCAATATTGGTTGACGCGACTACCAGCAGCATCAAAGCCGCCAATGGAAAACACCTCTTCATAATCTTTGCTCCGCACTCGTGGGGTCAGAGTAAAAGTTTAGAAGGAAACGGGTGTCAGGTCCTGCCTTTTGCGTTTTCAATAAGAGCGGTTGGGGGCTCTCGATATCATTGTCAGCTTTCAACCTGGAACGACAAACCGGCATTAGCCTGCAGGCGATCGATTAGCTGCGACCCCATGGCTGATGCGGGCGTTAAAATGCCGCTGACGCTTTCGTCAGGGTTCAAGAGTAAACACACGGCGCTCTCGGCGATCATCTTGCTGGTTGAGCCGTAGCCGGGGTCTTTATCGCCCTGCACACTGACACTTATGCTGTTGCCGCTCTCGTCGGAGCCGGCAAACAACACATCGTAATGCCCGGTCTCACGTTCTTCTTTGGAGGGCCCTTCACCGGGTTGGCGTGGGTCTTCGGCCATGGAGGTATCAGCCGCGACGGCCTTTGCCATAGCTTCACCTTTCTCTCCGGGCCCGGTTAACATCATTTCGTCATACACGAAGTTCTCGCCATAGGCGTGCCCGAGCAACAGGTTGGAGCGATGAATGTTCTTGGTGTTAATCGTCGCCATCACAAACGGCGCCGACCAGCTAGCCAGGTCTTCATCATAGACGGGTTTGTGCCCGGACGGTTGTGCTGGCCCGCTGAAACCCTCCGTTAATGCGAAAGGATTGGTTAACACCTGTACCAGCTCCGGGTTTTTAGCGGCTTTGGCCATGGTGGCTTTGAAGCTGGCCAGAGTACCCCCGGAGAAGGTGCCCTTCATGGCCCTGACCCGGCCCTTGATGCGGCTCAGTGGTGCCTGCAGTTGTTGCTCGGCCTGCTGTTGCAGAAACAGCACCCCGAGATCGAACGGTACCGAATCGAAGCCACAGGAAAATACGATTCGGGCTCCGCTGGCTTTTGCTGCCTCGTCATGGGCGGCAATCATTTCATGCATCCAGCCGGGTTCGCCGCACAAATCAACATAGTCGGTGCCGGCTTCTGCACAGGCTCTGACCAGATCG
This sequence comes from Gammaproteobacteria bacterium, assembly GCA_013002025.1. Taxonomy (GTDB): domain Bacteria; phylum Pseudomonadota; class Gammaproteobacteria; order Arenicellales; family Arenicellaceae; genus Arenicella. Next base: position 24,711 of record JABDKW010000066.1, on the reverse strand, counting down.
GAACCGTAGAGCTGATAGGGGCCAACCGTGGTCAGCACCACACTGGTGCGGCGCACCATGTCGTCAATTGAGCTGGGAGTGCCAGCGTCAGCGACAATCAATGGCACCTCCGATGAAATGCCCATCTCATCTCTCACCTGTTCCAGCTTTTGCTGGCTGCGCCCGGCCATCGCCCAACTGACATCACCCCCTACCCCATATTGCTTGTATAAATACTCGCAGACCAGGCGGCCGGTGTAACCTGTGGCGCCGTAGACGATGATTCCCAGTTCTTTGTTTTGAGCCATGTTGATGTTCTCTCTATGTTTTGTTGATGTTTTATTGAAATTTTGTTGAATGAATTAGTTCGTGTTTAGTCAATCTGAGGAATACGCTGTTCGCCTACATCCGCCAGCAAGGGGCTGGACTCTGCGCGTTTAAATGCGTCGATAATGCCTGTAAAGCGGGCTTCAATTCCTGGCCGATAATTCGGGTGGGTAATAATATAAAGCTCCTTGGCTGCCAGCGCCTCAACCACCCGGTCACCAATCAGTTCGGGCGGCGTACCGGCATCAATAATGCTTTGCATTTGCTGGCCGAGCTCCTGTAACTTTGCCGAGGGCTTATTGCTGACCGGTTTATTGCCGCCTGATTCGCGATCGGTCTGATACTGGCCCTGTTTATTGCGGTCAGACAAGTTGATGCGCGTCTTTACAAAGCCAGGGCACAGCACTGAGACATGTATATTATCGGCCTGCATTTCGGCGTGCCAACACTCAGATAGCGCGACCACCGCGGCCTTGGTTGCCGTGTAGGCACCAGCCAGTGGCAGTGATGCAAAACCGGCCATCGACGCGACATTAATAATCCAGCCGCCTTCACCATGCTGCTTGATCAGGGGCGTCACCGCATGGGCACCATTGACCACGCCCATCAGATTGACATCCACCACCCAGCGCCAGTCCTGTTCCTGCTCCTGATCAATCGGCAGCGGCCTACCGCCAACCCCGGCATTATTGACCAGCATATGAATGTTGCCAAAATGATCAGCGGCCTGCCTGGCCACGTCGTCCCATTGTTCACGCACCGCCACGTCCAGCGGCAAGGCCAGCACTGGGACCGACATGGCCTGTATTGATTGCTCGGCCTCCTGTAGCTGCTCAGGGTTAATATCGGCCAGCACAATGTTCATGCCGTGCCGCCCCATGGCTTTTGCTATGCCAAGGCCGATGCCTTCTGCACCGCCACTGATAATGGCGGTCTTACCTGCGAGCTGCTTCATTTGGATTGCTTCCTGTTGCTTCGGTTATCTAACCCATGGTAACAAGTAACCGGGGGCAGACCACGGTTAAATTTAGCGGGCGGCGCGTTGCGCTTGATACCAACGCAACCATAGGCGATAACCCATGTCGGCAACCCAGCGGACGCCCGGCCACAATAAGATTTGCGCCAGCGATCGCCAGCGCGTGTGTTGCCAAGCCGCCACGTTGGCCTGCAGACCGACCAGCCAGGTGCCATCGGCTTTTTGCAGGTGTAATTCGGAGAACAACCGCTCGCGCTCGATTGGCGTGGTGTCCAAGTCGTGAATATCAACACAGGTTAAATCGGTGTCGAGTTGCGATTGCAGCCGACCGATTTCGGCGGAGCAGATTGGGCACTGCCCATCAAAGTACAGTGTGTCTGCGCTCTTTGTAGCGGTCGAATTATTGGCGTGCATTTAATGATTGGCGAATGTAATTTTTAAAAACGCAAGATAGCACTGCGCGCGCTAGTCGCTGTGAAGGAAACCATTTAAATGCCTTTAAATAAACTTGGTTTCGAGTTTGCCAACGCCACGCTCATTAATATCGCTATACTAGAGGCTCAACCAGATGTATCAGTTCCCTCGCAGCGCCAACAGAAATGCCCACCCTAAGAACCCATATCGAGCAGAACCTGGCCGCGACCACTCGCTTACCAATTAAGGACAAAGCGTTGGGGCGCGCGGCCGTGGTGATTGCGGTTGTGGAGCCGACGAGCGATGCCGAACCGCCCTACTTTCTGCTCACTCGCCGCGCCTCTCAATTAAGGCAACATGCGGGCCAGTTCGCGCTGCCCGGCGGCAAAGTGGATGCCGGTGAAAGTCCTGAGCAAGCTGCGCTGCGTGAACTTCAGGAAGAGCTTGGTATCGCGGTTGATGAACAAAACATACTGGGCGTGCTGGACGATTACCCAACCCGCTCCGGGTTTTGTATTACGCCGGTCATCGTGTGGGTTGACGACCCCGTAACAATTACACCAAACCCAGATGAGGTCGCAAAGGTATTCCATATCCCGCTTGACGAGCTGGCCAACAAGGATTTACTTAATCTCGACCAAGGTGAAGACCCGAAACGCCCAGTATTCAGCATTAACCTGGCAACCATTGGGCACGAAGTTTACGCACCCACCGCTGCCATTATTTATCAGTTTTATGAAGCCGCAATTCAGGGCAACGATTCACGCGTGGCTTTTTATGATGAGCCCCGGTTCGCCTGGACGTGAGGAGTGGCGTAACGAGACGATGAAAAAATTGCCGCTGACCCCAATTGTTCTCGCGGGGGAGCGCGCATACACAGAACCAGCAGCCAACCGCCTATATTTCAATCATTGCATTCGCTGAACCGATTGTACAAAATGATCCGGGTTCACTGTCTAAAACAGGTTGGGTTACACGGGAGGCGATTATGAATTGGGAAGCAGCCGGCGCCATTGGCGAGATTGTGGGTGCGATTGCGGTGTTCCTCACCCTAGCCTACCTTGCCATGCAGATTCGCCAAAATACCGATGCGGTGCGTGCCGCCGCGCTGGATTCGAGTGTGAACGCGCTTTCCAATATCAGGGCAAAGCTGCACGACAACGGCGAATTGACCGAGATCTACCTCAGGGGCTGCGATGATCCGCAAAGCCTGACTAAGGCGGAGTTGACTCGCTTTATACTGCTGATCACAAATATTCTCTGGAGTACCCTGAACCTATATACGCAATCTCAGTATGCCAACCTGTCGGCGTCTGTCTGGGAAAGCCAAAAGCCGATATTGAAACGAATCCTGAATACCAATGGCGGCAAATGGTACTGGCTGCATTTTAAAAGCGAGTATGAAGAAATCTTCGCCACAGAGATTGATGAGATTGTTCGGAGTTAAGGAATAGCCGAAGACCTGACCCCCAGCTCACTTCAGCGCGGCAACGTGAGCTGACTGACGTATACTTATCTTTAACCCAACAACCCATCCACTCGCAGGATTATTCAATGTCATTGGTGCTTAGTGATCAGGCCGTTATTGAAAAAGTTTTACAGCATGTAGCCGACAAAACCACCGATGAGGCGGAGGATGTCTGGCGCGAGCCGGTGGCCAACTATTTAAGTGAGCAGCGCTTCCTCGCCGAGCGCGAGCAGGTGATGTGGCGCTGGCCAACGGTGTTTTGCCCGGCGTCGGCGCTGGCTGAGCCGGGTTCGTATCTGGCGCGTGAGGCTGCGGGCACGCCTATTGTCGCGGTGCGCGATAAAGCCGGCGAGGTACGCGCCTTTAAAAATGCCTGTCGGCATCGCGGCATGCAGGTAGCAGAAGGCAGTGGCCGGGGCGGTGCATTGGTGTGCCCCTATCATGGCTGGACTTATCAATTGGATGGCAGCCTGTCACACGTGCCGCATGAGGCTGGTTTTCCGGGTCTGGGTAAATCCTGTCACGGGCTGGTGCCGGTCGAGGTGCGTGAACAGCACGGGCTTATCTATGTTGTGCAAGCGCCCACACCGGGCTGTTGGGATGCGCTGGACTTGATTCCGCAGATCATTGGCGACGACCAGCAGGTATTCGAGGAAACGGAATACATAGTGGAGGCCAACTGGAAGATATTCACCGAAGGTTTTATTGAGGGCTACCACATCAAACCGACCCACAAGGAAACGTTTTTCCCCTATGGGTACGACAATTTAAATCTGGTGGAAACCTTTGGCCATAACAGCCGTATCACCTACCCGTTTCGCCGCATTGAAAAGCTCGCCGATGTGCCGCCCGAACAATGGAAGGTGGACGGCAAACTGACCTATGTGTACCACCTGTTCCCCAATGTGCTGGTCACGGTTCTGTCACATTTCACCACGGTGATAATTCTGGAGCCAGTGGCAATTGATAAAACCCTGACCCGCACCTGGGTGTTCACCAACCGCGGCAAGTTGGATTCTGAGCAGGCCATCCAGGATGCCAAGCGGGACGCCGAGTTTGTGAACAACACCGGCGCCAAAGAAGATCAGGCGGTGGTCGAAGCCATCCAGAGAAGCATTAACAGCGGCGCCAATGACCACTTCACCTTTGGTAAATTTGAGAAGCTAATTGCCCATCTGCATCGCGGGTTGAAAGCGCAGTTGAAGGGTGTCCAAATCAGTTAAATTTAAGAGGCTGATAATTCATGAGCAAACGGTACAAAGCGTTTATCAGTTATAGCCAACTGGATAAGAAATGGGCGCGCAAATTGCAGCACGCCTTGGAGAACTATCGGGTGCCGGCTGGCGTACTGGCGGAATTTGATACCGATAAACAGAAATTTGGCCGGGTATTCAGGGATGACGAAGACATGAGCGCCAGCGAAAGTCTGGGCGCCGCGCTGGAAGGCGCGCTTGACGATTCAGAAACCCTGGTGGTCCTCTGCAGCCCCAACTCCGCCAAGTCAGCGTGGGTTGATATGGAAGTCAGGCGCTTCAAAAGCACCGAAGGGGCTAAATATTTTGCTGTTATCGTCGATGGTACACCCAATGCGACCAATGCTGATGAGGAGTGCTTTCCACCCGCACTCAAGGTTAAGGTCGATGAGCAGGGCGAGCTGACCGACACCCCTGATGAACCCATGGCGCCGGATTGGCGCAAAGATGGGCTACGCAAACTGACCGCGCGGCTGGTTGCCGGCATCCTTGGCGTGTCATTCGACGAATTGTGGAACCGGGAGCAACGGCGCACGAGAAAACTGCGAACCCTCACCGCTCTGGCTAGCCTGACACTGGTCACGTCCGTCGCGTATATCTCGATAAGCACCCTGCGCGCACAGAATAACGAGGCCGCATTGCAACTGATCGACTTGTCTCAACACGCCATCAGAGATGCCATGTCGGATCGGCTGGAAGAAGACCGAGGCTCTAACTTTGAACGTGCGTTACGATTCTCGGCCTTGGGTGCTTACTCATCGATACTGCATCCGCAGCAACCCAAAGCCGAGGCACTGCTCAATTTTGTTAACCAGCGAGCGCCCATTCAGAGCCTCCTGCAAGGGCACCGTGGTGACATTACGAGCGCCGGCTTTATTACGGGGCACAACCGCGTTTTTTCAGCCGGTGACGATGGCTACCTCAGAACGTGGGATGCAGCATCGGGGGCGGTACTTTCTGAACACGGCCCAGCTGGTGAGGTGCTTGCCTTGAGTGACAGTGGTACTCTGGCGGCGATTGTTTATGAGGATGAAGAGCGCTTTTATTTATGGAGCACCACCGAGCACAAAAAAGTGGCCGAACTTACAATACCTAAGTTGCCCAAATTTGCTTCTTTCAGTGCCAACAGCGCAAAACTGATTGCCGGGAACCCAGAAACGGAAGAAGTCGGCATCTGGGATACCGCCACTGGAGAAAAGTTCGCGACCTTAAAATTGGCTGGGGCCAAACCGATATCGGGTCGGCTGACTGCGGACGGGTCGCTGGCCTCCGTGGCCAGCCTAGAGGATCGCGTTACGATCTGGAACGCTGACGAAGCCACCCTACTCCAGCAGTTCGAGACACGCGTGGGTCGAGATCAGGTGCTGGAGTTTACGCCCCTAGACTCGCGCGTAGTCAGCGGGCGCAGGGACGACTTTTATGTGTTCTCGTTGGCAAGCGGAAAGGTTGAGGGGTTGCTCCCCGGCAAAGTCGCATACAGCGCCGATGAATCAAAAATTGCGGTCGCCGTTGAAGACAACGAAGTTGAAATTCGCAACAGCGCGGATGTAGAGCTGCTTACCACTTTGAGGGGGCATGAGGACGAGGTGGTGAGCCTGGTATGGAACGACGACGGCAGCAAGTTATTAACCGCCAGCGCCGATGCCACCGCACGCCTGTGGAATACCAGCAATGCCCGTGAATTGGCGCGTTATGAAGGGCACCGAGAAGCACTTTCGTCAGCACAATTCAATGCGTCAGAGAATGTTGTGCTCACGGTGAGTGAGGACAGTAATATGCGCACCTATACCGCTATTGCTCAAGCATCGCCCATGCAAAAGTTCGAACTGGCGGGGCATCAAGGGCGGGTTAACTCTCTGTTTTACGACCCCACAAACCACCATCTGTTGAGCATAGGCCGTGATAAAACAGTGCGCATCTGGGACCCACAAACCGCCAGGCAAATGACCGTCATCGAAGGTAACCCCACCTATGGCGTGGACAGCGTTGTCTACGACGCCGCTGCGCAAAGAATGGTATTGACGGCCATTGATGGCAGTGTCTCGGTCAGAAATTCAGTTAGCGGCACTGAGGCTGCCGAGTACCCCGTGAACCAGAACACGGTGGACCAGCGATTATTGTTTACTGCAACGTTTGATCGGCTGGCGACCCGCGCCGTAACGCCAAACATGGGTCAGGCTGTTGTCTGGGACTTGACCAGTGGCGCACAACTTTCGGTGCTTAAACCAGACCAGGAACAGTTTTATGACATTACAATGAGCGATGACGGCACCCGCGCCGTGTCACTCAGTTGGGAAGGAATAACCCGCGTCTGGAATTTGGACTCGGGACAACAGGTCGCACAATTGCAAGGGCACGCTGGGCTGATCGAATCAGCGGACTTCAGCCCGGACGGACGCTGGATTGTCACCGCAGGACAAGACACCACCGCAGCCGTATGGAATGCCGAGTCGGGCGAGGAAATATACACCTTAAGCGGTTTTAGCGGTGCAACGTTGAGAGTTAAATTCAGCCCCGATGGCACGCTGCTTGCGGCATCTAACTCGGATGGCAGCGTGCGCATTTTTGACGTGATAAATGGTGCAGAAGTGGGTGTACTATTGGGTCATACAGACGGGGTGAATCATGTCGATTTCAGCGATGACGCCGCCACCGTCATGACCGCTGGCTGGGATGAAACGGTGCGCTTATGGGACGTTAACACCAGCCTTGAACTCGCCAAGCTGAATTTTGAGACCAGCATTTACGCGGCCGCACTGCACCCTGATGCTAGTCAGGTCGCGGTAGCCGTCGGTGAGGAGGAACTATCGCTGTGGAATATTGAACGAGCAGATGCTCAGCAAGCCACATTAACCGCGGCGCAAATATGCGCCCCCCATACTGGAAAACTGAAAGGTGCGCTGCGACGAATCACCCGTGGCGACATCGACGCCGCGCCATTACTCGCCGAACGCGTGGACGAAGATGTGTGTTCTCGATACGGTGCTCCGTGAAGTAGCGGCTTCGCGATAACGGCCAAAATATCGGCGTTGCATTGCTTTACTTTGTCGCTATATAGGTATCTATTAGCGTTCCAAACCGCACCGCGGTTCACAGAGATACCCAAATGAAAAAAATCCTTATTCAGACAGGCTTTATTGCCCTATTCCTCTCCGCCTGCGCGACCAACCCGTACACGGGCGAGCGTGAGGCTTCCAACACCGGCAAAGGCGCTGCGATTGGTGCCGCAGTGGGTGCCGTGATCGGTGCGCTGACCGGCAAGGAAGCCGATAACCGACGTAAACGGGCGCTGATTGGCGCGGGCGTAGGCGCCCTTGGCGGCGCTGCGGTCGGTAGTTATATGGACAAACAGGAGAGCAAGTTGCGTGAGCAATTGCGTGATTCTGGCGTGAGCGTGACGCGCATGGGCGACGACCTGGTGCTGAACATGCCGGGCAACATTACCTTTGGGATTGATCGGACCGAGTTGCGCGATGAGTTTCTGCCGGTGCTGGATTCGGTGGTTCTGGTGCTCAAGGAATACAATCAAACCCTAATCGATGTCACTGGCCACACCGACAGCACTGGCACGCGAGCCCATAATATGGATCTGTCGGTACGGCGCGCCAACAGTGTGGCAAATTACCTGCGTGGTGGCGGCGTTAACCCCAATCGGATGCATACGCTGGGGGTCGGGCCCGATCACCCGGTCGCGGAAAACACCAGCGCCGCAGGTCGGCAGTTAAACCGCCGTGTTGAGTTAGTACTAAAACCGCTGACCAAAGAAGGCGAAGTCTAGCCAGCCCAAGGCTATGACGAATTAGCCGGCGTCGCGCCTACAACGGTAGGCGTTAAACGTCTGGCGGCCCTGCACGACTTCAGAGGTCGCCACAATTGTGTCGGCATTCATTTTTGCGGCCTCCATACGAGCCAGGGTTTCCAGTTCGCTTTTTACCTTTGCGGCGCCACGCTTAATAATCACCTTGTCTACGGTCGAGGTGGTTACATCACCCAGCAGCCGACAATCCGCAACACGGTCGGCCGGCACCAATCGCACTTTTTCAGAGTCCGGCGTGGGTTTCACCCAGGTGCAATGCGCCAATAGTGGCGCGACACAAATAAGCAAATAAAGCGCGCGGGGATGACCGGCGGTGAGTTTTTTCATGATCGTGATCGGGTAGTTGAGATTCACGCCAAGCATATACCGGAATGCAGTAGCGAGCGCCAACTAAAATACCGAACACCCCACCCCTTTCAGCAAATCTTCAGCTTTGCTGCTTAGGCTGTGATCTATTCTGAGGTAAATGTCGATCATAATTTGCCCAATCGCAGCCTATACTCACTATGTGCCTTGTTAAAACGCGGAGCCCCAAATGAAGTTACTGATGGTGGAGGACTCGGAGCGCCTGCAGCGCTCGCTGTGTACCGGCCTGCAGAAACATGGGTTTACGGTGGATCAGGCCTTTGATGGCGAGGAAGCGTTGGCGTTTATCGGGCACAATGACTATGAGGCCATTATTCTGGACTTGATGCTGCCCAAGCTGGATGGCTTGAGCGTGTTGTCCAAGCTGCGCAGCGATGGGATTAACAGCCATGTATTGATTCTGTCGGCCAATGATCAAACTGAGGATCGAGTACGGGGCCTGGACCTGGGCGCGGACGATTACATGGTTAAACCGTTTGCCTTCGAGGAGTTGGTGTCGCGCCTGCGGGCCATCGGCCGGCGTCGCAACGGCGTTAAGAACCCGGTACTGGAAGTAAAGGGCGTTGAAATCAATACCGTGTCGCGCGAGGTCCGCCACGTCGACACGGTGATTCCGTTAACGCCGCATGAGTATCAGGTGCTGGAGTTTCTGGCCAGCCGCCGTGGCCGCGTGTATTCACACGACCAATTGATTGACCAACTGTATGACGCCAACAGCTACGTTACCCGCAATGCCGTGGAGGCGCACATCAGCGCCCTGCGCAAACGCCTCAAGGCGGCGGGTGCGCCCAACCTGATCAAAACCCGGCGCGGGTTTGGCTACCTGATTGAGTGAGCCCGTGTATTCCATTCGCAAACGCCTGAACCTCACCATTATCGCCAGCATGATCGTGGTGCTGGCATTGGCTGCCGGATTTTTGCATGTGCGGGTGGCAGACCAGATTGAAGCCGTGTTTGACGCGGCTCTGCTGGACAAGGCGCGCGCCCTAATCTCGCTCACCGAGCTGGATGAAGAAGGTCTGGAGTTTGATTTTGCCGAAGACGGCGTAATGAGTGAATTTGAGCCGGGCGAGTCAGCTCAGTACTACCAGCTATGGGAATCGGACACCGAGTTGCTGATCAAATCCCCATCACTGGCAACATCAGACTTGCCCCAGAGTAAGGTACAACCCGGTCAGCATCACTTCTCTGACCTGACGCTGGCCGACGGTCGGGCCGGGCGGCTGGTCGCCATTGGCTTTATGCCGCGTATCGAGGAACCCGACGAAGAAGAAGATGCCTTGGGTGACATGCCGGTCGCCAAACCCATCGCCCTTATTCTGGCGCGCGAGCGAGCGTCGCTGGACCACACCCTGTGGGTCATCGGCAGCACTATCTGGGGTGGCACACTGGTGGTGTTATTGCTGGTCGCTCTGTTAGTGTGGCGGCTGGTGGGTAGCGGTCTGGCGCCATTGTCGAAGCTGGCCAGTCAGGTCAGCGACATCGATGAATCCAATCTGGGTGCGCGCCTGCAACATTCGGGCACTCAGAGCATAGAAATTGCCCCTATTGAACACCAGCTAAACTACCTGCTGGAACGGTTGCAATCGGCGTTTGAGCGTGAGAAGCGCTTCTCGGCCAATGTCGCGCACGAGTTGCGCACCCCGCTGTCGGAACTGAAAACCCTGGCCGAAGTAGCCGAGATGGTGCCCGACGACCCTGAGCAGGTAACGCGGTTTTTTCGTGATGTGGGCGAGATTTCCGGGCAGATGGAACGGCTGGTGATCACCCTGCTGGAGCTGGCCCGCTCGGAAGCCGGCTTATTGCGGGCCGACCCGGAAGACATCGACCTGGCGCGCTATTGTGACCAAATCTGGACACACGCGATAAATGGCCAAAGTAATAGCAAGACCCTGGTTAACCACGTTCAGCCGAACCTGGTGATTAACACCGATCGCGACAAGCTGGGCATGATTTTGAGTAACCTGTTCGTCAACGCAGTGAGCTACAGCCCGGACAATGCGGAGATTCATGTGAGCGCCGAGATTCGCAATCAGAATATTGTGTTGCAGGTTAAAAATGCTGCCATGGATTTAAAACCGGAGGACATTGTGCACATGAAGGATCGCTTCTGGCGCAAACAACGCTCGCACGATGATAACGGTCACTCAGGGCTTGGCTTGGCGCTGGTGCACGCGCTGGCGCGCGTCATGCAGTTGGACGTGCAGCTACAGCTCGATCAGCAGCGGGAATTTCGGGTCACTATCTCAGGCTTGCAGCCCGGCGGTTAACCGGGGCTGGTTCCCCTTAGTCGTCTTCGGCAACCTTAACGATGTTGCCGTCAAGGCTGATCAGGGCCTCCAGTTTCTGGCCCTCGTGTTTGAAATCCACTTCGTACACTGGTTCGCCTTTAAAGCGCTCTTTCTCAATCTCCTTGATCATGGCACCGGGGTAGGCCTGTTCAATGATTTGCGCAACCTTGGCCTTATCGATTGCGCCCTCCGCCGGCTTGTCTCCCGCCACTGCCGGGCTGGTCAGAGACAACAAAAATAATGCGCAAAGGAATCGGATGGTCATGGCCTAACGATAGTCCACATTCGAGCCGCCCGCCACATTTGCGCTGACTGCGGCGCAACTTTCAGCAAATCTTCAGCTTTCCATCAGCCTTTATTCAGGCCGCCTGCCTAAGCTTCAGCAATACAGAAGCAACTGTAGCAACCACCATAGGAGAACTGACATGAAACTAAACAAACTGCCCATTGTTGCATTAGCCCTGGCCTTTACGGCCGCGCCCTTGCTGGGTATTGCAGAGGAGGATGAAGTGGAGCTGGACGAATCGCAGCTTTACTTTGAACTCAACGACACCGACGGAGACCTTGGCATTCACGGCAAGGCGGATGGCGATGCCTGGCGGCGCATGCGCATTGAAGGCCCCAGAAACCGCCGGCTGCTCGACATCCGCACCCGCTCGCGGCTGACACGACAGGGCCTGACCGAATTGTTCTTTGAAAGTGCGGAACCGACCTTTGACGAACTTGACCCGGAAACATTTTTTAATCGCTTTCCAGAAGGATTGTATGAATGGGAAGGCTTGACGGTGGACCGCGAAGACATCGAAGGTGAAATGTTTCTATCACACCGCATCCCAGCCGCGCCGGTGGTCGCCAGTGTGGGAGAAGAATTTGCCCCGCAAGCGGACGAATGCTGGGATCCAGGCGATGTGGATGAGGTGTTGATTGATTGGCATGCCGTCACCCACACGCACGCCTCGCTGGGCTCAGACACCAATGCGCCGTTGGGTGACAACGCGGTGATCTACTATGAGTTTGTCGTGGAGATCGACGATACCGACTTTAAGGCCACCGCATTGGTACCACCCGACGTCACCGAATGGACGGTATCGGAAGCGTTTATCCAGTTGGCCGAGAGCCTGACGGTCGAAGACGAAGACACGGGGTTGCAAGTGCCAGTCGATGAGATCAAGTTTGAAATTATCGTGCGCGTTGAAACCGGCGAAGTCGAAGACGACGATGGAGAAACCGTGGATTCGGCACCGGGCAACCAGTCTGCCGTTGAAAGCTGTTTCGAGATTTAGCCCACTCGCGACCAACTCTCCGCTGTCGGAGAGTTGGTCGCAGTAACGCAACTATAATGTCTCGCCCCTATAAAATTATCCTGTTTGGTGTTGTCGCGGTCTCGGCCTGGCTGATGCTGTTGGCCACATCGAATTTTTACTCGTATGACGCGCTGAACCGCGACTCGCTAACGATGCCTAACCCCGGGCTGCGAAATCAACTCGAGGTTTCGGGTAAGGCTACCCAAACAAGTGAGCAGCCAATAGCTGAACCGCAGCCATCAATTGAGTCGAATAGCGACCAAATAGTTTTACCAGAGTTTGAGAGTCCCGTGCCTACACCACACGAACTGTTGGCGCGCATTATCGAATTGGACAATCACCCCAGCGACCACGCCTTCAATGAATTGTTACCACTGATGTCGCATGCCGACCCGGCCATTCGGCTGGCCGCGGTTGAGTCGCTCGGTGACATGACCTATCGGGCGGCCGGGCCGGTACTCTCCGCAGTGCTGCACGACCCCGACCCTGAGGTGCGCGTGGCCGCGCTGGAAGCTCTGGCCGCACATGAAGACCCCGCCGCCGCGAGCAATATCGAGCCCCTGCTATATGACTCAGTTCAAGAGGTAAGGGTGGCGGCCGTTAATGCACTGATGGATATGGAACTGGAACCCTCGGTACCGGCACTGGCCGGGCTACTCACGGACCCCGATCAAATCATTCGACATCAGGCTGTGTTGGCATTAGGCGAAATCGGCGGTGCGTTGGCCATGCAATACCTGGCAGGGGTAAGCGATGACCCCAGCCCCGATGTGCGCATCAATGCAATTAGTATTCTGGATGAAACGGACTGATTCAAAGTTTCGTACAGCCCGGCTAACCATTCCTCACAGTTATATCATTCATGAAAATATGCCATTTTTATGTATGGCAGACCGCCCTATGATGACGTCTGCCAATCGCGGGGGTGGCAACCGCACTCTTTTTTATGTTTGGAGATAACGATGGAAACTTTAATTTATTTAGTAATCGGAACACCCATACTCATTGCAACCTACACGGGAATAGCCTACCTAACGCTAATAACGTTTGGCGACAACTCGGAATGAAAGCTACGGCGGACGTTCACACGCAACGAGACTAGAAAGCCCCACCAATCAGTGGGGCTTTTTTTATTGCCGATCGTGCCGCCGGTTTTCCCCGACCCGCCGCTGTGATACGGTCAGGCTCCGATTAATCTTGTTCTGAATCAATTTCCATGCCATCCATTCTCATCACGGGTGCCAATAAGGGCATCGGCCTGGCCGTGGTCAAGGCCATTCTTATACAGCAGCCGGAATATCGGGTGTGGCTGGGTGCACGCGACGGCGAGCGTGGTGCCGATGCTTGCAAGGCAGCGCTGGCGGAGACTGGTGCTGATGATAAGAGGCTACAGGTTTTACCCTTAGATGTAAGCGACTCAGCCTCGGTAGCCCAGGCCGCAGCGCGGGTGCGCGACTCTGGTGATGAGCTGGTTGGGCTGGTTAACAACGCAGGCATTGCCCAGGGGTCGCTGGCGCAGATTCTGGACGTAAACGTGCGCGGCATGCAGCGCGTGTGCGATGCGTTTATTCCGTTGATGAAAGACGGTAGCCGGGTGGTGAATGTGGCGTCTGCCTCCGGGCCCAATTATGTGGCGCAAGGCGCGCCCGAGTGGCAGGCGTTTTTTCAGAGCCCGGACATTGACTGGCCGCGGCTGCAAAAATTTATGCAGGAATGTGAGCGCATGACGCCTGTTGAGATGCAGAACAGAGGTCTGCCCGCCAATGCCAACTATGGGCTGTCCAAGGCCTGTGCCAATCTGCTGTCGCTGATGGTTGCGCGCGCCAATCCGCAACTCTTAATCAACGCCTGTACACCGGGCTATATTGAAACAGACATGACCCGTGGCATGACCGGCACGTCTGGCGCGAGTGCCGCCGAACTCGGCATGAAACAACCGGATGCGGGTGCTCACGTTATCATGCACCTTTTGTTTGAGCCGTTGCAAAACAGTGGCTGGTACTATGGCAGCGACGCCCAACGCAGCCCCTTGGATCGTTACCGTGCGCCGGGCTCGGCGCCTTATACGGATTAATTTCGAAAATAATGCAACGAAATCCCCGCCAGCGCGGTATAGCGGGTATCAATCAACTTTTTAAGGATTCTCCATGCAAACCTATCAATTTTTAATCGCCATTCTCGGCATGCTGTTCCCATTGGCCATCATGGCTATGATCTTTCGGTTTGACGATAAGAGTGAGAAGCGGTTTCACGACACCGTGCAACGCCTGCTTGAAAAAGGTCAACCCATCGACGAAGAGGTAATGCGGGGTATCCCCGGTTACAAGAAAAAACAACCACGCAATGACATCCGTTCCGGTGGTATTACTTTGGGCGTTGGCATCGGCATCATCCTGCTGGGGCACATGGCCCTGGGGCCGGTGGTGTACGGTAGCGGCTATCTGGTGGCCTGCATCGGCGGGGCGATATTCGCCTACGGCATAGTGACCAAAGCCAACAATGACGATAACCAAAACTCGGACTGAGAATGTTGTCCGACGAGGCGCTGGTGCAGCGCACTCTGGCTGGCGGCGGTCATCACTTTGGTACCCTGGTGAAGCGCTATTCAGACTACCTCTACGGGTTTGGCTTGCGCCTCACTGGCGGTAATAGCGAGCTGGCCAAAGATATGTCACAGCAGTCGTTCACGCGCGCATTTCAGTACCTTAAGAGTTTCGACACCAAGCACCAGTCGAGCACGGCGAATACCGAGCATCGGTTCCGCAATTGGTTAACCGGCATTGCAGTTAATACCTTTCACGATTTAATCAAAACGGAACAACGCTATGCGCCACTGGAAGATCACCTGGAGCCAAGTTACCAGCCGGCCTTTGCAGATTCGCATGCCTTCTATGATTTGATCAGGCCGCTCAACAGCGAAAACCGCGTGTTGTTTGTGCTGCGCTATATTTATGACTACACCGTGCCGGAGATTGCGTTGCAGACTGGAATTTCCGAAGGCACACTGAAATCAAAACTCAGCCGCGCCATGCAGCGGCTGCGGGAGCACCACCATGACTGAATTCGACCGCATTCTGCAAAGCGAAAAGCAAGTAAACCACAAACTGGTTGATCCTGACCTGTTTATATTTGCGACCCTGACCGAAATCGCGCATCAACAGGCCCAGGCGCAGATCCGACGGCGTTTTAAAGTGGGCGTGGCGCTGTGTGCTTTGCTGATCATTATCGCTGCGCAGACCCTTGCCCTGAGTGGCATGAGCTTCAGCGGCGTGGTCAATGCGCTGGCAAACTTGATTGCCAACTACCCATTCGCACTCACCATTCTTAACGGTGCATTGGTGATTGCGGTGCTAGCTGCGCGGCGGTTGCGGTTGATTTAACCCACTGGCGCGAGACATTATTTGTTGTGGTAACCCTGATTCCTCTGGGTTTGCAGTCACCAGATCGTCCACGAATGTAGCCAGAAAGGAAACAAAAACCAGCGCGTTACCGACCACCGCCCAATACCCCACCGCAACGATAATGGCGAGCGTTGGTTCCCAAAACCAGCCGGACACGGATAGCGCCAGCATTGGCAGCGCGAGCGCCCATCCGAGGATTGCAACCAGGCTGCCTAGTGGTGTTGGCGCGTCAATCGCGAGTCGCTTTCTAAAATACAACACAAAATAGGTGGCGACACCGATAAACGCATAGGCGCAGGAGATCCTTGCCACGGTCGCTTCTTCTGCAAAGAAGCCAACCAACACCAGCGGCAGCATACAAACCGACGCCGCCAACATGCCACTCTCTGTGAAGAAGTGCACCAGCAGCGTCTGATGTGGCGAGGCTTCGCGCCGAACGGTTAGTTTTATGGAAGCGACAATGGAAGAGAACGCGACGAATGCCACGATAATCTCGGTTATCAGAATCAACGAATCTATTTGAGTGCCCATAACTCATATCCCAGCTTATATTTATTATTATGTAAAACCATTGTAGGGGAAGATCGCCAAGATAGATATGTGCCTGCATGCGACAGACTATGGTTGAACTCATACCTGTTGGTGGTGAAAACTGGTACAGGCTGCAAATGGTCGCAGCTCGATTACTTACGAGAAGTCTGCCGACCACCACACCCAGAGTTTGTCCGTATCAACTTTGCCAAATCGTGCATCGCCCGCGGAATAGCTGGCAAGCTTTATGCCGGCGTTGAAATAACGGGCGAATTTGCGGGTAAATTGCAGGTTCCACTCTCTCCCCAGATCATCCTTTGAGGCAATCGCCGCATCAGCCTTAAACTGGTGTGCGATTATCTGCCAGCGACCCCGCCAGACCTTGCCGCCCAGAGACAGGTACACATCGCGCAACCCGGCATCGGGTGTGCTCAGGAACTGATCTGCCCAGCCATTGAATTTGTGCAGGGTGGCCAGGGGTGTTGCGACCGCGCCGCGACCGGCGTCGGACCCGAGCACTTCATAGCCGAGCCGGGCCCTGACCCCATCAAACTGCAACCCGCCCTCCAGCATAAAATAATCCGTGTTCAGCCCGGTGTCGGTATCCTGCGCCGCAAATTCAGCCGCATAGGTGGCTGGCATCCCAGCCAGGGTTTTGCCCCCAACCAGGCGCACGCCAATGCTGTCGATGCCGCTGTCGGCAACGTCATCTACGCTCAGAAGATAAGCATAGGCCGAGAGTTTGCCGGCTCGTGTTGCCATTTCAGCACGTATTAGCGTATCGCTGGATTGCACGTCCTGATCGGTGGCGAAAATTCGGTTGCGCTGCAACAGACGGGCGGCCGACATCCGCAGACCATCGGCAAATTGATAGTCGAGTCGCAAACCATCGAAGGTTTGCCGGTCCTGACGCCAACCGACATGGCCCACAAAACGGTGATTGTCCAGCGTGATAACCTGGCGCCCCAACTTCAAGCTCAAGCCCTGCTGCTGGTACTGCAACCAGAGCTGGTCAAGCTCGGTGGTTTGCGGATCAGCAATGACTGAAAATTGCCCGGCATTGAACCCGCTCGGTGGAACACTATAATCGTTCACGCCCAATACGGTTCGCACAGCCTCAACTTCCAGCGCGCCGCGCCACCCCTGAAAGTTTTCGCTCTGATAACCAAGGCGAGATCGTAAGGTCACGGCGTCGGCATCCCGCAGAGCATTTTCCTGTTGCACGGACTCCCAGCGAAGGTTTAATTGTGCGTAGGGCTTACCTTCTATGAGAGCATTGAGAATTGATTGCTCTGCCTGGCTTGCTATCGGAGTCCATAACGCCATTGTCAGGCAGTAAATGGCAACCCTTCTCACCCTGCCTGTCAGCATAGCTTTAAACTGCTCTGAATCCCGGCCAGCCAAACATGACTGGCCTGTAGTAGCTGGCTAGTACACATCATTGACCGTGTTGTAGATATTAAACTTTCCGGTCGGCGTGACCATTTCAACGCCTTTGATCACGTGCTTTAACTTGCGCGTTTTATCATCGACAATCACAATCGCCGAATTCTGTTCCTTGCCATTCCAGACCGAGAACCAGACTTCGTCGCCGGCTTTATTAAACTCGGGTTGCACCACACGCTTGGGGCCTTCGCCAAGATCCGCCCACTCTGCAATGGGCAACACCTCATAGCCCGCCTCCAGATTATTGACATCGAACACCGCTACACTCTGGCTGATGTCTGCATCGGGATTGAGCGGCGAGTCCACCCATAGATTGGTCGAGGTGGGGTGCGATTTGACAAACACCGAACCGCCTCCCTGCCCCTGCAATACCCGCACTACTTTCCAGGCATGCTGTTTATGCTTTTCGGGGTCAGTGCCGATAAAGGTGATGTCCGCATTGCCCAGCGCACTGGTGACCCACACCGGCCCGTATTTGGGGTCGTCCAGATTCGCGCCGCGTCCAGGGTGCGGCGTTTTTTCAGCATGGATCAGGGCGGTGAGCTTACGTTCGCGCGAATCGATCACGGCGATCTTGTCGCTCTGATTGGCGGCGGTCAGGAAGTATCGATGGGTTCGGTCCCAGCCGCCGTCGTGCAGAAATTTTGCGGCTTCGATATCCGTCACCGAGAGGTTGTTGATGTCCTCGTAATTGACCAGCAGGATATGCCCGGTTTCTTTGACGTTGACAATAAATTCCGGGTGCTCGTGCGAGGCTACAATAGCAGCAACACGTGGCTCCGGATGATATTCCTGTGTGTCCACCGTCATGCCGCGGGTGGAAACAATTTTCTTCGGCTCCAGAGTATCTCCGTCCATAATCACGTACTGCGGAGGCCAGTAGGCACCGGCGATGGCCAACTTATCCTCAAAGCCCTTGTATTTGGACGTCTCAACCGAGCGCGCCTCCAAACCCACTTTGATTTCGGCCACAATGGCCGGCGGATTCATCCACAGATCAATCATGTCGACCTTGGCATCACGGCCAATAGTAAACACATAGCGGCCGGAAGCCGAAGGCCGTGAAATATGCACTGCATACCCAGTGGGCAGGATGCTGACAATCTCCTTGGTATCGCCGTCGATAATCGCTACCTGCCCGGCATCGCGCAGGGTGACAGCAAAGAAATTGTCCACATCGCGGTCATGCTGCGGTTTCTTCGGTCGTTCTTCAGGCGGCACGCGCAATTTCCAACTGGCGCGCATTTCCGGCATGCCAAATTCCGGCGGCATGGGCGGTGGTTGCTGCAGGAAGCGCGCCATCACATCAATCTGCTCTTCGGTCAACTCACCCGAGGTTCCCCAGTTGGGCATACCCGCAGGTGAGCCATAGGTGATCAGCGCCTTAATATAGTCGGTGCCTTTTTCCAGCATCAGATCGGCGGTCAGGGCCTTGCCGGTGGCGCCTTTGCGCAATACCCCATGACACCCGGCGCAGCGTTCGAAGTAGAGCTGCGTCGCATCTGCAAACTGCTGATCCGTTAGGGCCGCTTCCTCGATCACTTTGGTCCCCGTGGTCACCTGCGCTGGATCGATCGCCGAAGGCGTTCCCTGATAGCGCAGTGCCCCCTCGCTAGTGCCCGCATGCCGCTCCCCTTCGGCTCGATCGGTTTTACCGGTCTCCGCACGCAGGGCCGCCACCTCGGCAACGCTGACCGCAGCGCCCTCATTTCCCCAGGACTTCAACACATAGGTGAGCACGTCGGCCAGTTGCTGGTCGGCCAGATAGCCCATACTGGGCATTACCGCATTGTATTGCTGGCCATTGACCGTTATTGGCCCCGACAAACCGAACATTGCCGCTTTGAGTGCCTGCTTGCGGTCGCCGCTTAGATAATCCGATTTAGCCAATGGTGGGAATGCACCTGGCAAGCCCTGACCTTCGGCCTGATGGCATGCCGCACAGTTACTCATGTAAACCGCCTTGCCATTAGCCAGGCGCTCTTCCATAGTGGCCGCAGCGACTTCAGCATCGTGTACCGCGGTCGCTTGGGACCAGGCCGGCAGTGCCAACAGCAGACCACTAAAAAACATAAGGGCGATCGCAACGTAGTCGCCGACAGAATGATTACAATTTTTCAAAACATTGCCTCCGCAAAAGGTGGATAGTCAAGTTCACGAGTTACCATACAAAATTCACACTCATAGACGCCTGGCGGCCGGGCCGGGCCAGAGTCGCGAGAATTGGGTCGTTGGATTCAAGGCCGCGCACGCTAGACCAATGCCAATATGTTTCATTGGTCAGGTTTTGCAGCGCCGCCCGCAAGGTCCAACTGCGGCTGAGTTGCTCGCTGTAGTAAAGATCAACCAGCGCATAGTTATCGGGGCGGAAAAAAGAAGGTGACGGGTCGCTGACCTGTGCTTTGCCACTCAGCGTGCCATTAACGCGTATCGTGCGTCGCCCTTCCGCTGAACGCCATGCCGCACCGACGACCAATTGATCTGGCCCTACCGAATCGAGTGGCCGTTGATTTTGCAGATCAGTGCCGTTGGCGACAAACAGCGCACCGTTAACGCTGAAGTTTGCCGGCAGTTGAAACTCCCAACCGGCTTCCACACCGCTGATCTTGGCATTGGTCAGGTTTTGTGATTGAAACAAGATGCGCCCACTTGCCGGATCCAGCCCCAAACGCACCTTGGTTTCAATAAAATCATCGTATCGAGTGCGGAAATAACCGAGGTGAAAACGCGACTTCTCCCCTATCCATCGAAACCCCACATCGACCCCGTTTGAGCTCTCTGATTTGAGGTCGGGGTTAGGAATCGCGCGGATATTAAACAGTGGAATATCCAGCCCGATATTGGCATCTTCAAAGGGCGGTGCGCGAAACCCATGCGCGTACTGCAGATAAACATCAGCCCGGTCATTGAGGTGATAGATCAGCCCCAATTTGGGCGACACATCGAATTCGTCGAGTGACACCACATCCACATCGGCATTATCTTCAAGATAGATATCGTCAGGTCTGACACCGAGCTTAAAACGATCAGCGCGTAGGGCAGCAATTAATGACCAGTTCTGGTCACCGACGGTGTATTCAAGGTAGGCGCCGGACTTTGTGGTTTCACTATTAGGGAAATCCCGCACCGGAAAAACTTCTCCCAGAACAGCGTTAGTCGTCTGCCCGCTGGGTAATGATGTTTGGGTGGCGTCGCGCTGTTCTTGAACATCCGAAATCTGAAACTCCAGACCTGCGCCAATCTGATGCACCAAGCGGTCTCCGTTAATTTGTTTTTGTAGATTAAGCTCAACACCGGTGGTGTCCTGCTGAAACGCGAATGCCCTATCGATACTGACCGGCGAACGCGCCCGCCCGCGTTCGTCAATGGTATTCTGCTCAACGTCACTGCGCAGGTGATAGCTGCGCAGCAGGCTGGAGTCAAACCAGGGCGTGAGGGCGTTGAGATCATACTCCAACGTCAACAGGTCCAGAGTCGCCTCATCGTCACCCAGTAGCTTTGTAGTGGAACGGAACCGTCCCGACCCCAGCATTGAACGCAAATCAGACTGCGCATCGCTGGCCTGATGAATGTAACCGAGGCGCCAGCTATGCCCGGCATAATCATCGGCCACCAGTTTGAGAAGCAATGACCGGCGACTGTAATCCTTGGTATCCACCCTGTCTGCAACAGAGCCCGACTCAAACTCATGCCCCTCCCTGATAGCAGCACCACCGATAAAGCTGAGTGCCCCTGCGGTTTTGCCGAGCTCACTTGCCAGCGTCGCCTGCAAATGATGGCTGCTATCGCCGTCACGGTAGGTTGTCAAAGCATTACCACCATGCCGCTGACCACGCAACACATCATCGGGGTCCGGTGTATACATAGCAACCACGCCACCAATGGCATCACTGCCATACAGGGTCGAGGCTGGCCCATGCAGCACTTCAGCGCGTTGCACCAATCCGGTATTAATGAAATCACGCGTTGCGTTGGAAAACCGGCCTACATCGAACTGGTCGGCCAACGGCACGCCGTCAATCAGCAGCGCCACGCGATTTCCGCCGATACCACGGATATTAAAACTCTCCTCGCCGAAACGCGTGCCGGCGGACTCAGTATCAATACCCGGAGCATACTGAAACAGATCGCGCATCGAGGTTGACAGAGTATCTTCGATTTCCTGTTTCTCGAGCACCGACACGTTAGCCGCTATGCGGTGGATGGAGCGCGGCACTTTATTCGCCACCACCACAATCTCTTCTAACGGTGTTTGCAAGCGTGGTGGTATCTCGGCGACGGCCGGCAAAACAGAAAGCCCGCAAAGCCCTAACAGGCTTACAGGACTGAGTAGTGTTCTCAAGTTCATTTTCTCTCCACGGGCTGGCAATAATTTGCTGCCGTAACTGCCAAGTTACTGGATTTGGAGAAACGCGAATTGATTCAGATCAAGGTCGATTCAGTTTGCATCGCGGGCCACGAACAGTGAGTGGCTACTCGGTAGCTGAGTGGGGTGCTGCGCAGTTGTCGTCGGTCATTTGTAGCACCTGCAGGCCGCCACCCACCACCGGAACATATAAAGTGCCCTGATGTTGCTGCAGGTCGATGCCGTTGTATTCAGCTTGTGACAGGGGCGCGGCGTCACCATTGGCTTTGACCCACCACAGGCGCGCGTCATCAAGCAGGGTCACAATATAACCACCGCAAGGATGGCGGGTGATGCCGTCGATGTCCTTAATGGTCGGCGGCGGGGCTTTGAGGCCGGCTAGCAATTGGCCGCTGGCAAGATCAAAGATCGACCAGTGCTGGCCACCATGTAACAGCCGCTCGCCATCCACTAGTAACCCATTGGCGAATTTGAGGCGTTCAGGGTCGTGCTTCCATACCACGAGCTCGGCATCGACCAACTGGTAAATGGTGCTACTGGAGCTACCCGAGACAAACACGCGGCCATCGTCAGACACGGCCACGTCGTTGAGCGACGGTTTGTCATCGGGTGCGGGAATCCGCGCCAGCACCTCGGCTTTGTCGATATCGGCAATGACCAGCGCATCATAGTCGGCCACATACAGCTTGCCCTGGTGTGCAACGGTGCCGGTGGGGCTATGCAGGCCGCTCAACCATTTCAGTTCCAGTTGCTTGCCATCGGCCGACACGCGCGACACAAAACCGTTGTTGTCTTTAGCGTAGCGATTTACGTTAGAGACGAAGACTACTTGTCGCTCGGCATCATAGGCGGCCGACTCAGGATCAAGGAATACGTTTTGCAATGACCAGCGTTCAGTCAGGCCAGCCTGCGACGTTTGCATGAAGGCCAGCAGTAGCACTGGGTAAATGAATTTCTTGGCTTGGCGCAATGTGTTTGAGATGCGGATGACTGGGCTTGATTAGATTGCCACGTCGTTGCACGCATCGCAATATCCGTTGTGGCAACCTGTGTTTTGGCAACCGCTGTTGCCAAAAACTGGTCGCATGAATGACTTTTCGGCGGCATTATAGAATTAGAATAAGGGCTGATACGGCACGAGGAGTGGTTATGAAAATTGGCTTTATCGGTTTGGGCAATGTCGGGGCAAAATTATCTGGCAGCCTGTTACGCAATGGTCATCAGCTAATGGTGCGTGACCTGAACGAACAATTAGTAGCCGAGTTTGTGGCGCGTGGTGCGACTGCGGCCGAGTCGCCGAAAGCCCTGGCTGAAGCATGCGATGTGGTGATCACCTGCCTGCCCTCACCGATCGCTTGTTCCGATGTGATGGAGTCGGAAGATGGCGTGATCGCCGGGCTTAGTGAAGGCAAGGTGTGGATGGAAATGAGCACCACCGACCAGGCTGAAGTGCAGCGCATTGGGCAGTTGGTCAGCGAGATCGGTGCCATGCCGGTTGACTGCCCGGTATCGGGCGGTTGCCATCGCGCCGACACTGGCAATATCTCAATCTTCGCGGGCTGTGAACGCGCCGCCTTTGAAACAGTATTGCCACTGCTCACCACCATGGGCCGACGGGTGATTCACACCGGTCCGCTCGGGTCTGCCTCGACCTTAAAGGTGATCACCAATTATCTGGCCACCGCCAATCTGGTGTCCTGCGCGGAAGCCCTGGTGGTGGCGCATAAAATGGGCATGGACATGAACGTCAGCTACGAGGCGATCAAGGCGTCGTCCGGCACCTCCTTTGTGCATGAAACCGAGTCACAGGTGATACTCAATGGCAGCCGCGACATCAGCTTCACCATGGATCTGGTGTTAAAAGACATCAGCCTGTTCGACCAATTGGCGCAGCAACATAACGTACCGCTGGAATTGTCACCCTTACTGGTGCAAATTTTCAAAGACGGCATTGAGAAGTATGGGCCGCGTGAACTTTCGCCCAATATTATTCGCAGACTCGAGGATGCCTGTGGCGTGGTGATTAAAGGCAATGGTTTCCCTGCGCAAATGACCGACGACGAGCCGGAGGAGCCCGGTGCCGAAGTGGTGGTCGCGGGCCGCGCGGATTTGTAAAACCGTGCAGGCACACCTTAATAAACTGCAACAGGGGTTGAGCGCCAACCAGCGCTTACAACAAATCGTCACGCACGGAATGTGCATTGGCTGTGGCATCTGTGAAAGTCTCAGTGACAATATTTCGGTGGAGTTGGTCCACAATGGTTTTGAGCGCCCGCTGGTCAGTGGCGAGTTAGACGATAAAACCATGGATACCATTACCGCCGTCTGCCCCGGCACGCGGTTAGAAGGGCTACCCCCATCGTTGACTGACCCAGATGCACAAACCGACCCAGTCTGGGGCGTTATCCAGGAAAATTACCTGGCCTATAGTGCTGACCCGGAGGTTCGACATCTTGCATCGACCGGCGGCTTGTTGACGGGGCTGGCCTTATATCTGCTGGACAGCGGCGAATGCGATTTTATCGTGCATGCGCGCGCTTCAGAGCAACACCCTTCTTTTGGCGAGCCTTGCATTAGCCGCAACCGAGCAGACGTGTTGCACGCGGCTGGCTCTCGCTATGGACCGACCGCGACCCTGCGCCACATTCATGCCGCCTTGGATGAAGCACAACAACAGCAACTGCAATTCGCGTTTATTGGCACGCCATGCGACGTCAGTGCATTGCGCAATCTGGCCAGAATCGACCCGCGGGTCGACCAACACTGCCAATT
>JABDKW010000037.1 GCA_013002025.1 Gammaproteobacteria bacterium | reverse complement strand
CGGGACTTGGCTTTGAGGGTGGGCAGGGCGTGGTCCTGGTCTTCTATGTAGCCGGCGATCACGTGGACGACTGGGTGGTGCTTGCCGTTGTTATCCGTTGCGCCGCGGCTGATTTCGAGCTTGCCTTTGATGTACAGCAATTGGCTGCCTAATACCTGCTGGCGAAAGCGCTCCTGAATGCGGTGCCATAACACCACGTTGATGTTGCCGGTTTCGTCTTCCAACGTCATAAACAACACGCCGCTGGCGGTGCCGGGGCGTTGCCGGCCAGTGACCACGCCGGCTACCTCCACCAGACTGTTGCTGCGCCGGGTGGTGAGCTGGTCAGCGGTGGTGCAGCGGTTAAACGGCGCGGTGCGGCGCAATAAGCGCATGGGGTGGTGATCGAGCGACACACCGCGTGCATGGCGATAGTCCGCCAGCATTTCATCCAGTGGCACCATGGCAGGAATAAATTCAGCTTTGCTGGTGGCCTGAGTATTAAGCCCGTCATCCATCTGTAATGACTGCCAATACGCGCGGCGACGGTTGCCTTCAAAGGCATGAAACGCGTTGGCCTGTACCAGCTTGTGCAATTCGTCTTTGGCCAGCAGGCCGCGCGACTTCACATCGTCCACATTATTAAAGGCGTGCTGGCTGCGCGATTGCATAACCCGCAAGGCGGCGTCTTCCGACACCCCCTTGACCAGCCGCAGGCCGAGGCGCAGGGCAATGCGCTGGTCGTTAATATCCAGCGTGTGTTCCCAGTCACTGTGATTAATGCACACCGGCAGCACCTCCACCTGATGACGGCGCGCGTCTTGAATCAACTGCGAGGGCGAGTAAAAGCCCATCGGCTGGCTGTTTAATAACCCGGCGTAAAAGGCCGCCGGGTGGTGGCGCTTAAGCCAGGCGGAGATATACACCAGCAACGCAAAGCTGGCGGCATGTGACTCCGGAAAGCCATAGCTGCCGAAGCCTTTGATCTGCTCAAACAAGCGGTGCGCAAAATCCGGGTCGTGGCCGCGCTGCAGCATGCCATTGAGTAGCTTCTCACGAAACTGTTCCAGATCACCATTGCGCCCCCAACTGGCCATGGCGCGGCGTAGCTGGTCGGCCTCGCCGCCACTGAAGCCGCCCGCCACCATGGTGAGTTTGATCACCTGCTCCTGAAACACCGGCACACCTAAAGTGCGGTCTAACACCGCCTTGATTTCGTCGTTGGGGTAGGTGACCTGTTCTTCGCCGTTACGGCGCTTTAAAAAAGGGTGCACCATGTCGCCCTGAATCGGCCCCGGCCGCACAATCGCCACCTCAATCACCAGATCATAAAAACAGCGCGGGCGCAGGCGCGGCAACATGGAGATTTGCGCGCGCGACTCCACCTGAAACACACCCACGCTGTCGCCGGTGCACAGCATGTCATACACCGCCGGGTCTTCACGAGGGATAGCCTGCACCGTTAAGGGCGGGCTCTGATAATCGCCAATCATGTCCAACGCGCGGCGAATGGCGCTCAACATGCCGAGGCCCAGCACATCGACTTTCAGCAGGCCGAGAATCTCAATGTCGTATTTGTCCCACTGGATGATGGTGCGGTCCGGCATGGCGGCATTTTCAATCGGCACTAAGGTGCTGGTGGGGCTGTGGGTAATCAAAAAGCCACCCACATGTTGCGACAGGTGGCGCGGGGTGCCGAGAATCTCTTTCACCAACTTGAAAAACTGCAGGCTCAGGCTGCTGTCAAAGGTGAGCTTGCGATCTTGCATGCGCTCGGTCAGGGCATCGATCTTGTCCCACCAGGCCATCGACTGATTAAGCTCATTAATAAAGTTCAGCGGCAGCCCCAGCGCCTTACCCACATCGCGCACCGCGCTTTTGCGCCGATAGGTGATCACGGTGGCGGTCAGAGCTGTGCGCTTGCGCGAATACTTGCGGTAAATATATTGAATAACTTCTTCGCGCCGCTGGCTCTCAAAATCGACATCAATGTCGGGCGGCTCATTGCGCTCGGGCGAGATAAAGCGCTCAAACAGCAGGTCGTTCACATCCGGGTCAACCTCGGTAATAAACAGGCAGTAACACACTGCCGAGTTGGCCGCCGAACCGCGCCCCTGACACAGAATGCCCTCGCCACGCGCAAAGGCGACGATGTCGTACACCGTTAAAAAATAATACTCATATTGCAGTTGCTGAATAATGCGCAGCTCATACTCAAGTTGGCGCTGCACCTTGGCCGGCACGCCGCTCGGCCAACGCCGCCGCGCACCCTCATCGGACAGGCGGCGCAGATACTGGCACGGGGTGAGGCCATCCGGCACCAGCTCACGCGGGTATTCATAGCGCAACTCATCCATCGAGAAATGACACAGATCGGCAATATTGCAGGCCTCGGCCAGCAGCGCAGCAGGGTATTGATGTTGCAACACCTTGAGAGGCTTGAGATGCCGCTCGGCATTGGCCTGGCGCGCCAGGCCTAACTCCTGAATGGTGGTGTTCAGGCGAATGGCGGTGAGCGTGTCCTGCAGCGGCTTGCGCCGTTTATGGTGCATATGCACATCATTGCAGGCGACCAGATTGGCCCCCAGGCGGCGGCTTAAGGCCTCGCGATGCAGATAACGGGTTTGGTCGTCGCTGTGCCAGAACAGCTCCACCCCAATCCACAGCCGGTCACGAAACAGGCGCTTTAATACATCGCCATGCTCAGCATCAGCGTCAACGTCAGCCGGCAACCAGATGGCCAGACAATGCCGCAAGCCAAAGCGCAAATCCTCCGCCTGCAACGAATACTCGCCCTTGGCGCTGCGCCGCCGCCCCTTGGTGATTAAGGCGGATATCTCAGCGTAGGCCACTCGGCTGGGCGCCAGCAACACCAGCTTGAACACACCGTGCTCCGCCTCGATTAAAAACTCACTGCCCACAATCAACTTCAGGCCGCACTCGCGGCTGGCCTGATAGGCCTTTACCACCCCGGCAAACGAACACTCATCGGTCAGCGCCAGCGCCCGATACCCCAACGCCGCCGCCTGATACACCAGCTCTTCAGGGCTGGAAGCGCCGGTCAGAAAGGTGTAATGCGATTTGGCATGCAGCTCCGCGAACACCGCTAGTAAGCGTAGCTGGCCTGCGCTTCGCGAATCTTGTCTAAGGGGCTGGCGGTGCCGGCATAGCGCTGGCCGACCATGTGGGTGTAGATCTGCGTGGTCTTTACATCGGTGTGGCCTGACAGCTCCTGCACCGTGCGGATATCGGTGCCAGCCTGCAGCAAATGGGTAGCGAAACTATGCCGAAAGGTATGGCAGGTAACCCGCTTGCGAATGTTGGCATCGGCGGCCGCGCGCTTCACTGCCTTGCGCGCCACGCTCTGATGTAAGTGATGCCGGCACAGCTTTCTGGTCACCGGGTGATTGCAGCGGGTAGTGGAGGGGAAAACATACATCCAGCCGGGCTGGCGAAAGGCATTCGGGTATTTACGGCTCAGCGCCACCGGCATCGAGGGCCCAAGGCCATCGACGTTATCACGCTGCTGCTGTTCAAGCGCCAACTCAATCTGCGCCTGCAGCGCCGGCGCCAGGTTCTGGCTTAACAGGGTAGTGCGATCTTTGCGGCCTTTGCCTTGCCTGATCATCAGCGACAGGCCCTCAAAATCAATGTCTTGCACGCGCACTGACAGCGCCTCTGACGACCGCAGACCGCTGCCATACATTAACTCCACGATTAGCCGATGCACACCGCTAAGTTGATCCAGAATGCGCTGCACTTCAGCCACAGTCAGCACCGTAGGCAGGCGACGGGACTGCCGGGCACAATTGAATTTCAAATCGCCAATGGGTTGCTCCAGAAACTGGTTATACAAAAACGAAATCGCATTCAGGGCAATCTGCTGAGTGCCGATGCTGCAATGGCGGTCACTGGCAAGATGGGTTAAAAAAGCCTCCACCTCGCTCCGCCCCAACTCCGCAGGGTGTTGCCTTTTGTGAAAGCGAATGTAATAGCGTATCCAATACAAATAGGTTTTTTCAGTGCGCATCGCATAGCCGCGCAAGCGCATGGTACGGCGAATAGTGTCCAGAAACGGACTGTTCCTTGTGCTCATTTACGCACCTCAATAAACTGTGGATACATACAGTATATTTATTTACCGTACAGAATTCAAGCGAAAATCGCTCGCTTTGCCATTTCCCACTGCGCGTTTACACACCCCGCCAAAACAAGTAACCTATGTTTATCAAGGAGTTAACGAAAGCACACAGAGACAAAATAGGACGAGCCGAAAAAGACAAAACGAGCACGCTCGGTTACATCCCAGGCCAAGCACTCAGAAAGCCCACTTTATGGAACAAAAACAAGGAGTTAAAAGAACAATGAAGAAAATGAACGAGAGGTGCAATCAAGCACGCCTCCTAATGAACTGTTAGGAATCATGCACGACCTACCTATATTCAACACCCTTGAAACCATGGCAGAGGTTGGCGCTGCATTGTTCGCTATCTCTGGCATAGTCTCAGTGTTCGGCAGGGGGCAATCTTTACCGTGGCTGATACAGGATAAGGTGTGGTTGGGTGGGCTACTGAATTGGAGCTTCATTCTACTATTTGCTGGATTTACTCCTTCAATCATGAGGGAGTTATTTTTGGATATAGATCTGGTTTGGGCCATGTCGCATTTTTTGTTTTTCGTGGTGCACTTGGTCTCATACTGCTGGTTTGGTTACTCATTCTTTTTTTTGGCTGGCGCTAAATCCTTTCGGAAGGTAGAGCGATTGATAGTTATACCCAGCTTTGCAGTAGCTACATGTCTACTATTTGTGCAGTTGTACGTCTCACTGACCATCTCGCCCTACATGGAGGCAGCATACATTGTTGCTACGGGCTGGTTCATTTATGTCTCCTGCGCCGCTTTCGCATTTATGCTGTTCCCAAGATTCAATGAAGATTCCTAACAAGGCCATTAAGTCGGCCATTGAAAAGCATGGCCTGGGACGCGCAAACTGCGCGCGTCCCTTATGGCGGCGTTAGTTTTACTTAATTCGTTGCTATTTTTATAGTATCACTTCATGAAAACTGAATTAGTGACAAATCTAAAGCGTCAGGCCACAAAAATACTTGCTGACCTGCATTCATCGAAAGAGCCGGTCTTAATTACGGAACATGGTCGGCCCTCAGCTTATCTTCTTGATGTAGATGATTATGAGTCGATGCAAGAACGATTAAAAATTCTAGAAGGTATATCTCGAGGAGAAATTTGCTATTTAGAGGGACGTGTGGCTTCTAATTCCCAGGCGAAGGAACGCAT
The DNA here is from genome assembly GCA_013002025.1 of Gammaproteobacteria bacterium. Lineage (GTDB taxonomy): Bacteria > Pseudomonadota > Gammaproteobacteria > Arenicellales > Arenicellaceae > Arenicella. Next base: position 128,084 of record JABDKW010000037.1, on the reverse strand, counting down.
GGCCAAATGGCTAAGGTAACGTGGACTCACGCCGCGCTGGATGATTTAGATGAGATAGCCGAATATATCGCTTTAGATAAAATTAGTGCAGCCAAAAAACTCGTACAACGAGTATTCTCACGAGTAGAATTACTTTTGGATTCACCAGAATCCGGGCGGGTGCCTCCTGAGTTGAAGAACAAAAACTATCGTGAAGTGATTGTCGGACCAGGTAGAATTTTCTACCGTGTCATTGATAAGGAAGGGGTTATTTTGTACGTGATGAGAAGCGAGAGAAATTTAAGAAAATATATTCTTGAGGAGCGCAAGGGAAATTAAAACTAACAAGAAACACAACGAACCGCCTGCGGCTCGAAAGCGCGTCGCGCGCAAGTTCGTCGGGCGTTATACATAAAACGAAATGATCATATGATAAAAAAAATTAAAAAATTTTCTTCCAGGGCCATTCAGCACCTCAGACTGAAAAAGATTCAAGATGAATACCTTAGCTGGTTGACCTTGGCTAATGCCGGTATGTTATCTCCAGGGAATGTCTATTCAATACATTACGCTATAAACAATATCCCATCAGACAAACCGATTCTGGAAATTGGTAGTTTTTGTGGGCTGTCTACTAACGTTATAAGTTATTTGTTGTCATCTAGCGGGAACAAAAATAAGATTTTTACCTGTGATAAATGGGTGTTCGAAGGTGCAGAAAACGGAGGGCGCTTGGGTGAAAGCTCGGTGTCACACAAAGACTATCGAGAGTTTGTAAAATCTACTTATATTAAGAATATTGAATTTTTCTCCAAAGAAAATAAACCCTATACCATCGAAGTATTTTCCGACGATTTCTTTAACCTCTGGAATAAGAAAGAAGAAACGGTAGATATTCTCGGGCGGAGTGTAAACTTAGGGGGGCTATTCAGCTTTTGTTACGTAGACGGTAATCATACTTATGAATTTGCTAAAAGGGACTTTGAAAATATTGACCTAAATTTAGAAGTAGGTGGTTTTATATTATTTGATGATTCTTTCGACAGTAATCAATTTGGCCTTACGAAACTAATGAAAGAAGTAAAACAAAAGAAAAACTATAAATTAGTCATTAAAAATCCAAACTACATGTTTCAAAAAATTGCATAACCAGTTGGGCGAGATGTGCTAATTGGGGGCAGATTGCAGTCGTCACCCGCCCGCCCTGCGGCCGTTCAATTTTGCTCCGGGCAAAATTGTCGAACCCGTAACTTGGGTTCTCACCTGGATTCCCACAACCAATAAAAAAGGCCACCTAATGGTGACCTTTGTTATTGGTGGGGCGGCGGGGATCGATAACTATCTATAAGTATATGATATATAAAAGATCTAATAATATTAGATTAATAAATACCCCCTAATATACCCCCAAATCTGAATATCATTCACTATTCAAATTCAATTTTATCGATCTCTTGCATTAGACGATGGGTTTCGTTGAGTGCAACGATGATTTTTTGATAATGTTGTATGTCATCAAAAGATAAAGTGCGTTCTTTACGATCTTTCAGCCATTTCTGTGCTGGCTGATAGCCACCTATGTAGAACTCCCACGCCAGCAAGGGGATTTCCTCAAAGCATTGTTGATCGTTTATCCAGATTCGTCCTAATTGATTTTCTTCATCATAAAGCTCCCAGTCTTTGCTGACGATTTTACGAGTGAGGGTGTTATCGCCGTCATGCGGATAGGTGGTTATGCAATCTTCAACCGCAGACGATTCTAGTAAATGAATCTCGCGTAATTCGCCACCTAATTTCACTAATTCTAAAAATGTGTCTTGGTCTTTTGGGTAGGGAATTCTAGGGAAGTCTATCTTTAAAAACTCCTTGTATTTTTGACGATAACTTGGGGAGTGGATTACGGCATAGATGTAGTCAAAAAGATTAATCGCCGTAAACGTTTGCTCTGTTACCTCATGAGATAGTTTCAGGCCTAAGATCTCAGCTATTTTAGTTGTCTGATCATCATGTAAATTTAGCTGGTATTTACTCCCGTCGATCAAACTACTCTGAGGCTTGCTATCAGGATGTAAATACAATGGAAAAACGTAATTGTTGTCTAACGACGATGCAATCGATTTATCAGCAATAGAGCTAGAAACAAAATATGTGTGGGCGTCATTACGATTGCTACGAGCGGAAATCAACGACAAATTAGTCTTGAGTAGATGCTGCATGACATCTGGCCTTGGTCTTCCCATAAAACCGCCTGATACGCCCGTATAGGCGGTGAAACGAATATCGAAGGGTCGATAAGAAATTGGCGCAATAATCCAAGTATTATTGGAAATATCTTCAGACGCATCCTTGTAGTTCCATCCTGCACTGTTTTTTCGGGTATATTTTTTTTCTAACTCAAGAATACCCATAGTTTTGAATGAGGTGACGACGTCTTGAATATCCTGCTTATTGAATCGTATCGCTATATTGTCACACTTAGTTTCTATTCCCGTTGAATAGGTTTTGAACAATTCTGAAATACTAAACCCGCTGTCATATTGAGCACTGAACTTGAAATCTTTTGGAACGTAGAAATATTCAGGCGCTCGAAAATTAATCTTATTCCATGGAATAGATTTGATTGTATTCAGCTTAAGGAAGTCGTACTTTTCCGTCCGTTTTCCATAACTATCAAAATGAAATATTTCAGCCAATTCATTGGGCTTTGATTTGAGTTTTATGAATAGGTTTATAGATACACCCTGCATAATGTCGAAAACATTCTCATCTCTAGAACCGTCAGGCGCGGTTTCTTTTTTCTTGCTATTTCCATGAAGGTCAAGGATGTAAATTTTATCGAAAGTCTCTAATATGCTTTTTCTCATTTGCCGATGAGTAATGCCATCGAGGAAGCTATTGTTTGTGATATACGCGAGAATTCCCGTTTCATTTTTTTCTATCAGTTGTTGCCCGTACCGAATAAATTTTATGTAGTCATCGTCTAGGTTAATTTTTCGTTCGTTTAAGTCCTTTTTATAGTCTTTTATTAGTTCCTGTATCCATTCTCCATTATTGGAACTACTAACAGAATAGGGTGGATTCCCCATCACAACCATAACAGGGGTTTCGCGTTTTACATGGTTAGCTTCTTTGGCCTCTGTACTTAGCCAAACAGAAAAAAGGTCGGGTGTGTTTGGATCAAACTCTTCAAGTGAATTTGTTAGAAATATATTAAAACGTGAATCTCTTTGTGACTGGTAGCTTGTCTCACTTAACAACATGTCGAGCTTCAGGTGAGCCATTGCATAGGAGGCCATCAGCAGCTCAAAACCATTCAGGCGGGGAATCAAGTGTTCTTCAACGTAGCCACTCCATGCGCCTTGCATGGCACTGAATTTATTTTCATAGATGAACCTAACTACTTCGGCCAAAAAAGTACCCGTACCTGTTGCTGGGTCTAAGACCTGGACTTTGTGGACTTCTTTGGCTATTTCGACATAGCCGCTTTTAGTGCGCCTGTCACGTTTGTCAGTTCTAACCTGTATAGTGGTTTTTGACGTATCGGCTAGGCCATCATTCAATCCAAAATCAGCTTTTAGGATTTCATCGACACCACGAACGATAAACTTTACGACAGGTTCAGGCGTGTACCATACTCCACGAGCCTTTCTTAATTTTGGGTTGTATTCAGCCAGAAAGGTTTCGTAGAAGTGAATAATCGGGTCTTGTGTTTGCGTAATCTTGCCGAAGTTCTTAAGCACTTCACTGACATTAGTAGCTCGAAACACGTCTGCAAGGTTGTCTACAGTGGTTACGATGCGGCGGTCGATATCAGGACCTGCTACGTGATTAAAAAGCTTACGTAAAAACGGGTTGCTCTTCGGTATGAGTTCGGCTGCCTCTTGACGACTAAATGAATCTAAGGTCTTATCATGCAGTCGTGCTGCAAACATGCCATATGCGAGAGTCTGTGCATATATGTCTGCGAAGCCTTCAGGTGTTAGATCATGGATTAGAATATTCTTAAAAGTTTGGTACTGCTGCTTCAGGCTCGTATTTTCTTGTGTCCTTTCATCTGATGTAACGGCTTTTTCGAGTATGTTTTCTAACAAACGAGCTTTGTCGGCCATCATCACTGCCAGTTTCTTGGGCGATTTTATGGTTTGATTGACAAACGTGCAAAAATCTTGGACTAGGTTCGTGAATGTTGCAAAGTTACCGGGGAGAGGTGCAACTTTATTTCCGACAATCTCCCCAATGTTGACTTCATGAATTAGTTCGCCGTTTTGATAAAATCGAAACCATAGATAATCCGTGATGATCAAATTGTCTAGAGCTTTTCGATACCGATCGAACTGTTCTTTGTCAACTTTACTCGCGAGGTCTTTACCAACGTCTTTGGCCTCAATGAACCCAATTGGAATTTCTCCTTTGGTGATAACAAAGTCAGGGTTACCGCAGTCCGTTACCTTCGTAGGCTCATTAGTAACTTCGACACCGGATGTCAGTTCTCTTATTAAGATTTCCAAGTCTCCTCGATAGGCGTGCTCACCCGAGATACCGGATCGATACCGTTTGTCTACGCTCGCTATATATTCATTTAGATTCATAGGATGATAAGTTCGAGTGTTATTGCGCTTAAATGGAGGCTCGGGATATCAATATTGCTAAATCCTTGTCTTAGATTTTTTGACTAGCTTGGTTGGATTGCAAAGAGTATATCAATCCTAATTGTGCTGAAGTATTGATTCTGATTTTCATTGCTGAAAATGAGCGGGGTTGGGGGGCTTTTTTGGGTCACGGGTAGTACAGGTGGCCCCGTTTTTACGACGAGAGAAAAATTGAAAATTCAACTACCCTTTACGCAGATAACCCATTGTTATTAAAAGGATATTATGTGGTTAGTATAGTTAAGAAGGAATTCAGCGATATAGTGGAGAATGGGGATAGAGGTGTTAAATCTCTTTCTCGTCTGACTTTTTCAAAATTGGGTTTCTATTCGGTATGACTGTTACGCTCAATTCTGCATTGGTCAGTATTGCGTCGATTAGTATGTCTGCTAGCGGCAACGTCTCACGTATCTCATCTATTTCAGATTGGTGTATTTCAAATTCCATCCTGAACTCCATTTCAATTGCGAAACACGATTGTGGCCTATCCGTAGCCCGTGCGCTTCACCCGATTAGGTGATATTTGATCAAAGCTTCACGGTGCGCTTTGTACCTTTAGTGACCATGGCTATCAGAGTGCCGCAATCCAAATAAATCGCCGCTAGCTGCTACTAACCTTGAGTCTGCTCCGCTTTTATCTCAATCATAACCTTAGGGCTTGAAAAAGACCGCGATGAACAGTTAAGTCTTGATTTGCATCAAAATTTACATGTCTGTTGCGATACTTAAAAGTATAGACAAAATTTTCATTTCGACCCTTAACAACGTTTCCAACAGCGCTACAATCAAAAAGCAATTCTACAACCTTAGTTAGGGTCATCTTTTTTAGAGTATCGGTTCCTCGTAGTTCGTTTGAAAATTCTGCTAAAGTGAAGACCCACTTCTTTATACTTGCGAGGGCGCTCATAATCTCGTCAATTTGTTCAAGTTTGAGGTAACCATCAAGCTCATCCCTAATTTCGGGATAAAAATATTTCATGGAGTAATGCCTCAGTCCCGCAAATATCTCTGGTTCAGTTGGCTTTTCGCCCCTAACACACAATTGAATGTAATGTAACAGTCGGTTCAAATCTCTAGGAGTGTGGCGAGTTTGACTCAAGAGAAAAAAGAGAATGCGTGTATCACGTTTACCGATTGTTTGCGGAAAATACTGGACAAAAAGCGCCTTAATGTTCCCGTCACTTAACTGTGCCTTTTTATTAATCATATGAACTAGATGCGAAGACTCTGGGGAACTTGGGCTGTGATACCAATCTAACTCAATAGCAGAGTCTTGGCGGATCTTATTCTTATTGGGCATCGGCAATCGTTCGTATAGTTCCGTTCGGCAGAGTACGATGATTTTGGCTGGCACGTTGGCGCGTAAGAATTGATAGTTTAACCGCGTATATTCAAGTATTAACGCCGCAATTGATTGATATTGAATTTCTTTTTGAAACAATATGTCATCTAATCCATCAATAACTAGTAAGTGCTTGCTCTTACTCTTAAATTTAAAGGCATGATCTTTGAGCTTGTCCACAATTTGAAGGAAGTCGAGGTCCGTCATTTTTTGAGAGTTCGGCGGGTCCCAATCCATGTCGATCATCTCACCGAGCTTCGCCCTTACTTTTGGTTTTGATGAAGCAACTACGATTTGCCTAAGATCAACGCCTGGAAATAATCCTTCGCTTTTTAATTTCGTGACAAGCCTATCAAAGTCATCTTCACTCTCACCATATTTAACGCGACTTCTAGAAAATAGTTCCACAATATGCAGGAGCAAAATCCAAGTCCAGGCCGAAGGAAATCTCGATTCTGGAGAGCTAACACCCCCGACAATGTTTTTGAAATTTTCATAAGGAAAATCACTCAAATATATGTGATTAACATGTATTGACGAGTCGCCTTCAGAAGTTAAGCGCAAGTGCTCCCCAATCGATGATTTGCCCGAGCCTTTATATCCTAAAAATAGGCTCTTAGGCCCTTTGACTGCTTGGTCTACAATTTTCCACGCGTCATAAAATCCTTGATTTAGCAGGTGCGGCTCGAATGTGGCTTCCTGCTCGGCACTCGCTGCGCCAAACTTTATGTTCTTAAACTTAATCATAGTTTCCTTATCAACTTTTTATGTAAACCAGTCTAACTAACATCTTTTTTACTTTCACTCTTTTTTCTAAAATCCCAAACCATAAGCAATAGCCGGTCAGACTATTGGCACTATTTCATTACTCAAAAAGTGAGTCCTATGCATAGCATTTGCTAAAAACCAAGCACTTACAAAAACACGAAGAATTAGAAGGCGACCTTTTCAAATTGAACTAAATAGCATCCAATAAGCTAGTATGAAGGAAGCGACAACTAATATTCGAGAGGTTCTCGCCCACAAAGGCTCTGATATCTTCTGAGGCTTGGTAGGGTTTTTTGATATGCTCTCCGCCATCCTCAAGTATTGTACCCCTCTTCCCATAAACCAAATGACTGTTCCAATCATTGAAATAAAAAGCAAAAATAGGGCAGCTTGTGTTTCTATGTTACTTGAGCCTGCGGGGCGTATAGCTACCACGATACCAATAGTTCCAGCACTAAACACCCCGATCATTTCCATTCCCTTTGCGTATGCGTGTTGTGCATCGGCTTGCTTACCCAACATCTCTTTTCTAATAGAGTCGATCATAGTATTCCTCGTTGCGTTATTTTTTTGACTACTTGGAATCACTCGAGATAAATTTAGGTCACGGTAAATCGCTTTCCGTTCGATATGGCTAAAAGGCCCCGTTGAACATTCAAAGTTACCCGGAAGAGTAGATCGCGGCCATCTACATTGAGCCGCTGTTTCGTGCATGGAACGGTGTTACGCACTGTGCCCAATCAATAACCAATTGCTATCGCTCTCCTCAACCACCTCTCCGTTCCGACCGAACGAGTTGGACGGCGAAGGTCGGAGTAGGGAACAAAATTACATTATCAATATAACATACCTGTTCATAATGAACTCCTCTTCCCAAGGCAGTCCTGTGAATCGAGCAAGCGTAGCTCGTGTACTTAACAGGCAGAGTTGAAAAGATATAATGCTGAGAAAAGAAAAGAGTTGGTGGCCAACCTGCAGCATGAAAATCACGTTAATTTGCATCACACTTCAACTCCAATTGAGAATGATCGAGAGGGGGAGTATTTCATCCCCCTGTAGTTAATTAGTTAGATTGAATATTCAAGCTTCTACACTGTGTCTCGCTGCTTAAATCGGATATTTCACTGACAATGCTCCACATTATTAATTTCCTGAAGGCGTTGCTGAGCTTAGTTTTGCCCACTTTTATAGCCTATGATTCAGTAGGTATAGGTATAGGCGTAGGTGTTGGTATAAGTAAAAGTAAAAGTAAAAGTAAAAGTAAAAGAACGGGGTTAAGGAATCATTAATCCGGTCAGTTCATCGACAACTGAGTACTGTAAGCTTTCTGGGTATTTCTTCTGCTCATGATTGCTCGTCACGGTTCTCAATTTTCCAATTACGATGTGTTCTCTGAATCTAACCATCGGGATTCGATCTTTGCGTATTGGTTTACCGAAGCACATTGCATAATCCCACATGAAACGAGATCGCCATCCGACTGAAAACTGGCCATTTTTCCGCGGCTTGCCAGATATTTTACCGACATTGTAGTAAGCAAATATGGGCTTACCAAAATGTTCACCCAAGCTAGCGATGCGAAAAGCTACAACCACTTTCGGAATGCGACCCATATACAACCACGTGACATGATATTGATATGAGAGTTCATACTCTCCCGGCGGGATTAAGATGAGATCGTCTTCGGGAATGTACTCGTCCAAAGAATGAATGCGAGCACTCATCGCGCACCTCCCGGTAACCCAAGGCGCGAGGGAGTAGTTTTTGCCCTTTCTAAACGATTTCTGATAGTGCCATAGGTTCTAAACACTTTGGAGTAGGCCTCAGCAATCACTTGAATAGATATACCCCCTATGGCAATACTTAATCTTGCATCATCGCCCTTTGAATACTCGAGCAGCCATAGGCATATTGGTTCACCTGAAAGGTAGATGGCCTTTAGGCTCTGTTCATCAAGAGGACACTGAGGAGCACTACACGACTGAAACTTTCGGCAGAGGGGCATCATGCCACTTCCTGTCCGCTGCGAGACTCGGCAATCCGTTCCTCGATCCACTCTTCTATTTCACTCTCAACAAACCCGATTGAACGTTCACCGAGTTTGATCGGCTGTGGAAACGTACCTGCCTTGCAGTATAGGTAAATGCTTGATCTGGAGATGCCTGTTTTCTTGACCGCATCTTTCAGTCTGATGATAGAGCTAACCATATTTGCCTCCTTAAAGGCTGTTGAATATGGTTGCTCAATATAGTCACAGTTTGACTAGACCGAGTGGACTGATTGATTAAATATTTTCGCCTAATCAGTCTTGCTTATCTGATGTTTGAATAGCGTTGATATAAGCTTTTGCCATCGATTCGGCACTGCAATCTTTGAGCGCTCTTGATGCCACGAATCCTTTCTTGCCTATCTCATCGCTTTCCGCAATTTCTGCAGTAATTAGCTCAAGACAGCGCACGAAAATTGACGTCTCTCCCTTGCTCAATTTCGGCACGGGGGAGCAGTAATTTTTAAGCGCATCGTAGACAAAAAATGGGAGATCGGTAACGAGTCCTTTTGTGCCTCTTTTGGTTGGGGCTTTAGCTTTTGAACTTGCCAATGCCAGCCTACTTAGGGAATCCGTAAAATCCTCTAGAAACTCTTGGTCTGTGTCGGATGGCAGTTCGGCAATGATACGGTTGGCAGTCTGCCAGTTGAGTTCTTGTAATTGCTTTGCTAGAGCCTTTGACGCGATTCCAATTTTTGCCAACTGAGCGTTTTGTTCAGCGGGTGTAGGAGTCTGTTGCTGTGTGGCAAGGTTAAACCGGTTCACAGCATATTCAAGCTCCTTTATGAAATCCGCATAGCCACTGACCCTATCACCAAACAGGTCCCTCAGTCGGTTCTCAAAGTCTTGACTAAACTCAAATTCGGATTTTTTTACTGTCTCGTTCTTGTAGTCGACCATTTAGTTATAACTATTAGGAGCATCAATTTTAGTGATGGTACAAAGCGGCCTCGGTACTTGATGTCAAATCAATTGATTTTTTGAAATGGTACGACACTCGAGTTGGAGTGCATGACGAAATTACTCCATTCCTGCATTAATTTGCGACGATCATCCAAGTATTCTGCCTTGTTATACACGCCCCTGGTGGAATTGTCCGAGTGTGCTAATTGTTTCTCAATGACATCCGGGTTATATCCCATTTCATTAAGGGTCGTGCTCGCTAAATGTCTGAACCCGTGACCAGTCATTTTTCCTGCGTATCCCATCCGCTTTAGTAATTGAAGGATCGCATTGTTGCTCAATGGGTTCCTCGGTTTATTAGGGCTGGCAAACACATGCTGCCGATGGCCGTTGTATCTTTTAAGTTCTTCGAGTATCTCGAGGACTCTGTTAGAGAGCGGCACGATATGCGCGCGACCGCCCTTCATGCGGTTAGCTGGAACTTCCCACAAGCCTTGCTCAAAGTCGACTTCCGACCATTCAGCCTCGATCAACTCACTCGTTCTAGTAAAGCAAAGCATGAGCATTTCAGCGGCCAGCTTTACGATAGGGTGTGCATTCACTGCCGCTAGTGCATCGAGAAAAGCGGGTAGTTCTTTAGCGTTGATGCTGTTGTAGTTTCGCTTCCTCGGTTTTTTAAGCGCCCCTTGTATTTCTTGTGCAGGATTGTAGGTGAGCAACCCTGAGGCAATAGCGAACTTAAATACTGCGTCACAGCGTTGTGAGACTCTTTTAGCTTGTTCATAAGCCCCTCGAGCTTCAATGGCTTTGAGTGCCTGTAGGAGTAGCGGTGTGGTTATATCCCCGATTGGTACATTCCCGAGGGAAGGGAAGATGTCTTTCTCCAAAGATATGATTACTTTTTGAGCGTTATTTTTCGACCAGTCGTCCTTTTGGGCTTCGTGCCAATCCCGTGCAATGTTTTCGAATGTGTTTAATTTGTTTGTTTTCTGAGCTCGCTTTTCAATTGCCGGGTCAATGCCTTGCTTCACTTGAGTGCGGGCAACATCGCGCAACTGGCGCGCTTGTGAGAGCGTTATGAAGGGATACTCCCCGTGAGAGAGCAGCTTCTCTTTGCCATTAATTCGATACTTCTGCCGCCAGTACTTGCCACCGTTTTTGGTAACGTAAATATATAGCCCATGACAATCTGACATTTTGTAGGGCTTGTGTTTTGCTCTCAGTGCTTTGATCTTTGTATCAGTCAGCATAGTAGAAACCTTGTTTAATCAATTTTGGGGGTATCGACACCGTCAACTAACGGAAATACCCCCGGATATACCCCCATATATATTGGATGTTATTGGATATTACAAGACGTCTGGACACAAAAAAACCACCCTAAGGTGGCTTAATTGTTAGGCCTAACCGATTTTATCGAATCTCATTAAACCTGAGTGTGGTGGAGGCGGCGGGGATCGAACCCGCGTCCACGAGCCCTCCGCTCATCGGATCTACATGTTTAGTTTGTCTTTATTTTAGCCTTTGTTGTCTGGACAAACGCACACAATCAAAGGTGAGTCGACTTGCGTTTTAACGGCAGCTTAATCGACACAAGCTACGCGCGATTTCATGTGAGATGAGATCTAAAATCCAGGGCCATGAACAACACCCGGCAAGACCCTAGCGGCTTTAAGCTGCTAGTGCGTAGTTATCGTCGTTTGCAACTATAACTGTTGTAGCTGGATTTAAGAGGAACTCTACACCTCTACATGCACCGAAGGTTTCGCGACCCATGTCGAAGCCATGTCGCCCCCGTAACTGTCGGGGGTGACATAAATATTAAAGAGTCACCCCCGTAACTGTTGGGGGTGACATAAATATTAAAGAGTCGCCCCCGTAACTTTTCAGCACGGTGTCAGATACGCCTATCTGTTCGGATAGCGAAGTATATGGGGGCAATCTCGATGAATCAAATAGCGATCATTGTTGTAATCTGCCGCAACGCGTATATTTGCGGCTTAAAAACAACAATGAGAATCACCGGATGGCACAAAAACACAGCGCTTACTGGCAGGCAAATCTACGCCTGATATTTCTGTTGTTATCAATCTGGTTTACGGTGCCGTTTCTAGGTGGCATCGTGTTTGTAGAGTTCTTTAACCAGTTTCGCCTCGGCGGCTACAAGCTCGGTTTCTGGATTGCTCAGCAGGGCAGCATTTATCTGTTCGTGGTGTTGATCTTTATTTACGCGCATTGCATGAATAAGCTGGATGAGCGGTACCGCGAGGAGCATGATTGATGGAGTTGCGTGAGCTGTCCTGGCTGGTGGTTGGGCTGACCTTTGCCACCTATATCGGTATCGCAATCTGGGCGCGGGCCGCGTCAACGAAGGAATTCTATGTGGCGGGCGGCCATGTAAACCCGATTGCTAACGGCATGGCCACCGCGGCCGACTGGATGTCGGCCGCCTCGTTTATCTCGATGGCGGGGCTGATCGGGTTTTCTTATCAAGGTTATGGCGGCTCGGTATTTTTATTGGGCTGGACGGGTGGCTATGTATTACTGGCCATGTGTCTGGCGCCGTACCTGCGTAAGTACGGCAAATATACGGTGCCGGAATTTATCGGTGATCGCTACTACTCTAATGCGGCAAGGGTCGTGGCGGTAATCTGCCTGCTGGTCGCCTCCATCACCTATGTGATCGGTCAGATGAAGGGTATTGGCGTGGCCTTCAGCCGGTTTCTGGAGATGAGCTTTGAGCAAGGACTGGCGGTTGGCATGCTGGTGGTGTTCTTCTACGCCGTGTTAGGTGGCATGAAAGGCATTACCTATACGCAAATTGCGCAGTATGTGGTGCTGATTACCGCCTACACCATTCCGGCTATTTTTATTTCGATTACGCTCACTGGCAACCCGGTTCCGCAACTGGGGCTGGGCAGCACGCTGGTGGGTGAAAACACCTACTTGCTGGATAAATTGGATCAGGTCGTCACCGATCTTGGTTTTCAGGAATACACCAGCGGACATCGGCTCAGCACGCTGAATATGTTCTTCTATACGATGTCGCTGATGATCGGTACGGCTGGCCTGCCGCATGTGATTATTCGGTTTTTTACCGTGCCCAGCGTCAAAGACGCCCGCATCTCAGCCGGCTGGGCGCTGGTCTTTATTGCGATTCTCTACACCACCGCGCCGGCCATTGCCGGCATGGCACGTCTCAACCTGATAACCACGCTGGAACCGGCAGCCGGGCAGCCGTTGGCCTATGCTGAGCGACCGCAATGGTTTAAGAACTGGGAGAAGACCGGTTTGCTGGAGCATTACGATAAAAATGGCGACGGCTTGATTCAGTACCACGCCGGAGATGATAAAAACGAAATGATTAAGGTCGATAACGACATTCTGGTGCTGGCCAACCCGGAGATCGCCAAATTGCCCAACTGGGTCATTGCGCTGGTGGCAGCCGGTGGCCTGGCAGCGGCGCTGTCGACCGCGGCTGGCCTGCTGCTGGCGATCTCGTCGGCCATCTCGCACGACCTATTAAAGGGTGTGTTCCGACCCGGTATTTCTGAGCGGGCTGAGTTGAATGCCGGGCGACTGGCGATGGGGGCCACTGTACTGCTGTCGGGCTATCTGGGTTTAAATCCGCCGGACTTTGCGGCCGGCACGGTGGCCTTGGCCTTCGGGCTGGCGGCCTCGTCAATTTTCCCGGCGCTGATGCTGGGAATTTTCTATAAGCGCATGAACACCGCTGGCGCGGTGTCGGGGATGTTGGCGGGGCTGGGTGTCACGCTGCTGTACGTGTTTCAACATAAGGGTATTTTATTTATAGCTGACACTGCCTTTTTAGGGTCTATGTCGCCCAACTGGTTTTTTGGCATTGAACCCAATGCCTTCGGTGCGGTGGGCGCGCTGGCCAATTTCGCGGTTGCGGTCACTGTGTGTAAAATGACCGTTGAACCGCCGCTGGCCATCCAACAGCTGGTGGATGATATTCGCGCCCCGGCGCGCAGCTAATTACTGATTCGTGAAAACAGCTTATGTCTGACATTAAAACCTACCCCGTGCATGAGGCCGTTGCGGCCACTACGCATCTCAACACCGAGCAGTACCAGGCCATGTACCAACGCTCGCTATCCGACCCCGATGGCTTCTGGGCGGAGCAGGCAACTGAGCATCTGGATTGGATTGAGCCCTGGCATACCGTCAGCCGCCAGGATTTTCACAAAGCGGAGATTGCCTGGTTTGAGGGTGGCAAGTTAAACCTGTCAGTCAATTGCATTGACCGGCATTTGCCGCAGCGGGCAGCGCAGACTGCACTGTTGTGGGAGGGCGACGATCCCGAGCAGAGCCAACACATCAGTTACCAGATGCTGCACGACAAAGTCTGCCAGCTGGCCAATGCACTGCGCGACATGGGCGTGCAGAAAGGTGACCGGGTGTGTTTATATATGCCGATGGTGCCGGAGGCGACCTACGCCATGTTGGCCTGCACGCGCATTGGTGCAATTCACTCCGTGGTGTTTGGCGGTTTCTCGCCCGAAGCGCTGCGTGGCCGGATAAATGATTCTGAGTGCAAAGTTGTGATCACCGCAGACCAGGGTTTGCGCGGCAAAAAACCGATTCCCTTAAAAGCCAATGTGGATGCGGCCTGCGAGGCCACGCCATCCGTTGAAAAAGTATTGGTTTGCCGCGTTACTGGCGGCGAGATTGGCTGGCAGGATGAGCGAGATGTCTGGTATCACGAGGCGGTGGATGCGCAAGCCACCACCGCTGAGCCTGAGGTAATGGACGCCGAAGACCCGCTGTTTATTCTGTACACCTCCGGGTCCACTGGTACGCCAAAAGGCGTAATGCACACCACCGGCGGCTATGCGCTGTGGGCCGCGATTACTTTTAAGTATGTGTTTGATTATCAGGCCGGCGAAGTGTTCTGGTGCACGGCCGATGTGGGTTGGATAACCGGGCACACCTATTTGCTCTATGGACCATTGCTCAATGGCGCGACCTCACTGGTGTATGAAGGCGTGCCCACCTATCCGGACGCCAGCCGTTTCTGGCAGGTGGTGGATAAACACCAGGTGAATATTTTCTATACCGCGCCAACGGCGCTGCGCGCTCTAATGGGGGCGGGTGATGAGTTTCTGGACTCCAGTAGCCGCGACAGCCTGCGAATTCTAGGTACCGTGGGCGAGCCGATTAATCCGGAAGCCTGGGAGTGGTATTACCATCATGTTGGTAAGGGTCGCTGCCCGATTGTGGATACCTGGTGGCAGACCGAAACCGGCGGCGTCATGATTGTGCCTCTGCCCGGCGCAACCCCGGCCAAACCCGGCTCCGCTAGCTTGCCGTTTTTTGGAGTGGAGTTGGTGTTGCTGGACGACGAAGGCAATGTTTTGCAAGGAGCAGTGTCGGGCAATCTGGCAATTCCGCGTTCCTGGCCGGGCCAAATGCGCGGCGTATACAACAACCCCAGCCGCTTTCACGAAGCCTATTTTTCCCAGTACCCGGGCTATTACTTTACTGGTGATGGCTGTCGGCGCGATGAGGATGGCTACTTTTGGATTACCGGCCGGGTGGACGATGTGATTAATGTGTCCGGCCACCGCATGGGCACGGCTGAGGTGGAGAGCGCATTGGTACTGCACCAGGCTGTGGCCGAGGCGGCGGTGGTGGGTTATCCGCATGAGGTCAAGGGGCAGGGCATTTACGCCTATGTCACGCTGATGGCGGGCGAGGACTACACCGACCAGCTTAAAGCCGAGCTGGTCAAACATGTCCGCGCTGAAATCGGGCCGGTGGCCACCCCCGATGTAATTCACTGGGCGCCGGGCCTGCCTAAAACTCGTTCTGGTAAAATTATGCGCCGAATTTTGCGTAAAATTGCCGAGAATGAGTACGACAATCTCGGTGATATCAGCACGCTGGCCGATCCGGCGGTGGTCAAAGACTTGATCGCCAGTCGCGCATGATGCGCTTCGCCGCATGGGCTGCGCTGATTGCGCTGGTGGCGTATCTGCTGCTTTGGCCGGTGCCGGTAGAGCCTGTGGCCTGGAAGGCACCAGCGGCACCCGGCTATGTCGGCCCGCTGGCCCCCAATACCCGATTGGCGCAGTTTGAAGCGCTGACACTGGACGGCTTACATGGACCGGAAGCGGTGGTGGTCGGGGTTGACGGTACGCTCTACGCCTCTACTCACGAAGGCTGGATTTTACGCGCCGGCGTCAATGATACCGCTCTGCAACGCTGGGTTAATGCTGGCGGCCGACCGTTGGGCCTGGCGCTGGATGCCGAGGGTAATCTGTGGGTTGCCAATGCCTATATCGGCTTGCAGAAAATCACCCCGCAAGGCACAGTCAGCACCGAGTTGAGCCACGTGGAAGGCAGTGCAATCCGCTATGCGGACGATCTCGATATCACTACCGACGGCACGATTTACCTGAGCGACGCCTCAACCCGGTTCGCCGCACAGGATTGGGCCGGGACGTTGTCGGCCAGCTTGCTGGATTTAAACGAACACAGTCGCAGCGGGCGGATTATCGAGTATCACCCCAAGCGCGGTGCGCGCATTTTGTTGGAAGGTTTCAGCTTCGCCAATGGGGTGGCGCTGGACCCTCAGGGTCGCTACCTGCTGATTGCTGAGACCGGCGAGTACCGGGTCTGGAAGCACTGGCTACGGGGCCCCGCCACCGGCAAGAGCGAAGTGATTATCGATCAATTACCGGGCTTTCCGGACAACGTACACCTTGGGCAAAACGGGCGCTACTGGGTGGGCCTGACATCGCCGCGTTCGCCGATCATTGATGGGCTGGCAGAATGGCCGTTCGTGCGTAAAATCATCCAGCGCTTGCCGGATTTCCTGCGTCCCAATGTGGTGCACTACGGCATGGTGCTGGCGGTGGATGAGAACGGCTCGGTACTGGAGAACCTGCAAGCCCCAGCGGGCGAAGTGTATGCCACTACCGGCGTGGCGGAGACGGATGATTATCTTTATGTCACCAGCCTGACCATGCCGGTGTTGGCGCGCTACCAGAAAGCGGCGCTGGCGATCGACTAGGAATTAATCCTTAACCCGGTGTCACAACCGGGATTTCCGGTTGGCTGGCGGACGGCGTACCGGGCAGCGGCTTGGTGGTCGCGCCGTGATAGGTAAACACCACGGAATACTTGCTGCGATCGGTCATGTTTTTACCGGCTGCGTGGAAACAATGTGCGCTGAATAAAACCACATCACCCGCCTGCAACGCCACGGTGCGCGCGGTCGCCATCCGATCCTGGTTAAAAGGGTGGTCAGGCTTTAGAAACTGCGCCTCATCCAGCGCGTCTTCCTGTATCTCCCAACGGTGCGAGCCGGGCAATATTTGCATGGCACCGTTGTCAGGCAATTCATTACCCAGCGCGAACCAGGCGTTAATCAAATACTTATTATCAAAATGCCAGTAGCGCGTATCGCGGTGCCACAGCGTGGCTGAGCTGTAGGCCGGTTGCTTGGTCATAATGCAGTTGTGGTGGCTGGGATTAAGCAGTAATTGCTCGCAAGTGAGAATTTGCCGTATTGCTTCTGCCACCAAGGGGTGTTGCGCGAGGTCACGGTACAGTGGGTCGCGCTGATACGCGGAGCGCAAACGGCGAATGGTGGCGCCGCCTTCGGCCTCGCGTGAGACCGGCGCACCGGGGTAGTTCACTTCAGACTCCAATTCCAGCGGTTCGCGCCGTTGCTTGAGGTGGGTTTCGGTGAGCGCCCGCAGTTGTTGGATTTGTTGATCCGCCAGCAGGTCCGAGAGGACCAGATAGCCATCAATCTTGAATTGCTGTAGCTGAGCGGGATTCAGGCTCATTGAGGTGCGCTGGGCATTGCTTCTCTCAGGGCAGCTCGACCTTGGCCGGTGCCTGCCAGCCGTCGGCGCGGTGTTCGGCGACCACGCTGGTGTAGATGCCGCCACGCACGTTCCAGTTGGCGGTGATGCGCATAAATTTGGGCTCGGTCGCTGCCACCAGCTTGGCTAAAATCTCATTGGTTAATTTTTCATGAAAACCGCCCTCGTCACGGAACGACCAGAAGTACATTTTCAGGCTTTTCAGCTCCACACAGGCCTGATCGGGCACATATTCGATCACGAAATTGGCGAAATCCGGCTGGCCGGTCAGCGGGCACAGGCAGGTGAACTCCGGGACGGTAATTTTGATTGTATAGTCGTTACCCGTTGATGGATTTTCGAAGGTCTGCAGGTCTTTGGAGGGTTCGCTGGGGCGTTGCATGGAGTATTTCTCTAAAAAGTGTCAAATGCACTCAATCAGTGGTTTTATCGCGGGCGATTTTAACTTAATCTTAGGGATTAACCTAAGATTTAAAATCTTCTCTCAGGGAACCTCATTTTAGCCATGAATTTACCGCATTTGACGCAGCCATCGCGCTGGATTTTTCGTCGAAATGTGGCTCAGTCGCTGCCGGGCAGCGTGTGAATTCAGGCTTGCAGCAGGGTTCCCCAACCGGTCTCAGGGCCAATTTTTATAGTAGCCGATGCGTTTAAAGCACATTCAACTGTCCGGTTTTAAATCCTTTGTAGACAGCACTAAAGTATCCGTACCCAACAATTTAGTTGGCATTGTGGGCCCCAACGGCTGCGGCAAATCCAATATTATTGACGCCATTCGCTGGGTAATGGGTGAATCGTCTGCCAAGACATTGCGCGGCGATAGCATGGAAGACGTTATTTTCAATGGCTCTGCGGCCCGCAAGCCGGTTAGCCGCGCCTACGTGGAGCTGGTATTCGATAACAATGAGGGCAAGGCCCCCGGCAGCTATGCCAAATACGCCGAGATAGCCATTCGCCGCGAGTTAGTCCGCGATGGTGGCTCCAAGTACTTTATCAATAGAACCCGCTGCCGCCGCAAAGACATCCACGACATCTTTTTGGGCACTGGTCTGGGGCCACGCTCCTACTCGATTATCGAGCAGGGCATGGTGGGCCGGATTGTGGAGTCCAAGCCAGAAGATTTGCGTGTTTTGATTGAAGAAGCGGCCGGTATCTCCAAATACAAAGAACGCCGCCGTGAAACCGAGAACCGCATCCGCCACACGCGCGATAACCTGAGCCGGGTGCAGGATATTATTGGCGAGTTGGAAACCCAGCTACGCCGCTTGAAACGCCAGTCTAATGAGGCGGAGCGCTACAAGCAGTTTAAGGAACAGCAGCGCGAACTGGAAACTCAATTGCAGACCTTCCGCTGGGCTGGTCTGCAGGCGCAGGTGCAGGGTAAGGATCTGGAGCTGGAACGCCTGCAAACCGAGTTTGAATCGCAGGTCTCTGAGCAGCGTAATGTCGAGTCGCAGATTGAGGCGATGCGCCAGCAGCAAACTGAGTTGACGGAAAAACTGAATCAGGTGCAAGCAGAGTATTATGGGGTGGGTGGTGAAATTGCCGCGCTGGAGCAGTCCATTGAGCACGCCCGCGTTACCCGCCAGCAACAGCAGGAAGAGTTTGACCGGCTGGCAGAAAGTGAGCACGAAGTAAGTCAGCATCTGGAGCTGGATCAGATGCGGCTCACCGAAACAGAAGAGTCGCAGGTGGTGATTGCGCCGGACCTGGAAACGATTAACGAACAGTACCAGCTGGCGCACGATAAGTTTGAGCAGGCGGAGGCCGATTTTCAGGCCTGGCAACAGGACTGGGAAGCATTAAACCGAGACGCCGCTGACCCGGAAAAAGAAACCGAAGTGCAGTCCGCCCGCATTGAGCAGCATGAGCGGCAGATTTTGCATTTTGACCAGCGCACGTCACAGGTGGTGAGCGCACTGGCTGATATCGACACCAAGCTGAACATGGATGAAATCAACCAGCTAAAAGCCGATGTTGAATCAATTGACGCGGCCTGCACTGAGCTAGAGCAACAACTGCAGGAGCAGGACCGCGGCATTAGCGACATGCGGGCCGAGTTGGAAAAGAATCGCGAACGCTATAACGAAGTGCGCCACAAGCTGCAGGACGACTCGGCGCGCCTGACGTCGCTCAAAGCCCTGCAGGCGGCGGCACTGGGTGAAGACAACAAGCAGGTCAATCAATGGCTGCAGCAACGCGGTATTGATAGCAATCAGCGATTGGCGTCGCAGCTGGATGTCGATCAGGGCTGGGAGCTGGCGGTCGACACCGTGATGGGCAAGTACCTGAATGCCTTATCGGTGCCACGTCTGGAGCAGTTCAGTAACGAGATGGCGGAGTTTGATGCAGGCCGCGTGTGGCTGGTCGACCAATCATCCGCGCCGGTTGCATCGACCAATAGTCAATTGCCGCCCCTGTCAGATCATGTGTCTGCGCGCGATGTGCAAATTGAAGGTTGGTTTCATGGTGTGTACGCGGCGAATAGCATCGCGGATGCGCTGGCGAGCCGGCATTTATTGGCGGCCCACGAATCGATCGTGACGCGCGATGGTTGCTGGGTGGGCACCAATTGGGCGTCATTTGGGGTGGAGCCCGACGCCAAGAGCGGCGTGCTGCAACGCGAGGCTGAGATCGAAAAATTAAGCGATGCAGTCGACCTCGCCAGCCATGATTTGCAAGGCGTGCAAAGCCGTAATGACGCGCTGCAGGACAAAATCAAACAACAGGAGGAGCTGCGCGACCAAAGTCGTAGCGAATTACGTAATAAAACGCATCAGCGTACCAATCTGCATAATCAATTGGGCGCTATCGAAGCGCGCAGTGCGGAGCTGATCGCGCAACGCGAAAACCTGATTCTCGAGCAGCAGCAATTGGGTGATCAATTGGCACGGGCGCGCGATGAAGTCAGCGCCGCCAGCAAGCTGATGCAAGATGCCAAGACGCTGGCGGTGGACTATGGTGAGCGTCGCGAGACTCTAATGTCGCAGAAACAATCTCTGACAGAGGGTCTGGAGCAGGCCCGTTTGCAGGAGCGCAAAGCTCGCGATGAGCGACAGGCAAAACAGATTGAGTCGGAGCGACTAAGAAGTAATTTTGAGTCGCTAACACAGAGCGTTGAGCGACTTACTCAACAATTGGCACGGCAGGCTGAACGGCGTAGCGAACTGGCGGCTATTCTCGAGAGCAATGAAGACCCGACCGAGCCACTACGCGAAAAATTGCAGGAACTGTTAGAGCAGCGCCTGCAGGTGGAAGCCAAACTCAGTAGCGCGCGCAACGAGCTCAGCGAGTTTGAAGAGAAAATGCAGAGCGCAGATCAGGAACGCCTGGGCTTCGATCAAAAGTCCAGAGTGGCGCGCGACAGCCTCGAAGCAGTGCGCATGGGGCGCCAGGAGTTGGTGGTGCGGCGCGATACCATCGCCGAGCAACTGGAGCGCGATGTAGAACAGATGACGCTGTTGCAGCAGGCACTGCCGGAAGAATTGTCGCAAGAAATAGTGCAGCAGGAACTCGAATCCATCAGCACAAAATTAGACCGCATTGGTGCGGTCAATCTGGTGGCCATTGACGAGTATGAGCAGTGTCTGGAACGCAAGGTATATCTGGATAATCAAAACAAGGATTTGCTGGACGCTCTGTCGACACTGGAAGCCGCAATCGCGAAAATCGATAAAGAAACGCGCACTCGATTTAAAGAAACCTTCGACAGTCTGAATGAAGGCTTTAAAGAGTTTTTCCCCAAATTGTTTGGTGGCGGCAGTGCGTACCTGGAGTTAACCAGCAACGATATGCTTGATACAGGCGTTGGGGTGATGGCGCGCCCACCAGGCAAGCGCAACAGTACCATTCACCTATTGTCCGGCGGCGAGAAAGCGCTGACCGCGGTGAGTTTGCTGTTTGCCTTCTTCGAGCTGAACCCGGCGCCGTTTTGCGTGCTGGATGAGGTCGATGCGCCGCTGGATGATGCCAATGTGGAACGCTATGCAGGGGTGCTGAAGCAACTGGGTGAGAAAACTCAACTGTTGTTTATTACGCACAACAAAATCACCATGGAAGTGTCCGATGTGTTGATTGGTGTGACTATGGCGGAGCCCGGTGTATCACGGCTGGTGGCGGTGGACGTAGGGGAGGCGGCTGCGCTGGCGGCGCAATAAGCGCCTTAGCCTGCTGAACTGAGCAAACAAGCCGTGCAAGTGTATTTCATGTTAGTCATCTTAGTCGGCCGATGCTGCTAACACGCGATAATAACGACCGATGACCAATTATTATCTGATTTTCTTTTTGCTCGGTGCGCTGCTATTCGCGGCGATTGCGGTGTATTCCATGCTGCAGCAGCGCAATGCCAAGCAGCAACGACGCCGCGAGTACGATGACCCATTGTTGAGCACTGAGCCATCGGCGGCTGAGTCAGGCAGTGAGAAGGATGAGCCGGTTGTGAAAAAGGCTGCGGCGGAGCTCGGGCAATCTGCTGGAACTGTTGCAGGTTCAGAGAACAGCACTGTAAGCGATCTGGGCGCGGCGCGCGACAAGGCGTCTGCGGGCGGCGTCGCCAGCGAATCACAAGTTCTCGGCGGTGCGCCTGAAGTGGACAGCGCATCCTCCGAAATTGTGACCGATTTGGTGGCGCGCATTAATAATCCGGAGCCAATAGAGCAGCAACAACTGCTGTCGTTATTTAGAAAGCATGACTTTAAGTTTCATCGCAAAATCCGTATTTACGGGCTTAATCAATTAACTGACCTGTGGCGGGATATTGAATTCGAACTACCGTCGGCACGCTTTGTTGAATTGGGTGTGTCCATTCAGCTAGCGGACCGTGACGGTGGCATGTCGCAGAAAGAACTGCATGATTTTCAGCAAATGGTGCTCGAGTTCACCACCACCTTTGATGCGCCGTTTGAATTTTCCATGGATATTGATGCCGCTCATAAGCAGGCGCAATTACTGGATCAGTTAGGTCGGCGTTTTGATTCGATGGCGGTGTTAAATGTAGTGGCCAAAAGTAAGAACGGTTTTCGCATTGCCGATATTGAAAGTTGCGCGCGTGACTTGATGATGTCGACGGATAAGAATGGCATCTTCCTGAAAACCCGTGGCCAAAAGCAGAACCTGTCTATTTTATATCGCCTGGCCTGCACCGATGGCAGTGGTCATTTTGGCATCAGCGGTACGGCTTCAACGCCGGTCTATGATCTGGTGTTGTATATGAATGTGCCCGCCACCGCGGAACCGGAACGGGTATTTCAGGAGATGGTGGAAGACGCCAATAATCTGGCGACCTGGCTGGATGGCAAGGTGGTGGATAAAAATGGCCGAGTGATGACGCAGCGATCCTACTCAACGCTGTTACAGCAAATTTCAGATATTGCTTACAGCATGCAGCAGGATGGGCTGACCGCCGGCGACCCGGTTAGTAAGAAGCTGTTCTGATAACAGCATGGCTATTCCCGCCACCGCCCGCAATCGCCACAAGGAATTGGCGCAGCAGATAAGACTGCACAACCGGCGTTATTACACACAGGATAGCCCCACGATTACCGATTTCGAATACGACCAGCTGATGGCTGAGTTGTTGGAGCTGGAACAGCAGCACCCCGGGTTGTGCGATGCCGACTCGCCCAGCCAGCGGGTTGGCTCTGAACCGTTGGCGGAGTTCACCCAGATCGAACACGAAAAACCCATGCTGTCGCTGAGCAATGGTTTCAGTGAAGAGGATATTGCCGACTTCGATAAACGCTTACACAAGCAGCTGGATATCGATGAGAGCGAGGTGTTTGACTACGTGGCCGAGCCTAAGCTGGATGGCTTGGCCGTCAGTATTATGTATGTGGAGGGCGAGCTGCGTTACGCGGCCACGCGTGGCGATGGTCGGGTAGGCGAAGACATTACGCACAATGTAAAGACGATTGATTCAGTGCCTCTGGTGTTACCCTCTGCGGCGCCTGCCAAATTGGAGGTGCGCGGCGAAATTTTTATGTCGCATGCGGGGTTTGCGCGCTTGAATGAACAGCAACGTGAAAAGGGTGGTAAGGAATTTGTTAACCCGCGCAATGCGGCAGCCGGCAGCTTGCGCCAGTTGGATAGCCGCATTACCGCGACGCGGCCACTGCAGGTATTCATCTATTCGGTGGGCGTCATCTCAGAGCCGGCCTTTGCAGCAACTCAGTCCGAGATGTTGCAGCGCCTCACGGAATTGGGCTTTCCGGTCTGCCCGCTGGTGGAGCAGGTGCGGGGCGTGGAGGGCTTGTTGCATTACTATGCTTCGCTGGGGCAGCAACGGGCGACGTTGGAATACGAAATTGACGGGATTGTGTACAAGCTAAATCGCCTGGACTGGCAACAGCAGGCCGGTTTTATCGCCCGCGCCCCGCGCTGGGCGCTGGCTCACAAGTTTCCTGCGCAGGAGAAATCCACCCAGGTGCGCGCTATTGATGTGCAGGTAGGTCGCACCGGCGCCATCACGCCAGTAGCACGATTGGAGCCGCTGTTTGTGGGTGGCGTCACGGTGACCAACGTCACATTACATAACCGCTCCGAAATCGAACGGCTGGATATTCGAGTGGGTGACACGGTGATTGTGCGGCGCGCGGGTGATGTCATACCGCAGATTGTGTCAGTCAATCTGGAGCAGCGGCCCGCCAACAGCAAGCCATTTGAGTTCCCTGAGCAGTGCCCCGTGTGTGGCTCGGTGGTTGTCGCCAGCGGCGAGGGCATAATCGCGCGCTGCAGCGGGGGCTTGAGTTGCAGTGCGCAACGCAAGCAGGCCATTATCCATTATGTATCGCGTACCGCATTGGATATTGATGGTCTGGGCGAGCGCATTGTGGAACAGTTGGTGGAGGCGGGTCTGGTCAAAGATGTCGCGGATTTGTATCAGTTAACGGCCGAACAGGTGTTGGAGTTGGAGGGTTTTGCAGAGATTTCCGCCAATAACCTGATTAGCGCCATTGCGGACAGCAAACAAACTAGCCTGCCACGGTTACTGTATGCGCTGGGCATACCGCAGGTGGGCGAGACCACGGCGGCGACTCTGGCCGCGCATTTCGGTAATTTGGCGGCCTTGCAGAATGCTGATCAGGCGGCGCTGGAGGCGGTGCCCGATGTGGGGCCAATAGTGGCTGAGGGGGTGTTGCAATTTTTCGCTGACCAAAATAATCAACGGGTAATCAAGCGCTTGATGGCAGCCGGGGTGAGTTACCACGAGATGACGCCGATTGCGGCCACGCAGCAGGGCGAATTGCCCCTGGCTGGTAAAACAATGGTGCTAACCGGCACTCTCAGTTCAATGAGTCGCTCTGAGGCCAAACAGCAGTTGCAAGCGCTCGGCGCTAAGGTCACCGGCAGTGTCTCGAGCAAGACTAGTGTGGTGGTGGTTGGCGCTGAGGCTGGCAGCAAGGCCCAGAAAGCCGAACAATTAGGCGTTGAAATGTGGGATGAAGATCAATTGCTGGCCTGTCTGGCAGGCGATTGAATAATTCTCTGCAGGTTTTAAAGCCGGGCGTTGGCTTTGCGAATTCTAAAATCAGGGAAGGAGACAACCGGCGCGCTGCTGTTCTCGCTGCGCGGCTGGTCGTGGACATCGCCGTGCTGTGTGGGCAGCATGTGCCGATAGCGGTCGCCAATCAGCCAACCTATTTCTTCGAGTAGTTCAATATCGAACAGGTCGTCGCGTTTCTGTCCGCGCAGGCCATAAGCCGTTTCACCCAGTATGTCGAGCAGGGCATCCAGATTGATGTTGCTGTCCAGACCACAACAGTGGCTGCGTTTATACGATTGCGTGATGATGTCGCGTAGATATTCTTTGGGGTCGTAGCTGCTGGCAATAAATTCCTGCAGCCGACGGGCCTTGGGGTCGAGGCGTAGCCACGCGCTGCCAAGCTCCTGCGCCACGCTGAGCCAGAAGCGCCGGAATGAAACACTTTTTTTAGCTTGCCATTGCGGCTCGAGCACGGTGCGATTTCCTCATAATTTAATTGGTTGCCAAAAGCATTGAGCGGCGCAGTATTCTGCGATTCAAGCCTATGTTAAACTGGCGCCCGAATTATCACTCGATACCTTTTTAGCGCGTCCGCCCCCTGTTAGTCAAATAAATAACATTTTAGTCCAGCCAGATAACTGGCAAGTCAGGCTTATATTTGAGCTCCGACCTGAGCATGCTTGTGAACAGTCCGGGCACGTCCGTTGATCGCTGGATTTGGTCTAGTACATAGATGCGAAGTCAGCCCGCCTAATTTCAATTTTGCGTTCTCAATGGCCTCGCGATCGGACTCCCAAAATTGTTAATACTGACTGTTAACGCTGACTTATGTTAATACTGACTGGGGACAGCCGGCGAGATTGAAACTCATATGAGCGAAGTTACTAAATTATTTGATGTGGCCGTTGTTGGCGCAACCGGGGCGGTCGGTGAGACCATGCTTGAAGTGCTCGAAGAGCGCAACTTCCCGGTGCACCGTATTTATCTGCTGGCCAGCGAGCGTTCCGCCGGTGGCACCCGTAAATACGCCGGTAAGACAACTGTGGTTCGTGATCTGGCGGCCTTTGATTTTGAGCAGGCGGATATTGCCTTGTTTTCCGCGGGTGCTTCTGTGTCTGCGAAATATGCGCCAAAGGCGGCTGCCGCGGGGTGCATCGTTATCGACAATACCTCACAGTTTCGATACGACGACGACAAGCCATTAATTATTCCCGAGGTGAACGCAGAGCAGATTGCGCGCTACACTGACACCAATATCATTGCCAACCCGAATTGTTCCACCATTCAGATGCTGGTGGCGCTGAAGCCCATCCACGATGCAGTGGGTATCGAGCGAATTAATGTGTGCACCTATCAGGCGGTGTCAGGCACTGGCAAGCCGGCGATGGAAGAGTTGGCTGGCCAAACGGCGAGCCTGCTGAATGCCAAATCGATCAGTGCCGAGGTGTACCCCAAGCAGATCGCCTTCAACGTACTGCCCCAGATTGACCAGTTTATGGACAATGGCTACACCCGCGAAGAAATGAAAATGGTGTGGGAAACCAAAAAAATCATGGGTGATGACAGCATCGATGTGAATCCTACCGCTGTCAGAGTGCCGGTGTTTTATGGTCATTCTGAAGCCTGTCATATTGAAACGCGCGATAAGATTTCTGCCGAGCAGGTGCGGGACCTATTGGAAGCCGCGCCAGGCATTGTTGTCTACGATCAAAGGGCCGATGGCGGATATCCCACGGCTGTGACTGAGGCGGCCGGCAGCGATGCGGTATATGTAGGGCGGATTCGCGACGATATCTCTCACCCGCGGGGTATTAACCTGTGGGTCGTATCAGACAATGTACGCAAAGGTGCTGCGACCAATAGCGTGCAAATAGCAGAGTGTTTGGTAAATCAGTATCTATAGTGCGGATTTATCTGGAACTTTGTCCAATATCAATTTTTCATGATTCACGCCTTAGTGTTGCTTAAAACTGATGTAAGTTGTTACAATGCGACTCTAACTACCTAAAACTTAATGTAAATTTTTAAATCCCTGTGTAAAAAAATACGCAGTTCACGGCGCCTTACCAGCGAAATCAGTGGAGCCAAACGGCCGCTCGATTGCCAGGCACCACCAGTGACATGATGCGGCGCGACTAGACGCAAGATCATCAGGGTATCGGAGAGCTTATGCTTCAGCGAAAACAACTCTGTGACGCACCAATAACTGCATTTGGCGATGCTGCGCAAACGGCTGTCGCCACGCTGCGAAACATTACCGCAACTGCACTGCTGCTGGTCAGCCTGGACGCGATGGCGTTGGGCCTTGGAAATTTACAGGTTAACTCAAACCTTGATGAGCCACTGAAGGGGACCATAGAACTACGGGTTTCGCCGGGCGATGACATTAGTAGTGTCACCGCGGCGATAGCCACCCGCGAAGAATTCGATAATCTGGGCGTGGCGTACCCTGCCTATATTGGCAATATTGCGCTGGAACTGGGGCAGCAGGGTGGTCAAAACGTACTACGTGTTACCAGCAACGACGTGGTTATCCGTGAACCTTTTATTCATTTTCTGGTGCGGGTGGACTGGTCCGGCGGTAGTTTCCTGCGCGAATATACGGCCCTGATTGATCCACCTACTTATTCTTCCAAGGCGCCTGGCTCAGTCGCTGCGCCCCGTGCGGTGGGGAGCGATCAATCCTATGGTACCAGTGAGCGTGACATCAGTGTTGAAGATGTCCGCGACTCTGACCCCTATGCTGGCACACCCGTGGTCGCCGAATCCAGCCCTGAGCCCGTGTACGGCACAGAAGATGTTGCTGTGGAAGTCGTCGACGGAGTGACCGAATACAGTTCCACCTCATCGGTCGGCACAGCCTACGCCGGAGATTTGCCCACCGATGCTCAGTACGGACCGGTGGCTTCAGGCGAATCTTTGGGCGAGATTGCCGAAGATCTGCAGCGGCAATTTCCGGATTTAAGCATTTACCAGATCATGAAGGTGTTGTTCGAGGAAAACCCTGATGCGTTCATCAACGGCAATATCAACGGGTTGATCAAAGGCGCGATTTTGAACATCGGGGATCTGGATGCCATCCGTGCGGTCAAAGTATCTGATGGCCGCCGCTTCTTTCGGGCGCAATTAAGTGATTGGGAAAGCATTGTCGGCACCGGTTCTTCCGGCGCGTCTTCAGGCAGTGATCAAGGCCTCAGCGTGGCGTCGGATAGTTATACCGGTGATGACGATTATACGAGCAGTCTGGTCGACAGTGGTCGAAGGGTTAGCGAAACCTCAGACAGCTTTCAGGTTGGATCGAGCGATGAAGTAGGTTCGTATGTTTCCAGTAACCAAGGCGGCTCCAGTGATGGTGAGGTTATCGCCTTGCGACAGCAGATTACTGACCTGGAAAGCTCGCTGAGTTCATCGCGGCTGGAGAATCAGGAGTTGGCAAGTCGGATTTCGATTCTCGAGCAGCAGTTGGCGGATATGAACCGCCTGATGGAGCTTAATGTTGAGAACGCCGAAATGGCCAGCCTGGAAGCGGCGCTGGCGCGGCAGAACGCTGCGGCGGCCGAATCTGCAGCGGGCGAGCAAGGTATCGCTCCGACCGGTGATGAGACCGATTATGCAGTGCTCGACACAGTCGATGAGGTGGGTGAGGAATTGAGCGATGCAGTCGCTGGTGACGAGCTAGCGCAGTCTCCGGAGTCGTTATTTGTTGACGATAGCGCCAGTGCCCCGGCTTCGTTAGCGGCCGATGAAGGTCTGGATTCGGTGGTCACACCTGAGTCGACCAAGACAGATGATGCGGCTACCACCAGTAGCGCGAGCGACGTGGTTAGCCTGCAAAGCGAACCGGGCTTTATTGACAATATTAAAGACGGTTTGATGGGCGATGGCCTGTGGCGCGTTGCAGCCGCGGCTGGCGCCATTATCCTGGGCTTTTTAGGGTTGTTTATTATTCGACGCCGACGTGCGGATGAAGAGTTTGAAATCAGTATGCTGTCAATCGGCAGTGAATCTCAAACCATAGATGATTTCGCTACCAAGCCCGCAGATAGTCTGCCACCACAAGCGGCTGCACCGGCGGCCGCTGCTGCTGGAGCGCCGGGAGGCTCGCCGGCCGTGGAAGGTGGCGGTGATAGGGATACCTCATTTTTGACGGTATACACTGACACCGATGCGGTAGTGCAGGCTGATGAAGTTGACCCAATTGCAGAAGCGGATGTGTATATCGCCTATGGTCGCGACGAACAGGCTGAAGAAGTATTGCTCGACGGTGTGGCAAGTTACCCGAATCGGGCCGATATTAAGCATAAGTTGTTAAACCTGTATCATAAAAACACCAATGTCGAGGGCTTTGAGAGACTGGCTGAAGAATTGTATGCCCAGCGCGGTAGTTTATCGGCCGCTGCCTGGCAGGATGTAGTCAGAATGGGTAAGGCTATCGCGCCTGACAACCCCATTTTTGAAGTGTCTTCAGACGAAATTGAAACCGCCAATAAGGTTGTTAGTGAACTGGATGACGAAGCTGATTTTGTTGATGAGCCCGCAGCACCGGCCGATCCGGAACCAGAGGCAACACCTGAGCCTGAACCTGAACCCGAACCAGAGCCTGAACCCGAACCAGAGCCTGAGCCTGAGCCTGAGCCCGCAGCCGAGCAGCCGGTTCCGATTGAACCTAGTACGGAGCAGGCGATTGTTGAGGCGGAAGCTGAAGCCGCCGCCATCGCGGCAGAGGTGGCCGAGGTTGAGCGAACTATCGAACGTGATTCGCAGGCCGAGGCCAGCCCGTTTGAGCCACTGCATGATGATGTGGTGGACGATGATGAAGAAGGGCCTTCAGAAATAAGATTTGTGGAAGAGGGTGAAGAGTCATCGATTAACCTGATTAACTTCGATGATGGCCGCAGCGAAATGAGTGAATTAGACGAAGTTGAGTTAGATGCGCTGAGCCGCGCAACTGAGGCCGAGATTGTGTCTGACAGCGCGTTGGCCTTCGACCTGCCTTCCAATATGAAAGATCAGCCCGCTGCTGACAGTTCCGCGGTAGATGGTGGTGCCAACAAGGCAGGCGACGTAAGCGACTTTGAGGTAGACCCGAATTACGATGAAGCCCGCACTCAGTATGAGTTGGCGAAGGTATTTGTAGACCTGGGTGATGAAGATGGCGCGCGCAAGATTCTGGATGAAATTTTGGAAAATAAAGAAAATGACGAGGCGGTTTTGGCGGATGCAGCGGCATTGCTGGAAACAATGAACGCCTGAGCGTAAGGAACGACTTACGCGAGCCATATGAGGTACGCAGCGCGGGTCGAATACGACGGCACCGATTTCAGCGGCTGGCAGACCCAGAAGCATGATGTTCGCACCGTGCAACAGGAAGTTGAGCGGGCCTTGTCCAAGGTGGCCGATCATCCGCTTGGGATTGTGACAGCTGGGCGCACCGATACCGGTGTGCACGCTACCCATCAGGTGATTCATTTTGATAGCGATGCCGGGCGTAGCGAGATTGAGTGGCTTAAGGGCTGTAACCGCTTTATGTCACATGACGTGCGGCTACATTGGGTTCGTCAGGTAGACGATGAATTTCATGCGCGGTTTGGCGCAATCAGTCGCTCCTATCGTTTTATTATCTGGAATGAATCGATCAACAGCGCTATTTCCCGCAATTACGCCACTCATGAATATCGTGACCTGGATGCCGGCCTGATGGCGGGTGCGGGTGAGTTATTGCTCGGCGAGCACGATTTCAGTTCGTTTCGGGCAGCGGGTTGTCAGGCGCATTCTCCGTTGCGCACGGTGCAAAAATTTTCGTTGTCGCAGCAGGGTCAATGGTTGTGGTTTGATATCACTGCCAACGCATTTCTGCAGCATATGGTGCGCAATATTGCCGGCGCTCTGGTCGAGGTTGGTTGCGGCAAGCGCTCCATCGGCTGGTTTGAAGATCTGCTTGAGGTGCGCGATCGTACTCGCGCTGGTATTACCGCGGCGGCCAATGGTTTATATTTGGTGGGCGTCGAGTATCCACCCGAATTTGCGTTGCCCAGTCAATCGTCGGCGGTGGCATTGTGGTCAGAGGCTTCCGGGAAGAGTAATGAGCCAACATCGCGTTAAAATAAAATTGTGCGGAATTACCTCACCAGATCAGGCACGCCAGGCGGTCGATCTGGGGGTGGACGCACTCGGCATGATTCTGCATGCCGATAGCCCGAGACTGATTTCTCGTCAGAAAGCCCAGCTAATTCGTGCTGAGGTTCCGGCATTTGTCAGTCTGGTTGGGGTGGTGGTGAACTGCCCGGTTGAGCAGCTTAATCGTATGGCACAGGACATTGGTCTGGATCTGGTGCAATTGCACGGAGATGAAGATGCAAACGATGCAGAGCGTCTGCAGGTGCCCTATATTCGTGCCATTCGAGCCAAGAGCGAGCAGCAAATCGCGGCTGAAATGGAGAACTTTCCCGCCGCCCGTGCCATATTGCTTGACCCCTGGATGGCCGGGGTTCATGGCGGCACCGGACAGATGCTTGATCTTGATTTATGGCCGCGTGAGAGTACCAAGCCTCTGGTATTGGCGGGCGGCTTAAATGCCGATAACATAGCTAGCCGCGTTGCCGCAGTGCGCCCCTTTGCTGTGGACCTCAATTCGGGGGTGGAGGTAGCGCCGGGCGCCAAAGATTTCAAGATGGTTGCTGCAGCATTGGCGGCCCTGGGCCGCTAAACTTTTTGGAGCTTAGAACGATAATAAGATGGCTAAGAAAGATAAAATACAAAACTGGGTAGAGTATATTCAGCGTATCCATGCGCGTGAAATTGATATGTCGCTGGAGCGCGTGCGCACTGTGTTTGAGCGAATGCATCCTTTCGGTGTGACTTCCAAAATAATAAGCATCGCAGGCACCAACGGCAAGGGCAGCGTGGCGGAGATGATCAGCAGCATTCTGCGTTCGGCTGGCTATCGGGTTGGTAAGTACACATCGCCGCACCTGATCCGTTTCAATGAACGGTTTTTGATCAACGGGATGGAAGTTTCTGATTCGCAGTTATTGCGCTCTTTTTCACATGTGGAAGTGGCCCGTAATCAACTGCCGTTGACCTTTTTTGAATTTGGAACATTGGTTGCAATCGATCTATTCGTGCATGCGGAAGTTGACTACATGGTGATGGAGGTAGGATTGGGTGGCCGCTTAGACGCGGTTAATATTCTGGACGCCGATGTTTCGATTTTCACCAGTCTGTCAGTCGACCACACAGAATGGCTGGGTCAGTCGCGGGAGCAGATCGGCATGGAGAAAATCGGCATTGCCCGCGCCGCCACACCCTGTGTGTTTGGTTTTGGTGATGTGCCGCTGAATTTGCTGGAGTATTGTGAAAAACGCGATATCCAGGCAGTGATTCAGGGCCAGGATTTTGCTTTTGATGCACCCGCTAAAGGTTCTACCTGGACCTGGCGATCGCAAACCGAGCAGCTGAGCGACATCCCGCTGCCTTTTGGGCAGCGCGGCTGCCAGCTTAATAATGCGGCAAGCGCGATCATGGCCAGCCGCTTGTTGCCTGAATCACCAATTGACCAACACAGCGTGCGTAGAGGGATTGGTCTGGCCAAGGCCAATGGCCGCTGTGAAATGATCTCGCAAGTGCCCTACATCATATTGGATGTCGCGCACAACAGTGATTCGGTTAAACAGCTGGCGGAATCTTTGGAGTCCTGGCATTTCAAGGGGCGCATCATAGCCCTGTGTGGCATGTTGGCCGACAAGCAGACGACGGAAAGTCTGGCCCATATGTTACCACTGGTGGACGAGTGGCATTTTGTTACGGTCAGTAATGCGCGCGCTGCGACCGCTCTGGAATTAACCCAGGACTTGCATGCCGCGGAACGCAGTGCCCGTCGCGTGCAGCCACATTCACCGCCGCTGTGTCATGACGACACCCTGCAGGCGTATAACGAAATTAAAGAGCGATTGGAACCAGAGGATTGTTTAGTGGTTTTCGGCTCGTTCCATTTGGTTGGTGATATACTTCCCGCCACCTAGTTTTCGTTATCTGAACAGACGATTGAACCTGGTTATTTCACTTCCTATCTGACTTTCTGCAGTACCCGTGCCAAAAAAAGCCATCAATAATCCAGCAGAACCCGAGTTTGTGTTAAAGCACAGAATTGCGGGCGCTGCTTTCTTAATATTTTTCGGTGCTCTGTTTCTGCCATGGGTTCTGGGGCCTCCGAATGCGGCGGAGCGGCCGCCGGTCCATAGTGTCAGTGCCATTATTGAAGATTCCACAAACGAGGTTATCGAACGCGAAAACGACGTACTGGAAGCGCTGGAACAGGCTGCCGAACAGGCCCCTGAACAGGTTTATATCTCTAAAATTACCCCGCTTAGCCAGTCGGCCAGCGCCAACGCCTCGGCCGATCAATCTGTGACTGACGCAGCGGGCGGCGATGCAGTTGATTCGGCGAGAGGCACAGGCGATGCCACGGCCGAGGGCAGTAATCGCACTACGCCAGCAGTGAATACCGAGGTTAGCACTCAAACTACCCCTGACCAGCCGGAGGCAGAGTCGGGCAGGGGCAATAATTCCGCAGTAGCGGCTGCCGACGTAGTGGAGGTAGGCTGGGCGGTGCAGGTCGGGATATATACCAACTCCAGCGGAGTTGCCAAGGTGCTGGCCGATTTGCGGGCCAAAGGGTTTCGCCCCTCTACCACAGTGGTCGACACGAATCGTGGCAAGGGCACTGGCACACGGGTGTGGTTGGGGCCTTTTGCGGAACGCGTGGAAGCCGCTAAAGTAAAAACGCAGCTCACTGAAAAGACCGGTGAAGCCGGTTTTATTCGCGCTTATCCATAGCCCGAGCGAGCAATTGTAAAGATGCCAGCCAGCCAACGACTATTCACTGCCATGCGGTTTAAGATGTTGCCCTTGCCCGTCGCAGTAGGTGACCCATCAAGGGAATTATATTTATGACACTCGTCGACCTGATTATCGCCGTTATTTTTGTTATTTCAATTATTGTCGGCCTGATGCGCGGATTTATTCGCGAAGCGCTGTCGATCGCATCCTGGATTCTGGCCCTGTGGCTGGCGCTGACATTTAGTACAGCAGCTGGCGAGTTTATTGCTAACTATGTGACTATTCCGGCTGAAGGCTTCCGCACCGGAGCGGGATTCGCTTTGGTGTTTATCGGCAGTTTATTTTTGTTCTCGATTGTCAGTTATCTGCTTACCAAATTTTTGGTAAATGCAGCAATCAAAGGAACCGATCGCGTACTCGGCATTGGCTTCGGCGTGGTGCGAGCCGGCGCGATTGTAGTCGCCTTGATTTTAGTTCTACGTGGCATGGGCATGGAGCATAGCGAGTGGTGGCAACAATCGATTGCCATTGGCTGGTTGGAGCCGAGCGCCAATTACGTGGAGCAATGGCTGCCCGAACAACTTAGATCCACCCCGACTGAGCAAGATGGCGAGTTGCCACCCGATGAAGCGGCTCCGGTCAGCCCGCAACTGGATTCATTGCAAACAGACAACGCAGCAGGGGCTTGATGTTGTATCATTCAGTAGCCAGTCAAAGTATCTCCCGCAATGGGTAACCCGATTATGGGTCAGTGCTAAAAACATGTGTGGTGTTCTAGGAATTGTCGGCAAGGCTCCGGTGGGGGCAAGCTTGTATGACGGATTGACCGTATTGCAACATCGCGGTCAGGACGCCGCGGGCATTCTGACCTGTGATGCCGATGGCGTAATTAACCTGCGCAAGGATAACGGCCTGGTTAAAGATGTGTTCTTCAAGCGCCATATGTCTCGCCTTACCGGCAACGTGGGCATCGCCCATTGTCGCTACCCGACGGCGGGTTCCAGTTCGCCTGCTGAGGCACAACCGTTTTACGTGAATTCGCCGTTTGGTATTGCCCTGGCGCACAATGGCAACCTGACGAATGCCGATCAATTGCGCGAGCGAATTTTTAAAGATGATTTGCGCCACATCAATACCAGCTCCGACTCAGAAGTGCTGCTCAATATATTGGCGCACGAGATTTATAAGACACTGGGCGAAGGCCGCTACCAGCTCAGCAATGACATCGTGTTTGAGGCGGTCAACGGCCTGTTCAAACGCTGCCGTGGTGGCTATGCAGTAGTCGCGTTTATCATCGGTGTCGGGATTGTGGCGTTTCGTGACCGTTTCGGAATCCGACCCTTGATCTATGGTTACCGTGATACCGATGCGGGGCGTGAATACATGGTCGCATCAGAGAGTGTCGCGTTGGCCAGTCAGGGGTTCAAAGTGATCGCGGACGTGCGCCCCGGCGAGGCCATTATTCTACCCATGGAAGGCAAGGTAGAGAGTAAAATTTGCGTTGCTGATGCACAGTACGCGCCGTGTATTTTCGAGCAGGTTTATCTGGCCCGGCCTGACTCAATGATCGACGGTATCTCGGTGTATCGCACGCGCATGCGCATGGGCGAGAAACTGGCTAATAAAATTATGCGGGAGTGGCCAGACCATGACATCGATGTGGTCATCCCTATCCCCGACACAAGCCGCACCTCGGCGCTGGAGATGTCGCAACAACTCGGCGTGCGTTATCGCGAAGGATTTATTAAAAACCGCTATATCGGCCGTACTTTTATTATGCCGGGTCAGGCGCAGCGCCAAAAATCAGTGCGTCAGAAACTCAACGCCATTGATCTCGAGTTTCGTGACAAGAATGTACTGCTGGTAGACGATTCCATTGTGCGCGGTACGACTTCCAAACAGATCGTGCAAATGGCACGGGATGCGGGTGCCCGCAAAGTATATTTTGCCTCTGCCGCCCCGCCAGTACGTTACCCAAACGTGTATGGTATTGATATGCCGGCGGCCAATGAACTCATCGCCAGCAACAGGACAGTTGAGCAAATTCAGGAGATTATCGGAGCTGATCGGCTTATTTATCAGGATTTAAACGATTTGATTGAAGCGGCCAGCGAGGGTAATCCTCAAATTACCCGCTTTGATACCTCTTGTTTCAGTAAGGAATATGTCACGGGGGATATCAATGAATCTTATTTGTCCGGCCTGGAATTGCTGCGCAGTGACGATGCCAAACGCTCGGCCGATACGCCCCCTTCTGAACTGCGTGACGTCAGTCAGCTACGCTAGCCGGTTGCGTCAGTAAGGTAATGCGCTAAGCGCTACAGCGGGCCGATCGTGAGTTTATACAAACCCAAGCAGGGCAAGCGCTACCGGCCGGCCACCGAGGCGGTGCGGGCTGGCCAGCTACGCGGTTCGGAACAGGAGCACAGCGAACCGATTTACGCCACCTCCAGCTTTGTATTTGATAATGCGGCTCAGGCCGCGGCCCGCTTTTCCTACACCGAAGAGGGCAACGTCTACTCACGCTTTACCAACCCTACGGTGCGGGCCTTCGAGCAGCGATTGGCCGCATTGGAAGGCGCGCCGGCCTGCGTGGCCACCGCGTCCGGCATGTCGGCCTTGCTCAGTATTTGCCTGAGTGGCCTGATTGCCGGCGACCATGTGGTCGCCTCGCGCTCCATATTCGGAGCCAGCCGGATGTTATTGAACCAAACTCTTGCACGGTTTTCGATCGATGTGAGCTTTGTCGACTTGACTGATCTTGATCAGTGGCGTTCGGCGTTATCGCCTAAAACCCGCATGGTATTTTTTGAAACCCCAACTAATCCACTGACTGAGGTCGGTGATATTGCCGCTATTTCTGACATCGCACATGCATACAATGCGGATATCAAAGTGGTGGTGGATAACTGTTTTTGCACCCCGGTATTGCAGCGCCCACTGGAACTCGGTGCCGATGTGGTGATGCATTCTGCCACTAAATATATTGATGGTCAGGGTCGCTGCGTGGGCGGTGCTGTGGTGGGCGACGAGGAGTTTGTTGATGAACAGGTGTTCAGCTTTATGCGTACTGCCGGCCCGGGGATGAGCCCGTTTAATGCCTGGGTATTTCTCAAAGGCCTGGAAACCATGGCGCTGCGAGTCAATCAAGCCAGTGATAACGCTCAGCTGCTGGCTGAGTGGCTGCAGCAGCAGTCAGCAGTCAAGCAGGTGTACTTTCCGGGCCTAAGCGATCACCCGCAGTATCAATTGGCGAGACAGCAACAATCCAAGCCGGGCGCCGTGTTGGCATTCGAGGTGGAGGGCGGCCAGGATGCGGCATGGTCGCTGATCGATAAAACGGAGTTGCTAAGCATTACTGCCAATCTTGGAGATACCCGTACTACGATTACCCATCCCTACACCACCACGCATGCGCGCTGGAGTGATGCAGAAAAGGCTGAGGTTGGAATCACGCCAAATCTGGTGCGCATTGCGGTCGGTCTGGAAGACCCACAGGATGTGATTGAGGACCTGCACCTGCAATAGCAGCGACCTGCTACGACCAGTTTTTGTGAGCCACAATCAGGCGCAAAATAAAACCAGACGAAAAAAAAGGCCCCGTGAGGGGCCTTTCTCCTGCTAGAGGATTGAGTCTAATTTAAAACTCCAGCATAGCGTTGAACCCGATAAGGCCCAAATCATTATCACCGGTATCATCGGTGTATTCCACTTCAACCGCACCGTAATCTCCGATGCGATAGCCGAGGCCAATGCCACCCACCAGAGACACCGAATCCAGGGTGTCCTGAAAGGCCACTGTGGTAATGGTCAGGTCGGAATAGGAGGCACCGCCCTTGGCTTTAAAATAAATTGTGCCAGCAGTACGGTAGGTCATAAACAGATTAAGCATATTGGCTTCATAAGAGCCAAAACCATCGATGACGGTATCGTCGCCCTGTACATATTCCAGTTCGACGGTGGCGGTGCCACCGCTGTCGCCAATCACGCGGTCAAATTCATAACCGAGCACAATACCTTTGGCATCAGCATCGTTGACTTCTTCAACGTTACTGTCGATTTTGGCCGCCTTGACGCCGATAATCCATTTGCCTTTGGCTTCTTTGCCAAAGAACGTGCCACCGTTTTTTTTGGCCAGAGCCGTTCCGGATGCGGCGCTCAGCGCGATGGTGGCCAGCAATGTGACGGCCAGCCGCAAACTGGGGTGTGTGACGTTGTTGAGCAATTTGTTCATAATTCTCTCCAATCACAGATTGGGGTGTGGATCACGCCTACTTTAGTGATTATCCCCCACGATGGCGGCACTCTTAACAACCCGGCGAAAAAACATTGGTGCAGAGACTGCTGTGAGCGTGGCCGGCGCCGATTAATCTGTATACTTGTGTCATTCGGTCGATAACCATATAACGAAAAACGTTAGAGTTCAATGGTTTGTGGTGGTTTCTTTGTGTGATTTATGTCTAGTGAATTCTAGATCACGGATTTTGCTACGTGACAGCTCGAATGCTTGTTGTCGCTGCTTAAATATTGCATAGTGCGCGCTGATACCCTCTGGTTTAGCGCAGCCGCGCGCGTTCGTCCATATTGAGATGAAAATCCTTGCTACTGCCTTGTTTTTAATCCTGGTTGTGTTGCAGCTGCAGCTATGGTTCGGCGCGCATGGCGTATTTCAACTGTGGTCGCTGCGAAATACGATTGAGCAGACTACCGCGGGCAATAATGAGCTGACTCTGCGCAATGAGCAGTTGCACGCCGAGGTGCAGCAACTAAAGGACGGTGAGGAGGCGCTAGAGGAGAGAGCCCGCAGTCAGCTGGGCTTTATCAAGGATGGAGAAATCTTTTACCGTGTAATTCCCAAGCAAGAGCCTAAATCGGATAATTAGTGATATCGATGCCATTGGCATCAGCTTTTAATACGCTGGCCGTCGTTAACCAGTCACCCAATACATAGCGCCGGGCGTCACCGGCCGGGGTGGCATAGTCATGGGTCGCCTGACGATGGGTGTGGCCGTGAATCATCTGCTGCACGTTGCGATCTGCAAAGCGCTCCAGCACGGCAGATTCGGTGACATCCATAATCTCCATCGAGACATTGCTTTTGTGTGCCTGGCTCTCCATGCGGGCCTGCTTGGCTGCCTCGATGCGGGCGGGAATTTCCAGCCCCAGGAATTGCTCGCGCCACTCCGCATTGGTCACGATTTGCTGGCGAAACAACTGATGTGCATGATCGTCAATGCACAGGCTGTCGCCGTGCAAAATTAAAGTAGGCTGGCCGTACAAATCAATCACACTTTCATCTTCGAGTATTTTGAAACCGCTGGCCTGTTCAAATTGAGGGCCAACCAGAAAGTCGCGATTGCCGGCAATAAAGAAACAGGGGATTTTACTTGCCAGCGCCTGCATTTGAGCAAGTACTGGTTCGGCACCCAGCAGGGGTGCAGCGTCATCGCCAATCCAGTACTCAAATAGATCGCCCAGAATATACAGCTGCTCCGCGCTTTGTGCCTCGCCCGCCATAAACTGCATAAAAGCCTCAATCACATTCGGTTGCTGCGGGGTCAGGTGTAAATCAGAGATGATATATGTGTGCATGGCTGGATTAATGGAGTCGTGTGTCAGGCTTTATAGCGGTTAATTCGGGTTCAGGCAACCAGCCTTTCAGGCCAGCTCCGATATCCTCATTATGAATGGCGAAAATAGTGCATCACGGCTTTGTCTTTGCCAATTCGCAGTCTATAATTCACGCTTGCAGAAAGATGCCCGCTAAGGGCTTTTTTTGTGGTTGCTGGAAATCCGCCGGAATCCTTCGTTTGGCTCACCATTGACGCTTACCATAAGTATGGAGTCACTCTGTGCGAGTGTAGCGCCTGTGGTGCAGATTCGCTGACCGAGCCGGTGGGGTATCGGCAACGGCTAGAACGTTGATAAAACGAGCAAAAAGTTAGAGAGACACGCCTCAGAAATTGGGGCATCGAAAGACAGTTGGAGAAGCCTGTGCAGCTTACCGGTGCAGACATAGTAGTCAAGAGCCTTGAACAAGAGGGCGTGAAGTACGTATTCGGATATCCGGGAGGCGCCGCCCTGCATATCTATGATGCGTTTCACCGTCAAGACAAGGTCGAGCATATTCTGGTGCGGCACGAGCAGGGCGCGACCCACGCCGCCGATGGGCTGGCCCGTGCCACTGGTGAGCCCGGCGTGGTACTGGTTACCAGCGGGCCAGGTGTCACCAACGCGATTACGGGGATTGCCACGGCCTATATGGACTCCATCCCCATGGTGGTGCTTTCAGGGCAGGTGATGAAACCCCTGATTGGCTATGACGCCTTCCAGGAGATCGACGCGGTGGGTATCAGCCGGCCCTGTGTGAAGCACAATTTTCTCATTCAAAACGTGGAAGATATCGCCCCCACCATTAAAAAAGCCTTCCATGTGGCCACGACGGGTCGCCCCGGTCCGGTGCTGGTTGATATTCCGAAAGATATCACGGCGGATATCGCCGAATTTATCTACCCCGAGGATATCACTATGCGGGCCTACCCCCCGGTGGCCAGCCCGCAACCCAGTGAAATTGTCGCGGCAGTAGAAGCCATCCTGAATGCCAAGCGGCCGATTGTCTACACCGGGGGCGGCGTGGTATTGGCCGAGGCACAGGAACAGCTGCGGCAGTTTGTGCGCGCCCTCGGCTACCCCTGCACCAATACCCTGATGGGGCTGGGCGCCTACCCGCATGATGACCCATTATTTCTCGGCATGTTGGGAATGCATGGCACCTACGAAGCCAATATGGCGATGCATGATGCGGACTTAATTATCGCAATTGGTGCCCGTTTTGATGATCGCATCACCGGTACCCTGGACGGATTTGCGCCCGATGCCAAGGTGCTGCACGTGGATATCGACCCGTCGGTGATCGACAAAAATATAAAAACGGATATTTCAATTATTGGTGATGCGCGTGACGTGCTCACCATGTTGAACCGTGAGTTGAGCCGCCGTGCCGATGATATAAATCAGCAATTAACTGAAGCCTGGTGGCAGCAAATTAACCAATGGCGAGGCTTGAACAGCCTCTGGTACGAGCACAGCGATACCGTAATCAAACCTCAGTTGGTGGTGCAGAAGCTGTTTGAAGTAACTGGCGGCGAAGCCTATGTCACTTCCGATGTCGGGCAGCACCAGATGTATGCAGCACAGTTTTACGGCTTCTCTGATACCCATAAATGGATCAATTCAGGGGGTCTTGGCACCATGGGGTTTGGATTGCCGGCTGCCATGGGGGTCAAGTTTGCGCATCGTGATGCCGATGTGGCCTGCGTGACCGGTGAGGGCAGTATTCAAATGTGCATCCAGGAGCTCGCTACCTGCCAGCAGTACGATTTGCCGATTAAGGTTATCAATTTAAATAACCGTTATCTGGGCATGGTACGGCAGTGGCAGGAGTTTAATTACGATAAGCGCTATTCCAACTCCTATATGGATTCATTGCCAGACTTTGTGAAGCTGGCCGAGGCTTATGGCCACGTGGGAATGATGATTGAAAAACCGGCCGACGTAGAAGGGGCGCTACGTGAGGCTTTCGCAATGAAAGACCGTTTGGTCTTTATGGATTTTATTACCGATCAAACCGAAAACGTTTATCCCATGATTGAAGCCGGCAAGGGGCACCATGAAATGCGTCTACGCCCTGGCGGTCCACAGCCCGAGGGCGTTTAGTTGATCAGGCTCAGTCATTCAGTTGGATGCAAAATTAAAACGCTATGAGACATATTATTTCTGTACTACTTGAAAACGAGTCGGGTGCCCTGTCGCGGGTGGCTGGGTTGTTTTCTGCGCGCGGTTACAACATCGATACCTTGACCGTTGCGCCCACCAATGACCCGACATTGTCACGCCTGACCATATCGACGGTGGGCGATGATCGCAAGATTGACCAGATCGAGAAACAGCTGGGCAAATTGGTGGATGTGGCCGCGTTGCAGGATATAACCATCAATCGGCATCTCGAGCGCGAGGTGGTGCTGGTCAAATTATTAGCAAACCAGCAGTCAAAACCAAAGTTGGATCGCCTGGTAGCCGCATTTAACGGAAAGCTTATCGATATTAACGACACCCAATTTATCCTTGAACTCAGTGGCAGTAGTGAAAAGGTGGATGAGCTGCTGAAAGCGCTGGTCGACTTTGAAATTATCGAAGTGGCCCGCTCCGGCGTCACGGGCATGACGTCTACTGAGCGTGCTTTGACGGTTGAACAGCCCTGAGCTTATAAACAGCCCTGAGCCAATAAACAGCCTTGAGCCAATAAACAGCCCTGAGCCAATAAACAGCCTTGAGCCAATAAACAGCCTTGAGCCAATAAACAGCCCTGAGCTTAAAACGGACCACATTAACCCACAAATTAAATTCTTATATAGGTTTACCCATGCAAGTTTATTACGACAAAGATTGTGACCCCTCCCTGATCAAGGGTAAAAAAGTAGCGGTGTTGGGCTTCGGCTCACAAGGCCATGCCCATGCCTGTAACCTCAAAGATTCCGGCATTGATGTGGTGGTCGGTTTGCGACCGGGCTCGTCCTCGATTAAAAAGGCCGAGGCCTATGGTCTGCAGGTGGCTGATGTGGATAAGGCGGTTGCCAGCGCGGATGTGGTTATGGTGCTTGCACCAGATGAATTTCAGCGCAGCCTGTACGATGATGTGATCGAACCGAATATCAAGCAGGGCGCCACGCTGGCGTTTGCGCATGGCTTCGCCGTACACTACAACCAGGTGGTGCCGCGCGCTGACCTGGACGTCATTATGATCGCGCCTAAGGCGCCCGGCCACACGGTGCGCAATGAATTTGTCAACGGCGGCGGCATCCCTGACCTGATTGCGGTGTTTCAAAACCCGACTGGCTCAGCCAAGGAGTTGGCCATGTCCTACGCCTCTGCCATCGGTGGAGGTCGCACCGGTATCATCGAAACCACGTTTAAAGATGAAACCGAAACCGATTTGTTCGGCGAGCAGGCGGTGTTGTGCGGCGGTGCCGTGGAATTGGTGAAGATGGGCTTTGAAACGCTGACCGAAGCGGGCTATGCGCCCGAAATGGCTTATTTTGAGTGTTTGCACGAGCTTAAGCTGATCGTTGACCTGATGTACGAAGGCGGTATTGCCAACATGAACTACTCAATTTCCAATAATGCGGAGTTTGGTGAGTATGTGACGGGGCCGAAAATCATTAATGAGGAATCCCGGGCTGCGATGAAAGCCGCCTTGGCAGACATTCAGCAGGGCGCCTATGCACGCAATTTCATCGCTGAAGGCGCTAACAACTACCCGATGATGACCGCCTGGCGACGCAATAATGCCGCGCACCCGATCGAAGAAGTGGGTGAGCGGCTGCGCGGCATGATGCCGTGGATTCAGGCCAACAAGATTATCGATAAAGACGTTAACTAGGTCACACACCGTTTTATCTGCAGCGCGCCGACCGAGGTCGGCGCGTTTGCGTTTTACTGCCGTCCATATTGCCGAGGGTGCTGTGTGGCAAGGCGCTTTAGGGGTACGGGTAATGGCTTGAAAGCAGCGGCAAGTCATAGCCTTGCCAGAACGGGGCTTGTATACTACCGCGATGCCGAAAAAAGCTAAAAATCTCCACAGCATTGATGCTAAAAAGCCCGCTAAGGGTATTTACGTCCTGCCGAATTTGTTCACTTCGGCCGGTTTGTTTGCCGGCTTCTACGCCATCATGCAAGCGCGCCTTGGGCATTTTGAGGCGGCCTGTCTAGCCATCTATGTAGCGATGGTAATGGATATTGTAGATGGCCGTCTGGCGCGACTTACCAACACGATGAGCGAGTTCGGCTCCGAGTATGACAGCCTGTCAGATATGGTGTCCTTTGGTGTGGCACCAGCCATGGTGGCCTACGAATTCGCGCTATCCGGTTTGGGCAAAGTGGGCAGCCTGGTGGCGTTTATTTACATCGCCTGCGCGGCGTTGCGACTGGCGCGTTTTAATGTGCAGAAGCTCGACGACAAAAAATATTTTATTGGCATGCCGAGCCCGGGTGCAGCCGCGCTGGTTGCCTCCGTTATCTGGGTGTGCGTGGACTACGGCATCGTGCCCAATGCGGTCGCCATAGGTTTAGCCGTGTTGGTCGCCTGGGCTGCCCTGACAATGGTCAGCAATATTCGCTTTCGCTCATTTAAGGACGTTGATTTCAGAGATAAAATGCCGTTTATCGGCATGATCGTATTGGTGCTGGCGATTGCCATTATCTATCTGGACCCGCCGCTGGCGTTCCTGGCAATCGGCATCATCTATATGGGCAGTGGTACACTTTTGTACGCGGTCAATAAAACACGCCGTTGGCGTGCACAGCAGAGCTCGGCTACAGATGCCGCGCCTGATGAGTGACGGTTAACTTGTCAGAGCGGGGCAGCGCGTGAAATTACAGGGCAGTATCGTAGCGCTGATCACGCCAATGGCGAGCGACGGCAGCGT
The DNA here is from genome assembly GCA_013002025.1 of Gammaproteobacteria bacterium. Classification (GTDB taxonomy): domain Bacteria; phylum Pseudomonadota; class Gammaproteobacteria; order Arenicellales; family Arenicellaceae; genus Arenicella. Next base: position 83,735 of record JABDKW010000037.1, on the reverse strand, counting down.
GGATTATGAGGCGCTGAGCCGCCTGCTCGAACATCATATTGAGGCCGGTACGCACGCGATTGTGTCGGTCGGCACCACTGGCGAATCTGCCACTTTGGCCATCGAAGAGCACTTGGCCGTGATTCAGCACACTATCAAGACGGTGGCGGGGCGAATTCCGGTTATCGCTGGCACCGGCGCAAATTCCACCGCCGAAGCCATCCATCTGACCGGTGAAGCAGCGGCGCTCGGTGCCGATGCGGCACTGTTGGTTGTGCCTTACTACAATAAGCCTACGCAGGAAGGCTTGTATCAACACTACAAGGCTATTGCCGAGGCGGTGTCACTGCCGCAGGTTCTCTATAACGTGCCCGGCAGAACGGTGGCGGATATGAGCAATGCCACCATTGATCGGCTGGCCGACATCGACAATATCGTGGCCTGTAAAGACGCCACCGGCGATTTAAAGCGCGGCGCGGAGTTGATTGATTTGTGTGGCGAGCGGATTAACATCCTGTCTGGTGACGACGCGACCGCGTTGGAATTGATGCGCCTGGGTGGTAAAGGAGATATCTCGGTGACCGCCAATGTCGCGCCCCAGGCCATGGCCAGGATGTGCGATGCGGCGCTGGCCGGCGATTTTGCTGCGGCGCAAAAAATAAACGACACATTAGTCGATTTACACCGCGATCTATTTGTCGAATCCAACCCGATTCCCGTAAAATACGCGGTTTCCCGGCAGGGCTTTACCGATAACACGCTGCGCTTGCCACTAACGCCACTGGCGTCTAAGTATCATGCAAGGCTGGACGCTGCCTTAGCGCCATTTCTGTAACCCTGGTTGCCAGTGATTAAAGTAAGCTGCGATACCGCCAATGAGAACCAATAACCAATATGAGTATTAAGCCAACAGTTTTATCACGCACCTTGACGCTGTTTCTGGCATTAGGTGTGGTCGCCTGCGGCGGCACCGAGAAGGTGCAGACCGAAGACAGCAGCGCAGACTACCAGGCTGCTAAATCCTTGCCGCCGTTGAATAAGCGACTGAATGAGGCAACCCCAGAGCCTAGCGCGGCACCGGCTGCAGTCGACAGTGCTAATGCAGGGTTAGATGCGTCGGCCAAGGCTACTGCCGTGACCGCGGTTATTGAAGTGGTAAAAGACAAAGCGCGCCTGCAGGTCAATGCTAAGTATGATGGGGCATGGCAAGCACTGATGCAGCGCCTCGGCAGATCCGATATCACCGTACATGCGCGCAACAAAGATGCTGGGCGCATCAGTATCGGCTGCGGTGATTTAGCCACCGCCACTACGGTGACTACATCTGGAAAATGGTCGGTATTCAAACGCGAGCCGAAGCTCCAACTCGAGTATTGCGCCCTGCAGATGCTGCCCAATAAACGCGGTGTTGCAGTGCAGGTGTTAAACCGTAATGCGGAAGAGGTTGAGCAGTCGGCAGCGCAGGCGGTATTTCAGCGGCTACTGAAAAACTGACCGCTTGGTATTGCGATCAACTAAACAAGACATGATTACAATGAATCGCGCGTCGCCTATTCGTTCGGCGGGTGATTATTTTATTAAACCCTAACTGTTAAAAAATTATCTGGAGCTAACATGCAACGCGGTGACGAACTTTACAGCGGAAAAGCCAAATCCGTTTATACCTGTGAGCGCGACGATGCGCTGATTCTACACTTTCGCAATGACACTTCCGCCTTCGATGGCGAAAAGATCGAGCAGTTGGATCGCAAAGGTATGGTCAACAATAAATTCAACGCATTTATCATGCAGCACCTTGAAGAGCAGGGTGTGGCAACGCATATGCTGGAACTGTTGTCGGACGACGAAACCCTGGTGCGAAAATTAGATATGTTTCCGATTGAATGCGTGGTACGCAATATTGCCACCGGGTCAATCTGTAAACGTCTGGGCGTTGAAGACGGGGTGGACCTGGCCGTGCCGACCTTTGAGTTTTTCCTGAAAAACGATGAGCTGCATGACCCGATGATTAATGAATATCACATTCGTTCCTTTAACTGGGCCGACGATGAGGCTGTTGAAGTAATGAAAGAGCGGACTTTTCAGGTCAACGATATATTGTCAAAACTGTTTGCTGATGCCGGCATGATTCTGGTTGATTTCAAGCTGGAGTTTGGCCGTCAGGGTGCTGATATCTTTCTGGGTGATGAGTTCACTCCGGATGGTTGTCGCATCTGGGACGCGGAAACGCGAGAAAAACTCGACAAAGACCGCTTTCGTAAAGGTCTGGGTGGGGTTGTTGAAGCCTATGAGCAAGTGGCACAGCGTCTCGGGCTGGAAATTTAACCGCCGGCTGCGCAGGCAGCAGGTAACCAATACGGGCATAACCTATGTTGCGTTTGCGTGGCAGTCAGGCCTATTCCAGTTTTCGGATAGACAAGTTTCTGGCGTCAATTCGCGCTGAATTTCCGGCGGTGCAGCGCATCGACAGTGAATTTCAGCATCTGGTGAAACAGCGGCCCGATGCCGTCGAGTTCAGCACCGATGAACTGGACAAGTTGCGCCGCCTGCTCAGTTATGGCCCGGCGACCGCAGCGGTAGAGCACGAAGGGCAACGGTTGTATGTGATTCCGCGCTTCGGAACCATTTCGCCGTGGTCGACCAAGGCCACCGACATCGTCCATCACTGTGGCCTGGACAGTATCGCCCGCATTGAACGCGGCGTGGCTTTCTATCTGCATTGCGCGCAAGGTCAACAGCTGTCAGCGGCGGAGATTCAATCCGTGGCGCTCAGATTGCATGACCCGATGACCGAATCGGTGGTGTTTGACCTGCAGGAAGCCGAGCGCTTATTTCGTAACGAACCGGCTCAGCCATTGTATGAAGTACCCTTACTGGCGCAGGGCAAAGCCGCGCTGCAGGCCGCCGATGTCGAATTGGGTCTGGCCCTATCAGATGATGAAATCGATTATCTGGTTGAGCAATACCAAAGTCTGGGGAAAAACCCCACTGATGTTGAGTTGATGATGTTTGCGCAGGTCAATTCCGAACACTGCCGACACAAGATCTTTAACGCCGACTGGATAGTGGATGGCGAGCCACAACCGCATTCCTTATTTCGAATGATTCGAAAGACGCATATGCTGAACCCGGCGGGTACGCTGGTGGCGTATTCGGATAATTCTTCAGTGTTAGCGGGTTCTCCGGGTGGGCGGTTTTTCCCGCAGCCGGACAGCAAGGAATACGCCGCCCATCAGGAAGATATCCATATTCTGTGCAAGGTTGAAACACACAATCACCCGACTGCTATTTCGCCCTTTCCGGGTGCTGCCACCGGTTCCGGTGGGGAAATACGCGATGAGGGGGCCACCGGCCGTGGCTCCAAGCCGAAGGCCGGGCTAACCGGGTTTTCAGTGTCGAACCTGCGCTTGCCGCAGGCGCCGCGTGCCTGGGAGGGCCCCGAGTCCAAACCTGCCCGCATCGCATCGCCATTGCAAATTATGCTCGAGGGGCCGATAGGTGGCGCGTCCTTTAACAACGAGTTCGGGCGACCCAATATTGCCGGTTATTTCCGCACCTATGAGCAAGCTATTGCGGATCAGGCGGATGTTCGCGGCTACCACAAACCCATTATGTTGGCAGGCGGCTTGGGTAATATCCGTGGCCAACACGTGGAGAAACAAATTATTCCGGGTGGCTCTTATATCGTGGTCCTGGGTGGCCCGGCGATGTTAATCGGTTTAGGCGGCGGGGCTGCATCCAGCGTGGCCTCAGGGCAAAGTTCCGAACAGCTTGATTTCGCCTCGGTGCAGCGCGGCAACCCCGAAATGCAACGTCGCTGTCAGGAAGTGATTGACAGTTGCTGGGGCATGGGCGAGGCCAATCCGATCATCTCGATTCATGATATCGGCGCTGGCGGCCTGTGTAATGCCTTGCCGGAGTTGGTCGGTGATGCCGGTCGCGGTGGGCATTTCCACCTGCGTGAGGTTCTCAATGATGAGCCCGGTATGTCACCCATGCAGATCTGGTGCAATGAGGCGCAGGAACGTTACACCCTGGCGGTAGCGCCTGACAGGCTGGCCGAGTTCGAGGCCATCTGCGCACGCGAGCGCTGCCTGTACTGCGTAGTGGGGCAGGCCACCGATGAGGAGATTCTGATTTTAGAAGACAGCTTGTTTGCCGCGGGCGACGAGCGCCAGCAAAAGCCCATCGATTTACCGATGGAAACGCTGTTTGGCAAGCCGCCTAAAATGTTACGTGATGTCGAGACGGTGGAGCGCAATGCGCCGGCATTGGAATTGGCTGGCATTACGCCAACCGAAGCGCTGCAGCGTGTGTTGACCTTGCCCGCGGTGGCCGACAAAACCTTTCTGATTGCCATTGGCGACCGCAGTATTACCGGCATGATTGCCCGGGATCAAATGGTCGGTCCGTGGCAAGTGCCGGTGGCCGATGTGGCCGTTACCACTGCAGCTTATACCGGCGCGGCGGGTGAGGCGATGGCGATGGGTGAGCGCACGCCCTTGGCGTCCGTTAATGGCGCAGCGAGCGGCCGTATGGCGATTGGTGAAGCGCTTACCAATCTGGCCGCGGCGGATATTCGCGAGCTTTCAGAAGTTAAGTTATCGGCTAATTGGATGGCCGCGGCAGGGCACCCAGGTGACGACTCTGCACTGTACGAGACGGTACGGGCTGTGGGCATGGAATTGTGCCCGGCCCTCGGTATAGCGATTCCGGTCGGCAAAGATTCCATGTCGATGAAGAGTGTTTGGCAACAGGATGGTCGGCAACACTCGGTGACCGCCCCGGTGTCCTGTGTGATCAGCGCGTTTGCGCCAGTCAACGATGTGAGCCGAACCCTGACCCCGGTATTGCAGGTGCAATATACAGGCACTGAAGAGCACGCAGAGCAGAGTCGCCTGATTCTGGTGGATCTGGCCGCGGGGCAGCAGCGTCTGGCCTGTTCGGCATTGGCGCAGGTTTATCAGCAGGTGGGGCAGGAAACGCCGGATGTGGACGACCCGCAAATACTAAAGAACGGTTTCAATGCGCTGCAGGCTGCCTTAAGAGCTGGCCTGTTGAGCGCCTATCACGACCGCTCTGATGGCGGCCTGATTGTTACGCTATTGGAAATGGCTTTCGCCGCGCGCTGTGGTCTTGAGTTGGATTTGGTGGGGGATGCTGGCGCAGAATTGGCCTTGCTGTTTAACGAAGAATTGGGCGCAGTCGTGCAAGTTGACGCGCAACATCGGGCGGCCTTTGACGCGCTGATGCAGCAGGCCGGATTAGCCGAAAGCTGTATTGATCTGGGGGTTGCGACGCGCGGTAACGACATCAAGGTCAATTACAATGGTAGCCCGATCATCTCGGCGCAACGACAGGACTTGCATCGCCTGTGGTCCGAGACCACCTTCCATATGCAGAGCCTGCGTGATAATCCGTTGTGTGCGCAACAGGAATATGACCGGCTGCTGGATTTGGACGATAGCGGGCTACGCTCGGAGCTGAGCTTTGACCCTCGTGAGGATATTTGCGCACCGCTGGCCGGTGGCGTACGCCCCCGTATTGCGATCCTGCGAGAGCAGGGTGTGAACGGGCACATGGAGATGGCAGCCGCGTTTGATCAGGCCGGCTTTGCTGCGGTCGATGTCACCATGACCGATATTCACTCGGGGCGTGTATCACTCAGCGACTTCCATGGCCTGGCGGCGTGTGGCGGCTTTTCCTATGGTGACGTGTTGGGCGCCGGTGAAGGCTGGGCCAAATCGGTGTTATTTAACAGCGCCTTATATGATCAGTTTGCTGCCTATTTTGAACGACAGGATGCGTTTGCGCTGGGTATTTGTAACGGCTGTCAGATGATGTCCAACCTCAAGCAAATAATTCCGGGTGCCGAGTACTGGCCGCATTTTGTGCGCAATGCGTCGGAGCAATTTGAGGCACGCTCTGTGCAGTCGTTTATCCCCGAGACTAACTCGGTGTTATTGACTGGCATGCAGGGGTCGTTATTGCCGGTGGTGGTGGCGCATGGCGAAGGCCGGGCTGAATTTGCTGATCAACGCAGCCAACAGGCGGCGGCCGAGTACACTGCGCTGCAATACACGGATTATCGGGGCAACCCGACCGAGACCTATCCGGCCAACCCCAATGGGTCGCCGGGCGGGCTGGCCGGTCTCAGCAATGCCGATGGGCGAGTCACCATCATGATGCCGCACCCGGAACGGATATTCCGTTCGGTCACCAATTCCTGGCGCGCCCCCGAGTGGGGCGACTATGGGCCCTGGATGCGCATGTTTCGCAACGCGCGTCAGTGGCTGGCCTAGTTTCGTAATTCCCATATTGGTCGCCCTGCCCTGAGGCATCGCACAGTTGCGGTGTCTGTTTTGTCGCCGAACAGGCGCGGGTTTGCTAACATCAGGTTAGTTGAGCTATGGAGAGATAAGCATGTTTAAGTCTTTATTGCTGAGCGGTCTGTCGGTTGTGAGCCTGATAAGCGTTGCTGTGATGGCACAGCCTCAGGTTGACCGGGAGCAAATCCGCTGGAAATCTGAAAGTCAGGTGCGTGCCTTGCTGGGCGAACCGAATAGCGTGCGCGGCCCCATCGGCACGCACGCTCAGTACACTTTATGGAAATACGATCGCGTCACCGTCGCCTTTGCCAACCGCAAAGCGTTTCATCTGTTCGAGAATAAGCGGTCCGCACGGCAGTCGGCAGACAACTGAGAAATTCAGGTCAGCAGATTTTCCAATACCCGCTGATACACGCGGGATAATTTAGCCGGTGCATCCAGCGCCACGCATTCATCGATTTTGTGGATGGTGTCATTGACCGGCCCCAATTCAACCACCTGGGCTCCGCTGGGGGCGATAAAGCGGCCATCCGAAGTGCCGCCACTGGTTGAGAGTTGCGCCTCGATGCCAAGACAGTCTCGCACCGCATCGCGGCACGCAAGTACCAACTCAGCCTCTTCGGTCAGGAACGGGTTACCAAATAAAGTCCACTGCAGTTCATAACGCACGCCGAGTTCGTTCAGGCACTGTTTTACCCGCTGCTGAATCTCGGGCGCCGAGGTTTCAGTTGAGAAGCGTAGATTGAATGTAACAGTGACCGATTCAGGTATGACATTGCCGGCGCCGGTGCCGCCATTAATATTAGAAAACTGCAGACTGGTGGGTGGGAAATAATCATTGCCCTGATCCCACTGGATACCATTTAGCGCATTGATTACGCTGGCCGCTTTGTGAATCGGGTTGTCGGCCAAGTGCGGGTAGGCAATATGACCCTGCACGCCAATGATTTTGAGGCTCGCGCTGAGCGAGCCACGACGGCCATTTTTTATGGTGTCGCCAAGCGTGTCGCTGGAACTGGGTTCGCCGATTACGCAGTAATCGATTTGTTCGCCACGCTCGATCAAGGCGCTGATGACAGCGGCGGTGCCACAGGTGGCGGGTCCTTCTTCGTCGGAGGTAATCAACAGGGCAATTGAGCCATGGTGATCAGGGTGCTCGGCGACAAAAGACTCCAAGCTGGTAATAAAGGCCGCTAGAGATGATTTCATATCGGCCGCGCCCCGGCCAAATAGGCAGCCATCCCGTTCGGTGGGCGTGAAGGGGTCACTTTGCCATTGCGACACATCACCGATTGGCACCACATCGGTGTGACCGGCAAAGGCCAGGCAGGGGCGAGCGCTGCCGCGCCGCGCCCAAAAATTGTCGACGCTGCCTTGCTCATCAGCAAATGGCATGGCCTCGATTTCAAAACCCAGCGCCTCGAGGCGCTGCCTTAAGATTGCCTGACAACCGGCATCATCCGGGGTGACCGATGGCAGAGCAATAAGTTGCTTGCTCAATTCCAGAGTGGGGTCGCTCATGAGTTTCGAGGTGTTTATTATCGAGCCTGCGGCAGTCGACTCAGTCGACCCGCAATAATTCGTTAAGCCCGGTCTTGGCGCGGGTTTTGGCGTCGACCTTTTTTACGATGACGGCGCAGTACAGGCTGTGGCTGCCGTCTTTGGAGGGCAGGGAGCCGGATACCACGACCGAGCCAGCCGGAATGCGGCCATAGCTGACTTCGCCAGTTTCGCGATCCAGAATTTTGGTGCTCTGGCCAATGTAGACGCCCATGGAAACAACCGAACCCTGTTCCACCACGACTCCTTCGACGATTTCGCTGCGGGCACCAATAAAGCAATCGTCTTCAATGATCACCGGGCCAGCCTGTATGGGTTCCAGCACACCGCCAATGCCAACGCCGCCGGATAGATGCACATTCTTGCCAATCTGCGCGCACGAGCCCACGGTTGCCCAGGTATCGACCATGCTGCCGCTGTCGACATAGGCACCGATGTTTACGTAACTCGGCATCAGCACCACGCCAGAGGCGATAAAGCTGCCTTTGCGCGCGGTGGCCGGGGGCACTACCCGAAACCCCTCGGTTTGAAATCGTTGGGCGTCATAGTCAGCGAATTTGCTGGGGACTTTATCGTAGTAACGTGTCTCGCCGCCGTCGATGGGTTCATTGTCGCGAATCGCAAACGACAGCAAAACGGCTTTTTTAAGCCACTGATTAACGACCCATTGACCATCTATTTTTTCGGCAACTCTGGCCTGGCCGGTGTCCAGCAACTCAATGGCCTGCAGCACCGCAGAACGAATCTCGTCGCTCACAGTCGAGGGTTTAATTTGTGCCCGTTGTTCAAAGGCTTGCTCAATGGTGGCTTTAATCGCGTCGGTCATAAAATCGGGTCTGGTTTGGATGCTGTGCAGCTGGATTATCTTATACCCGGCGCGCATGTGCTATCGCTTTAGGAGTTTGTCGTGGTGCGCTGCGTTATTGCCCGGCGCTGGCTGACTGGCCCGGCTTATCAACCCGGCGATCCAATGCCCCCAGCAGTTCCTGGCGCAATCGTTCCAAGGTGTCCGCATCTGTGACCGGCGCCCGATCACTGCTCTGCACGAAAAATATGTCTTCAGCGCGTTCACCAAAAGTCGCAATTTTAGCACTCATGAGTTTGATGTTGAATTCCTGCAGAATACGCGCCACATTATGTAATAAGCCGGGCTGGTCCTGAGCGACCACATCGATGGCGGTGTACTTGGGGTTGTTGAAGGAGAACGTTACCTTGGGTTGAATCGGGAAGTGCTTGAGCGCGCGCGATGCGTTGCGCCGTCGAATTGCTTTGCTGTCGTGATTTTGTAAAATCAAATGCCGCAGCCGTTCCTGCAAAAATTGCATGTAGTCGGTGGTTTTCGCCATCTCAGCTTCCGGCACCAAGGCGTTGAACGAGTACAGGGCGAGACCGTTATTGCTAAGTTGCAGGCGGGCTTCGATAATGTTGAGCTCCAGCGCATCGAAGGCCGCCGTGACTCGTGTCAGTAGTTGGCGCGAGTCCGGTGCAAATACGAAGAACATATTGGCTTCCAGCCGCTCTGAATACCGCACCGACACCAGCGGGATATCAATCGCGGTGTTTTGGCTGAGGCTGGCGGCATGCCAGGCGACGTAAAATGGTTCATTACGGATAAAGTAATCGTTGGGGAGCGTGCCCCAAAACTCCTCGATGTGGCGCTGGTTAAGTTGCGTTTTGCTCAACTGCGACTGCAACAGTTCCATCGCCGCGCGTTGGCTATCTTCCACATATTCCGGTTCATTGATCAGCGTGACAGCGCCCTGGCGGAGCGCCGCCCGAGTGGCGTTGTACAGTTCCAGTAGTAACTGACCCTTCCAGGCGTTCCAGACTTTGGGGCTGGTTCCGCGAATATCCGCCAGCGTCAACAGGTATAAAAAGTCCAGGTGTTCCTGATCGCCAACCAATTCCGCGAACTCCTGAATTACTGCCGGGTCGGAAATGTCCCGCCGTTGAGAATAATGCGACATGATCAAATGGTTGAGTACCAGCCAGCCCACCAGTTTGGCATCGTCTTCAGATAAACTATGATCTATGCAAAACTGGTAGGCGTCGCGCTCGCCTAAAACGGAATGGTCGCCGCCGCGACCTTTGGCAATGTCATGGAATAATGCCGCCAGAAATAGTCTCTCTGGCTGCTTCAATTCCGCCAGTAACTCACTGGCAAGCGGGTATTCGTCCGGGTACTTACGTAAGCGGGTGAGATTCTGAATTACCATCAGCGTATGCCCATCCACGGTGTAGACGTGAAACAGGTCGTGTTGCATCTGGCCAACGATGGCGCCAAAAACCGGCAGGTAAGCACCCAGCAAGCCATAGGCGTTCATGCGCGCCAGCGCGTTGGTCAGGCCCACCCCCTCATCCTTAAACAGCTGTAGAAAAAGTTCTCGGCTCTTTGGGTCTGCCCGAAAGTTGTTATTTATTAAATCAAGATTGCTACGAATGGCGCGGGTGGTGTCCGGATGGATGGCGGTGATTTTGTGCTGCTGCATCAACACAAACAGTTTTAACATGGCCTGTGGTTTGCGCTTAAACAAGTCGGCGCGCCGCTGGGCGATCATTTTGTTTTTCAGAACGAAGTCGCCACCAATGTTTTTTGGCACGGCAATGGCAAAGCGGCTGCTGTTAGCCACACGATAGTGCGACAGCAGAATTTCATTTAAGTAGATCACCTGCTTGGCGGTCCGATAGTAGCGCTTCATTAATTGTTCCACCGCCAGATGTGCTTGCGTGTCGTGGTAGCCGAACTCTGCAGCCAGTTCACGTTGGCTATCGAATAACAAACGGTCTTCACGGCGCTTGTTATTCAGGTGTAGTCCGGCGCGTATCTTCCACAGGATGTTGCGCGCGCGAATTAACACCCGGTACTCATCATCATTAATGTGGCCCTGTTCCTTCATCTCGCGAAAAGTACGGATGCCATAGTGCCGGTTGTAGACCCACAGTACTGTTTGCAGGTCGCGCAAGCCGCCGGGGCTCTCTTTAATATTGGGCTCCAGTGAGTAGGCCGTGTCCTGCAATTGCTTGTGCCGTTTTTCCTGCTCCTGAAATTTTGCCTGAAAAAATTTGGCCGCACTCCATAAGCGACCGTTGCGGAGTTTGTCGTCCAGTTCCCCCAGCAATTCTTCATCACCGGCCAGATGCCGCGCTTCCAGCAGGTTGGTCATAATTGTGATGTCGCCGCGGGCGGCTTTCAGGCAATCATTGATTGATCGAACACTGTGGCCGATTTCCAGGCCGATATCCCATAAAAATCGCAGAAAACCCTCCAGCGGCTGCTGAATGTTTTCATAGTCCGGCTCCTGCAGCAGAATCAACAGGTCGACATCGGAGTAAGGGTGCAGTTCGCCGCGCCCATATCCACCTACCGCGATAAGTTGCATGGCAATGTCCGCGGTGTTACGCATAGACTGGTGCCACGCCAGCGTGATTAGTTGGTCGATCATCCAGGTGTACTTTTCGACCAGCTCGGCGGACGAGCCACCTTCATTCTGATGCCTGCGCAACTGATCGTGCGCCCGCTTAATGGTTTTCTTGAAAAGCGGAATCGGCGCGCCACCTTCCTGCAGTTGGTGCTTCAGGAGGGCCGTGTTGAGAAGTTTACTTTTTGCGAGACGCATCGGCGTTGATCGATTTACCTGGGCCGTTGGCGGCTAGTGTTACGCCGCTCAGGGTAAAACGGCGTTGGCCGAATTAGTCAGTACTTCATAACCGTCGGCGGTGACCGCCAAGGTGTGTTCCCATTGCGCCGACAGAGAATGATCGCGGGTGACTACCGTCCAGTTATCGGCCAGCAGTCGCGTTTCTTTCTTACCGGCATTGACCATGGGTTCGATGGTAAACGTCATGCCTTGTTCCAACGTTAAGCCGGTGTCGGGTCGGCCGTAGTGCAATATCTGAGGGTCTTCGTGAAATACCTGGCCGATGCCGTGGCCGCAATACTCACGTACCACCGAAAAATTGTTACGCTCAACATGCTGTTGAATGGCGTGGCCGATGTCGCCGAGTTTTACACCGGGCTTGACCATATCAATGCCAATCAACATTGATTCTCGTGCCACATCGCAGAGCCGCTGCCCCAGAATGCTGGGTTTGCCTACCAAATACATACGGCTGTTATCCCCATGCCAGCCATCTTTGATTACTGTGACATCGATGTTGATGATGTCGCCTTTTTTAAGTTTTTTAGGCCCGGGAATGCCGTGGCAAATCACGTGGTTCACCGACGTGCAGATCGACTTGGGGAAGCCGCGGTAATTAAGGCATGCTGGAATAGCCTGTTGCTGGTTAACGATATAGTCGTGGCACAGCCGGTCCAATTCATCGGTGGTCACACCGGCTTGAACGTGTGGTTCAATCATGTCCAGCACTTCGCTGGCCAGGCGACCGGCAATACGCATCTGTTCCAATTCGGAGGCGGTTTTGATACTGACAGTCATGATGAAGCGGGCTCAATAAACAGGCGGGGCTGAAAGGCCGCGTATTGTAACAAACTTGACAGGGCGAAAGGCGTGCAAGCGGCTGATTTTTTAGCCGAAATCGTTGTTGCTGGCTATGGCTTGTGATATAAACGCGCCTCAAACTAAATCATCCGCTTGTTGATACGGTTATCCGGGTGCTTTTAACTAATTTAAGTCATTGATTTAAAACAGTTAAAGGTTGGTTAATCGGGCAGGTCGGATTTGTCTAAACCCATACAATTTGGAGTATTACCATGTCAGACGTTTCCATGCGCCAGATGCTTGAAGCAGGCGTACACTTCGGCCACCAAACCCGTTATTGGTCGCCTAAAATGCGCCCCTTTATCTTTGGCGAGCGCAATAAAATTCATATCATCAATCTTGAGCAGACCTTGCCGATGTTCAACGACGCCCTGAACTACATCGGTTCGGTGGTTGGCAATGGTGGTCAGGTCATGATGGTGGGTACCAAGCGTTCGGCCAGTAAGTTGGTCAAGGAAGCCGCCGAGCGTGCCGGCACACCCTATGTAAACCACCGCTGGTTAGGTGGCATGTTGACCAACTACAAAACGGTCAAAAACTCCATAAAGCGATTAAAAGAACTCGACACTCAGTTGGTTGAAGGCACGTCTGCGCGCCTCAGCAAGAAAGAGTCACTAACGTTGGAGCGTGAGCGGGTTAAATTGGAACGCAGCCTCGGTGGCATCAAGAATATGCCGGGTTTACCCGACGCATTATTCGTGATTGATGTTAAATCCGAGTACATCGCGGTCTCTGAAGCCAATAAGCTGGGCATACCGGTAATTGCGGTGGTGGATACCAACTGTGAGCCGGATGGTGTTGATTATGTAATTCCAGGCAATGATGATGCGATTCGTGCAATCCGACTGTATACCGAGCAGGTTGCGGACACCATTTTGAACGCCCGTCAGGCCGCACAAATTGCGGTTCCCGTACCGGCTGGCAATGATGACGAATACATCGAGGTCGATGAAGACACCGCGATTGCGGTGAGCGATGTTGCACCGTCGGCGGCTGAGGCTCCGGCGGCTGAGGCTCCGGCGGCTGAGGCTCCGGCGGCTGAGAAAGCTCCGGCGGCTGAGAAAGCTCCGGCGGCTGCAGAAGAAGCTGCGGGTGACGATGACTTAACCGAGATTAACGGTATTGGCCCGGTGATTGCCGGCAAATTAAATGCCCAGGGCATTACCAGCTTTAAGCAGATTGCTGAGTTCACCGCCGCTGACGTTGAGCGCATTGACGGCGAATTGAACTTCAAAGGCCGAATCGAGCGCGAAGACTGGATCAATCAAGCTAAAGCCAAACTCGCTTAAGCGGGTCGGGCTTCACATACTAACTTTATCAACACTTTATAGGTGCTGTTATGGCAATTACTGCCGCATTGGTAAAAGAGCTGCGCGAACGAACTGGCGCAGGCATGATGGAATGCAAGAAAATGCTCACCGAAACCGACGGTGACATTGAGCTGGCGATTGAAGAGCTGCGCAAGCGCGGCGCTGCACAGGCCGACAAAAAAGCGGGTCGGATTGCTGCCGAGGGTACTATTGTGACCCTGGTTGAAGGCACTACTGGCGTCGCGGTTGAAGTGAACAGCGAAACCGATTTCGTTGCCAAAGACGAAAACTTTGTCGCCTTCGCCAATCAGGTAGCGCAAACTGTGCTGGCTAACACGCCGGACAGTGTGGAATCCCTTGGCCAGACCGAAATGGCCTCTGGTGAGAGCGTGGAAGTTGCGCGGCAGGCATTGATTGCCAAAATCGGTGAAAATATTTCAGTGCGCCGCTTTGAAATTATGAGTGCCGGCGACGGAGAAACGTTGGGCGCTTATCAGCACGGCAACAAAATTTCAGTATTGGTTAACGTGGCTAATGGCAGCGAAGAGCTGGCGAAAGACATCGCCATGCATGTGGCGGCCTCCAAGCCGGTCTGTGTGTCCGCCGATCAAGTACCTGCTGATCTACTGGCGAAGGAGCGTGAAATTTTTTCCGCGCAAGCCGCTGAGAGTGGCAAGCCGGCCGAAATTATGGAAAAAATGGTCGAAGGCCGCATCCGCAAATACCTCAACGAAGTAACCCTGATGGGGCAACCCTTCGTCAAGGACCCAGACCAAACCGTTGAAAAACTGGTTAAGTCTGCCGGTGCCGACGTGCGTTCATTTGTGCGCTATGAAGTTGGTGAGGGCATCGAGAAAAAGGTCGATGATTTCGTTGGCGAAGTAATGGCGCAAGCGGGCCAGTCTTAGCTGCACTATCCGAGGATCTTATATCTCACCACAGCAATTCGCGTAACGAGGAGAGCAGAATGACCGAACCCGCCCAATCCAAGGCGTTTAAACGCATTCTGCTTAAATTGAGCGGTGAGGCTCTGGCCGGTGCTAGCGGCGATACCAAGTTTGGTATTGATGCGCAGGTGCTGAATCAGGTTTGTGAAGAAGTGGCAGCGGTTGTGAAATCCGGCGTGCAAGTCGCTGTGGTGATCGGCGGCGGGAATTTTTTTCGCGGTATCAGTGCTAGCGAATCCGGGATTGAGCGGGCCACTGCTGACTATATGGGTATGTTGGCCACGGTTATGAATGCGCTGGCGGTGCAGCAGGGCCTCAAAAAAATCGGCGTAGAGGCACGTGTTCAATCGGCCATTCCAATCTCGCCGGTTTCTGAACCCTACGTGCGGCTGCGCGCACTCAAGCACCTGAATCTGGGGCGTGTGGTGATCTTTGCTGCAGGTACTGGCAACCCTTATTTCACCACTGACACCGCTGCCAGCCTGCGCGCGGCTGAAATCAATGCCGATATCCTAGTCAAAGCGACCAAGGTAGATGGTGTGTACGATTCTGACCCGGTGGCAAATCCGGATGCGATTCGCTACCAGCAGGTCAGCTATGATGAAGTCCTGCAGCGCCGTTTGGGCGTGATGGACGCCACCGCCATTGCCTTGTGCCGAGACAATAATATGGACTTACGCGTGTTATCCATTGCGGAGCCGGGTGCATTGACCAGGATGGCTTTAGGTGAAGAAGTTGGTACACTGATTAGCAGTTAATAGCGCGGTTTTTAGGCGCGCCGGTTTAATCCAAGGTGAGAACTATAATGATCGATGAAATTTTAAAAGACGCAGAACAACGCATGCAAAAAAGCATTGAGTCGATGCGTTCCGAAATGGCCAAGATTCGCACCGGCCGCGCCAGTTCGGCCTTGATCGACCACCTGACGGTGGATTATTACGGTTCGGCCACACCACTCAATCAAGTGGCTAACGTCTCCGTTCAAGATGCCCGTACCCTGGCTGTTCAACCATGGGAGAAAAGCATGGTGCCAGTGGTGGAAAAAGCCATCATGGAAGCCAATCTCGGCCTAAACCCGGTGACCGCCGGTGACTTAATCCGCATTCCCATGCCGCCGCTCACTGAAGAGCGCCGCAAGGAAATGGTCAAGGTCGCTGCCGCGGAAGGGGAGAGCGGCAAGGTGGCGATTCGAAACATTCGCCGTGATGCTAATAATGATTTTAAGTCGCTGCTCAAAGAAAAAGAAATCAGCGAAGATGATGACAAGCGCGCACACGACCTGGTGCAGACTCTGACCGATAAGTATGTTGAGCAGGTTGATCAGATTGTGGCTGAAAAGGAAGCGGAGATTTTGCAGGTATAGCGTTGCCCGGGCTTAAGCCCGGCTGGCGCGCTACACCGCGGATTCACCCATCGCTCGATTGAAAATGTTCAGCTGGTTTAAACGCAAGCGTAAACCGGTTGCGCCCATCATTACCCCTAAGCCACGGCACGTGGCGGTGATCATGGATGGAAATGGTCGCTGGGCCAATGCGCAGGGGCTGTCGCGCGTGGCGGGTCACAAAAAAGGGGTCGATTCGGTCAAAGGCCTGATTCGTGGTTGCCTCGAACACGAAATTCCATACCTGTCCATATTTGCCTTCAGCAGCGAAAACTGGAATCGTCCACAGCGTGAAGTCGATGCCTTAATGGATTTGTTCGCCAATGCGTTAGAGAGTCAGACCAAAAAGCTTAATGAAAATGGCGTGCGCTTGCGTCTGATCGGTGATCTCAGCCGCTTCAGCTCGCGCATCCAGCGCCTGGCTGAACAAGCCATGCAGCAGACCAGAGACAATCAACGCCTGGTGTTCTCGGTAGCGGTTAATTATGGCGGGCGCTGGGATATCACCCAGGCGGCTCGTAATCTTGCCAAACGCGTGGCCGCCGGCGAGATATCGGCCGAGGACATCGATGAGCAAATGCTGGCTGGACAACTCTCCACGCACGGCGTGCCCGACCCGGATTTATTTATTCGCACCAGTGGCGAATATCGAATCAGCAATTTCATGTTGTGGCAAGCCGCCTATTCAGAGTTTTATTTTACCAATACGCTGTGGCCGGATTTCGACGAGCAGGCATTTACTGAAGCCTTAATGATGTACACCCATCGTGACCGTCGTTTCGGTGCGGCCCAAGATAAGCCGGCCTCGCTCAACAACGAGCAAGCTAATCCAAAACCCAATTCGACCGCGCAAGCGATAAACAGCGAGCATGCTTAAACAACGAGTAATAACCGCCCTGATTCTGGTTGCCTTTGTGTTGGCTGCCTTACTCAATGACAATCCGCTGTATTGGCAGATGTTGATTAATTTGGTGGTAGTGGTTGCGTTCTGGGAGTGGTTACGCTTTTGTGACCTGAACACCTGGTCAGCAATGCTGCCAGGTTTTGCCTTGTTCATTGCTGTGCTGTGGTTGACCCAGCAAGGCTATATCGCCAGCCCGGTGATTATTATCGGTGCCTGCCTATTGTGGGTGGTGTTGCTGACCTTTACGTTGACCGCAAGAATGCAAGTATTGCACCACCCGCTGGTAAAGGCGACTGCGGGCATTCTGACACTTTCTGCGGCTGGCTGGTTGGTCATCAGCCTGCACGCTCTGCCCAACGGCGTGGGCTGGATTCTGTGCTATCTGGTGGCCGTATTTGGTGCCGATATAGGTGCCTATTTTGTCGGCAGGCGGTTTGGAAAAACCAAACTGGCACCGCAAATCAGCCCGGGCAAAACAGTCGAAGGAATGTTGGGTGGCCTGGCCCTGGTTCTGTTGATTTTCATTCCGCTCTTTTTCAGTGAATTTGAGCCGCAAGCTGCGGGGTTATTGTTGCTGACGATTGTGGTCACTGCGGTGGTCTCGGTGGGTGGTGATTTATTTGAGAGCACCCTCAAGCGGCATGCGGGCATGAAAGACAGTAGCCAGATTTTACCGGGTCACGGCGGAGTACTGGATCGCATTGATAGCCTGATCGCGGCCATCCCATTTTTCGCTCTGGGCCTGTATGTACTTGGATATTTGAAGTAGCTCTATGTCTGTGCAGCGAATCACCGTCCTGGGCTCCACCGGTTCCGTGGGGAAAAACACCTTAGACGTAATCCTGCGCCACCCGGAGCGATATCAGGTTGTGGCGCTGACGGCCAACGATAATGTCGACCTGCTTTTAGAGCAATGCCGCGCTGTTGCACCTGCTGAGGTGGTACTGGCCAACGCGGATGCGGCTGAGCGCATGCACGCTCTATTGGCGTCGGCGGGGCTGCAGGACATAAACGTCTCCAGCGGCCAACAGGCACTTGCTGCGGTGGTCTGCGCGAACGATACTGATACCGTGATGTCCGCTATTGTCGGTGCCGCCGGTTTACAACCGACCTTTGCGGCGGTGCAGGCAGGCAAGCGCGTTTTGATTGCCAATAAGGAACCACTGGTAATGACCGGCGATCTATTTATGCGTGAGGCCGGCGCGTCCGGCGCCACCATCTTGCCAATTGACAGTGAACACAATGCGATTTTTCAGTGCCTGCCGGCAGATCTAAGCCAACAGGGTGTCAGGCGGATTCATTTAACCGCCTCCGGCGGACCGTTTCGTGGTCAGGCGTGGTCGGATTTGCGTGACATCACACCAGAGCAAGCCTGTGCCCATCCAAACTGGTCGATGGGCGCTAAGATTTCGGTGGACTCCGCAACTATGATGAATAAGGGTCTGGAGTTGATTGAGGCCGCCGCCTTGTTTGGAATAGATTCGGATCGGGTGGATATTCTAGTGCACCCGCAAAGCATCATTCACTCTCTGGTTGAGTACTCTGATGGCTCGTTTCTGGCGCAGTTGGGCGCACCGGATATGCGGATTCCGATCGCTCATGCCCTGGCCTGGCCGGAGCGGATTGAGTCCGGGGCGGACACCTTGAATTTAGCCGCTATAGCAAGATTAGATTTCGTTGCTCCCGATATGGTCAACTTGCCCTGTTTGCGCCTCGCCCGGGCTGCAGCAGCGGCCGGGCAGTCAGCACCAGCGAGCCTCAACGCCGCCAATGAAGTGGCGGTGGCTGCATTTCTGGACCGAACTATTCGCTACACCGACCTCGCTACGGTGATTGACAGTGTCATGCAGCAGCAGGAAATTCGCCAAATTGACTCGATTGAAAGCGTATTACATATTGATAATGAAGCCCGAGACCTGGCACGGCGGGCGATAAACTCGCTGTGACTCCGCTGCAAGAAGCGGCTAAACATTTGGTGTATTGATGGATTTTCTATATAGCGTTATCGGCTTTCTCATTGCCATCGGCGTATTGGTGGCGGTGCATGAGTTCGGCCACTTCTGGGTGGCACGAAAGCTGGGCGTAAAGGTATTGCGTTATTCCATTGGCTTCGGCAAGCCGTTGTGGCGCAAAGTGTCAGGCGAGGACCAGATTGAGTATGTGATTGCGGCTATTCCGCTCGGCGGCTACGTGAAAATGTTGGGTGAGGGCAGTGCCGCCGACCCGGTTGCACCGCATGAACGGCACCGTGCATTTGATAATCAGCCGATCTGGAAGCGCACTCTCATCGTGGCGGCCGGCCCTGGGATAAACTTTTTGTTTGCGATTGTATTGTTCTGGATTTTAGGGATGGCACCCAAAGAGGCTTTGGTACCGGTCTTGGGTGAGGTACCGGTTGAATCTGCCCTAGCCGCTGAGGGCGTACAGGCCGGCGCAACTATTGTGAGTGTTGATGGTAAGCCCGTGGAATTTTTTGGCCAACATGATTTGTATATTTTTAATCAGGTATTGAAGGGCGACGACATCGCGCTGCAGCTTGAATCAATTTCCGGTCAACGCCGCGACATTGTTCTGCCGGTGGATGACATTCCGATCTACAACATCAATCCACGGCTGGTGACCTGGAGTCTGGGTCTGGTGCCGCTGCGACCGCCGATTACGCCGATATTGAATCAGGTGGTGGCCGGCTCACCGGCAGAGCTTAGTGGGCTGCAGAGTGGCGATAGAATTGTTGCAATCGATGGCCGGCCGGTGTCAACATGGTCGGATTTAGTTGAGTTGGTCAGCGCTGCCCCAAACCGCAGCCTGAACTTACGTGTTGAACGCGAGCAACGGATAATCAGCCTGACCGCCACCCCCGAAGCCGTTGAACGCGAAAATGGTGAGGCTGGCAGGCTGGGGATTTCACCGGTCGTGGAGCCCTATCCCGACGCCGATATTGTGGCATCACAACGTGGGCCATTGCAGGCGGTTGGCTATGGCATTGAACAAACCTGGTTAATGTCTTCGGTTACCCTGCGCATGCTGTGGAAAATGGTTACCTTGCAGGTCTCGCATACTAATATCAGCGGCCCGATAACGATTGCCGAAGTCAGTGGTCAGGCGTTACAAATTGGTTGGGACTACTACCTCTATATACTGGCAGTGATAAGTATCAGTCTGGGCGTGATGAATTTATTGCCCATCCCCATGCTAGACGGTGGGCACCTATTGATGTATGCGGTTGAATTAATTGCCGGGCCCAATGCCGCAGAAAAAGCCTTTGCCGTTGGGCAACAGCTAGGCGTTCTCTTATTAGTCTGTCTGATGAGCCTGGCTTTTTATAATGATATTTTTAGATTATTGAATTAAAATCAAGCGCTAATACAAAACCTCATTTTTAGCGACCACTAGCCCGAAATTTTGACCGACGATGACCTCACAAGGCGGTGACATGCCGTTACCGGAGGCGTTATCGATCAGTAGGGCCACTTTTTACCGAGCTGAAATGAGATATAACGAGCGCCGCACGTCGCGCATACCAGGGTCGATTGTCATCGATCTGCTGAGGAAACCCACCATGTTCAGAAAATTAAGTGTTTCGATTTTGTTGGCTGTATTAGCTCAAGCAGCCATCGCGCAACAATCCTTTTTAGTTTCTGATATTCGCGTTAAAGGTCTACAACGGATCTCCGCCGGTGCAATTTTTAATTACCTGCCGATTAAAGTCGGGGACACATTTGACCCGTCTACTTCGTCAGACCTGATTCGTCAGCTGTATCAAACCGGCTTTTTTAAGGATATTCAGCTAAGTACAGAGGGCACGGCGCTGGTTTTGGATGTGGTGGAGTATCCATCCATTTCAACCATTGTATTTGCCGGTAATAAATTGATTAAAGAGGAGTCATTGCGCAAGGCCCTGGCCGACAACGATTTTGTCGAAGGGCGCGTATTCAAGCCCAGCGTGTTGGATCAGGTTAAGCAGGAGCTGAAGCGACAATATCTGAACCAGGGTAAGTACAACGCACAGGTCGGAACCGAGGTGGTTGATCTGCCGCGCAACCGGGTGCGCGTGACGGTGCACGTGAAGGAGGGGCCCACCGCAAAAATCAAAAAGATTAATATCGTGGGCAATACTTTCTACAGCGATAAGATGCTGTTGAAAGAATTTGAATCCGATGACTCTGTGCCGTTCTGGAAGTTTTGGGGCGCCGAGAATCAATATTCAAAGGAAAAAGTAACGGGAGATCTGGAGACTTTGAGAAGTTTCTATCAGGATCAAGGTTTTCTGGATTTTGAGATTGTTTCAAATCAGGTGAGTATCTCGCCTGAGAAAGACGGTATTTACCTGACCATTAATATTTCAGAGGGGGAACGTTACACCGTTTCTCAGTTTGTACTGAATGGTCGCCTGGTGGTGCCCGAGGAAGAATTGTTACCGCTGGTGTTTATTGCGCCGGGGCGAACTTATTCGCGCCGTGCCGTGGATGCCACCATGGAAGCAATCAAAGCGCGCCTAGCGGAAGAAGGTTATTCCTATGCCGAGGTGGTGCCGGTGCCAAATGTCGACTCGGAAGCGAACACGGTTGGCTTCTCGATTAATATCAAGCCGGGCCGTCGCGTGTATGTGCGACGCATTGATATTGTTGGCAATAAACTGACCAACGATGATGTGATTCGTCGCGAGTTGCGTCAGACAGAAGGTGGCGCGTTTTCACCCAGCCGGGTAAACCGCTCCAAGGTTCGACTGCAGCGGCTGAGCTTTTTCGACGAAGTCGAGATTGAGACCGTGCCAGTGGCTGGCCGTGAAGATCAGGTCGACCTGCAGGTGCAGGTGAAAGAACGGCCAACGGGTAGCTTCTTGTTCGGTCTGGGGTATTCCGGTGATAACGGCGCGCTGGTGCAAGCGAGTATTTCACAGGCCAACCTGTTTGGCACCGGAAACCAGCTAAACCTTGGGGTGCAGCGCTCGGATTTTGTCGAATCAGTAAACTTACAGTACACCAACCCTTACTACACCAAGAGCGGCATTAGTCGAACCATTGGCCTGACCGGGCGAAACATCGACTCAACGCGGGCCAATACATCAGAATACATCACGCAAACGCTGGGTTTGAATCTGGTTTATTTATTCCCGATCAATGAGAATAATTCCTTCTCACTGGGCGCCGGTGCGGAGAAGATTGATTTGGAAACCACGCCATTCTCGGTGCCCGAGATCCGTGATTTTATTGATCGCTTTCCGGAAAATGATTTACTCACTGCGACCGTGGCCTTTGCTCACGATACGCGAGATAGCCTGATCTACCCAACCGCAGGTAAAAACTTCCGCGTGTCGTTGGAAGCCACGGTACCGGGCAGTGACCTGGAATACTACCGGGTTAACATGGATAGCAGTATTTATTTTCCGATCACGCAAAAAGCTGCTTTCAAGTTTGGTCTGGGGGTAGGCTATGGTGATGGCTACGGTGACACCGAAGGCCTGCCGTTCTTTAAAAATTATTTCGCCGGTGGTTCATCATCGGTACGGGGCTTTGAGGCCCGCTCTCTGGGGCCGCGCGATTCAAGCGACTTCCCGGATCCCTTTGGCGGCGCCAAACGCGTATTGTTTAATGCGTCACTGTTGCTGCCGATTGGCGATGGCGCGCTGGACAAGCGGTTGAGCTTGTTTGTCGATGGTGGGCAGGTGTTTTCCAATGATCAGAGTGTCGAGTTGGATGGAATCCGCTTCTCGGCAGGGGTTGGTTTCAACTGGATATCACCAGTGGGCCCACTATCAATTTCTTACGCCACACCGCTTAATGAGGAAGAGGGCGATGAAGTGGAGAAATTTCAATTCAGTATTGGGCGCTTGCTGCAGTGATGCACGGCCTGTTGGCGATTCAAGCTGGGACAGTAATTTAATTTAAAACCGATAAGGTGTTAGTAATGTTGAAACGAAGTATTTTTATCCTGGCTGCTGTTGTGGCAGCTGCTCAATCATCTGTGGCGTTGGCCGAAATGAAGATCGGCGTGTATGACAATCGCCGCATTCTGGAGAGCCTGCCAATTGTGCAAACCGAACTGCAAAAGTTGAAGTCAGAGTTTGAACCAAAGGAAAAAGAAATCAGTGACCTGCAAAATAAGTTGCTGAAATTAAAGGAAGATATTGAAAAGAATGCGCCAGTCCTCAGTGCCTCAGATTTACAGTCCAAGCAGCTTGAGTATCAGAGCAAGCGCCGCGAGTTGCAATTGCTGGCCGAGGATACTGAGCGGGTATTCAAAGTGCGTCAGAATGAAGTGGTTCGCTCTATTCAAACAACGGTTGACCAGGAAGTGCTAAAGCTTGCCAAAGAAGAAGCTTATGACCTTATCTTGCGAAGTGGTGTGGTGCATGCCAGTGCCAGTGTCGATATTACGCCAAAAATATTAAAGCGATTGTCCGAGAAATAACCCACTTGCAGCAGCCTTGGGAGCAGCAGTATGTCTGGATTTGATATACATGAAATTCGCAATCATTTACCACATCGCTACCCGTTTTTACTGGTCGATAGGGTGGTCAGCGCGGTGCCCAATGAAAGTTTGGTTGCTTACAAAAATGTCACTTATAACGAACCGTTTTTCGAGGGTCACTTCCCCAGTCGCCCGGTAATGCCGGGTGTATTGATTGTGGAAGCTTTGGCGCAGGCAGCTGCTTTAATGGCCAGTTATGGGTCCGGTGAAGCGCCCAGCGAGTCAAGGGTGTATTACTTTACGGGTATCGATAAGGCGCGCTTTAAACGCCCAGTCGAACCCGGAGACAAGCTGGTATTTGAGGTAGAACTGGTGCGGCAGATAAAAAATATGTGGAAGTGTAAAGGCGTGGCCAAGGTAGATGATCAAATTGCCGCAACCGCAGAACTGATGTTCACCTTTAAGGACCTATAGTCAATGGCGACCCAAATCCACCCGAGTGCCATTATCGAAGACGGTGCAGAGATCGGTGATAATGTCAGCGTTGGGCCTTTTTCCATAATTGGGTCGCAGGTGAAAATCGGAGATGGGACCAAAATTGACTCACATGTGGTGGTCGAAGGCGATACGCACATCGGTGCGGAAAATCATCTGTTTGCCTTCTGTGCGATCGGGGGTGAGCCGCAATCACTGGCCTATGCCGGCGAACCCACCCAGACACGTATCGGTGATCGCAATGTGTTCCGCGAGAATATGACGGTGAGTCGTGGCTCGCCGGATGATGAGGGCATAACCAGCGTCGGCAACGACAACTACTTTATGGCCTACTCACATATCGCCCACGATTGCCACGTCGGTTCAAATGTGACCTTTGCAAACTGTGCCTGCCTGGGTGGTCATGTGGATGTCGGTGACTATGTTGTGCTGGGTGGTTATGCGCTGGTGCACCAGTTTTGCCGTATTGGCGACCATTGTTTTACCGCTGGTGCTGCGGTGTGCATTCAAGATGTGCCGCCCTTTACCCTGGTTGCCGGGAACCGAGCCATTACCCACGGAATTAATATTCGTGGCTTGAAACGGCGCGGATTTTCAGCTGATGATATTACTGAATTAAAACGGGCCTATAAAATAATCTACCGCACCGGCCTGACCATGAAAGATGCGCTGAAGGAAATTGAATCTCGTCAATTTAACAGCCCGCACGTAAAGGTTTTGACGGAGTTCATCCAAGGGTCTGAACGCGGCGTTATCCGCTAGGTCAGGGTGACCTCATGAAAGTCGGAATCGTGGCCGGCGAGAAATCCGGTGATTATTTGGGCGCTGAATTGATCAAAGCGCTGCGCGAAATATATCCGACGGCCGAATTCGTCGGTCTGTGCGGCCCAGCCATGCAGGCACAGGGGGCGACCAGCCTTGCCGAGATGGACAAAATCAGCCTATTTGGTCTGGATGGTCTATTGGGCGCATTGCGCGATATTCTGTCAATTCGCAAGCGTCTGCTGCGGCATTTTCTTGATTGGCGGCCCGATGTGTTTATTGGCATCGATGTGCCCGATTTCAATCTGCCACTGGCACGAAAATTGAAGCGTGCAGGAATGACGACCGTGCATTATGTCAGCCCAACGGTGTGGGCCTGGCGCGGTGGCCGAATTAAAAAAATTCGCCAATCGACGGACCTGATGCTGACCCTGTTCCCGTTTGAGGAACACTTTTATCAACAGCACAAGGTGCCGGTTCGCTTTGTGGGACACCCGCTGGCGGCTGAAATCAGCCAGTGGCAAGTCGACCCCGCATTGCAGCAGCGATTCAGCAGCACCGGGCAGAGACTAATCGCACTGTTACCTGGCAGCCGAACCAGTGAGGTAAGTCGTCTTGCCGAGCCCATGTTGGCGGCAGCGGCTGATCTGCACCGCTTATATCCCGACCTGCATTTTGTATTACCCACTGCAAATGAAAAAATTGCCGCCTGGCTGGAACAACATTGTGACCTGAGCGGCCAGCATCTGAGCGTGGTTCACGGGCACAGTCGAGATGTATTGGCGCTGTGTGATTTGGCTTTGCTGGCCTCGGGCACCGCCGCGCTGGAAGCCGCGCTGTTCGCCAAACCGATGGTGGTTATGTATCGGATATCGAAGCTGTCGGCGTTGGTTTATGGCCACACCATTGAGGTTGAGCATTATTCAATGCCCAATCACCTAACCCCAAAACCGGTGGTGCCGGAACTGGTTCAGGATCAGGCGACGGCTGAGGATGCGGTGCGTGAATGTCGTCGCTTACTGGAAGATCAGGACTTATACCAGGCAACCCGCGCGGCACTGGCAGAAATTACGCCGGCCTTACATGTAGGCGGAGCGCCGGCGGCCGCCAAGGCTATCAAGCAGCTGTTGCTCAGTCACGCCGGATGATCGCCGGCGTTGATGAAGTTGGCCGCGGACCTCTCGCCGGGCCGGTGGTCACCGCAGCGGTGATCTTGCCGAATGACTATGATTTGCCGGGTTTGACAGACTCCAAAAAGCTAAGTCCTACGCGCCGGCGGGTGCTGGCTCAGGCGATACAACAGCAGGCCATTAGTTGGTCTCTGGCCAAGGCCAGCGTTGCAGAGATTGATCAGCTCAACATACTGCACGCCACCATGTTGGCGATGCAAAGAGCGGTGGTGGCCTTAAACGTGCAGCCTGAGCTGGTGCTGGTCGATGGTAACCGGGCACCAGAATTTGCTATGCCGGCGCGCGCAGTGGTGGGTGGTGATGGGCTGGAGCCGGCTATATCCGCAGCGTCGATTGTGGCCAAGGTGGCGCGGGATGCCATCATGGCAGATTACGCTGCCAGCTATCCGCACTATGGGCTGGAGCGCAATAGCGGCTATCCGACCGCCGAGCACCGCCTGGCCCTACAGCAGTATGGTGTTACGCCGATTCATCGGCGCAGCTTCGCGCCAGTGCGGGCAGCGCTGCAGCAAACCTCAGACAATTCTTGATCAATCCACAAACGCCAGTCAATTGCAGTGCCGAACAAGAGTGATCGGGATATAATTTGAGTATGTCGCGTAGTTTCGTTCACCTCCATCTGCATACCGAATATTCGCTGATCAACGGCATGATTCGGTTGCCTGCCTTGGTGGAGCAGACCCTGCAAAATCAAATGCCGGCGGTGGCGATTACCGATGTAGGGAACCTTTACGGCGCAGTTAAATTTTTCAATAAATGCGTGGCACAGGGCATCAAGCCGATTATCGGCGCCGAAATTCAGATCGAGAACACCGATCAGCTCACGCAACCCTATGCGCTGGTGTTACTGGTGCAAAATGAAATCGGCTACCGAAATTTATCGCGCCTGCTATCGCGCGGCTTTCGTGAGGGTCAACAGCATGGCAAACCGTTAATCCCCAAAGCCTGGCTGGAAGGCAATACCGATGGGCTAATTGCCCTGTCCGGCGGCCAACGCGGCGAATTGGCAGCGGCGATTCTGGCCAACCGGCCCAAGTATCGACAGCAGTTGCTGGAGCAATACATGGCGCTGTTCCCGGATAATTTCTATATCGAAATTCAACGGGTTGGCCGAGCGTACGAAGAAGAATACATTGCCGGTGCGGCGCAATTATCGGCCCAGAATCAGGTGCCACTGGTGGCCACCAACGAGGCGCATTTCATGCGGCCGGAGGATTTTGAAGCCCACGAAGTCAGGGTCTGCATCAACGAAGGTAGGGTGCTCAACGATCCGCGCCGGGTCAAGCACCATAGCCGTGAGCAATATTTCAAATCCTCGGCTGAAATGATCGAGCTGTTCGCCGATATTCCCAGCGCCATCGACAACACCCTGGCGGTGGCGCAACGATGTAATTTCAGTCTGCACATGGGGGAATATTTTTTGCCCGATTTTCCAGTGCCTGAGGGGCAGACCATTGAGTCGCATTTGCGTGCCGAGTCATTGGCCGGTCTGGAGGTTTCATTGCAACGCCGTTACGGCGCTGTGGTGCCGGATACGGCGCGCCAGGAATATCTCGAGCGGATGGAGTTTGAGCTGGGCATCATCATGGAGATGGGCTTTCCCGGGTATTTTTTGATCGTCGCGGACTTTATTCGCTGGGCCAAAGAAAATGATGTGCCGGTCGGTCCCGGGCGGGGCTCCGGGGCTGGTTCAATCGTGGCCTATGCCTTAGGCATTACTGATCTGGATCCGATAGAGCATGTGCTGCTGTTTGAGCGTTTCCTGAATCCGGAACGAGTCTCGATGCCGGATTTTGACGTAGATTTCTGTATTGAAGGCAGGGAACGGGTAATCGAGTATGTAGCGCAAAAATATGGCCGTGAAAAAGTCTCCCAGATCATCACGTATGGCACCATGGCGGCCAAAGGCGTGGTGCGGGACGTGGGCCGGGTGCTGGGCATGTCCTATGGTCACGTTGATGGGGTGGCCAAGTTAATCCCCTTTGATTTGGGGATGACGCTGAGCAAGGCGCTGGACCAGGAAGACGAACTGCGTGATCGCTATGAAAATGAAGAGGAAATTACTGCGCTAATCGATATGGCCCTCAAGCTGGAGGGGCTGGCACGCAATGTGGGCAAGCACGCTGGCGGCGTGGTGATCGCGCCCTCCGATCTGACCGACTTTACGCCGTTGTATTGTGAGCATGGTAGCGAACAGATTGTGGCGCAATACGACAAAGATGATCTGGAAAAAATCGGTCTGGTGAAGTTTGACTTTCTGGGCTTGAAAACCCTGACCATTATCGATTGGGCGGTTAAGGCGATTAATCAACTGCGCGAGTCTCAGCAGCAGGCGCCGATTAATATCACCGAGCTGCCGCTGGATGATACGGCAAGCTATGAGCTATTAAAGTCGGGTCGTACCACCGCTATCTTTCAGCTGGAATCCACCGGCATGAAGGAGCTGATTAAAAATCTCAAACCGGATGTGTTTGATGACATCGTCGCGCTGGTAGCGCTGTACCGCCCCGGACCTTTAGGGGCCGGCATGGAAAAAGTCTATTGCGATCGTAAGCACGGTAAAGAGCCTACCCGCTACCCGCATGATATGCTGGAGCCGATTCTGAATAACACCTACGGGGTTATTCTGTATCAGGAGCAGGTAATGGAGATTGCCCGGGTGATGGCCGGTTACTCGCTGGGCGGCGCGGATATATTGCGGCGCGCCATGGGCAAGAAAAAAATCGAGGAGATGGCCGAACAGCGTGCCATCTTCGAGCAGGGTGCAGCGGAACGCCAGGTAGATAAAGACACTGCCCGCGAAGTGTTCGATTTAATGGAGTATTTTGCCGAGTATGGCTTTAATAAATCCCACTCGGCGGCCTATGCCTTGGTGGCCTATCAAACCGCATGGTTAAAGGCCCACTACCCGGCGCATTTTATGGCGGCGTGCATGTCCGCGGATATGGAGAATACCGACAAGGTGGTCATTTTGCTTAACGAAGCGCACGAGATGGAACTGGAAGTGCAACACCCCGACATCAATCTATGTGCTTACGAGTTTCGCGCTCGCGATGAAAAACACATTGTCTATGGCCTGGGCGCCATCAAGGGAATCGGGCGCCCGGTCATCGAGAGTATTATCGAAGCGCGCGAACGGGGCGGCGCATTTAAAGATTTGTATGACCTGTGCGCGCGGGTTGACGCCAAGAAAGTGAATCGGCGCGCTCTGGAAGCGCTGATTCGATCTGGTGCGCTGGATGATCTGGGGGTGCATCGCGCCAGTCTCATCGCCAGCATTGATCTGGCGCTGGATGCAGCCAGTCAGCAACATCGCAGCCAGGCCGCCGGGCAAACCGACTTTTTTGGCATCGAAGCGCCGCTGGAAACGGTACAAACCTATCAGAATGTTGATGAGTGGAAAAAGGAAGACTTGCTGGCGGCGGAAAAAGACACGCTGGGTCTGTACTTGAGCGGGCACCCGATCGATATGTATATCAATGAGCTGGACCAGTTTACTTCCTGTCGCCTGGTGGATGTGGACGTGGGTCAGAGTAAACAGAAAAAAGCCGTCACTCTGGCGGGGCTGGTGGTCGGCGCGCGAATTATGAATACTAAATCCGGGTCGCGCATGGCGTTCTTAACGCTGGACGATAAAACCGCACGGATTGAGATAGGCGTGTATGGCGAGCTGTACGATCAGCGCCGCGACGTGATTCACAAAGATAAGGTGTTGGTGGTTAAGGGCAAGGCCAGCCTCGACCATTTCACTGGTGGTATACGGTTGTCGGCCGACGAGCTTTTTGATATCGAGCAGGCGCGCAGCCAGCTGGCGCGGCATATGCAGATTCGCTTACGTGGTGAGGAACTCGATAGCCAACTGGTGAGAAGTTTAAAAACCGTACTCCAGCCCAGCGAGCAGGGCATGTGTGGCGTGGGCTTCGAATACCGGACTCAGCAGGGCATTTGCCAATTGGAGCTGGCGGAGGACTGGCGCATCGTGCCAAGTAAAATAATGCTGGAGCAGCTGGAGTCGATCGTCGGCCAGCCCAATATACGACTAATTTATTAGGATTTCGTTTAGCAAGGCTTTCTAAGTCCTTGCTCTTTATTAGTTTTCTCTCTTAGTGCTATACTTTTGAGCCGCCGCTGACTGCTCTATTATGGGGCATTCCGCAATCGTGGCCTTAACCTGAGTCTTTTTGGTTTCATTATAAAAATCAATAACATAGCAAACCATTTTTATGAATTCCTCCGCCGATTACATTGCAGAACTATTATTTAAGGAGCTGCGCTTAAGCCCGCAAACCTGCTTCTATGTGGCTTACAGTGGTGGCTTGGACTCGACTGTATTGCTGCATTTAATGCAGCAGGTACAACAGCAATATGGCTTCGAACTGACCGCGTTACACGCCAACCATGGATTGCAGGCAGATTCCGCGCGTTGGGCTGAGCATTGTGAAGTGCTCTGTGCTGACATGGGTGTCGCTTTCCAGCGAGCTGATTTAAGATTGGCCGATTCCAGTGAAGCCACGGCACGCAACGCGCGGTATCAATGGTTTCGTCAACAGATGGACCCACAATCCGTATTACTCACCGCCCACCATCGTCAGGACCGCAGCGAAACCCTATTGTTTAATTTAATGCGTGGTGCCGGCAGCCGGGGGCTGTCCAGCCTGCGACGTACCCGACCCTTTCAAGGCGCTAAAATCGTTCGGCCAATGTTGGACTTCAGCCGCGAACAGGTGAAGCAGTATGCGATTCAACAATCATTGCATTGGGTTGAAGACCCCAGTAACCAGTGTGACGAGTATTCACGTAACCACATCCGCCAGCATGTGCTGCCCAGCCTGACCGGCTTTCGTGCCGATGCCATTGAAAATATCGCCCGTGCCGCCGCCAATCTGGAGCAGGAACACGGCTTGCTGAATGAGATCGCCATCAGTGATCTGGTGAATGTACGGGAGATGCCACAACATCCGTTGGACCAGTCACATGCGCTGTGCTTTGCCGATCTGTTAAATCTGTCGCCTGCCCGGCAGGGTAATCTGGTTCGATTCTGGCTGCACAGCCTGCAACTGCACTCGCCAAGTAAACGGTTTCTCCAGCAGTTGCTGGAGAGCATTAATGGCGAGCCGGCCAGCACCTCGGTATTGCAGGAAGAGGGCTGTCAGTTTCGTTTTTATCGTGGCTATATGTATGTGATGCCGCCGATGACCGATCTAAAACCGATGGCCACCGTGAATTGGCGCGACATTGATCAACCAATTGATCTTTATGAAGAGAAATTGCGGGTGGATGCAACGCAACAATTGCGAGAACTGTTGGCCAGCAGGCAAACTGCATCAGTGCGCCTGGCATCGCGCCCAAACCTCAGCAACCCCAAAGCCTTACAGGGTCATTCTCTGAACCTTAAAAAGTGGTTGCAGGAGATTGGCATTCCACCCTGGCGGCGCCAGGCCCTACCGATTCTCACGCTAAACCAGGCAGATGCAGATGTGGTGCTAGGGCCGGTCGATCAGCACATGCAGAGCGACTGGGTGTCGCTGGAGTGCCCGCTCAATTAGTCCTTAGTGGCCCAAGGATGGCCAGTTTAGTTTGCTAAAAATCACACAACTCTCGCGAAACCGATTGTTCAGAATCGGCCGCTCTAGTATCATGTAGAACCTTCTGGAACACAGCGTCAAACACACACGCGTTGGTCTGAGTTCCTGTTTAAAAGTTGTCGTTTTATACCTTGAATGCCAGTTGTGCGACTGATTGTCCGAATGGGCTGGTGCGCGGGGCAAAGACCTGAGTTTCAGGGTTGCTGACGATAACGCACTGATATACATACATATTTTTGCTGCTATTTAACTGATTGTGGCAGCGGCATTGGGTATTGCATGACTAAATACGTTTTTATCACAGGCGGGGTAGTGTCTTCTCTTGGCAAGGGAATCGCCGCCGCATCATTGGCAACGTTATTGGAGTCTCGAGGGTTGAAAGTCACCCTTATGAAGCTTGACCCCTATATCAATGTCGACCCCGGTACCATGAGCCCGTTCCAGCATGGCGAAGTATTTGTCACGGAAGACGGCGCTGAAACCGATCTGGACCTTGGTCACTATGAGCGATTTATTCGCACCACGCTGTCGCAAAAAAACAATTTCACGACTGGCCGAATTTACGAGCGGGTGCTGAAAAAAGAGCGCCGCGGCGATTATCTGGGTGGAACGGTGCAGGTAATTCCACACATCACTAATGAAATGAAGCAGGCCATTGAAGACGGCGCCGGCGATGTGGATGTGGCGCTGGTGGAAATTGGCGGCACGGTGGGTGATATCGAGTCGCTCCCGTTTATGGAAGCGATTCGACAAATGCGAATTGAGAAGGGCTTTCATAATGTCTTGTTTATGCACCTGACGCTGGTGCCCTATATCGCGGTGGCCGGCGAAATTAAAACCAAGCCTACGCAGCACTCGGTAAAAGAACTGCGCAGCATCGGTATTCAGCCCGATATTCTGTTATGTCGGGTCGCGGAACCACTGCCCGACGATGCGCGCGATAAAATCGCGCTGTTTACCAATGTGCAGCAGGATGCGGTTATCTCCGGGGTCGACGTTGACAATATTTATCAGATTCCGCTGCTGTATCGTGATCAAAAGGTTGATGAACTGGTGGTGCGACAATTACAGCTGGATTGCCCGGAAGCCGATTTGACCGAATGGGAAAATGTTGTAGCGCGCAAAGCCAACCCCACGTCAGAAGTGAACATTGCGCTGGTTGGCAAGTATATCGGTCTGACCGAGTCCTATAAGTCACTGTCTGAAGCGCTGATTCACGCTGGGATTCACACCCTGACCAAGGTCAATATCAATTATATTGACGCCGAACAGATCGAGACCGAGGGCGCAGAGGTATTGCATGGCAATGATGCCATCCTGGTGCCTGGCGGTTTTGGTGATCGCGGCACGGAAGGCAAGATTCGTGCCGCGCAATACGCGCGCGAAAATAATATTCCGTATCTCGGGATTTGTCTGGGGATGCAGGTCGCGGTGATCGACTTCGCTCGTAATGTCGCGGGTATGCAAAACGCCAATAGCTCCGAATTCAATACCGACACGCCGTACCCTGTGATTGCACTGATTACCGAATGGATCAATGCAGACGGCTCGGTCGAGCAGCGTGATCAGGATTCAGATTTGGGCGGCACCATGCGCCTTGGTGGTCAAACCTGTGTGCTGACGCCGGGCACCCATGTGCATGAGGTGTACGGAGCCGACACAGTGGTCGAACGCCATCGACATCGCTATGAGTTTAACAATGCCTTGCGGTCTACCCTGGTGGACGCGGGGTTGGTAATTGGTGGTCTGTCCGAAGATGATCTGGTCGAAATAATCGAGCTCAAAGATCACCCATGGTTTATCGGCGTGCAGTTTCACCCCGAGTTCACCTCCAGCCCGCGAGACGGCCACCCACTATTCACCTCGTATATCGAGGCCGCTTGCGCGCATCGCGATCAAGCCGGAAATAACGCTGAACTTAGCGCGGCTGCACAATGAAAATTGCTAATTTTGAGGTGGGCCTTGATCAGCCATTCTTCCTGATCGCGGGGCCCTGCGTGATCGAATCACGCGAGTTTGCCCTCGAAACGGCCAAAATGATCGCCGATATTACCGGCGAGTTGGGGATCAATACGCTGTATAAATCGTCCTTCGATAAAGCCAACCGCACCTCCGGCAGTTCCTTTCGGGGCCCGGGCGTTGAAGAAGGGTTGGAGATCCTGGCCGAAGTACGTGACACCGTCGGCATGCCGGTATTAACCGATGTGCACACGCCAGAGCAGGCAACCTTGGCTGCCAAATACGTCGACATGATTCAGACACCGGCGTTTCTGTGCCGGCAAACTGATTTGATTGAGGCAGTCGGCGCCTGTGGCATTCCAGTCAACATCAAGAAAGGTCAATTTTTATCCCCTCAAGAAATGGTCAATGTCACTAAAAAAGCCGAAGCGGCTGGCGGCAAAGATCGCGTCACCGTGTGCGAGCGCGGCGCATCATTCGGCTATAACAACCTGGTGGTTGATATGCGCGGTTTGGCGGTTATGCGACAAACTGGCTGCCCGGTGGTATTTGATGCCACCCATTCAGTGCAATTGCCGGGTGGGCAGGGTGATCGATCCGGTGGCCAGCGAGAATTTGTGCCGGTGCTGGCGCGAGCCGCTGTGGCGGCCGGTATTTCAGGCTTGTTTATGGAAACCCACCCAGATCCGGCCAACGCCAAAAGCGACGGTCCCAATGCCTGGCCGACCCAGCAATTAAAAGATCTGCTAACGGTGTTGCAGCAAATCGACACCGCAACCAAGGTTGGTGGATTTAGCGATACTCAACTTTAGTCGGCCATCAGTCATTCAGCCAAGCGGATTACACAAATCAATTTGCAGCGGTTATCCAGCTGTGCGTATAGCGCCAGCTACAATTAATCGCCGGATTCTCTCACTTCATTACTCTACCTAATTTCAAATCATGTCTACTATTAAACATATTCTGGCCCGCGAAATACTGGATTCGCGTGGCAACCCGACCGTTGAAGTCGATGTCACACTGGCTGATGGTGCGTTTGGTCGCGCTGCGGCACCCTCGGGTGCCTCTACGGGGTCTCTGGAAGCGCTTGAGCTTCGTGATGGCGACCAGAAGCGTTATCTGGGTAAAGGCGTTCAGCAGGCAGTAGCGAATGCCGGTGGCGTGATTGCGGATTCGCTGCAAGGCGTTGATGCGCAAGATCAGCGCGGCCTGGATCAGCGCATGCTGGATCTTGACGGTACAGAAAATAAATCGAAGCTCGGTGCCAATGCCATCCTCGCGGTATCGCTGGCTGCCAGCAAAGCCGCAGCCGCCTCCAAGGGCGTACCTTTGTATCGCCACTTCGCTGACTTGTTTGGCAACAGCGAGTTACTGATGCCGGTGCCGCAGATGAATATCATTAATGGTGGCGAACATGCAGACAACTCCATCGATTTTCAGGAGTTTATGATTCTGCCCACCGGCTTGCCGAGTTTTAGCGAAGCGCTGCGGGCCGGAACAGAAGTTTTTCACTCACTCAAGAAGGTGTTGCATTCGCAGGGCTTGAATACCGCGGTAGGTGACGAGGGTGGTTTCGCGCCCAATCTACCGAGCAATGAGGCGGCGGTAGGGATCTTGATGCAAGCCATTGAGCAGGCTGGCTATCGTGCTGGTGAAGACATCTATATTGGCCTTGATGTGGCCAGTACCGAGTTCTATTCAGACGGACAATACAGGTTAGAAGCGGAAGGCAAGTCATTGAATTCAAAAGAATTCGCTGGGTATTTGGAGGCTTGGACAGCCAAATATCCGATTATCACCGTAGAGGACGGCATGGCGGAAGACGATTGGGATGGCTGGGCTGATCTCACTGGCCGTATCGGTGCCGATGTGCAACTCACCGGCGACGACCTGTTTGTAACTAATACTAAAATTCTGCAACGCGGAATTGATGAATCGGTGGCGAATTCAATCCTGATTAAGTTTAACCAGATTGGCACGCTGTCTGAGACCTTGGACGCCATTCAGTTGGCTCACGATGCTGGTTATAAGGCCACTATTTCACACCGTTCAGGTGAAACCGAAGACACGACCATTGCTGATCTGGCGGTTGCCACCGCGGCTGGCCAGATCAAGACCGGCTCCTTATGCCGTTCTGACCGGGTGGCAAAATACAATCAGCTGTTACGGATTGAGCAGGAGTTGGGCGCAGCTGCCCAGTATCCGGGTATTTCCGTTTTTCGTTAATCGGGCCAGTTAACCCCTCCATTTAACGCGACTGGCGAATGTGCTGGGGCATCAGAAAAGAGCCGCCTGGGTAAGACGGCCCTTTCACAGCAGAGCGGCTTGACTCCTGTCACCCGTTCACCATCCTGGTGAGCCCTGCGGCAGCGCCTTAAACGTCCATTGTCAGGCTTGTCACCTGCATCGTCCTGATGCGGCACTGCTGCGATTATAGTAGGGGTCTGGGCGGGGCTAGTAAATCACCTGATCGGGTGAAATTGCCTATCAATCCGGCGCGGCTTCGGTTACGCTGCGCGCGATTTAAGATGGACCATAGGCAGCGGCTCTCGCTGCGGACATAGAACCAATATGCTATTTACCGAACTAGGCTTATCGCAGCCCATCCTGGAAGCGATTGCTGAAGAAGGCTATACCGAGCCCTCGCCGATTCAGGCCAAGGCCATACCTGAAGTATTACAGGGCCGCGATGTCATGGCCGCGGCGCAAACCGGCACCGGTAAAACGGCCGGTTTTACCTTACCGATCCTGCATTATTTGAGCACCCATGATAAGCCTGCCCACAAGGGTAATCAGGCGCGGGTACTGGTCCTGACTCCGACTCGCGAACTGGCGGCTCAGGTGGCCGAAAGCGTTAAGACCTATAGCCGCTTTTTAAAAATTAAAACCGCGGTGGTGTTCGGCGGCGTTGGCATTAACCCGCAAATGCAACAGCTCCGTGGCGGGGTGGATGTACTGGTTGCGACCCCGGGTCGCCTACTGGATCTGCATAGCCAGAATGCCGTTCAGTTCGACAAGCTCGAGATGTTGGTTCTGGACGAGGCAGACCGCATGCTCGACATGGGGTTTATTCACGACATCCGGCGCATTATCAAACTGCTGCCTAAAAAGCGCCAAACACTGATGTTTTCAGCAACCTTTTCCAACGACATACGTCAGCTCGCCAAAACCATTGTGTATCAGCCGGTTGAAGTATCGGTTAGCCCGCCCAACAGTACCGTTGATGCCGTCGCACAAAAGCTGATTGTGGTCGAGAAGACTGCCAAGTCACAGGTTTTGACCCATTTAATACAAAGCAATGACTGGTTTCAGGTGCTGGTATTTTCCCGCACCAAGCATGGAGCGAACCGCCTGGCCAAGCAACTGACTGCCCGCGGCGTTGAAGCCGCCGCTATCCATGGCAATAAGAGTCAGGGTGCCCGCACCCGGGCGCTGGCTGACTTCAAGCAAAACAAATTGCGAGTGCTGGTGGCCACAGATATTGCTGCGCGTGGCATTGATATTGATTTATTGCCGCATGTAGTCAACTTTGATCTACCGCAGGTTGCTGAGGACTACGTGCACCGCATCGGGCGTACTGGCCGGGCCGGTGCCAGTGGTGAAGCGATTTCATTAGTCAGCCATGATGAGTTTAAGTTGCTCACCGATATCGAACGGTTGATTAAAAAACAAATTCCGCGTGAAGAACTGGAGGGTTTTGAGCCGATCAATAATTTGCCGGCCTCACAAACTGAATTTAAGGCGCAAAAGCCAAATAAGCCCAAGCGTAACCGCAATCGCAATGCCTCGGGTAAACCTGGCAGCCGTCCTGGTGGCAAGAGTGAGGGACGCGGTAGCTCTGACTCAGCGGGGCGCAATGAATCAACGCAAAAGCCGGGGCGCCGTAGTAAAAAGTCTACTTCTCGAAAGCGCAAGCCAGGTGGTGGTCGAAATTCAAGTCAACCGGGTTCTGCCGGTAGTGCCGCAGGCCGAAGACGCTCAGGGCCGCCCAGGGCCAGAGAAGGATAGTTGCACAGGTCTGGGGCCGTGCTAAGCACTTGCCTGTTAACTGTGGTTGGTCAGTTTGTTGAAAGCCAGAGTTGAAGTCAGATAGGCCAGCATAGAGGCACCGACTGCGAACCGCATAGTCATTGGTAGCCTGTTAAATTTATTGATCAATTCCGGATGATCCTCGTGGTGTATTGCAATACCAATGGAGAGTATAATCCGCGCTTTATGAATCTATCGCCGCGCGTTCGATTTGATTATGAATAGATCAGGAGTTGCACATTTCGCCGCCGCGGCATTAGGGCTTATGTTCGCCCTCACTGCGTTCCTGATTCTGACCAATTTTACGCAATCTGCGGTTGGCTACCTGACCTTCAAAGGGACTTTCCCTCCCAACAGCCTTCTGCATGTTGAAGCAGTCAACATATTTGGCGCGCGCAAGCTGGAAATTGTCGAAATTGGTGACGACGCGGCGCAAACGCCGGTGCTGGTTGGCACACAGCGCTGGAACTTTCCGGTAGCCGATTTAGTGTTGGAGTTTCATGTGTCGCCAGAGGCCGACATCTCCACACCCATCAATTTTCATCATATCCAATTGGTGCGACCGTATTTAGGCAACTTGTTGATGGGGCAACAACAAATTAAAGAGTTTTTTAATAGTTCCCAATTTGTTGCGGAGTCTCAGGCAATGCTGGCAATCGACCCGCAAAGTCGCATCGCACGCCTGCAACTCAAGCAACCGTTTTCCACACCTTTTAATCCAGCCTACGTGGCATTGGCGCTGCTGATAGGTCTGGCAGTGTATTTATTGGTCTGGCATGCCCAATGGAGCGAGATTCCGGCCTTTCGGGATATGAATCTCGGTAATAAAATTTCCAGCCCACATGAATTTAATAATATTAATGGTTTGCGAGGCCTGGCCGCGATACTGGTCTTGTTAAGTCACACCGCGCCGGGATTTTTCGCGATACAGCTGGGATTGTCACTGTTGTTTATCTTTAGCGGGTTCCTGCTCAGCAAGCCGTTTGTTGCCGATCCGATGAAAATCTACAGTTGGCCGAATATTCAGAAGTATCTGACCAAACGCCTGAAGCGAATTCTCCCAGCCTACTACCTGTATGTCTTTATGATCTACGTGGTGCCATTTGAGCTTGATACAGCATTACGTCATTTCTTGTTTGTGCAAGCGGAAGGGCATCTGTGGCCGATGACCCAGATATTTACTTTCTATATGTTGTTACCGCTGGTCTTGATTGTGACGTGTGTCAGTTACCGTGTGCACCGCCTGCTACCCTTGCTCATTACCGCGGCAGGCGCTTACCTCTGGTGGGCTTATGCGACCGATTGGAAACCGTTTTATAACGGTGTGTTTAGCCATGAATTCATGCTCTACGCTTTTTTAACCGGCGTGTTTGGGAGTTACCTGCACTATGATCTTTTACAGCGCAA
Source organism: Gammaproteobacteria bacterium (assembly GCA_013002025.1). Lineage (GTDB taxonomy): Bacteria > Pseudomonadota > Gammaproteobacteria > Arenicellales > Arenicellaceae > Arenicella. The sequence goes on along the minus strand of JABDKW010000037.1, from coordinate 44,988 downwards.
TGATTCCCTGATGGGATTTTTTGAGCGGTATAAGCAACCCATTGCAGTTGTGGCAGGGATTGTTGCGCTATTAACCATCGCATGGTCCGCGCCGGTCAGGCCCCCCGCGGCGGTTATTCCCTACATCAGCCAGTTTTATGTCAAATGCATATTGAGCCTGTTGATTATCCTGTTCGCGCTCAACATCAAGGACACTTGGTATAACGTCATCGTCTGCAACTGGTTTTTCCGCTCAATGGGGGTGATCGGCTTTAGTTTTTACATCCTGCACGGTCTGGGCATGCAGATCGTCCTGCACGTACAGACTCAGTTACTGGGTATCTCTAATCCGTCGGAGCGATCTTGGGAGTTTTTCTTTGCGTCGCTGGCCGTCACATATGTAATGGCAGTGTTTTCTTACTCATACGTTGAGCGGCCATTTTTCGGGTATCGCGAAAAAAACCTGGCCTCTCAGGTCTGACCCGTGACAGCCCTCATGCTGAGTTGCTGGATCTAACAGCTACTTATAAAACCAGAATTCAACTTCTTCGGTTTCAACTTCAAAATCTGCGGCGTGCTCGGCATGGGCGGGTACATGGTACCAATCGCCGGCTGCATAGCGCTGCTGCTCACCATTGATCGTTAATATAAGTTCGCCCTTGGTGATTATGCCGTGGTTTTCCGTGTCGTGTGTGTGCGGCGCAATTGAGGTGCCGGCCGGGTAAGACGCGAATAGCACATCGCAGTTGTCGGCACTTAACTTATGAGCATCAAATCGACCGTCGTAGAGTGGCAGTTGTTTAATTTTATCAGGGTAGCTTCCGGACATAGGGTCTTCGAGATGTGGTTTTTTGTAATTGGCTGCCCCGGCTTTTACAACACCTAGCTTGCCATTAGACGAACAGAAAGTGCATAGTCTACAATTGACCTCGTCGACTCTCAAAGAAAAATTTTGATGGTGCGGCAATCCTTCCCGAATCACCACGACACGATAAACAGGGAGTGTGCATGAGCCACAATAACGATTTAGTCATTTCTTACCTCACGCTGCGCGAAGCCATTGGGTTTATGGGCTTATCGTTGCCGTTAGTATTGTGGGTTGGCGGTCTGATCGAGCAGGATGCTGTGCAGCCGAGCATCAGCCACTATTACCACACCGGGCTGCAAGATATTTTTGTCGGCTATCTGTTTGCCATTTCGGTGTTCCTGATGGCTTACCGTGGCTATGAGGCCACTGATCTCTGGTGCGGTAAGGTGGCCGGTTTAAGTGGCATCGGTGTGGCGCTATTTCCAACCATGAAGGGTCTCGAACAGTGCACCGGCGAGGCGGTGAGTTCCGGCGCCGCCCTGTTCAGCAAGATTCACCTGGGATCCGCGTTGGTGTTCTTCAGCATTCTCGCGGTGTTCTGCTTTGCGTTGTTCACCAAGAGCAAGCCGGGTGTGCCCCCGACCCCCATGAAACTCTGGCGGAATCGCGTGTATCGTAGTTGTGGCACGGTGATCATCGGTTCATTGGTGATGATTGTGGTGGTCACACTGATGAATCGAGGCAACTGCCCAACCACTAGCTTGTTGCCTCCGGTATTTGCTTTTGAGTCATTGGCAATTCTGGCATTTGGCTTGTCCTGGGTGGTCAAGGGGGAGGCAATTTTGACCGACCGCTAGGTCACGCCCATGCAAAACTTAGAAGAGTTCCAGCTGCAGCTCGGCCAGGATGGAGAATTGGCCATGGCCTTGAGTCTGTCGCTGATGATGTTTGCGGTGGCATTAAACTTGCGCTGGCACCATTTCGCCGCGATCGCGCGCCAGCCGAAAGTGTTTGTTGCCGGGGTAGGTGGGCAAATACTGATATTGCCGTTGTTGACGCTGTTTATGTGTTATCTGTTCAACCCCATTCCTTCCGTCGCCCTTGGGATGATCCTGGTGGCATGCTGCCCGGGCGGTAATGTCTCCAATATTCTGGTGTTGTTGGGGCGCGGCAATACGGCGTTGTCAGTCGCGCTGACCGCCACCTCCAGCCTGGCCGCGGCCTTACTGACCCCGGTCTCCATTTTATTCTGGAGCGGTTTGTATGGCCCGACTGCAGAGCTGCTGACCCAGATCAACTTTGACCCGTTGTCATTTCTGGCACAAACCAGCTTGATATTGGCCCTGCCACTACTGTTAGGAATGGCCTGCGTAAAACGATTGCCGGACTTTTCAGCGCGCATTAAAAACCCGTTGGCAGCGCTGTCCAGCGTTTTGTTAATCGGCATTATCGTATTTGCCTGTATCAAGTACTGGTCGGTATTCCTGACCCTCGGGGCCGCCATCATTGGCATCGTAGTGCTGCAAAATGCGGCGGCGTTTGCGGCTGGTAACCTATTGGCTCGAGCGGCGCGAGCCGATGTTGCGTCGCGTCGTTCCCTAACCATCGAGGTAGGCATTCAAAATTCCGGTCTTGGTATCGTCATCCTGCTGACCCAGCTTGGTGGTCTGGGCGGTGCTGCAGCCGTGGCCGGTCTGTGGGGTACCTGGCACATCATTGCAGGGCTGATACTGGTGGCACTGTTTCGTGTGGCTGATCGTCGTGCCGCTGCTGTGGTAAATTATGCGGCCTAGCAGAGAGAATGATTATGTTTGATTTAAAGATACTTAACGGCCAGATTTATGACGGTAGTGGTGGCCCACCCTATGTTGCGAATATCGGCATCCGTGATGGCCTGATTGTCGAGATTGGTGATTGTGACGGCAGTGCTGCACGGGAAATTGACGCCGCCGGCGCTATCGTGACCCCGGGGTTTGTGGATGTGCACACCCATTACGACGGCCAGGTCAGCTGGGATGAAGAATTAAAACCTTCGGTCAATCATGGTGTCACCACCGCCGTGCTGGGCAATTGCGGGGTCGGTTTCGCACCCTGTCGTGCGCAGGATCGGGAAGCGCTGATCAAACTGATGGAAGGCGTGGAAGACATTCCCGGCACTGCCCTGCATGAAGGTATTCAGTGGGAGTGGGAGAGTTTTGCCGAGTATATGGATGCCATTGAACGCCGCCCTCACACGATTGATTTCGCGGTGATGGTGCCACATGACCCACTGCGGATCTATGTGATGGGTGAAAGGGCTATGTTCGATCAGGCGGCCAATGACGATGACATAGCCACCATGCGCGAGTTGGTGCGAGAAGCGATGGAAGCCGGCGCGGTGGGGTTTTCCACCGGCCGCAGCGACTCGCACAAAACGTCCGATGGTGACTGGACCCCGGCCAGCGAAGCTGGCAAGGATGAACTTGTTGGCATCGCCGAAGCCTTTCAGGGCTTAGATTACGGGGTGCTGCAGGCGGTGAATGACTTTGACATGGTGCGGCCAGAAGACAATTTCGACAAAGAGTTTGAGATCATGTCCGCGTATTTTCGCGCCAGCGGCGGCCGACCGGGCTCTATGTCGCTGATGCAACGCGATTTCGCGCCGGATGACTGGAAAAAAATCATCAAGGGCAGTGAGCAGCTTAACGCAGAGGGGCTGGATATCAGCGTACAGGTTGCACCCCGTGCAATCGGCGTATTCAACGGTTTAAATTGTACATTTCATCCGCTGATGGGCTTCCCCAGCTACCTGGCTATCAAAGACCTGCCGCTGGCTGAAAAAGTGGCCGTGATGCGCGAGCCCGAATTCAAGGCCCGACTGCTGGCTGAGACACCGGTTAAGCTGTGCGGGCCAGGTTCGCCAGTGCCGCCGCTGGTCGATATGATGATTGCGCGTATTGATGAATTGGCTGAGAAGCTATTTATGCTGGAGCGTGATGGTGTGGTGGATTACGAACAGGGTACAGATAGTTCGCTGGCCAGCATGGCGCGCGCCCGCGGAGTGAGTGTCTGGGAGCAAATCTATGACACCCTGTTAGAGGATGATGGCTATGCGCTGATCTACTATCCAATTTTCAATTACACCGACATGAACTACGACAATATTTACACCATGCTGACGCACCCCAAGGCTTTACCGGGCTTGTCGGATGGTGGCGCGCATGTCGGCACCATTTGCGATGCCAGTTTCCCCACCTATCTGTTGGCCTATTGGACCCGTGACCGATTGAGAAAGAACCGGCCGGGCATTGCCCTGCAACGGGCTGTGCAGATGCTCACCGCCGACGGCGCGCGCTATCTGGGGCTGCAAGATCGCGGCCTGATCAAACAAGGCATGAAAGCCGACATTAATGTGATTGATTATGAGCAGCTTGATCTGGGAGTACCCAAGATGGTTCGGGACCTGCCGGCCGGCGGCCAGCGCCTGTTGCAACCGGTGACCGGTTTCCGGGCCACGCTGGTGGCTGGCGAGCCGGTGGTGGAGAACGATGAAGTCCTTGCGGCGAGGCCTGGCAAGCTGGTGCGGATGAGTGCTTGATTTCGGGCAGGACTATTGCGCCCAGATGCCGCCTCAGAGCACTTTTCTGAACGCTTGATTACCGCTTGGCCATATTTATAGCGGCGATTATTGCAGCGCGTTAATGTTTGCCGATTAGCCGTATAAAACAGAATAGCGAGGAGCATTCAGCATGGTTAAGTTCAAAGTTAACGGGCAATCGGTTGCCTTTGATGGCGACGGCAGTACGCCGTTACTCTGGTATTTGCGTGACAACCTCAAATTGACCGGCACCAAGTTCGGCTGCGGCATTGGCTCCTGTGGCGCCTGTACTGTGCACCTGGATGGCAAGGCGGCGCGTTCCTGTTCTTTACCGGTATCAGCATTAGCTGGTCGCCAGATTAACACGATTGAGAGCCTGGCAACGGATGGTCAATTGAGTCCGGTACAGCAGGCCTGGATTGAGCATGATGTACCCCAGTGTGGCTACTGTCAGGCCGGCCAGATTATGGCAGTGACTGATTTTCTAAAATCCAACCCGAATCCAAGCGATGCCGATATAGACACCAAGCTAAGCAATCTGTGTCGCTGCGGAACCTATACGCGCATGCGCACCGCCATTCACCATGCTGCAAAATTGCAACGCAAAGCCGGGGGTGCAGCATGAATCAGGCGCTAACACGGCGAGAATTTCTCAGCCATTCATTGGCCGGCGGGGCATTGGTGGTCGCCGCGCCGTTACTCGGCGTTGCGACGGGTAGACCTATCGGCGTGGCGCACGCCACGGGTTATCAGGCACTGTCCTTGCTGGCCAAGATTCACCCCGACAATAACATTACCTTCTACTACCCCTCGCCGGAAATGGGGCAGGGCGTAGATACATCGCTGGCGTCGCTGTTTATAGAAGAACTGGGTGGAGACATCGACTTAGTCAGCGTTGAGCCCATGCCCTATCTGATAGAGCGTAATGCCGAGGGTGAACTGCAAGCGGCCGCGGTGCCTCAGTTCGCCGGTGGTTCGACCAGCATTAGTCGCAACTTCCCGTTGTTGCGGGAGGCAGGTGCCGGCGTTAAGCAATTATTGTTGCAGGCCGCGGCTGAGCAATCCGGCCAGCCGATCAAACAGTTACGGGCTGACAAGTCGTATATTGTGTCCGACAAGGGTGATCGCTGGAGTTTTGGCAGTCTGGCGGCCGCGGCGGCGCAGCAGAGCCTGCCGGACGATTTTAAAGCGGAACTTACGCCCCGTGATAAGTGGCAGGTGATTGGTCAACATCGTAAATCCGCGCAGCTTGAAAAAATCGTCACCGGTCAGCCGCTGTATGGCATGGATATAGATTACCCCGGCGCCAAGGTCGCGCTGGTAGCACGCTCGCCGTATCTTGATGGGCAGGTCAAGTCGCTAGACGACAGCAAGGCCCGAGCGTTGCCCGGTGTACATGCTGTGGTGCAATTGCCGCGGCCCCCGCTGGATAAATATTACAGTTATCTGGCGGCCGGTGTGGCAGTGCTGACGGATGATTTCTGGACCGCCAAAAAGGCCCGCGATTTGCTGGAGATTGAGTGGGATCAAGGCCCGCACAGCGAAGAGTCTACCGACAGTCTGGACCAACAATGCCGGAGTCTGCTAAAAGGCAAGGGGCAGATTGTCCGGGATGATGGTGACTTGGGGGAGGCATTGCGTAAAGCGCACAAAGTAATTCGCCATACCTATCAATTGCCGACAATATCGCACGCACAATTGGAACCGCAAAACTGCATCGCCCATGTGGAAAAAGAACGCTGCACCGTCATCGGCCCGTTTCAGTCCCCCGGCGGCGCCGGGCGCGCTGCCAGCGCGATTACCGGTCTGGATCGATTGCAAATCGATGTTCGCTATACCCGCTTAGGCGGTGGCTTCGGGCGTCGTCTATCCAGTGACCACGCGGCTGAGGCCGTGACCATTTCGCAGTTGAGTGGCATGCCAGTTAAATTGATCTGGACCCGCGAAGACGATCTGGCGCATGACTTCTATCGGCCGATGGGGCATCACGAGATGATTGCGGCGGTCGACAAAAAGGGCGGCATCACCGGTTGGGCACAGCGCCTGGCCGGGCGACCAAAGTATTACCGTCGTGACGGTGTTAAGCCCGAGGAGTTGTTCGGGGCCGACATCTACGTGGATGACTTTCCGGCCGCGCTGGTCAAAAATTTGCAATATGAATATATGCCGGCCGAGTCAGGCCTGCCGCAGGGCAGTTGGCGCGCGCCGGCGCATACCGCCAATGCCTTCGTGGTGCAAAGTTTTCTGGATGAAATTGCCGAACAAACCGGGCAAGACCCACTACAACTGCGTCTAGATCTGCTGGGTAAACCGCAACAACTCGACTACAGCGGGCACGGTGGGCCAGTGTTCGATACTGGGCGCATGGCTCAGGTACTCAAGTCGGCCGCTGAGCGGGCTGACTGGGGGCGCGATATGCCGCCGGGTCATGCACAGGGCTTAGCGGTTCATTTCACATTTGGCGGCTATTGCGCGCAAGTGGCCGAGGTTGAACGACTCGCTAGGGATCGGTTTAAGGTTCATTATGTGAGCGCTGCGATTGATGTTGGCACCGTGATTAACCCCAATGGCGTCATTGCCCAGGTCGAGGGTGGTATCAATGATGGTCTGAGCACCGCAATCGGGCAACAGATTCTAGTGCGCGGCGGCCGCGTAACCACGGATAACTTCGACACCTACCGAATGTTGCGCATTGCTGACTCAGTACCCAAGATTGATGTAATCGTGGTTGACAGTGACGCGCCCTCGGCGGGCGCAGGTGAAATGGCCACACCGCCTCTGGCGCCTGCGGTGGCCAATGCGCTGCGACGCGCCGGCGGTCAACGGCTGCGTGCGCAGCCATTCAGATCGGCCTGACAGTTGATGTGCGAATTGGTGCAGTTTTGGGCAGCCAAGCTGTCTGTGCTAGGCTGTGGCCGACTCCTTTGAACTTTCAAGAACTCCGCTACCTATGACAAAACCTTTCCACTGGGGCGCGCTATTATTGGCCGCCGTTTTCCTCAGCGCCTGTTCGGATCAGGCAACGCCCCCAACATCATCAACTGAGGTAGAAGCGCCAGCTGACGAGGTAAGCGCCGGCAGCGAGCAATCGGGCAGCACGGCGGGTAGCTCAATTTCCCAACAGTTTGCGGCCATGCTGGATACTTATTATGAGCAGAATCTGGCACTCAACCCCATTAGCGCCACGTTTGCCGGAGACAACCGTTTCAATGACCGGTTCGTTAATTATCTTTCTGACGACGTCGAGAAAAAATTGCAACGCCACTATCGCAAATATCAGGATGCGCTGGCCGGTTTTGATGATGCGGACTTAAGTGACAGCGAACGTATGTCAAAGGAGGTGCTAACGTGGGAGTTGGCGATGAGCCTGGCTGATCTACAGTTCGACAGCGACCTGACACCGATTGACCAGATGTGGACCTTGAACTTGACCATGGGGCAATTGGCCAGTGGTGCCAGCGCGCAGCCCTTTGCCACAGTGGGTGACTACGAGCGCTGGTTGCGGCGGGTAGATGGTTTTCTCGAGTGGTTGAGCGCGGCCGAAAGTAAAATGCGCGAGGGCATGGCGAGGGGCTATGTGCTACCGAAATCCCTGATTAAAAAGGTGGTACCTCAATTGCAGGCAATGACGACCACAGATTTACAGCAGCATTTATTTTACAGCCCGGCGCGTAACTTCCCTGCCGCGCTTGGCGCTGAGGATCGGGCCCGCCTCGAGACGGCGTATCGCGCCATGGTGCTCGACAAAATAGTGCCCGCGTACACTCGGCTGGCTGAATTTATGCAAGGCGAGTATATGGCTGCGGGTCGTGACAGCAGTGGCATTGATGCGCTGCCGAATGGAGCAGACTACTATCAGCATCAGATCAAAAAGTACACCACCACCAATATGACCGCGGATGAGGTGCATCAACTGGGTTTGGCGGAGGTCGCGCGCATTCAGGCGGAGATGGGAAAGGTAAAACAGCAAGTTGGTTTTGAAGGTGAATTGGCGGCCTTTTTTGACCATGTACGAAGCAATCCTGCATTAATGCCGTTTGATGCGCCGGAACAGGTGATTGAGTACTTCAACGGTATCCATCAAACCATGCTGCCGCAGGTCGAGAAGCTTTTCGACAATAAACCTGAAACTGCATTCGAAGTGCGCCGCACCGAAAAGTTTCGTGAGGCGTCAGCCGCCGCCCAGTACAACCCCGGTTCTTTGGACGGTACCCGCCCGGGAATTTTCTACACCCCGATCCCCGACGCCAGTCAGTACAATGTTTTCGATGCTGAGTCGCTGTTTCTGCATGAGGCCATTCCCGGCCATCACTATCAAATTTCTCTAACGCAGGAGAACGACGCACTGCCCAAGTTCCGTAAAACGCTGTGGTACAGCGGTTATGGTGAAGGCTGGGCACTGTATTCTGAATCGCTGGGCAAGGAACTGGGTTTGTACACCGACCCCTACCAATACTTTGGCATGCTGAGTGCTGAAATTCACCGCGCTATTCGTCTGGTGGTGGACTCAGGTCTGCACGCCAAGGGCTGGACCCGCGAGCAGGCCATTGAGTACTCGCTAGCCAATGAGGCTGAGTCCGCCGCCAGCATCGAGCGCGAGATTGAGCGCTATATGGCCAACCCCGGTCAGGCGCTGTCGTACAAAGTGGGGCAGCTAAAGATACGTGAATTGCGGGCCATAGCCGAGCAACAATTGGGTGAGCGATTCGAGATCGCCCAATTTCACAATCAGGTATTGGAAACCGGCTGTGTGCCCCTGGCCTTACTGGAAAATAAAATTAACAACTGGGTCGCCGCTCAAGAGGTCGGTGCTACTTAACCTGCCACGCTCAGCTTAACTTTTTAGCTTTACCAGCATGCCGTAGACCTTGTCGGCAAATTTGCCATACGGCGGCGCCAGAAATTTCATGCTGGTAAACGGCGCCTGATAAAACACGGGGCGCAGCTTGGAACAGGCAATAAAGCCTTCATGACCATGGTAATGGCCCATGCCGCTGGGGCCGACGCCGCCAAATGGGATGTCGTGTTGCGCCACATGGTATAGCGCATCATTGACCGTTACGCCGCCCGACATAATCCGATCAATGTAGCGTTCGGCGAGTTGCTTGTCGTTGGTGAACGGATACAGCGCCAGCGGCCGGTCATGCGCATTGACATAGTCGATCACCTCCTGCGGATCCGTGTAAGTCATCACCATCAGAATCGGGCCGAAGGTTTCGCGTTGCCGGATGGTCATGTCTTCAGTGGTGTCGAGCACCAGTTGGACCGGCATTTTGCGGGCTTCGCGGTTTACCTCCTGATCGGGATTCAATGAAATAACCGTTGCACCTTTGGCCTTGGCATCGGCCACGGTGTCGATCAGCCGTTGTACGGAGCGATCATCAATAATCGATGTGTAATCTTTGTGGTTTATATCGGGGCAATGCTTGGCCACGTACTGTTTGGCGTGTTGCACAAATTCATCGCGCTGCGTGTCATGCACAAACACGTAATCCACATTGGTGCAGATCTGGCCGGCATTAAACTGCTTAACAAACATGATGCGTTCCACGGCTTTAGCCATGGGGTAGTCCTTATCAATCACCGCCGGGGCTTTACCACCGAGTTCGAGAATAACCGGCGTCAAGTTTTTGGCTGCAGCACCCATCACCGCGCGGCCGGTTTGGCCGGAGCCGGTAAAAATAATCAGGTCAAACGGGATCTGTGAAAACTGTTTACCAACGTCGCCGGTTTCTTCAAAAAATTGCAATTTCTCAGGTGGGAAATAATCCGGTACCAGTTTGATTAACAGGCGTGACAGCGTGATGGAGTTTTCCGACATCTTCACCATGGCGCGGTTACCGGCGGCAAAGGCGGCAGCCAACTGTGAGAAACTTAAATTCACTGGGAAGTTCCACGGAATAATCAGGCCTGCTACGCCCAGCGGCTGCGGAATCACGCGATTCTTACCGCCCGGAAACATGGTCATATCCACATGGCGTTTTTGTGGCTTCATCCATTTTTTGAGATGTTTGATGGTGTCGTTAATTCCATCGGTGACGGAAATCACCTCGGCAAACAGGGTCTCATGACGGGAGCGGTTGCCATAGTCTTCGCTGATGGCATCGATAATCTGTTCGCGATTATCGTTAATCATTTTTTTCAGCTGCAGCAAATCCTGCTTACGCTGGGCGCGGTCAGGGGTAGGTTGCTGATAGTAAGCCCGTTTCTGCAATTCAAAGGCGTCCAGCAAATTCTGGCTGATGGCGGGTTGCTCCGGGTCACGCATTTGCAGCGCGCTGCTGAGTTCGTTCATGGTGTTTTCCTGTTTGATGAATCGCAACCGATCATTTTACGCCCCGCAGCGGCGTTGCGGAAGAGTGCGGGGTTAATTTGGTGGCCAGAAAGAGGCTTTTCTTGGCGTAGCGGCCTAGTTACGCAGGGACTGTAATTCAGCCTCAAGTTGCTGTTTTTCCTGTGAAATTGATTGATAGCGTGCGTCAGCGACAATCAATTCTTCGTTTATGGCGGTTACCCGACTCTGCAGTTGTGATTGCGCTTCCAGCTGCGCATCGCGCTTAGCGCGCAGCGCTTCGACTTCTTTGCGCAGTGGTTCAATCTCGGCCAGCTTGGCGGTAGTGAGTTGTTCAATCTGTTCAATTTCAGCGCGCATGTCGAGTTCGTTGCGCTGCAATGTCGCCACCGTGTTAATGCTGGCCTCAATCTGAGAATCAAGTTTTACTTGAGCGTTGAGTTCCCGTTGTTGCTGAGATTTGCTATTGGCCAGTGCTTTTTCTGCGGTGCTCACATCTCTCTCAGTCGCCCGATTGCGTTTCTTTAATTGCGCGACCTCAGATTTAAGTTCAGACAGGCGCGCCTTTTTATCGCCGGTGACCGCTTTCGCCTCGCTCAAGGTCTGGTCGTTGCTGGCGCGCAGCGCGGCTAACTCGGCGAGCCGCTGTTCGCCGCTCGCGATGGACGCCAGCAGGGTTTCTTGTTGTGCTTTTCGCTTGGCCAAAGCGGCTTCGGTTTTATCCCAGGTCGATTGTTCCGATTTTAGTTTTCGGTCCAGGCTGGCATTACTGCGATTGGTGGACTTTATGTCGCCCTCGAGTTTTCTGAGTTTGGCTTGCTGGGCGCGCATCGATTGTTTGTGGGCGTCCTCGCCTTCGATTAATTGGGCTGACATCTCACGACGGCGCATTTCTTCCTGCTGCAGTGCCTGCTGTCGTTGCAGCTCCACTTTTAACTGCTGATCGGCCATGGCCAACTGCTGATTTAATGCAGCAAGCTCCTGCTGATGACGTTTCATTTGAGTGGCGGGAGAATTAGCGCCTTGTGATTGTTGCGACACCAGCCCCTGCAAGTGGGCAGTCTCCGCCTGAGCCGCGCTGAGCTCCTGTAACTTGGCTTGCAACAGAGTATTGGCACGTTGCAGCTGATTGCTCACTTTCTGCAAGGCCGCCTCGGACTCGATGGCGTTCGACTGCAGCGCAATCAGCTGCTCTCGCAGCGCGTTTGACTGTTGACGGGATTGATCGAGACTGTCCTGCGCGCCAGGCAGTTCCACGCTCAGTAACTGATTCAAGCGCAGTTTGGCGCGGGCAGTGCTCTGTTGGCCCTGTTGGATATCGCGCTCGATTTCAATCAGCGGGTTCGCTGATTGAGCGTTGGCGTCGGCCACGCAGAGGGCAAGCAAGCCCAGTAGCGACAGCCGTTTAACCGGCACTGGCACTTGTTTGAGTAGCGAGGTGAGCGAAAATGGTCGCATTGGGTGGTTCATCATGTACTCCGTGCAGCCGTTCGAAAAAGCCCGGCCTGTTCTTATAATCGGCGTGGTTCAGCCACCGCCCGATATGAATTTCCATTGTTCACGTCATGACTTTTGCCGTCAATCTGTAAATCATCAAAGTTATAAGGCAACTGTCGCTTTTGGCGCACAATCGAAGTTCGTCAACGGACACAAAAAAGCCCCGATTAAGGGGCTTTCTCATGATTCGCATGGCTGCCAATGGTACCGAGGGTCGGAATCGAACCGACACTCCCGTGAAGGAACCGGATTTTGAATCCGGCGCGTCTACCAGTTCCGCCACCCCGGCGTCGCATCAGCATTTGCGTGCGGCGGATTATATAAAAGCCCGCGCTGGAGTTTCAATCGATTTCGTGCGCTTTCGGTGTTTAGACCCGCTTTGCTGGCCTAATCAGTCGGTTCCGGCGTATGATTCTAACAGGACTAATGTCCATTGCCGGAAAAACATTGCATTTCGGCCTGTAACGACAGCAACAGAGAAGGTGATTTTATGGAAACCTGGATAGCAGTCATTGGATTTTTGGCGTACGGCTCCGTCGCCCTTGGCTTAGTTTCGGCGTATTTGCAGCTGAATAAAATCTGGAAACGAAAGCACCGTGAAGAGGTGGCCAACAGTATCTCAATTGTGGGTCATGTCATGACCATAATCCCAGGCACCATATTTGCCCTGAACTTTTTGGTGGTGAGTCAATGGCAGGGTTTTTTAAACAGTGTGATCTGGATTAGCTGGGGCTGCATGATGATATTGATTGGCTCCGGATTGTGGGTGCAGGGGCGTCGTAAGGTTGGCTTGTGGCGCAATATCAAACGTGCCCTAAAACTTGAGCAGGATGAATTTGGCGATCTGGCCTTGGCCATGTTCCGGCCGGCCAGCGCCGATCTGGTGCTGCAGATACTCACGCGCTTTGCCTGGATTGATGACCAATTGGACGAACGCGAGAAAGACTATATAAAAGGCTTTGCCGATTCGTGGAACTTGAAAATCGATTGGCACGAGTTACACGGCAAGAGCGATCATGGGTCGTTGCATTCCAATCTGATCGAAACTCACCGATTGGTAAATGATTATCTGCTAACCTCACCGCCTGAGCCGCAGGTGCGGGAATTGGCTGATGTATTGCAGAATCTGGTGGAGATTGATGAGCAGATCACTGAACAGGAAGAAGTCATTCTGGAAGAAACCCTGGCCATGCTATCTGGCTATGGCAGCGATGACGGTGCGCAGGAAAACTTTTCGGTGGTCATTGCACCTCGTAACGATGACCAGACGGCAGCCCTGAAAGCCCTACTGCCAGATTCCGACGAGGTGGCGGTGGCTGGCGGCTGGGGTTATATGGTGGGCAACTATTGCTCTGAAAAATACGCCAACAAAATGTGCGAGCGTTACCGTAGTCTGGGCTTTTTCACGGTGAGTATGATGATGGATGCTGATCTGGCCACCTGACGCCTGGTATTAAAAATTGTATTTGCTGTCCTGGGCGCGAAACACATACAGCATCCAGCAAGCCGCCAGCATTGGCCAGGCCGCGAAGAACAACAGACCATCCATTTCCCACGGGCTCAGGTAGTAGGCAAACGGCGTTAAGGTGGACACCGCGTGAATTAGCAGCACCAGCAAATAGGTGATGTTCTTAAATCGGCCTATTAAAAACAGAGCGACCAATATTAATTCCGCTACGCCGATGGCCGTCATTAAATTGCCCGCCACTCCAGGCAAAAAATAGAATGCTTCGTACACTCTGGTGGCATGAGCCGGATTGACGAATTTATCGATGGTCCAGATTAATAGCACTAGCGCAACGGAAAGCCGTAGGTAGAACAGGCAATTAGTGAGTTTTTGAGCCGCCGCAGGGTCGCTGGCTGGATTGCTTGTTGCTGGCATACGAGGTTCCTCCGCGCAAATAGCGCTGCTTTGCAGGTATAGCTGTGCCTGAGTCTAGCAAAATGACAAAATTCTGCGCCTGCATTGTGCAAAAGACGTTGACAATCGCGCCGCGTGCTTTAGGATTCCGCCTCGATTACAAGGGCTTTTTTACTGGCCTCGTCAGGGCACTCGAACGCAGCGATAATGACGTCTGGCTGCATGATTGACCCCTGAAAAATAACTGATTATGACCCTCTCAAATCCTCCAATCACACTGCTAAGCAATTGCAATGTGTACGCACCTCAGCCGCTAGGCATGCAGCATCTATTGCTGGCGGGCGGTAAGCTTGTCTACATGGGTAGCGATGTGCCGAGTCTGGATACCAGCCTGACGCCGCAGTGCATCGATCTGGCCGGCGCCACCGTGGTGCCAGGTTTTATAGATGCGCATACCCACATCACTGGCGGCGGGGGTGAAGCCGGGTTCGCCACTCGTGTACCACCGGTGCCACTGAGTCAATTTACCTCGGCTGGGGTCACCAGCGTGGTTGGCCTGCTGGGCACCGATGATTTGGTACGCAATACCGAATCGGTGATCGCGCAAGTTTACGCACTCAGAGAAGAGGGCATGTCGGCCTGGTGTTATACCGGCGGCTATCATTTGCCATTAACCACCTTAACCGGCTCGGTCAGGTCAGATATCGTGTTTGTTGACCCGGTCGTCGGTGTGGGTGAATTGGCAATCAGCGATCATCGCTCCAGCCAGCCAACGCTGGATGAATTATTAAAGATTGCATCTGAGGCACATGTGGCGCGTCTAATGACCGGCAAAGCCGGTATCGTGCACTTGCATCTGGGTGACGGAGAGCGCGGTCTGGAGCTAGTACGTCGGGCGTTAAGCGACGCTGAAATTCCAGCACGTACCTACAATCCAACGCATGTGAATCGTCGCAAAGCGCTGTTTGAAGAAGCCTGTGAACTAAGCAAGCACGGCTGCTGGGTAGATGTCACCGCGTTTGAAACGGGCCCCGATGGCTATGAGCCGGTTGAGGCTCTGGAACGGTTTATGCAGGCAGATTTGCCACAGGACAAACTCACCATTAGCTCAGACGGCGGAGGTTGCCTGCCCGACTTTGATGGCGAGGGTAACCTCACGCGCATGGATTTCGCCACGTCGGCCGCGCTGAGCAATGTGTTTACACAGTTGTTGGCCGCGGGGCATAGCTTGGAGACCTTTCTGCCATTCTTCACCAGCAACGTGGCCAGCCTGATGAATTTTCATCATAAGGGCCGCCTGCAAACGGGCGCCGATGCCGACCTTGTAGTGCTCAACGAGCAACATCAAATAGAGCATGTTATGGGCCTCGGTCGTTGGCATGTGTTCGAACAACAACAAGTTATAAAAGGAACCTTTGAGTCGTAGTTATGCCCTCACCGAGTGTTAAAGGCCAACAGCGAGGCTATGTGATCCCCATAGGTGGCGCGGAAGAAAAAGTAAACGACCCCGAAGTGCTACGGCGCTTTGTGGAATTGTCTG
This sequence comes from Gammaproteobacteria bacterium, assembly GCA_013002025.1. Taxonomy (GTDB): domain Bacteria; phylum Pseudomonadota; class Gammaproteobacteria; order Arenicellales; family Arenicellaceae; genus Arenicella. The sequence goes on along the minus strand of JABDKW010000037.1, from coordinate 29,434 downwards.
GCGGCAGTGATGCGGTGATATCAATCATCCCTACGGCCTCGCAACTGAAGGATACCGGCAAGCGTTATGCTAAGTTATTCGGTAAATTGGGTGCCGGCACTACGCATAGCCTGACAATCAATGAGCGATCAGAGGCCGAGGACCCAGCGTTGTTGGAAAAACTGGAATCCAGCACCGGCATATTCATTACCGGTGGCAATCAACTGCGGCTATCAACCATTCTGGGCGGTACGCCAGTGGCCCAGATGATCCGCAAGCTTAATGCTCAGGGTGTGCATTACGCGGGCACCTCGGCGGGCGCGGCGATTGTGTCGCAGCATATGATCGTCGGAGGCACCACCGGTCTGGTGCCCACCGAGGGCGGCGTTAATCTGGCCCCGGGTTTGGGACTGGCCAATACGCTAGTCATCGATCAGCACTTCAGTGAGCGCAATCGCATGGCGCGATTACTAAGCGCGGTATCCTTTAATCCCTTTTTGATCGGTATTGGTCTGGACGAAGATACGGCCATATTCATTGCTCCGGATAATGAATTTACAGTGGTGGGTAGTGGCTCGGTCACGGTGGTGGATGCCAGTGATATTGAATATTCCTCCATGGCCGAGGCTGGCAGTGGCGAGGCTCTGACCCTGCTGAATTTGAAGATGCATATTCTGGCCGCCGGTAGCCGCTACGACATCGACAGCCGTCAGCCGCATATCACCTGAAAACATTTTGTCCGCCCCTTCTGTAGCACCATCAAATAAAGCGCTGGCATCCCAGCGCTTTTTTTTATACCGTTGCTGAAGATAAACGCGGTTAGTGGTCGTCAAGACCTAAAACAGAGCGAACTGCAGCAGCACGTGCTGTGTCTCGTCACCGCAATAACAGTTGACTCAGGAATAAAGACGCAATGAAAATATTGGCGACTAACGTCTATGTCGGGCCCAACGTATGGGCAAACTTTCCCTGCATTCGCTATGAGGTTGATCTCGGTGAACTCGAGCAGTGGCCCAGCGGCAAACTCGGTGCAGGCTTTGTTGATGGCTTGGTCAGCGCAATCCCCAGCCTGCAAGAGCACGGCTGCAGTTACAATCAGGCAGGTGGCTTCCTGCGCCGCCTGCGTGAAGACGGCGGTACCTGGATGGGCCATATCTGGGAGCACGTTGCCATTGAGCTACAGAATCTGGCGGGTGCCTCGGTCACTTTTGGCCGCACCCGTAGCACCGGTGAGCCGCGCTGCTATAACGTGGTGTACCAGTACCAACAGCGTGATGTAGGCCTGGCGGCCGGTAAGCTGGGCCTCAGACTGCTGGAGCATTTAATGCCAGCGGAAGTCCAGCAATTAATCGACGCAGACATCGATGACGATTTTAATTTTGAGGAGGAACTCACCAGCTTCGTGCGCATGGCGCAGCGCAAAGAGTTCGGGCCCAGTACCGGGTCATTGGTGCACGCTGCTGAAGAGCGCGACATTCCATGGTTGCGGCTCAATGATTACAGCCTGGTGCAATTCGGACACGGCAAGCATCAACAGCGTATTCAGGCCACCATCACCAGTGAAACCAAACATATCTCGGTAGAGATTTCCTGCGATAAAGAAGACACCCACAATCTGTTAAACGATCTGGGCCTGCCGGTGCCGCAGCAGCACATGATTTACAGTGCCCGACAGGCGGTGCGAGCCGCCAACCGCATCGGCTACCCGGTGGTGGTCAAGCCACTGAATGCCAACCACGGCCGGGGCGTGGCGATTAATCTGACCAGCGATGATGAGGTCGCCGCAGCCTTCGACGAGGCCGTCAAACACGGCTCCGGCAAGTCGGTGTTGGTCGAGAGCTTTCTGACTGGCTTTGATCACCGCATGTTAGTAGTGAACAATGAACTGGTGGCCGTCGCCAAACGCGTGCCTGGCCATGTAGTGGGGGACGGCAAATCGACCATCGCCGAGTTGGTCGACAAGGTTAACGAAGACCCGCGGCGTGGCATCGGCCATGAGAAAGTATTGACCCGCCTGGAACTGGATCATCAGGCCAAACGCCTGATGCAGGAAGCTGGCTACACCGAGGAGTCGGTGCTGGACAAAGACCAGCGATTTTTTCTGCGCTCGACTGCCAATCTGTCGACCGGCGGCACTGCCATCGATGTCACCGATATTGTGCACCCGGATAACCGCGATATGGCGATTCGCGCCATTAAGGCCATCGGGCTTGATATCGGTGGGGTGGATTTTCTGACCGATGATATCAGCCACTCCTATAAGGAAATCGGAGGCGGCATCTGCGAATGCAATGCCGCACCGGGCTTTCGCATGCATGTTGCGCCCAGCGAGGGCGAGTCGCGCGATGTGGCCGGCAAAGTGATTGATATGCTGTTTCCGCAGGGCAGTGAGGCGCGCATTCCGGTGGCGGCGATTACCGGCACCAATGGCAAGACCACAACCTCGCGCATGCTGGCCAGCATAATGAAGAGTGCCGGCCACACTACCGGCATGACCTCCACAGATGGCGTCTACATAGATGGCCACCTGACCGTTAAAGGCGATATGACCGGGCCGACCGCTGCCCAAATTGTGCTGCGCGACCCGAGCGTTGATTTCGCGATCATGGAAACCGCCCGTGGCGGCATCGTTAAGCGTGGTCTCGGCTATCAGGAATGCGATGTGGGTGCCTGTTTAAATATCTCGGCTGATCATCTGGGCTTGCGTGGCGTTGATACGCTGGAGCAGTTAGCGCGCGTCAAGCGGGTGGTGGTGGAAGTCGCCAAGGATTGCGTGGTGCTGAACGCCGACGATATTCTGTGCCTGCAAATGGCGGATTTTTGCGAGGCTTCGCGCATCTGCTATGTGACGACCAACAGTGGTCATGGGCTGGTGCGCGAACATATCCGCAGTGGCGGCTTAGCCGTGGTGTTGGAGAGCGGCATTAATGGCGACATGATTACCCTGTACGACAAGGGTGCACACATTCCACTGATCTGGACCCATCTGATTCCATCCACCATCGAGGGCAAGGCCATGCACAATGTGCAGAACGCCATGTTTGCAGCGGCCATGGCCTACAGCTTTGATGTGTCATTGGAGAATATCCGTCAGGGCCTGCGCATTTTCAGCACATCCTTTTATCAGGCGCCGGGCCGCTTGAATATCTACGACGAATTGCCGTTTAAAGTAATTCTTGATTACGCTCACAACCCAGCGGCAATTCGGACCATCACTGACCTTGCCGCGCGACTGGATGTGGCGGGCAAGCGGCGTATTGTGATTGCGATTCCAGGTGACCGCCGCGATGAAGATATTATCGAGGCGGCGCAAATAGTGGCCGAGGGCTTTGACTATTTTATTTGTAAGGCCGACGATCATCGGCGTGGTCGCGGACATGATGAAGTGCCCCAATTGCTGCGCAAAACACTGCTGGAAGCCGGGGTGGACGACGCCGCCATTCAGGTAATCCCGTCTGAAACCGAAGCGGTGGATAAAGCGCTGCAGGACAGCGAGGCAGGCGATCTGTTGATTATCCTCGGCGATGAAATTACCCGCTGCTGGAAGCAGATTGTACACGCCAACGATGGTCAGGAAGCGCCTAAAAAGGAACCCAAGCCCTCAGAAGATTTCCCGAAGACGCTGTACAAACCGGTAGTGGAAAAGTTTGAGCTGGAAGAGGGCCAGTCCATCGTGCACGACGATCGCGGCGTGCGTCTGGTGGTCGAGCGCGACGAAGAATCCGATTAATCGGGTCACGTTTTACAGGAGCAAGTCTTGAAATTAGAGCTGGATGAAGCGCGCCGCCTGACCGGCCCCAATCTGCTGTGGGACAAGCCCGGTGCGGTGGTGGATGTATTGCTGGACGAGGTTGCGCCACAGGCGGTCGCCGATGCCTGGCGGCGTTGGTCCGTACAATTGTTGGAGGCCTTTGGCTGGCAGGCCGAGAGCACCGCGCGATTGTATCCGGGTGGTGCTAATCTGGCCATTGCCGCGCCCATGGACGCGCTGTATACCGCCTGCGAAGTCGCCGAATTGATTTGGCAGTGTGCGGTGGCTGAGTTGCAGCAGGTCGCGGTACCAGATTGGCAATCGCGCCTCAATGAATTGCATAGCGAACTACAGGAAGAATTAAATCCGCGACTGATGGCATTAATCAGCGCCGCGACTGAGCATGGCGTTACCTGTCTGGTGGATGATGATGAACTCAGTCTCGGCATGGGCGCCAGCGTGGATATCTGGCCAGTGGGCGAACTACCCGCCGTCAGCGACGTGGACTGGAGCAAATATCGTGACGTGCCGCGTGCCTTTATTACCGGCACTAATGGTAAAAGCACCAGCGTGCGGCTGGCGGCCGAGATTGGCAGCGCCGCTGGCTTTAATGCCGGCGTAACGTCAACCGATTTTATTCGCGTGGGCGATGCTATTATCGATCGCGGCGATTATTCCGGCCCTGGTGGGGCGCGCATGTTAATGCGCGACCGGCGCACAGGTATCGCTTTTTTAGAGGTGGCAAGGGGCGGTATCCTGCGGCGCGGTTTACCCCTTGATAAAGTGGATGCGGCGCTGGTCACCAATATTGCCGCCGATCATTTGGGACAATATGGTATCAACACCGTGGAAGATCTGGCCGCCACCAAGTTTGTGGTGGCGCGGGCACTGGACGACGATGGCGTGTTGGTGGTGAATGCTGACAATGCATTGGTGGTGCAGCAGGCTAAAACGCTGGATAACACGCTGTGCTGGTTTAGTCTGGAGGAACAAAACGAACTGGTGCAGGCACATATTGGCAGCGGCCAGCGGGCGGTATTTTTACGTGATGGTGAGTTGGTTTATCACCACGCGGGCGATGAGCACAACTATGGCGCGGCGGCGGACCTACCGATGACCTTTGGCGGTACCGCGCGGCACAATATTCAAAACGCGCTAGGCGTGATCGGGCTTTGCCATGCGTTGGGCTTGCCATCGGAAGCGATTCAAGCCGGTTTGCATAAATTCGGCAGTACCGCAGATGACAACCCCGGGCGGGGCAACCGCTACCAGTTGGAAAATTGCAGCGTGGTAGTGGATTTTGCCCACAACGAACACAGCATGAGAGCCGTGGTGGACATGGTTGCGCACATGCCGGCCAATAAGCGGCTCGCCATGTTCGGCCACGCCGGTGACCGGGCCGATAAGGAGATTCAAGATCTGACCAACGCGGTCGCAGACTTGGACGCCAGTGCCTACATCATCAATGAGTTGGAAGACTATTTACGCGGTCGCGAGCTGGGCGACATCCCGGCGCTGGCGCGCGATTGTTTGCATGCCAGAGGTGTGTCAGACGAACAAATCCACGTGGTGCCGGATCCGCTCAGTGGCACAAAGTTAGCCCTGGAACTCGCGCAGGAAGGTGATCTGTTGCTGCTGTTTGTGCTCGACCAACGTGAGCAAGTACATCAGTTGTTAAGCGAGCTCAGCTTGGCCTAACGGTACAGGCCGCGTAACTCCTCCGCCAATATTTTAAAGCCGCGCTGTAACTGATCTCTGGGCTGCGCATAGTTAATCCGCAGGCATTGCCGGGTATGGTCCCAGGCCGGGTCGATGTCGATAAAAAACTCTTCGCCGGGAATCACATACACGTGTCGGCGCTTGAGCCGTTCATACAATTCATAGGTGGGGATGGGTAAATCCTGCAACCACAACCACAGAAAAAACGCTCCCTCCGGTTTGTGCATTAATACTGGCAGCTCACCCAAATGCTGATTAAACAGCTCAATCGCAACCTCCAGCTTGCTGCGGTAAAACGGCTTCACGATTTCTTCGGTCAGGTGTTTAATCTTGCCGCTTTCAATCATGCGGGTCATCAGCGATGCGCCAACGCTGTTCGGCGCCAGCGTAATAATGCCGCTCATTGACGAAATCACCTGGGTAATGGCTTCACTGGCAATCACAATGCCGGTGCGCGCACCGGGTAAGCCCAATTTGGACAGCGACATGCATAAAATGGTGTGTTCGCTCCAGGGGATATTGGCCTCGGTGTAAATCACATTGGGGAAGGGCTGGCCGTAGGCGTTATCAACGATCAGCGGTATGTCATGTTGCAAGGCCAGATTATGTAGCTTGGCCAGTTCCGCATCGCTGACTACGTTGCCAGTCGGGTTGGTGGGGCGCGACAGGCAGATGGCCGCAATATCGTCGCCCACTTCCAGCTGGTCAAAATCCACGCGGTATTTAAATTGGCGGTCGTCAAGCAGTTCAATTTTTGGCCGCCGCGAGGCAAACATCGCATCGCTCAAGCCGGAATCGGCATAGCCCACGTATTCCGGTGACAGGGGGAATAATATTTTCTTGAAGCCACCATCGGGCATCTCGCCAGCCAGTGCATTAAACAGATAGAAAAAGCTGTTCTGGCTGCCATTGGTCAGGGAAATATTGGCGGCGGTCAGGTCCCAGCCGAATTCGCGATTGAGAAACTGACTGAGCACCTCTAAAAAGGTCCGCTCGCCTTGCGGACCATCGTAAATGCCGACCATTTTCTCGAACAGGCCCTGCTCAATCAGGTGTTCCATCTCCTCCCCGAACAACGCTTGTGCTTCTGGAATCGACGCAGGGTTGCCGCCGCCCAACATGCACAAATCAGGGTGTTTGGAGGCGTAGGCCTCACCCAAATCCACCATCAGCAGATTGATGCCGGATTGGCGGGAAAACTTTTTGCCAAAATTTGAGAGTTTCACAGGTTTTGTTCCCGGCGCTGCTCGCAACCGCAGGCCGCCTTCGCTACTATTGGCCTTCGATTAAACGCTACCTGCCAATGCGGTGCAACCGCACTTTTGGAGAATCACCAGGCATGACCGATAAATTGATAATTGCCCTCGATCAAGGCACCACCAGCTCGCGCGCAGTGCTGTTTAACCACGACTCTGAGATTGTCGACGTTTGCCAGCAGGAATTCACCCAGCACTTTCCCAAACCGGGCTGGGTCGAGCATGATGCCAATGAAATCTGGGATACCCAGTTTGGGGTGCTGCAGAAGCTGGCGGCAAATAATCAATTACATCCCGACGATGTCGCGGCCATCGGCATTACCAATCAGCGCGAGACGGTGGTGGTGTGGAACCGCAACACCGGCGAGCCGGTCAGCAACGCCATTGTCTGGCAGGACCGCCGCACCGCCGGGCGCTGCGATGAGCTGAAGGCCGATGGCTGGGCGGACAAGATTCAAGCCAAAACCGGGCTGGTGATTGATGCCTATTTTTCCGGCACCAAGCTGCGGTGGATTCTGGATAATGTTGACGGCGCTCGGGCGCAGGCTGAAGCGGGTGAGTTATTGTGCGGCACCATGGACACCTGGCTGATCTGGAAGCTGACCGACGGCGCGGTGCATGCCACCGACACCAGCAATGCATGCCGCACCATGTTATTCGATATTAATACTGGGCAGTGGGATGACGAATTGCTGGAACTGATGACGGTGCCGCGCAGCATGCTGCCAGAGGTGCGTGACAGCGCCGGTGATTTTGGCGCGGTGGAATTTCAAGGCCAGCAGGTGCCGATCAGCGGCGTGGCTGGTGATCAGCAGGCGGCACTGTTCGGACAAACCTGTTTCGAGCCCGGCATGGCCAAGAATACCTATGGTACCGGCTGTTTCCTGTTAATGAACACTGGCAAAGAGCGGGTCGACAGCCAAACCGGCTTGCTGAGTACGGTGGCATGGCGCTTAAATGGTGAACTGACCTATGCGCTGGAAGGCAGCGTGTTTATCGCTGGCGCCGCGGTGCAATGGCTGCGCGATGAACTAAAGATCATCGAAGCGGCCGGTGACACCGAAGCGCTGGCCAACCAGGCTAACCCCGAAAGTGAGGTGGTGGTGGTACCGGCCTTCGCCGGGCTGGGCGCGCCGCATTGGGATCAATATGCACGTGGCGCGATCTTTGGCTTAACCCGCGATTCCGGCCGCGCCGAGATCGCCAAAGCCACCTTACAGTCGTTGGCCTATCAAACCTTTGATGTGCTGCAGGCCATGCAGCAGGACAGTGGCATTGAACTCAGCACCCTGAATGTGGATGGTGGAGCGATTGCCAATGACTTTCTAGCGCAGTTTCAGGCTGATGTGCTACAAACGCCGGTCACCCGGCCCAAGGTGTTGGAGTCGACCGCGCTCGGCGCCGCCTATCTGGCCGGTTTGGCGGTGGGCTATTGGACCGAAGCCGATTTGGCCCGGGTACGCGAAATTGACCGCCAGTTTGAGCCGGTCATTGAGCATCGTGAGGTCGCCATGCTGTTAAAACGCTGGCACAAGGCGGTTGAGCGCAGTAAAGACTGGATCGATACCGATGACTGAATCGCTTGAAGAGTTACAGGTAAAGGTAGCATTTCTGGAAGACGCGGTGGCCAAACTAAGCGACGAGTTTTATCTGCAGTCCAAGCAGTTGCAGGCGCTGCGCCAGCAACACGCGGCGCTGGTCGACAAGGTGCGCAACACTCAAAACAGCGACAGCGGGCAGGGCGAAGTACTGGATGAACCGCCGCCGCATTATTAATCTTGACCGTAGCTAAGTGGCTTAAAAGATAGATAAAACAATGGTTTACAGTATTAATACAGTAAACAATCAGGATTTTAAAAAACACTGTTGACTTATACAGTATACCTGTATAAATTATCAGCACTGTATTTAGAGACTTCACTACTACTGCTTAACTACTAAATACTTAATTACTAACAATTTCATCAAAAGTATCGCGGAGAACACAATGGACGACAACAAACAAAAAGCGCTGCAGGCGGCGCTCACGCAAATTGAACGGCAATATGGAAAGGGCTCGGTCATGCGTATGGGGGATTCAGAGATTGGCTCGGGTATCGATGCCATTCCAACTGGCTCTTTGGGGCTGGATATTGCGCTCGGTATCGGCGGCTTGCCGAAGGGCCGTGTAGTGGAAATCTACGGGCCTGAATCATCCGGTAAAACGACCCTCACGCTGCAGGTGATTGCCGAAGCACAAAAGCTGGGTGGCACCGCGGCGTTTATTGACGCCGAACACGCACTGGATCCGCAATACGCCGGTCGTTTGGGTGTGGATGTAGAAGAATTGCTGGTATCACAACCGGACACCGGTGAACAGGCGCTGGAGATTGCCGACATGTTGGTCCGTTCTGCAGCAGTGGATGTGATTGTAATCGACTCGGTCGCGGCATTAACGCCCAAGGCGGAGATCGAAGGCGACATGGGCGATTCGCACATGGGCTTACAGGCCCGCCTGATGTCACAGGCATTACGCAAGCTAACCGCCAATATTCAAAAGGCCAATACGCTGGTGATCTTTATTAACCAGATCCGGATGAAAATTGGTGTGATGTTTGGCAACCCTGAAACCACCACCGGTGGTAATGCGCTGAAGTTTTACTCCTCGGTGCGGTTGGATATTCGCCGCATTGGTGCAATCAAAAGAGGTGACGAAATTTACGGCAACCAGACCCGCGTTAAAGTGGTTAAGAACAAAGTGGCGCCGCCTTTCAGACAAACCGAGTTTGATATTCTCTATAACGAAGGTATCTCCCGCGAGAGCGAGTTGATCACCCTCGGTGTGGATAACGATATTGTTGAAAAATCCGGCGCCTGGTACAGCTACGATGGTACCCGCATTGGACAGGGCAAAGACAATGTGCGTGAGTATCTCAAAGAGCATAAAGACACAGCCGATGAAATCGAAGCCAAGATCCGAGCTGCACTGGGTGTGGGTGAAGACAGCGATGCTGGAACTAAAACGAAGGCATCGGGTAAAGACGCAGATGCGGCAGACAAGGCAGATGCGAAAACCGCTACAGAGACTGCAGTAGAAAAGTAGGTAGTAAACGGTTGGCCGGCGTTGTGTTGTGCAACGTCGGCCCAATCCTTTTTTTGCCACACTGCGAAGGGCATGGCTGCCGGGTAGGTTTTAAGGCAGGTTTGCGGGCAGATATGTGGGCAGGTTTGTAGAGAAAGCGGAGAGATTGAAATGCGAATAATCGAACCACCGAGAAAGAACCGGCGTAACTCTCAGCGCGCACAGAGCGCAGTAACCTCTGCTAAGGAAAGCAACCCGCTACAGCAGATCAGCATGCCGTTTGGCGAGGGTGTCGAGGCGTCAAAGGGCGACAAGAGGTCAACGCAGAAGCGCACCAATACAGCGCAGTCAGACTTCAGTCGATTATTCGCAGCAGCGGTGCGCCTGTTAGCCATGCGTGAACACAGTCGCTCTGAGTTGGAAACCAAGCTCAGTAAGAAAACCGAGTCCAAAGACCTTTTGTTTGCGGTGCTGGATGAACTGCGAAAAGAAAACTATCAATCCGATAGCCGTTTTGCAGAGAGCTTTGTGCGCTCCAGGGCCAATCGTGGCATGGGGCCGATCAAGATTCGCTCAGAGTTGAAAAACCGCGGTGTGGATTCTGCCATTATCGATGAATATCTCGACGCTTCTGCCGGCAAATGGTTTGATCGCGCCGCAGCGGTGTATCAGCGTAAATATGGTGATTCGCCAATATTGCAATACAGTGACTGGAGCAAACGGGCGAGGTTTCTACAGAGCAGGGGTTTTACCTCTGAACAGATCAACGACGCATTGCCGGCCAGGAATTAGCCCCAACGCGCCCAACCCATCTTCCAAAGCCGGCGTATAAAGTCTTTGGTGGCACGGGTTATGCGACTATAATGCCCCGTTTTAAAGACCGGCGAATCAGCGCCGCTTCTGAGCATTTTTAAACAAACCCATTGTCGTCCAGCCCTTTGCCTCTTGGCGAGGTTGTGATTGAGCCGCCGCATGAAGACCGCCAAATTAAGACAACGATTTTTAGACTACTTTGCTGAGCAAGGGCACAGCGTGGTGCCCAGCAGTTCATTGGTGCCGGGCAATGACCCAACCCTGCTATTCACCAATGCCGGCATGGTGCAATTCAAAGATCTGTTTCTGGGCAACGAAAAGGCCGACTATGTACGTGCCGTTACCTCACAACGCTGTGTGCGGGCGGGCGGTAAGCACAATGATCTGGAGAATGTAGGTTACACGGCTCGGCATCACACCTTTTTTGAGATGCTGGGTAACTTCAGCTTTGGCGATTATTTTAAACGCGAGGCCATTCAGTTCGCCTGGCAGTTTCTGACCGTGGAATTAGGCCTGCCTGCGGAAAAACTCTGGATTACCGTATTCGAAGAAGACGACGAGGCAGCTGATATCTGGCTAAACGAAATTGGTGTCAGTGAAGCGCGTTTTGCCCGCATTGGCGCCAAAGACAATTTCTGGTCGATGGGTGACACCGGCCCCTGCGGCCCCTGCAGTGAAATCTTTTACGATCATGGTGCACAATACTGGGGTGGCCCGCCCGGAACACCGGAAGAAGACGGCGACCGCTATATTGAAATCTGGAACCTGGTGTTTATGCAGTTTGACCGCGCCAGCGACGGCACCATGACACCGTTACCCAAACCCTCGGTAGACACCGGCATGGGGCTGGAGCGTATCGCCGCGGTCATGCAACATGTGAACAATAACTACGAGATTGACCTGTTCGATAATCTGATCGGGTCGATCTGTAAGGTAGTGGGGTCGGACGACCCAAAACATCATTCGGTACGAGTTATTGCCGACCACATCCGCTCCTGCTCATTTATGATTTGTGACGGCGTATTGCCCTCCAATGAAGGGCGTGGCTATGTGTTACGGCGCATTATTCGCCGCGCCGTACGGCACGGCTATCAATTGGGTGGCCAAACGCCGTTTTTCCATAAGCTGGTGGCACCCCTGGTGGCAGAAATGGGCGACGCCTTTCCTGAGTTAGCAGAACAGCAAGCAGCCGTAGAGGCCGCATTGAAGAAAGAGGAACTACGCTTCTCGGAAACGTTGGATCAAGGCCTGAAAATATTTGCAGCAAAAACCGCGGACCTCAAGGGCGATACCGTGCCCGGTGACCTGGTGTTCCTGTTATACGACACCTATGGCTTTCCAGTAGACCTGACGGCCGATGTGGCACGCGAGCGTGACCTGAAGCTGGATGAAGACGGCTTTAATGAGTTGATGGAACAACAGCGCGAACGGGCCCGTAGCAGCAGCCAGTTTGCCAGCCAGGATGCACTCAACATTAACGTCGATCAAGCCACCGAATTTATTGGCTATAACCACATCAAAGGCCAGTCAAACGTGTTAGCGCTGCAGAGCGATGGCAGCGACGTGGATAGCGCCAGCGCAGGGCAGGAAGTGGCCGTGGTGCTCGCTACCACACCGTTTTACGCAGAAGGCGGCGGGCAGGTAGGTGATCAGGGCACTCTGCGCACTGCAAACTGCGAGGTGCAGATAGAAGACTGTCGCAAACTCGCCAACGGCGCTTTTGTGCATCTGGGTAAGATCAGCAAGGGCCAATTAAACAAAGGCGATTCGGTGAAGATAGAAGTCGACCCGGAAGCGCGCTACGCCACCGCCGCCAATCACTCCGCCACCCATCTGATGCACGCGGCGCTGAAAAAAGTGCTGGGCCCGCATGTGCAACAGCGCGGCTCCCTGGTGGCACCGACCCGATTCAGATTCGACTTCTCACACGATGCGCCGGTCACGCCGGAACAGATCGCCGAAGTTGAGGCGTTGGTAAACGCCGAGATTTTCGCGCAGCACCCGGTGCAAGACGCCATCATGGCCATTGATGAGGCCAAGGCGGCAGGGGCAGAAGCCTTGTTCGGCGAAAAATACGGCGCCGAGGTGCGCGTTATATCCATGGGCGATTTCACTCTGGAATTGTGTGGCGGAACCCACGTGGCCAACACCTCGGAGATCGGCCTGTTTAAAATAGTCGGTGAGTCTGGCGTGGCCGCCGGCGTGCGCCGTATTGAGGCGGTGACTCGTCGCGAAGCCATGCAATGGGCTAACCAGCAACAGGCCTTGCTGCAACGCGTTGCCGCCAGCCTCAAGACCGCACCGGCGGCGTTGGAAACCCGCGTCGAGCAACTGCAGGCTAATATCAAGGCACTGGAAGCCGAAAAGAAGAACCTGCAAAAATTGTTGGCGGAGGGCGGCGGCGGTCAAGCGCTGGACGACGGCTTACGGCAGGTCGGCGATGTGCAGGTATTAACACACATAATGCAAGGCGCAGATAAAGACGTGTTGCGCGATACCATCGACCGCTTCAAAGACAAACACGACAACGGCATTATCGTGCTGGGCGCGGAAGTGGACGGCAAGGTTAAGCTGGTGGCCGGCGTGGCCAAGGCAATCTCCAAGCAGTACCCGGCTGGCAAATTGATACAACACATCACCGCGCTGGCCGATGGCCGTGGCGGCGGCCGGCCGGATATGGCTGAAGGCGGCATCGCTGATGCCAGCCAGCTACCGCTCTGCCTGGAGGCAGTAGACGCTTGGGTAAGCGAGCAATAGCCGCTGCGAACCAGCCTTACGAATGCGCTCTAAATGACTGTTATCGTTGAAAAATTCGGTGGAACATCGGTCGGTAATGTCGAGCGCATTAACGCCGTTGCCGATCATCTGATGGACAAACACGCCGCCGGTGAACAACTGGTGGTGGTGGTGTCAGCCATGAGCGGCGAAACCAATCGCCTCATCGACCTTGCCAACCAAATCTCTGAGTCACCCTCGCATCGCGAGATGGATGTGTTGTTGTCCACAGGCGAGCAGGTCACCATTGCGCTGCTGTCGTTGGCGCTGCATAAGCGGGGTAACGATGCACGCTCCTATACCGGTGGCCAGGTCAGCATTCGCACCGACAATGTACACTCGCGTGCACGTATCCAAAATATTGACAGCGCCAGGATCGTACGCGATCTCGAACAGGGCCGCATCGTTGTGGTGGCCGGTTTTCAGGGCGTTGATGAAGAGGGCAATATCACGACTCTGGGCCGCGGTGGTTCTGACACCACCGCCGTGGCGATGGCCGCCGCCCTGAATGCGCAGGAGTGCCGCATCTACACTGATGTCGACGGCATCTATACCACTGACCCGCGAATTGTGCCGAAGGCGCGCCGCCTCACGCAGATAACCGCTGAAGAGATGCTGGAGCTATCCAGCCTCGGCGCTAAAGTTCTACAAACCCGCTCGGTCGAGTTTGCCAATAAATACCGTGTGCCGTTGCGTGTGTTGTCCTCATTTGAGGCCGGCGAGGGCACTTTAATCACTTATGAAGACGAGAGCACTTCGATGGAAGCACCGTTAATCTCCGGCATCGCGTTTCAGCGCGATGAAGCAAAACTGACTATTCGTGGCATTCCCGATCACCCGGGCGTGGCGCACAAAGTGTTGGGGCCAATCTCCGATGCGCATGTCAATGTCGATGTGATTCTGCAAAACGCCTCGGAAAAAGGCTTTACCGATTTAACCTTTACCGTGCCGCGAAGCGACTACCCGGTGTGCAAGAAAGTGCTCGATAGCCTGGTTGATGAGCTTGACGCCAAGGATACTCGTGGCGACGACACCATCGCCAAGCTTTCCCTGGTCGGCGTGGGCATGCGATCGCACTCCGGCGTGGCCAACCTGATGTTTAAAACGCTGGCCGACAACAACATTAACATTCAGATGATTTCCACCTCCGAGATCAAGATTTCGGTCATTATTGCCGAAGCTGAGTTAGAGCACGCAGTGGCCGCATTACACCAGGCTTTCGAGCTGGAAAAGTAGGCAATTGCATTATTAATTGGGCGTGTTATTAACACCCCAAGGTGTGCTAAGCTTAGCCGCAGGCGAGCCGGAAAAGTTAAGTAATCGGGGAGATAATTCGCTAGCGAATTTGGATTACTTACCTATAATACCCGCTCACCTTTTATGAGTCCTTCTTGGGTTACTGGTTGGGAGCTTAGGAGCTTAGGAGCTAGAGAAGGCGATGGATAAATAGGAGAACTAGATGTTAATTTTAACTCGACGTATTAACGAGACGTTGAACATTGGTGACGATGTTCAAGTGACAGTGCTTGGTATAAAGGGTAACCAGGTACGCATTGGTATCAACGCCCCGCGTGACGTACCCGTGCATCGTGAAGAGATTTACAATCGCATCAAGCGTGAAGAGCGCATGGGTGCAGAAAGTGACGACAATGATAGTGGTGATGACGATGATTACAGCAGTGATCACGACCTTCGCGGCGCAGACTACTTCAGTGACGACGACTCTTTCGGCAATAAGTAGAAAGTAAAAACCCGGAGAAGTGGCCGAGTGGCTGAAGGCGCTCCCCTGCTAAGGGAGTATAGGGTTTATAGCTCTATCGAGGGTTCGAATCCCTCCTTCTCCGCCATTAACAAATCGCTGCCCTAAGGGGCATCGCTTTGTTAATTACGTAGGTGGGTATATTCGCACCCTAACGGTTCGAAGGGGCGAATCCTCCCTCCTTGTCAGGTTGTTATTGGCAAATGCGATATCGCTTATTTGGCGAGATATGTGCTTGATAATTTAGTAAGCTTGCACTACTCTCTCGCCCCGTCATGAAGACCGATTTTCGCGCATGGTGCTCAGTTTGATAGAGCGCCTGCGGCGAAAGAGAGTTGGCTAAAGAACCCACGGTTCGTAGCCTTCCAGACAATTTAGTAGTGACCGATTTACGCGCATGGTGCTCAGTTTGATAGAGCGCCTGCGGCGAAAGACAGTTGGCTAAAGAACCCACGGTTCGTAGCCTTCCAGACAATTTAGTAGTGACCGATTTACGCGCATGTAGCTCAGCTGGATAGAGTACCTGGCTACGAACCAGGCGGTCGGAGGTTCGAATCCTTCCATGCGCGCCAAATACAAACCCTCGTCATCGAAGATGACGGGGGTTTTTGTTTGTCGTTGATGTGAGGCTCGTGAGAATCTCCAAGGTTCGACAAAATCGCCGGGAGCGATTTTGAACAGCCGCAGGCTGCCCGTAGGGCGAAGCGCAGGAGGCGCTGAGTAATCCTTCCATGCGCGCCATAAATAAAAAAAGCCCACTTCGGTGGGCTTTTTTTATTTATTCTGCCCATGAAAGCATGAAGAGAACCTCTCGGTTCGACAAAATCGCTAGGAGCGATTTTGAACAGCCGCAGGCTGCCCGCAGGGCGAGGCGCAGGAGGCGCCGAGTACAATTTTGCCAGGAGCAAAATTCCATCCTTCGGTCCGTAACCGGCACATCCATGTGCCACTCCTGAACAGCCGCAGGCTGCCCGCAGGGCGAGGCGCAGGAAGCGCCGAGTACAAATTGTCTGGAACAATTTTGGACGGTCGAAGACCGGCCCCGCAGGGGCGAGTATCAGGAAGATACGAGCAATCCGCTCTCATCAGCCACTTACCCACTTCAGTGGGCTTTTTAAATCCATGCGCGCAGCCCGAAGGGCGAGCTAATCGACATTCCTTCCACAACGCGCCGCCCGAAGGGCGAGCTAAACAACACTCCCCCAAAAACCCAACACATCAGCTAAAATCCCCCACCTAAAACCAAACCTAAAAACCCAACCCCCAACCCCACCCCAAATGAACCCCAACACCCCCATCCTGATTGGCGCGGCCCAACTCGTCGACAGATCCAGCAACCCTAAGGGCCGCACACCCATCCAACTGATGGCCGAGGTCGCTCAGAACGCCGCTCAGGACGCAGGCTCGGACCAACTCCTGGCCGATGTACAACATCTGGCCGCGGTCGGCCTGACGGTGGACGCCCCAGGGGTTAAAACACCGCTTACCGGTTGTTACTCCAATGTGCCCAAAAGTGTGGCCAACGCACTTGGCATCGACCCGCAGCATCAATACTACTGCGCCACTGGCGGTAACACGCCGCAACAGTTGGTGAATCACTTCGCTAATGAAATCGCCGAGGGCCGGGCAGAGACTGTCTTACTCACTGGCGGTGAAGCACTGCACACCATGCGCCAGCGGTTTAATCATTGGAGCAAGCTACTGTTGCCCAAGGGCGCATGGCGCGATAAGCCGGGTGGCCAACCAACTATGTTTGGCGAGGGCAAGCGCAGCAACACCGAACACGAAGCCAAGTACGGTTTAAGTTTGCCGGCCAACTGCTACCCATTATTCGAGAATGCGCTGCGGGCGCACTATGGCCGCTCGCCATCAGGTCACATGCAGGCCATGGGCACTATGTTCAGCCGCATGACCAAGGTGGCGGCCAATAATCCCTATGCATGGTTTGCAACCGAGCGCTCGGCGGACGAACTGATCACCGTCACCGAGAATAACCGGATGATTGCCTACCCATACCCCAAGCTGTTAAATGCCATGATATCTGTCAATCAGGCGGCGGCAGTCATTATGACCTCGGTGGGGCGGGCGCAAGCGCTGGGCATCAACAGTGACCGCTGGGTCTATCTGCACGGCTGCGCCCAGGCTCAGGAGCATTGGAATCTGACCGAGAGGGTTAATTATCATTCTTCGCCCGCGTTGGGCCGCGCCGGTCGCGAAGCGCTGGCCATGGCTGATCGATCAATCAACGAGATTGACGCACTGGATATCTACAGTTGTTTCCCCTCGGCCGTGCAAATGGCCTGCGATGAATTCGGTATTGCCCATGATGACCCGCGCGGGCTGACCATTACCGGCGGCCTGCCGTATTTCGGCGGGGCGGGGAACAACTACGGCATGCACGCCATTGCTGAAATGATGCACACACTGCGGGCCGCACCCGAGCAGTTTGGTCTACTGAACGCCAACGGCTGGTTTCTGACCAAGCACGCGGTGGGCGTGTATTCCGCCACCCCGCCTGAGCGGGATTGGCGACCCACAGACCCGGATATCTATCAGCAGAAAATATTGCAAGCCACCGGCCCGGTGTTCACTGAAACACCGCAGGGCGCGGCTAGTATTGAAACTTACACCGTTATCTACAACTCAATAAATGAACCACAGCGCGGCATTATCATTGGCAGGCTGGACAGCGGCCAACGGTTTATGGCCGAGACCGAGAGCTCGGCCGATGTACTGAATGATCTAGTGCGTATTGAGGGGGTTGGCCGCAGTGGCGAGGTAAAACATCAAGCCGGCAAGAATACCTTTTATTTGGATTGACGCTCGGGTGGGGCTTTTTGTTGTCGCGCGGGCGGCACTAGCCACCAACTAAGTAATACCAGCGCGCCAAAGGCGGTATAGAGCGTGATAAATACCCAGGCGGGCGCGTCGTAAAATAGAATGGCCTGCAGCCAATGCTGTATAAACGCGCCGGAGTAGGTGGCCGTGCCAGCAGCCTCGCGCAGTTGCTGTTCCCAGATGGTCAGAAAGCAGTGGACCCCAAACCACGACTGCGCCACCACCACGCCGATACAGGCCAGGTGTGCCACACGGAACCAGAAGTTTCGCACCCATGGCCAGCCGGCGACCTGCCCCGCGTAGATCAACAGCAGGCCAAACACCACAAACATCACCGTGAGCAGATGCAGCACCAGGATGGCATCGGCGGTCATCAGCAATAATGTGTTATTCAGCGCAGTATCCGACATAGCTACATAGTAACGCCGCGACTTTATGCCGCGGCCAGCGTTACTGCGCCTTAATAGATGCGAAATTCAGCATAAAGATGCGGCCGCAGGCATTGGCTGCTATAATCGGCAAACACTCAATATTGTTTACAATTATTGGTCTTAATAGTCGAAAAACGAGATAAATCACGTAAAAACTTAATAATTGTATACAAATTGACCAAAATCAAGCTAAACCCCAACCTAGACAAACAGCATGAATACCGACTACCGCAAAGCACTGCCCGGCACCGAATTAGATTTCTTTGACACTCACGAAGCCGTCGAGGCGATACAGACGGGCGCCTATGACAAACTGCCCTATACCTCTAAGGTGTTGGCCGAGAATCTGGTGCGCCGTTGTGACCCCGGCATGCTGGAGGCCAGCCTGCGGCAGATTATCGAGCGCAAGCGAGACCTGGACTTCCCGTGGTTTCCGGCGCGTGTGGTGTGTCACGACATTCTGGGCCAGACCGCGCTGGTGGATCTGGCTGGCCTCAGAGACGCCATCGCCGAGAAGGGTGGCGACCCGGCCAAAGTCAACCCCGTGGTGCCAACGCAATTAATTGTTGATCATTCGCTGGCTGTGGAACACGCCGGTTTTGAAAAAGACGCCTTTGAAAAAAATCGCGCCATCGAAGAGCGCCGCAATGAAGACCGCTTCCATTTTATTAATTGGACCAAAAAAGCCTTTAAGAATGTGGATGTGATCCCGCCGGGCAACGGCATCATGCACCAGATCAATCTGGAGCGTATGTCGCCGGTGGTGCACGCACGAGAGGGCGTAGCCTTCCCCGATACCCTGGTCGGCACCGACAGTCACACCCCCCACGTGGATGCGCTCGGCGTGATCGCAGTGGGCGTGGGCGGGCTGGAAGCCGAAAGTGTGATGCTGGGGCGAGCGTCTTACATGCGGCTGCCCGATATCGTCGGCGTGGAATTGACCGGCAAACGCCAGCCCGGCATTACCGCCACCGATATTGTGTTAGCCATCACCGAATTTTTACGCGAGCAGAAGGTGGTGTCGGCCTATCTGGAGTTTTATGGCGAAGGGGCGGCCGACCTGACTCTGGGCGACCGTGCCACCATCTCTAATATGACCCCTGAGTATGGCGCCACCGCGGCCATGTTCTACATTGACCAGAACACCATCGACTATCTGAAGCTGACCGGCCGCGAAGATGAGCAGGTTAAGTTAGTTGAGACCTACGCCAAACAAACTGGGCTGTGGGCCGACGCCATGAGCGGCGCCGAGTATGAGCGGGTGCTGACCTTTGACCTATCTGCAGTGGGCCGCAACATTGCCGGGCCGTCGGTGCCGCATAAACGTGTGGCCACCACCGACCTCGCTACGGCCGGGATCACCGGTGAGGTGGAAGACGTCGAAGGCCAGATGCCCGATGGCGCGGTCATCATTGCCGCCATCACCTCCTGCACTAACACCTCTAATCCGCATAATGTAATTGCCGCTGGCTTGATTGCCCGCAACGCCAACCGTAAAGGGCTGTTGCGCAAACCTTGGGTTAAAAGTTCGCTGGCGCCAGGCTCGAAGACCGTGCAGATGTATCTGGAAGAAGCGGGGCTGTTAACGGAGCTGGAGCAATTGGGTTTTGGTGTGGTCGGCTTTGCCTGCACCACCTGCAATGGTATGAGCGGGGCGCTGGACCCCGACATTCAAAAAGAAGTGGTCGAGCGCGACCTCTACGCCACCGCGGTGTTATCTGGCAACCGCAATTTTGATGGCCGAATTCACCCCTATGCCAAACAGGCATTTCTGGCCTCACCACCTTTGGTGGTGGCCTACGCCATCGCCGGCACCATTCGCTTTGATATCGAGAACGGCGTGCTGGGCAATGATCAGGATGGCAACCCCGTTACCCTGAAAGACATCTGGCCCGACGATGCTGAGATCGACGCCATCGTGAAACAGAATGTAAAGCCCCAGCAGTATCGTGATGTGTACAACCCAATGTTTAAAGTTCAAGTCGGCGACGGCGAAAAGATCAGCCCCCTGTACGACTGGCGCGAGATGAGCACCTATATTCGCCGCCCGCCGTATTGGGAGGGCGCACTGGCGGCGCCACGCACCATGCGCGGCATGCGGCCACTGGCGGTGTTGGGCGACAACATCACCACCGACCATTTATCGCCCTCCAACGCGATTATGAAGGCCAGCGCGGCGGGTGAGTACCTCGATAAAATGGGCCTGCCCGAAGAAGACTACAACTCCTACGCTACCCACCGTGGCGACCACCTGACCGCGCAACGCGCCACCTTTGCCAACCCCAAGCTATTGAATGAGATGGTGCAGGAGAATGGCGAGATTGTGCAGGGCTCGTTGGCGCGTATCGAACCGGAAGGCAAAGTCACCCGCATGTGGGAGGCCATTGAAACCTATATGCAGAGGAAGCAGCCGCTGATCATTGTGGCAGGGGCCGATTACGGCCAGGGCTCTTCGCGCGACTGGGCCGCCAAAGGCGTGCGCCTGGCCGGCGTGGAGTGCATTGCCGCCGAAGGCTTTGAACGCATTCACCGCACCAACTTAATCGGCATGGGCGTGTTGCCGCTGGAATTTGAGCCCGGCACCACCCGCAAAACACTGGCAATCGACGGCACCGAAACATTCGATGTCAAAGGCGACCCGGCGCCGGGCGCGACACTGACGCTGGTTATCAACCGTGCCAATGGGGAGCAACTGGAAGTGCCGATGACCTGTCGGCTCGACACCGCCGAAGAAGTCAGCATCTACGAAGCCGGCGGCGTGCTGCAGCGCTTCGCTCAGGATTTTCTGGCCAGCGCGGCGTGAACGATAGCATGAGTAAGCGACCACAAATTCAAATTCCCGCCACCTATATGCGTGGCGGCACCAGCAAAGGTGTGTTTTTTAGCCTTAATGACCTGCCTGTAGCCGCACAACAACCCGGCGAGGCGCGTGACCGAATATTGCTAAGGGTGGTCGGCAGCCCTGACCCCTACGGCAAACACACCGACGGCATGGGCGGCGCCACCTCCAGTACCAGCAAGGCGGTGATTGTGAGCGCCAGCGAGCGCGCCGAGCACGATGTGGATTACCTGTTTGGTCAGGTAGCCATCGATAAACCGTTTGTGGACTGGAGCGGCAACTGCGGCAACCTCACCGCCGCGGTGGGCTCGTTTGCGATTCGTCGCGGTCTGGTTGATGCCGCACGCATTCCCAATGACGGAATCGCCACGGTACGCATCTGGCAGGCCAATATTAAAAAAACCATTGTTGCTCGGGTGCCAATCACTAATGGAGAAGTACAGGAAACCGGCGATTTTGAATTAGACGGCGTGGCCTTTCCGGCCGCCGAAGTGGAGGTGGCATTTATGCACCCGGCCGCAGCTGACAGCGCCATGTTCCCAACCGGCAATCTGGTCGACACGCTGGAAGTTCCCGTTATCGGCAGCTTTGACGCCACCCTGATCAATGCCGGCATCCCGACCATTTTTCTGAACGCCGCTGACTTGGGTTACACCGGCACTGAGTTGCAGGGCGACATTAACTCAGACCCCAAAGCGCTGGCGCGCTTTGAGACCATTCGCGCCCATGGTGCGGTCAAAATGGGCTTGATCGACGCCATAGAAGAAGCCGCGCAACGGCAACATACGCCGAAAGTGGCCTTCGTTGCGCCGCCAGCCAGCTACACCGCCTCCAGCGGTAAAGCGGTGGCGAGTGAAGATATTGATCTGCTGGTGAGGGCCCTGTCCATGGGGCTGTTACACCACGCCATGATGGGTACCGCCGCGGTCGCCATCAGCATCGCCGCTGCAATACCCGGCACGCTGGTCAACCTGGCCGCCGGTGGCGGCGAACGCCAGTCAGTACGATTTGGCCACCCCTCAGGCACCCTGAAGGTAGGCGGCCAAGCCGAGCAAAACGATCAGGGCGAATGGACCGCGATACAGGCGGTCATGAGCCGCAGCGCCAGAGTGTTAATGGAAGGCAAAGTTCATGTGCCGGCCGATACGTTGTAGAGACAACATCGTTACGGGCGCTCACCCGTCATTGCCCTAACTCCTTAGTGAACGCTGACCCGTCATTGCGATAACTCCGTTACGGGCAGTGCGAAGCAATCTCGCTTCGGATTGCTTCTGTCGCTACGCTCCCTCGCAATGACGTGTAGGAGACCAGTCGCTACGCTCCTTCGCAATGACGTGTAGGAAGCGAGTCGCTCCGCCAACTTGCGCTGACGGAGCGAACCCGTGATTATCCTACAAACGCCAAACGTGGTTCAGTCACGCCCTGTGACTCTGCGCCTTTCAGGTAGGCCAACATGGTGTCGGCGTCGGAGACTTCAAACGGGTCGGTGGGGCAGTTGTCAGCAAAATCCGGCTCGATAAACATTTTCTCGATCTCGCCGTCATTGACGATCATGGAATAGCGCCATGAGCGCATGCCAAAGCCGAGATTGGACTTATCCACCAGCATGCCCATCTTACGCGTGAACTCACCGTTGCCGTCGGGCAGCAGGGTGATGTTCTTATTGCCGATTTCCTTGCCCCATTTGAACATAACAAAGGCGTCGTTGACTGACACGCATACTATGTCATCGACTCCCTGCGCCTGAAACTCTTCATACAATTCGTCATAGCGAGGCAGGTGGTTCGAAGAGCAGGTGGGCGTGAAGGCGCCCGGCAGTGAAAACACCACCACGCGCTTGCCCGCGAAGATGTCATCGGTGCTGGTGTCTTGCCAGCGGAATGGGTTGTCACCCTCAACTGACTCGTCCCGCACACGGGTTTTGAAGATTACATTGGGTACTCGAATTAAGGTTTGCATTGGTTTCACCTGAAGTGATGAGTTGATATGGCACGCATTATCAGGGCAGACGGCTAATCTGTAAAATGAATTAATATTATTGAAACGATCTATAAAATAGATTGCTTTAGTCGCTGCGCTCCTTCGCAATGACATTGGATGGATCCCGGAGTCATTGCGATAACTCCGTTACGGACCCCCCACTACGTCATTGCGAGCGAAGCGCGGCAATCTAGTTCCAGACAAGCGGATGGCCAGCACCGCAGTAACGTCCTAAAACCACGATGGTTTAGTCAAAAGGTTTAGTTCAACTAAACGAAAGTCCCGAAATTCCCGACCAAGGTCCGCTTGTCGCATCTGAAATTATCGTGTTACGGTGATTTCATCGGAGATAGGTTAATTGGATAGCGTGGAAACGCTGGGGGCCGGGAGCAACACAGAAATTATGGGTCGGGGACTAGAAAGGATGAGCCGCGGAAGGCTACTGACAGGGTTGTTAATCATTGCAATTGTGGTTTTCAGTGGCCCAACAAGAGCGGATGAAGCGCAGGGCATTGCCTGGTTGGTCGCCCAGCAGGACGCGATAAGCGGTGGATTTTACACCGATCAGGACACCGCACACCCATTTCAGGCGACTAATACAGCGGTGGCGCTGTTCAGCGAAATCGGCAGCCTCTTCAGCCAGAACTTAACACGCGCGCGCCAGTATCTGTTCGATCAGGATGCGCACAGTACGGAATTTATTGCACATCGCTTGGCAAATGAAGTCGCCAATGGTGGCTTATCTGCCGGCACCCTGTCTAATCTGATCAATCTGCAAAATCCGGATGGAGGGTTTGGGCCCAATGAGGGGCACCGCAGCACGCCGATGGATACCGCGTTTGCCTTGCACAGTTTGTATTTGGCTGGGCGCTCAGAGGGAGCTGCGAGTGAGCGTGCCATTCAGTATCTTGCGGCACAACAATTGCTGTCCGCCGCGTGGTCGCAGTTCGACCAGCCATCCGCGTATGCCACGGCCCTCTCAATTCGCGCGCTGGCACCGTTTCGAAACCGGGATACATCGGTTAATGAGGCGGTGATCTCGGCAGAAAATTTCCTGCTCGGCCATCTGATCGGCACCGATATTAGTGACGATATCGGGCTCGGTGCGCTGATCCTGCTTACCTTGACCGATTCATTGCCGAGTGCCAGTTCATTAAATGCGGCCATCAATGAATTGCGCTCTGCGCAGCTTGCCAACGGCAG
This sequence comes from Gammaproteobacteria bacterium, assembly GCA_013002025.1. GTDB lineage: Bacteria > Pseudomonadota > Gammaproteobacteria > Arenicellales > Arenicellaceae > Arenicella. Next base: position 5,030 of record JABDKW010000037.1, on the reverse strand, counting down.
TTGGGGCGATGATGTGTACAGCACAGCGCTGGCGATTCGCGCATTAGACCATTATCAGGCTCGCACCAACGGCGCGCAGCCCGGCAGTGGTGCGCTCAGCGGATTTGTGCTGCGTGCTGGTTCAAGCGAGCCGCTCGCCGCAGCCACCGTGTCGCTGCGTGACCAGGGTATTGAAATCCTCACTAACGCAGATGGGCATTTCATAGTGCCGGATCTAACCGCGGGCTCATATACCCTTGTGGTCAGCAAACCCGGTTTTCAGACGATTAACCGAGTGGTGCAGGTCGAGAACGGCGGCATCGCGCAAGGCGGCAACATTCATCTTCAGCCAGCGCCGGCATTGGGTATATTTGATGGCACGGTTTTTGATGATCAGTCGCGCGAGGCCTTGTCAGGCGCATTAATCGAGTTAAGCGGCAGTAACCACTACATAGCGACCAGCGCATCCGATGGCAGTTGGTCCATTCCTGCTGTCCAACCGGGGCAGTACGCGTATTTCATTGAACTAGCTGGCTATCAGCCGGTCAGCGGCACCTTGCAGCTCGATGCGGGTCAAACACTGCTGCATCACCTGGGGCTGCTCGCCGTCAACGCGTTTGCGGATGCTGCCCCGGTGGCGCTGCAGGCGACGGTGTTAAATGGTAGTGACGGCATGCCGATTGTCGGCGCAATATTGACCTTGGGCGGCCTGGCCTCGGCGAGAAGTGATTCACAGGGCTTGCTGGTCGTCGAGGGCGTCCCGCGGGGCAACTACAGTGGTTCGCTATCGGCGCCTGGATTTGCCGCCCTTAGCGTGCAGATCTCCCTGCCAGCCGGGCATTCGGGGCAATTGGGGGTTGTGACGCTATATCCTGAGAATGAGGCCCAACAACCTGACGCCATTACAATTTTAGGGAGCGTCGTTAATGCCCTGACCGGAGCGCCAGTCGGTAACGCCAGTGTGCAACTGGATGCGGGTGACGTTACCGTCGCGACGGATCTGGCAGGGGAGTTCGTGCTACAAGGCATTTTGGTCAGCGACTTTGTATTGAGTGTCGGCGCCCCTGGCCTGGTTAGCAAACGCGTCAGCGTATCCGTCGACGGTCGCGGTGAGATTGCCCTGGAAATCGGCCTGTCACCGCCAGGAAGCGGCATCAATGCCTCAACAGTTTCCGGGCAGATCATCGACCAGAGCAACCAAACGGGTATTGCCGGTGTCGTTTCCATTCCTGATCTCGGCCTGGTCGCGACCGCCGATGATGACGGGCTCTTCGAGATCAGTGGCGTATCGGAATTGAACTTTGATGTGTTGATATCTGCACCCGGATACGAATCATTGCAGCGCAGCATTCAGCTCTCTGGGCATGGCGAATTTGATCTTGGAGCAATTGCGATGAGTGGTCTGGATTCACCGCAACTGCCAGATATCGAAGTGGTGTCAGTGATTCCCCGCGCGTCCGTCTGGAGTGCAGACCAGACTGCCTTGTTTGATTTGACTCTACTGAGCCGCGTCGCAGAGCTACAGGACGTCTTGGTTATCGCTGAGGTGATTGACCAACTAGGGCGTTCGGTGGCGCAATCTGTCGCGAGCGACGAGAACGCACTCACCAGCAATGGAATTTTCTCCATTGCTCCAAATGAATCTATTGCATTGCTGCTGCCCTGGCCAACCAAGCAGTTTGCAGCGGGCGAGTATCGAGTAGACGTTCGAGCGATGGTGCCGGACAGCATCACTGAACAACGACCACGTGGCATTACATTGTCGCAAAATTCGGCATGGATCTCGGTGCGCGAATCGCGGGCCATACTCGGCGCTGTGCAGGCTGACCCGCCTTTGTTGCGGGCCGGTGATTCCACGCCCGTGCGACTGCATGCCGCAATTCGTAACTCCGGCAATCAGCCGATAGCCAGCGCAGGCTATCGATTAACCGTTACTGAGTCTGCCACCGGCCAGGAGTTGCTGGTGCGTGAAGTTTACGGTGACGGCATGTCTGTATCCGGCACCACTGAATTGGAATTCGGTCAATGGTTGCCGACCGCGATCGGTGAGCTGTCCATGACAATCAAAGCCGTGGACACCAGCATCGTCGGCGAAATTTCCAACACTCTTTATATTGGTGATACTGCTACCGGTCACTTCACGGTCGATCGAGACCTGGTCAGCCTAGGCAGGCAGATGATACGGGGCGCCGTCGATCTCAGGGGGATCGACGCCAGTACCGGCGTCAGTACTGACCCGCTGTTCGCCCTGATCAAAGACGCGCTGGTGCGCGCCAATGGTTTTGTCGATCCGGAAGTGATCAATTTCGATAACCAAAACCGCTGCCTGGCCTGCCATATCCAGTCACAGAGCTTGGTTGGCATGGCCGAGGCCAGCGACAAGATCGGCATTAACAACAACAGCATTAAGCATTTGTATAACCGTTTCACTTCGGTACAGGCTGCCAATGGTGAAATACTGCATCGAAGAAACGAGCATCAAAAAGACCAGACCTTATTAGCCCTGTGGGCGCTGGGCAGCGACAAGCTAAAACAGCATTCGGTGCGCAGTCGCTATCGCGCCCTCAAATACTTGCAGAGTTTCAAAAACACCGAGGCGGATCGCGTTCATTGGAGTGGGGACATCGGCAATTGGTGGGGCCCACCTGAAGCCAGCACCTATTTAGTGGTGAAGGAATTGGTCGACTTGCTGGACCGACATCAGCAGGAAGGCGACGCCGCATTTGCTGATTATTCATTGGTATCAAAGATTCAAACACCCACCCGAGTGGAAGACATGGCGGTGGCTGCCGATGGCAATATTCTCTATGTCGACCAGCAATCAGAGCTTAGAAAACTGCATGTCGATACCGCGCAGATTGAGCTTATAGATGATGAACTGCCGGCCGGTTCAAAGCAGCTGCTAATCGCCCGTGACGGCACTATTTATGTCGCAGTCGATGGCTGGTTGATTCAAGTCGACCCGCATGGCCCTAATACCACTATTAGCTCGATCGGTACCGTTGTGGATTGGGTGGAAATGGCCGATGGCAATCTGGCGCTGCTGGGCAATGCATCGTCAAGCACGCGCGAAGTCCGGATTATTGATCTGCAAGGCGCGTTGCTACAGAGAATCCGATCGCCAAGGCTACATCGCGGCAGTGAGATTGCGCTGAGCCCGAATGGCGCTTTGTATGTGTCCCGTGCGCACCAGACCCACAGAGAAATTAATTTAGTTAGTACCCAGGGATATGTTTTCCCGGTGATTCAGAACCTCACCACGCGGCCGATCAGTATTGAGTTCGACACGGCGGGTAATCTTTTCGCCACACATGCGCTTACTTCTGGGGTTAGTCAAACAACCAGAGGGCTGTATGTAATTAATGCCGAGGGATTTTTGCATCATGTGCCGTTGCCCTCCACCTCTGAATTGGAACGGCTGGAAGTGCATGGCGATAAAGTATTTGTGCTCGATCGGTCGAGCAGTGAAATTCTTTATCTGGATAAGCGGGTTCCGGCTGATCTAGAGCAGACTTTGCAAACCTTTCGAAATGACATTGACGGCGCACTCAATTTCTATCTCCAGCAGCAAGACTCAGAAGTTACAACGGCGGTTGCCGGGCGAATTTTGGGTTTGTACGAATTGTTGCCCAGTATTGCCGACGCCACTCGATTAGTTCAAGCCGACCAGTTGCTTGACTCCGATACAGACCGGTTGTTTGCCGGCCAGGCCGCGAACGGTGGATGGCCGCTTTGGTTTGGTGCAGATGATATCTGGGTCGGCCCTATTCTGACGGCGTTTGCGGGAATAGCGCTGGATGTGACCAACCCCTCCGATGACGACCCTCGAATGCGCAGAATGGTGGATTACCTATTGAACACGCAATTGTCGGACGGCTCGTGGCCCGCTCGCGGTAAACCCGTCACATCGGATGCCTCCTTGCGCCTTGCGCCCACCAGCATGGTGATGACCTACCTGCCAACCCTTTTAGACCGCTTCGGCGCGCTGGATGTGGAGCTGAATATTGAATTCCCGGCCAATGTGGTACCGCACAACAGCGTACCTGCGCCAGACTCGCAGACGCCGCATCGCAGCTGGTCGCTGACCGGGGTGACGGGGCAGGGCCAACAAGTGCAGTTTGATCTGGATTTGCTCGACATGCAGGCCAATGAAACCCGCCCTGTGGCGAGTGCGGCCTGGTTGGAGTTTGCCAACTCATTTACCGATGAAACACTGCGCCTCAACCTTGAAATTCCACAGGTCACCGCGGTAAGCGATTTGCGGTTGACCGAATTGAGCACCGATAAACGCGCTTATTTCGCGAATGAGGATGTGCACATTCTGGCGTTGGCGCAAAATATCGGGTCAGCGGTGGTCTCAGGCCAGCTCGACCTGTTTATTGAAGCGGCTGCGGGTGGCGATGTGCTGGCAGCTTTGCCCTCGCAACCATTGAGCAATCTGGGCGCAGGCCTGAGTCTCGCCCTGGCCGATGTGTGGAATACCGCGGCCACTTTCCCGAGTCAACTGCAGGTGCGCGCGGAGTTGCGCGATGACGCGGGTGCGCTGCTTAACACCTTAATCTCGCCCGTGGAGATTCTGGCCCCGGCCACCCCGCTGGCGGGCCAACGCATCGTGACCGACCGCCGCGTTTATGGTGCCTGGGATGTGGTGGAGCTAACTGGCCGCCTGAGCAATTTGTCGGTCAATACAACGCTACCCGAGACATTGCTGCAAATTAGCGCGACTGACCCGAGTGGCAATATCATTTTCGAGGCCGAGCGAACCGCGATGGAGCTGGGCTTAGGTGGGGCGTTGGATTCCGTCTTTAATCTGCCCTTGCAGGATGCCCCAGCCGGCGACTATCAGATTGCTCTGCAGGTGTTGGATGACTTCAGCCACACGCCGCTGGGCAGTGCAGTGCAGTCGTTTACCGTCGCTCGACCGTTGGCAGCGGAATTGCTGGTCGACGTAACCGTGCAACACAACAGTATCGACAAGGGCAGCGACAACCTGTGCACTGCAGTGGTGACCAATCGGGCCTCGAGCGCGCATAATGACCTGACCCTGATTC